>NZ_CP134700.1:3491860-4190232 GCF_031852275.1 Halovalidus salilacus | reverse complement strand
CAACGCCGAACTCCGCGAGCGAGGCTTCGGCACTGAAGTGCATGGCCGCGAGGTGGACCGGGCAGTTCGCCGTTTGCCCGACCAGATCGACGTCCGGTGTGAAGATCGCGTTCGAGAAGTCCACCATATCATAGATGATCGGCGAGAACGACGTGCGCTGGAGCACCGTACTCATCCGATCTGCGGTGTGTTCGAACGCGCTCCGCAGTACTTCGAAGGTCACTGCATCGATGTCGGTTTTCCGTTCTGATGTTTGAGCCATTGTTGAATTCTCCATTACTTCGTGGTGATAACGATGTTCTCGTGGTCGTCGACCGCCGCGTTCATTCCCGGATTGAGGGTGATCGTCGAGTGAGCGTCCTCGATGATGGCCGGCCCCTCAAGTTCCGACGCGGGTTCGAGCCCGTCCCGATAGTAGATCGACGTGGTCTGCCATTCGCCGTCGAAATATACCTCCCGGGTGTCGGTGACGTCTCCACCGCTGGCGGTTGTACTCGGGCTTCGGAACTCGTGTTCGACCGTTTGCTTGCGTCCGACGGCCCGCAGATTCACGAACGTCACAGGGAATTGGTCGGAGGCGATCCCGTACTCCTGTTCGTGGCGCTCGTGGAACGTCTCCAGCAGTCGGGTGATGGTCGCCGAGTCGAGGCTGCCGGCGGGGACGGGGACATCGACTTCGTAGGTCTGGCCCACGTACCGCATCTCTGCCACCCGCTCGACGTCGACGTCCGACGGGTCAATCCCTCCTCGTCGAACGTCTCCCGGATCGCCCGTTCGAGTTCCTGGAATTCGGCCGCTAACGTGGACGGGTCGACTGCTTCGACGGGGGTGTAGAACGTCTTATCATCATTATGTTGGATATCCATCATCGTGCCTCCGACCGCCGAGAGGACCCCCGAGGCGCTCGGTACCACGACGGAGGTGACGTCAAGGCTCCCGGCAACCTCGGCTGCATGCATCGGTCCACAGCCACCGAAGCCGACGAGGTAATAGTCGCGCGGATCCTGCCCGCGCTCGATCGTCGTCTCACGGACGGCCGCGGCCATGTTTTCGTTCGCGATCTTCAGGATACCTTCCGCCGCCTCGAGGACGTCCATTCCCAGCCGCCCGGCGAGGTCTTCGATCGCCTGCGACGCAGCCTCCTTGTTGAGCGAGCGCTTGCCGCCCAGAAAGGTCTCCGGATCGAGCCGCCCGAGTACGAGGTGGGCGTCGGTGATCGTGGGCTCAGTGCCGCCCTGCCCATAGCAGACCGGCCCCGGATCGGCACCCGCACTCTGGGGGCCGACCCGCAGTGAGCCGCCCTCGTCGATCCACGCGATACTACCACCACCGGAGCCGATGGTGGTCACATCGAGCATCGGCTTGACCAACGGAATGTCGAATTTGACCTCGTATTCCGTTGTAATGAGCGGCTCGCCCTCCTCGATCAGCGAGACGTCCGTCGACGTTCCGCCCATATCCATGCCGATGACGTTCGATTGCCCGAGGACGTCGCCGATCGCTTGGCTCCCTCACGCCTGCGGCGGGCCCAGAGAGGATGGTCGATTCGGCCTGCCGTTTCGCCTTCGCCGTCCCGGCAACGCCGCCGTCCGACCGGATCACGTAGAACGAGCCCCGAAAGCCTTCGTCGGCGAGTTTCCGGTCGAGTTTATCTAGATACCCCGCCATGACGGGCTCGAGGGCGGCGTTCATAATCGTGCTATTGAACCGTGCAATCGAGCCGAGTTTCCGGCTTAGTTCTGACGAAATCGCGACGTAGAGGTCATCGACCTTCTCCTCAAGGATCTCTTTGACCCGATATTCGTGTTCGGGGTTCGTATACGAGTTGAGAAACCCAACCGCGACGCTACGGATTTCATCTCGTTGGAACTGGTCGGCGAGGTCATACACGGCCTGTTCGTCCAAAGCAGTCGTGACGTCGCCGGTTTCGTCAATCCGTTCAGGCACCGTAAAGCGGTGGCGCCGCGCCGTCAGGGGTGCCGGTTTCGATTGATACGGATTGTACAACTCCTCGCGGTGATACCGGCCGATCTCGATGAGATCACGAAAGCCGTCGGTCGTAATGAACGGCGTCGCCGCATACTCCCCTTCAATGACCGCGTTCGTGGCGATCGTACTCCCGTGCATGAACGTGTCCACTGCCGTCAGATCGACGTCCGCCGCTTGCAGCGCGTGCATGACGCCCTCGGTCGGATCACCGGCCGTCGTCGGGACTTTCTCCTGGACCGCCCGTTGTTCATCGCTCAACCACCCGTACAGGTCGGTGTGTGTCCCACCGACATCCACTGCAATTGTGGACATACCACACGTCACTCGAGAAACACCCTTATACCGCGTGGGTGGCCGAACACGGCCCCCATTCCCGCCCGGCCTTTACTCCACCCCCTTCGCGCCACCACCACGCGCGGTCTTCCCCCCCCGACTGAGATATCGCCGTGCGATCAGTACTCGAGATTCAACTCGATCGTATTCGCGGCTTCGATGACCGCTTGGCGCATCCGTTGTTCGTATTCGGCATCCTGCAGTCGAGCCGTTGGGCCGGCGATACTCACGCCAGCATAGACCGTCCCATTCTGCGTAATGGGCGCACCAATCGCCCGGACCCCTTCTACTTCCTCAGCGTTGTTATACGCATAGCCCTGGTCCCGAACGCGCTGGAGTTCCTCGAATAGCCGCTCCCGGTCGGTGATCGTGTTCCCGGTCTGGGCGGGCAACCCATGCCGGTCGATGATCCCCGCTACCGTTTTCTCATCGAGATTGGCAAGAATCGCCTTCCCGGCCGCGAGAAAGTGGAGATACGTACGCAAGCCGCGGTGGCCACTCGTCTGGACCGCCTTCTCGCCTTTGGCCCGGTCCACGTACACAGCCCGGCCGTGTTCCTCGACGATGAGCCAAACGACCTCGCCCGTCTCGTCGGCCGTTTGTTCGAGGCTCGGACGGGCAACCGACGCGACCGCGTTGTTCCGCATCGTATACATCCCATGATCGAGAAACTTGAGACTCAAATGGTAGGTCTTGTCCTCCTTCGTCACGTACTCCTTTCGCTCGAGGGTCGCAAGATAGGCGTGAACGGTACTTTTCGCGAGGTCGAGCTCGTCGGCTAACCTCGTGACCGTACACCCATCTTGCTT
This sequence comes from Halovalidus salilacus, assembly GCF_031852275.1. Classification (GTDB taxonomy): domain Archaea; phylum Halobacteriota; class Halobacteria; order Halobacteriales; family Natrialbaceae; genus Halovalidus; species Halovalidus salilacus. The sequence continues at coordinate 4,187,101 of NZ_CP134700.1, read as the reverse complement.
CTGCAGCGTTTCAATAATCGTGAAGACCGTATCGGCCGTCTTCACGGTCCGAGACATGTTTTGACCTGACATACGCCTACCATCGATAGTCGAGTACTAATACCTACTTTATTCCAGCAGACAGAATACTAATCTTCTGGTGGTGCGTTCGGTATTTGTGAGGTGGACTCGTCCACGGTCGAGTCTCGAAAGCACCAATAAACTCCAGCGGGAGTCGGTGGGACCGAATCCGACAGTCTTGTTCCACCAGGTTTGGGTTACAACTATTCCAACTCTGTTCGGTATTTACTGGCGGCTACTCCGAGTCATCTCCACGAGTTCGGGAGGGTATAGCCGTAGAATTGGTGCACTGTCATAATCGCAGCTAATCCGACAGGGGTCGCCCAGCCGATTCCTCCTCCTTGTAGCTCCGCTCCTTCTCAGCGAAATTACACCGGTTTTGACGGTCGATCGAAGCGTATCATGTGGTTGCAGGCGTGGAGCCGCCGCAAGGGCGTCGAGAGCTCTCACGAGCCGTCCTGGACCGCTCTCACGTTCATACTGAAGTGCTCAGCCGACGGCGTCGCATATCTCGATCGATAGCCGCATCGTGGGCCCGTCGCCGGTCCACCCGCGGTCGCCGGCCGTAGACCCACCCTCGGGAGCGACCGCACTGAAAACTGGGTCCGTCTCGACGACGCCACTGACCGCGACCTCCTGACCGACGTCGTCATCGGCGTTCGCCCCGAGGTCGTCCACATCCGGGTAGGCCTTGTATTCCGGCGATGGCTCAAGGGCGCCAGCGGAGACGACCACCCCGACGAACGCCCCCTAGGAGAACGACAGTGACACCGAGGTGGAGGGCCGGTCGCGCCAGTCGCTGGTGAGCACGGTGGACTCGCGAGAGGTAGCTGGGCCTCAGGAATGCTCGGTGGCATGGCGGTGCTCTGACGGACAACGGACCGACGGTTGGACTTCTCGGTGAATGGCGCACCCGAAGCCTCGGCGACCGCCTCGAAGTGACTCAGAGCAATCCAGCCGTTGGCGCCCTTTCGCGCGGAAAGAGCCGTCGGTCCCCGGGATGGTAGCGGAGGACGTCGTGGCCGTGAGTCTCTCGCTGACACGGTCGCCGCACAAGGCCTGAAATCTTCAGGGAGTCGCGGCCAATCCCGGTGCGGTGCAGTCGATGGTGTGCTCGTGGCCCCCTGTCTGAACGTACTGATACCGCAGTGATACATTCTCCATGATCAGAAAATACTTGACTCGATACTATCATTGGATTGGTATGCAAGCAGTTGTACTGGCTGCAGGGAAGGGGACACGGCTGCGACCACTGACTGAAGACAAACCAAAAGGCCTCGTTGAAATCGACGGGGAACCGATTCTGACCCACTGTTTCGAGCAGCTCGTCGACCTCGGTGCAACTGAGCTGATCGTCGTTGTCGGCTATCTCAAAGAGCAAATCATCGACCACTACGGTGACGCCTACGAGGGGGTGCCGATCACCTACTGCCATCAGCGCGAGCAGAAGGGGCTCGCACACGCGCTGTTGACCGTCGAAGAGCACGTCGACGATGACTTCATGCTCATCCTCGGAGACAATATCTTCCAGGCGAACCTCGAGGATGTCGTCCGGCGACAACAGGAGGACCGGGCGGACGCTGCGTTCTTGGTCGAGGACGTGCCGTGGGAGGAGGCGAGTCGGTACGGGGTCTGCGAGACGAACAAATTCGGCGAAGTGACCGATGTCGTGGAGAAGCCTGCGGATCCGCCGTCGAATCTGGTGATGACCGGGTTCTATACCTTTTCGCCCGCCATCTTCCACGCCTGCCAGCTGGTGCAGCCATCCAATCGCGGCGAGTACGAGATCAGTGAAGCGATCGACTTACTCATTCAGTCGGGGCGGACGATCGACGCGATCGGATTAGAGGGGTGGCGCATCGACGTTGGGTATCCTGAGGATCGGGACGAGGCCGAACGGCGGCTGCAAGAGGGCGAGGACACTGACGAGGATGCAACCCTTGAGTACGCGTCCGACTGACCCTCCCAGCTACTTAGTTAGCTCCTGTTTGTCGCGCCGGTCCCATCGGTCATCTGCGTGGTCGTCTTTTCAGGGCAGCTGCGAGCTGGGAGTGTGACCGAGGGGCACTCCGCACTGAGCGGGTCGAACTCGGGGTTGAACGATACATCGTCATTGTTCCGAATCTCTGAGAAGGGGCGCTAGCACGAGGAGCTGGGGGTCAGACGGTGTGCGTGTCGACGGTTCTTCTTCGCGTATTTGTTCGCGAAGTAGCCAAGGCCCGCGACTCCGACCGCAACCACAGCGAAGATCAACCACCAGGAAAACACCCTCACCACACTGCCACCAAACATGCCCACCCCGTCAGCGTTCCTGTCAGGCCCACTGAGAACGTTCGGGAGCTCGAACACGAGTGGTGTGATCGAATACACCGAGATCATCCACCCATTTCAAGCAGGGGACGGGCGGGTGCTCTAGCGCTTCTGGTCGCGGAGGTTGGTAGTCGCTTCCAGATCTACCTCCTGCGACTCGGTAAGAACGACCCCATAGACGTCCTTGGCACGCTCCTCGCTGACGAGATCGTCGACAACGTCTTCACGGACCTTTTCGGGGGGTCGGTCGAGCGGATCGCCCCAGCCGCCGCCGCATGGTCCAATCAGCGTGATTCGCTGCCCGTTCGAAATCGGTTTGTTGGATAGCTTTGACCGAGGCGTCGACTCGTCAATTTCATCCTCCACGAGAAGGGCACCAGGAGAGCCATCCTCACCGCCAGCGAACCCCCACGGCGGATATTTGCTCCCGTCACCTTCGATCGAGAGTCGCCCGTCGCTCTGATACTGCAGTTCGCGGATCGGTCCGTACCCACCGCGATATTCACCAGCTCCTTCTTGGTCTTCACGCAGCTCGTATCGGCTCACCCGCAGGGGGTAGTGGGTTTCGATATCCTCAATGGGGTTATTCCGCGTATTCGCATATAGCGTGTCTACGGCATCGAGTCCATCTTTTGTCGGCCGAGCGCCGTAGCTGCCCGACGAGATATCCATGTAGACCCAGTACTCATCATCGTCCGTGACCCCACTCGTCGTCGCGACCTTCAGGTTCCCGACACCGGCGCACACTTTCTCCGGCACGACCTCCGCGAGCGCTTTGAGGGTGAGATCGGCGATCCGGTTGCCCGGCGTGAACCGCGCAATGGTTGGGGCCGGAAACCGCGGATTGGCGATCGACCCCTTGGGAGCGTGGACCGAGACCGGGCGTGTGATGCCGTCGTTCTGCGGGACCATTTCGAACGACTCCGTATCGAGAAGGGTGGATCGGATCACCAAGAGGACGGCCGGAATGACCGTCCCCGCAAACGGCATATTGATGGGCTTGTTATCGAGTTGGTCGTCACAGCGCGACAGGTCGACAGAGATCTCGGATCCATCGATCTCCAGATCCACTGCTAAGAAGATGTCCTTCTCAGCCGGGTTCTCCGAATCGAGATAGCCGTCGATATACCCTTCGGCGGAGTAGGTGCCGTCTGGGAGGTCCTTGATTTCGGTTCGCAGCATGCGCTCCGAGTAGCGCATCAGCGCTTGACCGGCGATCTTGACGGTATCGTGGCCGTGCTCGTCAAAGAGGTCGTTGAGCCGTGACGCGCCGACCCGGGCCGCGGAGATTTGGGCCTCGATATCGCCCATAACCATATCCGGGGTGCGAATATTGTCGGCAATCATCTGCCAGGCCGTCTCGTTCCGTTCGCCACCTTCGACGATCTTGAGCGCGTCGAGTCGGATGGATTCGCTGTACGAATCAACCGTTTCGATGATACATGTGCCCGGTTTGTCAGCGCCAATCTCGAGGTGGTGGGCCGTCGTCACGGAAAACGCCGTGAGCTCGCCGTCGTGGAACACCGGCACGATCAGCGCAAAGTCCGGGGCGTGACTCGCACCGTAATAGGGGTCATTGTGGATAATCACATCCCCGTCGGTGAAGGTCTCGCCTCGCTCTTCGAAGAGTTCGATAACGCCCTTGACGTATGCCGGAATCGGTCCCATCTGTAGCGGGGTGCTGTCCGTTTCACAGAGCTGGCGGCCCTGTTCGTCGAGGAGCGCACACCCGAAGTCCTCGGATTCACGGATGATACTTGAATAGCTCATCCGCGTCAGCTTATGCCCCATCTCGTCACAGATGTTGATGAGACTGCCGCCGATGATGCGCCGAGTGATGGGATCGATTTCGGCTTCCGGGTCGTCACTTTCGAGCAGGGGACTCGTCTGCTCGGTAACCGTCTGGGATGGATTGGATTCTCTGGACATGCTGACTCACTCCGTTTGGTTGAGTTCGATATCACCGTACTCGAGAACGTGTGCCGTGAAATCCGGCGGGATGACGATTGTCGAGTCTTTCTCGCTCACGATCGCCGGCCCCTGAATCTGATGGCCGGCTCTGAGTGACGAGCGCTCGAAGAACTGCGTCTCGTACGCATCGGTCTCGCCATCGTGACGGAAGTGGACGGTCTCCGTCGTGAGAACACGGTTCTCAACGGGCTCAGTTGCGGCGGGGAGGCCGACTAGCTCGGACGACGGCAGGGTACCGTGGCCCGTCACCCGTTCGTTGACAACTTCGATCGGATTCTCCGGGAAGTTGTGTCCGAACTCGGCTTGGTGTGCCTGATGGAACCGCTCGCGAAGGGTCTCGAGCTCGTCTACGTCCCCGTTCGTCCCGACGGGGATACTGAGTTCGTATCCCTGCCCGACGTACCGACAATCGGCGGTCATCTCAAGATGTATCTGTTCGCGAGCGACCCCGTCCGCTTTGAGCTGCTCCCGCGCTTGCGCGAGCAGCTCCGCGTAAGTGTCGGCAAGGCTCGCGTGGGTTACCTCGTCGAACAGGGAGAACTCAGTATTACTATAGTCGTACTGGAGATCCGTCGTCGAGAGCCCCACTGCCGACAGGACGCCGGGGTTCACCGGAATCAGCGCACGCGGGATGTCCAACTCGCGGGCGAGATCGGCTGCGTGCATCGGCCCTGCGCCGCCGAACGTGACGAGCGTGAACTGCTCGGGATCGCGGCCCTTCTGGATCGTCTTCGTTCGGATGGCGTTCGCCATACTGTTGTTGACGATGTCCAAGATGCCGAGACTCGCTTCGACAGGACCCATCCCGAGCGGGTCCGCGATCTGCTCAGCGACCGCGTCTCTGGCCGCATCGACCGCCAGATCCATCGCTCCGCCGAGGAAAAATCCTTCACGGACACGGCCCAGCGTCACGTGTGCGTCGGTCACCGTCGGTTCGGACCCGCCGCGACCGTAGCTTACCGGCCCGGGATTGGCCCCGGCTGATTTTGGCCCGACACGAAACGCACCTCCCTGGTCGAGATACGCGATACTACCGCCGCCGGCGCCGATCGTCTCGATATCGATCATTGGGGCCAGCACAGGATAGCCCCCAATTTCGGTCTCGCGGACGTTTGCCTCGACGATCTCTCCATCGTCGATAATCCCAATATCGGCGCTCGTCCCGCCCATATCGAGGGTGATTGTATTCGTCGGCTGGTCGGGCGGCGTGTTCACCTCGCTTCGCCACTTCCCGCCGAGAATCCCCGCAGCCGGACCCGACAGCAGCAGGCTCACCGGCTTGTTGGCGACCATCTCTTCGGTCGCGATCCCACCGTTCGACTGCATGATGTGGAGATCAGCGCTGATGCCGAAGGTTTCGAGGCCCTCCTTGAACCGGGCCAGATACTCCGTGACGGCCGGGCCGATGAACGCGTTCATCGCGGTAGTCGTGAACCGTTCGAACTCTCGGAATTGTGCGTACACCTCACTGGAGGCGGTCACGTAGGCATCAGGATGGACCTCCTCGACGATCTCCTTCGCGCGTTGTTCGTGAGCGTCGTTTAGATACGAAAAGAGGAAACAGACGGCGATGGCGTCGATCCCCTCCGCTTTCAATTCGGCTGCCGCCTCGGCGACCGCGTCTTCATCGAGGGGGAGTTCGATGCTCCCGTCGGGCGGCGTAAGCCGCTCGGAGACCGTTTTCCGGTGCCGTCGTTTCACCAGGGGCATGGATTGCCACGGGATGTCTTGTTGAATTGAGTAGTTCTGTGGGCGCTGATGCCGACCGATATGCGTGATATCGCGGTAGTTCTCGGTCGTGATCATTCCCGTCGGGACACCGTCGTGTTCCACCACGGCGTTCGTCGCGATCGTCGTCCCGTGGAGGAGATACTCGATCTCACCCGGCGGGGTGTCGGTCAGCTCGCAGATGTCGCGGATGCCTCGCAATGCCCCGTCGGATGGATCGTCCGTGGTGCTGACCTTATGAATCGCTTGTGCTTCAGTTTCATTATCGATAAGATAAATATCGGTGAACGTCCCACCGATATCTACACCAAGTATTGTCATTCCGTGCCGAGACAACTGCTCCCACAGATTATGGGTACCGTGGTAGCGGATATCCCGAGGAGGTATGCGAACATCTTTATGCGCATTGTCGGGTGCGATGTCCTCGAAGACGGTTGCTGGTCGGTTGAAGGAATGGGGCCATGACCGCAGTTGGGACGGAGTGGGACCGAGTCGTCCATCGGAGCGGTCAAGGGGCTCTCCCACTCCGCTCCTACTGGTGGGCAGCCCTTCTCGTCGGCCAGGCGGTCGCGGGTGCGCGCTTCGCGGTGGCGGAGCTCCGTGGGTCGCCACGTGCAGCACCAGCTCGTCGGCGTTCCTCGCGCCGGCACTCGCGATACTGATCGCCGACTATCGGCTGGTCAGGAACCGCGTGCATGCCTCGATGCGGTGGCCACCAACAGTCGGGCCTCGCGCTTCTGGTCTGGCCGTGGTGGCTCGCCCTTCTGCCGTCGGGGCGCTGTTTCTCAGAGCCGGCACCAGCAGGCTGCTGATCGATCGCTCGTGGCTGTTCGGGTGCCCCGTCGGGGTGGGCACCGCCCTCCTCCGGCGCCCCGTCGAGCTCGATCGGGATCGCTCGGCACGGATGGCCCCCACGGCCGCCCACCGCGCGGATTGGGGCGTGGCGGTCGACGTCGCGTCACGCACTGGTCTGCGGGCCCGACGCCGGCTAGAACAGTAAACTACGAATAGCCACTCTTGGTACGTGCTCTCACGACAGGCAGATGGAAATCGATCAACGCCGACTGCGGGATGATCTCGAAACCACGGCCTCGTTCGGGGCGATCGACGCTGATGACGGCCACGGCCGAACCGTCCTCACAGGGACGGAAGCTGATCAGCAAGCCCGCGACTATCTCTGCGAACGGCTGCAGGAGGCCGGCCTCGAGGTGCGGATCGACGCGGTCGGCACTATCGTCGGCCGCTGGACGCCGGCCAGTGCCGAGCCGGATGCCGCGCCAATCGCCGCCGGAAGTCATCTCGACTCGGTCCCGGCCGGCGGCATCTTCGACGGCCCGCTGGGGGTCTACGCCGCGCTCGAAGCGGTGCGAACCCTCCAGGAAACGGAGCGGGCCCTTGACCGGCCGATCGAAGTCGTCAGCTTCACCGAGGAAGAAGGCACGCGGTTCGGTGCACTCCTCGGGTCGTCCGTCGCCGTTGGCGAGCGATCGCCGGCGACGGCCCTCGAGCGCACGGCCGCCGATGGGACGACGCTCGAGGACGCACTCATCGAGATCGGCTATCACGGCGACGCGACGATCGACGCGGCCGCGTGGGACGCCTGGCTCGAACTCCACATCGAGCAAGGGCGCCGCCTCGAACGGGCTGGGACGCCGGTCGGTATCGTCTCCGCGATTACCGGCATTCTGCATCTCGACGTCCGTATCGACGGCGAGGCGAATCACGCCGGCACCACACCGATGGCGTACCGGACCGATCCCCCGGCCGCCGCAGAACTCGTGTTAGCCGTCGAAGACGCAGCGACCGACCTGCTCGCGGAGAGCGACTCCGTCGTCGGAACCGTCGGCCGACTCGAGGTCACTCCCAATGCGACGAACGTCGTGCCGGGGACCACCCGACTCGGCATCGATATCCGGGATGTCACGGCTGCGACGATGACCGCCGTTCGCCAGCGCGTCGAGGAGACGCTCGCCCGGCTGGAACGCGAGCGTGGCGTCGAGACGACGCTACGCGAGACGGTCGCGATCGATCCAGTGCCGATGGCGTCCCGCTGCCAGGAGGCGCTCCACCGAAGCGCCGAGCACACCGGGATCGACGCGCCGACGCTCCACTCCGGGGCCGGGCACGATAGCATGCACGTCGCTGCCGTCACCGATGCAGGCATGCTCTTTGCGCCGTCTAAAGCGGGACTCTCGCACAGTCCCGCCGAGTGGACCGACTGGGACGACTGCGCCCAGGCGACCGCCGTGCTCGCCACCGCCCTCGCCGACCTCGCAACGGGGTCGCCCGCCGACTGACGATCGCACTCCGAAGACCACAGCCAGGGGGTCCTCGGGACTCGGGTTCCGAGCCACCACGGAGCGTGGTCGATCGCAGGCTCGATCGAGGGACCCGCTTCTGGCTCCGTGTCACCTCCTGACGACGGACCGATCCTCGCTGGACGCGTGCACCGGTTGGCGTCGCTCCGCAAGTCAGCGTACCGGGGCCCCGTCACGGGGCCGTACGGCTGGGTTCTGCCGCGTTCGGGGTTTCAAGGGTAGAGCGGCCACGATCACGCGGTCGCAGAGGACTGGCATTCGAGCGAGTCACGGGCTATGAGGCGGGACCGACTCCCGGCGCCGGTGAGAAGTCCGCGGCACCGCCGTCGACGCTGGTGCTGGCCGGCTGCTCCACGTTCTCCCCAGTGATCGTCCACGTGGGTGCATTAGTCCATCCCTCGAGTCGCGGCAAGTATGAGCACAGCGAAGCGATCGACGTGCTCAGTCAGTCGGGCCGAACGATCGACGCGATCCGCCACCCGTCGAGGCGGATCGACGTCGGCTATCCCGAAGACAGGGATGAGGCCGAAGCACGGTTGCGTGAGCAGACGAGTGCCGAGACAGTCGTCGCCGAAGACGACTAGTACGGTTCAAACGGCGTCTCAGCGTCCTAATCAACTCTCCTTCGCTCCAGGATTACGAGTTCCGGACGAGGGGATCGTACCACTCCCGATTATCGCGATACCACTCGATGAACTGTGAGACGCCTTCGCGGATGTCCGTCGTCGGTTCGTAGCCGAGCAGGGCGTTCGCCTTGGAGATATCGGCGTGCGTGTGGTCGGCATCGCCCGTTCGCGGGTCAGCGAACTCGAACTCGAGGTCGGGATCGATTGCGTCGCGGATCACCTCAGCGAGCGTTCGGATGTCGATGGTGTCGGTCGAACCGACGTTGAGAATCTCGCCGTCGGCGCTGTCGTCGGTGAGCAGCTGGGCGTTGACCCGTTTTACATCGTCGACGTAGGTGAAGTCGCGCGTCTGGGTGCCGTCGCCGTAGATGACCGGGGGTTCGCCGTGGAGACAACGAAAGAGCAAGCTCTTTCGGGCCTTCGTTCGCTCCGCTCACGAAGACACCGGGAGACGAAGTTGGACATCGCCATATTCGGCCGCATGCGGGGTCCGTAAACGGTGAAGTACCGCAGTGAGACTGTGGGGAGGCCGTACACCTCGTGATAGACGCGCGCGTACTGCTCCGTCGCGAGTTTGGACACCCCGTACGGGTAGACGGGCGTCGTCGGGTGCGCTTCGTCGTAGGGGAGGTACTCAGGTTTGCCGTCGACCGACGAGGAGGAAGCACGACCATGCGGTCGACGTCGTGTTTGCGCGCCGCCTCGAGGAGGGTGAGCGTGCCGTCGACGTTGTACGCGTTGACCGTTGTCGGTTCGTCGACGCTCGTGCGAACGCCTGCCTGGGCGGCCTGGTGGTAGATCACGTCGGCTTGAGCGACGAGGTCGTCGCCGATGTCCCGGTGAGTGAAACCCTGACGAGGTCGTAGCTGCCGTCACTGTTGACCGCCGATAAACCCGGCGACACCTGTGATGAAAATCTGCCTTACCGACACTTCGTACTCTTCTGCTTAAGGATTATAGATCTTCAACGGTGGCTATACACAGGTGACGCTTAAACTACCTTAGACCCTTCTCTTGGTAAGAAGAATGGTCCAGGAAGAGAACTCACCAATCAATAACTATTTATTGATTCCATCAGTATACGTCTTTGACTGATATGATAGCGGATTGGGTGTTTGCCCGGTATATTGGGGGACGTTTATGGAACAAAACGAGCAATGAGAGGGGTCGTCAGCACCGTCCCGTGTGGGATTGCCTGAACGAGTCGACGAGGCTCAGCGCGTCCGGACGTGCATCGCTCCAGTCCCACCACCAATGAGTGAGCAGGTACACACGAACCCCAGCCTAACCGCGACGACAACGCGTATCTGTGTGGTCGGCCTCGGCTACGTCGGCCTCCCCTTGGCGCAGGCGTTCGACAGCGCAGGCCATGAGGTCTGGGGGTTCGATATCGATCCCGAGAAGATCGAAACGCTCGAGGCGGGCGTTGACCCAACGGGCGACGTTGGCGATGAGGCCATTGCGACGAGTGCCATCGAGTTTACGACGGACCCGAGACACGTCGAGGACGCGGAGGTCGTTATCGTCGCCGTGCCGACGCCCGTCGACGAGCTCGAAAAACCCGACCTAAGCCTCATCGAACGCGCAGGACAGATGATCGGCGACCATCTCACGCCCGGGACCACGGTCGTCCTCGAGTCGACCGTCTACCCGGGGGCGACACGAGAAGTCTTCATCCCGGCGCTCGAGTCGGCATCCGGGTTGGAAGCGGGAAGCGAGATCGGCGTCGGCTACTCCCTGAGCGGATGGTCCCCGGCGATGACGAGCACGGGCTCCGGAACGTCGTCAAGATCGTGAGCGCCCTTACCGACGAGACGCTCGCGGAGCTCACTGCGCTGTACGAAACGGTCGTCGAGGCCGGCGTTCACCAGGCGCCGACGATTGAGACCGCCGAGGCGGCCAAGTGCGTCGAAAATACCCAGCGTGATCTGAACATTGCGCTGGTCAACGAGCTCGCGATCGCCTGCGAACACCTCGGGTTGGAGACCCAGGCCGTGCTGGAGGCGGCCGGGACGAAGTGGAACTTCCACGAGTATCGGCCGGGGCTGGTCGGCGGGCATTGCATCCCAGTCGATCCATTCTACTTAATTTACGAGAGCGAACAGAAGGGGTTCTCCCCTGAGTTGATTCAGAAGGCTCGGGAGGTCAACGAGTACATCCCAACCCACGTCGCCACGCTGACGATCAAGGCGCTCAACGAGAGCGAGAAGGTGCTCCAGCACAGTCGCGTCCTCGTCCTCGGATTGGCGTACAAACCGGACGTCGACGATATCCGGACCTCCGCGATCGGTGGTGTGATTACCGAACTGCAGGAGTACGGCATCGAGGTCGTCGGGTTTGATCCGCACGCCGACGACGACGCGATGCGCGAGGTGTTTGGGATCGATGTCCAAGAAGACCTCTCGGTCGCGGGATTCGACGCGCTTCTCGTCGGGACACCGCACAGCGAGTTCCACGGGCTGAACTTCGGCGATCTCAGGTACGATATGCGGTCTGATCCAGTGGTCGTCGACGTGGATGGCACGTTTGAAGAGCCGGCCGTGGCGAACGGATTCCAGTACAAGAAGCTATAATGTATCGTGAACATACTATTGGCGTCGTCATCCCCGCGTACAACGAAAAGGGCTTTGTCGGGGATGTCATCCGCGAGATGCCAGAGTACGTCGATCGGCTGTACCTGGTCGACGACTGCTCGACGGATGGCACATGGGACGAGATCCGCGAAGCCGCCCGGGAAGATGCTGCGCGTCTCGACGATGCAGTGCTCAAGTACGACGAACGACTGCAGCCGACCGATCCCAAGGCCATGGCAGACGGGGGTGCGGCGTCGGTGCTCGACCAGCGCGCCGTCGTCCACGAGTCGATCGGGCGCGTCGTGCCGATCCAACACCGCGAAAACCGCGGCGCCGGTGGTGCGATCAAAACCGGGTATCTGGCCGCACTCGCTGACGAGGTCGATATCGTCCCGACGGTCGATGGAGACGGCCAGATGGATCTAAGCCAACTACCGAAGCTGCTCGATCCGATCGTCGAGGACGAGGCCGACTACGCGAAGGGGAACCGGCTGCTGTACAAGGAGTACCGATCGGACATGCCGCGGTTCCGCTTTGTCGGCAATGCGATCCTGACGTTCCTCACGAAGATCGCGAGCGGGTATTGAAATCGATGGACCCGCAGAACGGCTATACGGCGATCTCTCACTACGCGCTGGCGAACGTCGGGATCGAGAACCTGTACGAGTACTACGGCTACTGTAACGATCTCCTGGTGAAGCTGAACGCCAAAGGGATGCGGGTCGCCGACGTCGCGATCCCGGCAGTGTACGGCGACGAGAACTCCTCGATCGACTACACGACGTACATTCGGAAGGTATCTGGGATGTTACTGCGCAACTTCTTTTGGCGGCTGAAGGTGAAGTATCTCGTCCTCGACTTCCATCCGCTCGCGCTGTTCTACCTATTCGGCGCGGCAACGGCCGGATTAGGGCTCGCTGGCGGGCTGTGGTCGGTCTATGCGAAGGTTGTACTGAGTGACCCCCTGTTCATGCGCGCATCGGCGAGCCTGCTTCTGTTCTCGGTCGGGAGCATGTTTCTGATGTTCGCGATGCTGTTTGATATGCAAGCAAACGAGAGTCGGGAGGTGCAGGTGCGTGAGTGACGACAAACTCGCCTGTGTGACGCTTGATCTTGAAAACGACTGGTACTTCGATGACCCGGAGTACGATCACCTCACCTTCGAGTACCTCGACGACTACATTGATCTAATCCAGGAGTTGGAGATCCCAGTCACGTTCTTCGTGGTCGGGAAAACGATCGAGCAGTATCCTGAGGCCATCGATACACTCAGCGACCAGTTAGACTGTGAGTTCCACCTCCACTCCTACCAACACGACACCTCGAAGTGCTACGACTTCCGCACGGAGATCCAGAAGGGGAAAGCAGCGTTCGAATCGCATTTTGGATTTGAACCGGAGGGGTACCGGGCCCCGCAAGGCAATATCGAGCCGTACGAGTTCAAAATCCTCGAGGACGAAGGCTTTCGATTCGACTCGAGCGTCTTTCCGTCGTACCGTCCTGGCGTCTATAGCAACCTCGACAAACCATTGACGCCGTACCAGCCGGACGAAACGGACGAACTCCTCGAGATCCCGATCGCGGCGACACCAGGGATACGGATTCCAATCTGCCAGAGCTACCTCAAGCTGCTCGGTGGACCGTATCTCACGTATCTCAGGAACGCGCCGCTGCCTGAACCACTCGTATTCAACACTCATCTGCAGGATTTTTATCACACGGCCTCGCACGACCGACTCGACCAACCAAAGCAGTGGATTATGAAACGTAACCTTGAGGACTCCACCAAGCTATTTTCGAGCGTTGTGGAGGGACTTCAAGATCGAGGCTACTCGTTCGGAACGATAATGGACATACCGGATTTAACTCCGGAATCAAACATTGACAGCGATCCAGTTACCGCCCCATCTACTCAGAAAATCAGTGATGGCACAAAATCTGGTTGTAAAGGTGCTTTTGACGAATCAGAACTTGACCCCCAATAAGAATATGAAGTACAGAAATCGTAAATTGATTTTGGTGACATAAAGTATGGAAATCCATACCTTTAGCGGTTCAATCAAGGATCAAACCCGGCAGGTTAATAAACAGACACTGGATTTCAACAATAATATTAAATAATATGGCGCGCACAATCGTTATCGGCTTAGACGGTGGAAATTGGGAACTCATCTCACCATGGCTTGAGAGTGGGGAACTACCTAATATTGCACGACTTATCGAACGAGGAGCAACCGCTACAAGTCATAGCTACCTCCCCCCTGTTACCGTTCCAAATTGGAAATGTTATTCGACCGGCAAAAACCCTGGAAAACTCAGTGTCTACCGATTCGACCACCTTGATGTAAGGAATGAAAATTACGTCTTCCACCATTCAACTGATTTCAAATCAGCGGAGCTCTGGGATTACCTGAACGATGAGGGATATCGTACTGCGGTGGTGAATATGCCGACGACGTACCCCCCTCGCGAGATTGATGGGGCTATGATCTGTGGCGGTCCTGACGCTCGTGAAGGTGAATATCGGGCGCTTGATGACGTCTATACGTATCCCGAGTCTCTTCAGAAAAAGCTCGAAGCAGAATATGATTATGCGATTCATCCTAAACCCTTGATTTCGTCTAAAGATGAACGGGGCGAGGAAGTTGACGCGATTCAAGAGTTGATCGATCTCCGATTCCGAGTTGCGAAGGACCTTCTCAGCCGAGAGGAGTTTGATTTCTTGCACGTGACTAGCTTTTACTCGAATACCCTCCAGCACTTCTTTTGGCAAGAAGAGCCAGTCTTTGAAACGTGGAAACTGTTTGACGACCATATTGGTGACTTCTTGGAACTTGAAGATACAAATGTTATCGTAATGAGCGACCACGGCTGTGAAAACGTCCACACAGTCGTTCATCTCAATAATTGGCTTGAAAAAGAAGGTTATCTGTCGCTTGAAACAAGCGTTGACGACGTAATGAACAAAGCTGGACTGACGAAAGAACGTGTACTTCAAGTCTCCAAGAAGCTAGGAGCAACTGATACACTAGCCCGGATTATTCCTGAAAAAATTCAAAACTTAGTTCCTTGGGAAGAAGGTGTAAGAGGCAAACGAACCTTCGAGAAAATTAATTGGGAAGAAACGGACGCTGTCGCGAACGCACAAGGGCTTGTCTATGTCGCCCATGAGAAAGATTCAGAGACATATAATCGCGTCAGATCTGAACTTCTGGAGAAACTCGGTAACTAGAATCTCCCACTGGTGAACAAGTGGCCAAAACAATCCATCGAGGTGAAGAGTACTATGAAGGCCCGTTCTTAGACAAAGCACCAGATCTCGTCATTGAATTCAATGCTGGATATCACCTCAGTGAAGCCACTGGAAAAGAAGCCGTATTTAACGACACGGGGAGATGGGAGGCGGAAAACATTCCTCCGGGCATATTCGCTGCAATGGGACCGGATATTACCGCGACAGAAGACCTTGGAGAAGTCAAAATTTCGGATATCATGCCGACGGTTCTCTCTCTGATGGACTGTCGAATTCCTGATGATATCGATGGAGAACCGATACCAGTTGCGGACTTCGAACCGGAGGAACGCAATGCACTCCCATCGCCTCATGGAGATTCCGACGCTGATGAGGATAAAGAAGTTCGTGAGCGACTTGAGGATTTGGGCTACCTGAACTGATTATGAGTGACTCACCAATGTTCTCTATCGTCACTGTAACGTGGAATGCAGGCGATGAGATCCTAAGATCGCTTGACTCTATCTATGCACAGACTGTCGATGACTTCGAAGTCGTGATTGCAGATAATGATAGCGACGATGATACTGTCACTCTTATCAGGGATGCCTATGGAGACGAGCCGACACTAACGCTGTTAGAGAACGACCGCAATCTGGGGTTCTCCGCAGGAATCAATAGAGCGATCAAGCGAACTGAGGGAGACTATATCTGCTGTTACAACCAAGATACCCTGTTCCCTTCTGATTACCTCGCAGAACTTGAGAAAAAAGTGACACAAGATGCAGCCTGGACAACCGCTCGAGTTAACTATCGAGTCTCTGAGACACACCAATGTATCCGGTTCCGAACAAAATACGGCTATTCAATTCCATATGTGGTTGATAGCCGATCTGGCTGTGTCGAGACAAATTTCATTCCAGGAGATGGGGCAATAATACCGCGTGCGATTTATAATGATGTTTTAAAGAATATGGTATTCGATCCAACGTTGCCAGCTCGCGGCGAGGATGTTGACCTCGGGTTGCGGTTACAGGAAGCAGATATAACAATCAAAGCAATACTCGATACTTACTCCATTCATCCTGACAAGTTAGATTTGTATGAGACCAGAATAGTAAATTTCGATGATTTCCTTATGAATTTGTACTCCAATGTGGTTGCATACCAGAGGAGAAATAGTGCCTCCGAGTGGCTACCAGTCCTCCTTGGTGGGTTCCTGCTCCCCTTCGAAGTATATTTTGACCAGTTTCCTCGACCAGAAAAGCGACTGAGCGAGGTGAAACGATGATCTGGAATCAGGCTTTGGTCCGTTCAACAGTATCGCTCAATCCCGACAGCGATCTATCCCATAGTCGTCTAGACTTAGGACCATACCAGTGGACTTCTGCAGTGAAATCAGACCATTCAATAGATACCAAATTATGACTGTCTCCGTCGCTCTGTGTACGTATAACGGTGCGAACTACCTTGAACTGCAACTTGAGAGTATTCTTAACCAGACGGTTGTTCCAGACGAGGTCGTCGTCTCGGATGATGGATCCGACGACGGAACGCTCGAACTTGTTCGGGATTACGCTCAACAGTATCCTGAAACTATTCGTGTATTGGATGAAGAGAAGAATCTAGGTGTAACAAAGAATTTTGAGCATGCTATTGAGGCTTGTGAAGGTGAACTGATCGCACTTGCGGATCAAGATGACTATTGGCACGAAGAAAAATTGGAACGTCAGATAGAGGCATATGAGCAGACGGACGCGGAACTTATCTGCCATGACTCATATTTAGTCTCGAATAACAATGTGATGACTAATCACGCAGACGCCACGTTATGGTCCAGTATTCGAGGCAGGCACAACCCGTTGACAGCTACGGACCCAAAACGTGCTGTAAGCGAGTTGCTCGAACGGAATTTTGTTCAAGGAGCAACAATTCTTGTATCATCTAAATTAGTGGATCAAGCTCTTCCAATACCAGATTGTGCGAATCACGATTATTATCTTGCTATTCTCGCTGCACTTACCAATGGAATCTACGATATGGATGCTCGACTCCTGAACTATCGTCAACATTCTGACCAAGATATTGGTGTGAGTCGTTCACCTTTACAGAAATTGACAAAGGAAATCTCCATAGAGGCTGAGGAATACGGACGTCGTGCATGTTTCTGGAAAGAAGTACTTAGCCTTGTCCAGTCTCTGGAGAGCGATATAATGACTGTAGATCGAGAGTGGCTAGTGGAAAGACTCTCACAACGGCATAGTTATTCAGAATCACGACAAACGATCCGCAATCGATCAACGCCAATGATGGAACGCATATCTACCTTTGGCCAGAATGTAATGATGAGAAGATACGTTCAGTTCGGTCATCCTGCTATGATTCTTACCGATCTTTTCATGTTATTATTCATCGGCACTCCTATCGACTCTCATTTACATAGCTGACACTACACTGCAAGTAAACCAAGATACAACCTGCTCGCTTCTCAAAGCGCGCTAACTAGACAGTGTTCTATATATAGAAATGTCTAAGTGAGGTACCCTTCGTATCTTGGATAAGGTTGATAGATCTCCCGAAACTACTCGTCTTGGGAATTAATTTCGCTGTTATAGTAGCCGTGCTGATTATACAGACGACGAGGGGAGGGTACCATAGCAGCGTCTTCGCAACTTATCCGATCGCGTTGTGGGCGGTCGTCATCTGCATGTTGATCGCGGTTATCGGAGTAGCACTCACCAGTTCTGAACGAGCGACTATTTGTACAACGGGAGTAGTCACCCTCATACTCATTTTTGTTGCCGCGAAAGCGGGAGCTGGTGTCTATGGGCCCGACAGTTACATCAAGGCGATGGACATCCGGTCTATCCTTCAGACCGGGCAAGTCGAGCATGATTTGTATAATGGATTTGAGGTGCTTAGTGGGATTTCAGTAATACACGCCCCACCCAACTCCATTTGAGTAAATTTTGTTCTCTTGCTCCAGACTAATATCGTCTCTTGTACGCGGCTCTTGGTAGTACTCTCCGTTTCGTTCGTACTGGACAGAAATGACGGTGTCAGGCCCAGTGAACAAATATTTCACCTCTCGGTCGGGGACGGGCGCACCCGAAGTATCGAAAGCAGGGGAGCTATCAACTGCTCCTCGTCGTTAAGCGTCATATTTGCCAGCGCCCACTGAGACCCTTGAAATGCGCCAAATGAGGTGATGGAGGGATCAGTGTAATAGATCCGCTACGTTATTGTTCCAGCGGCGACCTGCCCATCGGTGGCGTACGCAGAATGCCACTCAACTTGTGCATGGTCGTGTGCCGTTCCTGGGTCACTCGGGACAGTATTCAATGCCGGGACTGGGTAGAGGACAACGAGGCTGATGATAAGACAGCCAACAACAACCATAGGTAGAGACAATGAAACGAACTGAGGACGCCGATCGATCGTTATTGCTGTCGCGGCTGCAACTGACGCAATCAGCGCTATTGCAGAGAGATACCGGACATCAGAGAATCCAATCGCAAGTGGGAAACCAATGATCCCACCAGCACCACAGCAGAAGAGCACTAGAAGACGACGATCTCGAGAATAGGTCCCCCTCGACAGATAGTCACTCGTTGCAAGAATAAAGAGTGTCGCGAGAAACGTCGTGGTTCTTAAAATCTGATACGAAATCGACTGACGGATGGGACCCACGAACGCGAAACCAAAACCCAGTGCTGCAATCAAATACAGCTATCCAAGGAAAATCACCGGCCGATCGAACGAGCGGCGTTGTATGTTATTAATTAGGTGTTTGAAAAGGCCAACACCTGCAACGCCTGTCGCGATCGCGAGAAGCAATACTGGGAGAAGTTTATCGCCAAGAGCAGCTGCAATGCCACAGTAATTGACCGGGGTGGAGGGATTCGTCAGGCATTGTGTTGGGGGCGTTGAGGTAGTGTTGATCAACCCGACGACCTGTAAGAGGGCGGGACCTAACAAACTCAGAATCTCGAAGTAGGTGAAAATGAGTGCCGCCGGAAGGAGGGAAAAATAGCGAGCCGAGTTTGGCCAAATCGAGCACTAGATGCTCTTGACCCGACCTCGAGCAACACCAATACGCCGAGTATAACAGCACTAGCTATGAGAAACAGCTGTGGATGATACAGCGTTAGTGCTGTAGAGACGACCATCAACAGGATAGAAACTCTTGTCGGTGCCTCGTAGATCGTCGTCGAATACAGGGCAATGCCGAAACAGAGGATGACGAGGGGCAATAGCAAATACACCGTGTGGAACGTCGATCGAGTCGTGAGCCAAAGCCCCATCCCAAGCGGAAGCAGGGCCGCAGCTGTGAGTACAGCGTGTTGGTGCCTCTTCGTCGTAATTGATGGTATTTACCGGATCACGAACAGTGTCGAAAGCGGTGCGCTGGCCGCAATCACCAGAAAGACCGGCAGGTCCATCGGACCGCCGTCGAGAGTCATGCTGACGATCGCCGCAAAACTGTGTGATAGTGTATGTGGTCCTATTTCCTCCACTGATCCGGTTGCGAGGACTTGGTTCACCCCTCGGACTCGAGCATAACTATCCTGGCCGAAAACCCCAGTGACTAATAGGGAGGGAATTGCCAGCAAAAGGAATGATACGACCGCAGACAAATAGATTGTGATGACCGTCGAATGGGAGAGGAGGGCCACGATCATTGCAGAGTTTGTAAGTCGCAATGTCGCCCAGATGGGGGCGCCTATTTTGTCTACGAGGAAGACGGGGAGTACAAAGCCAAGCAGACAGAAAACGCAGAGATTGAAGAATCAGACACTGACGCTGCGACGGTTATCCAGTATGCACTCGACAATATCCTTGACGAGGGTGGTTACGTCGAACTCGGGGCGTTCACGGCAACGCTATCGTTTGCTCCCGCCGCCGACACAGACGACCAGGGGATGGTCGGACAGGGAAGAGAGAACACGGTGTTAGAGACCGCGTCGGATATCTCGGACTCTGATCTTTTTACTCGAAAAGGCGACGATGCAGATAACCGGTTGAAAAATTTCCTACTCAGTGACCTGACTTTCGACGGTGGCGGGAATGTGGCCGATTGCGTCGATCTTGAGCACGTACACCACCTCAAAGACGTGTTCGATACCGGCGGGACGAGAGGTTTCCATATCGGAGATATGTTCTTTTTCCGGGCCGAGGGTCTCGAAGCGCGGGATAACGACCGACATGGCTATTTGTGCGACCATAACCTCAACGAAGGGATGTTTATCCAGTGCCGGGCGAACAACAATGGAGAGGGGAGTACAGGACACGCGGGATGGAGGCTCAATTCCCAAGGTGGCGGGGGCATCCCGCGAGGGTTGACATGGGTCGGGGCACACGCGTCGGATAACGACCCCGCTGGATTTTCCTCGAAGGCGTGAAGGGGTGCAAATTCATTACGCCGTATTGCGAGCGCAATACGAACGACGCGTTTGAATTGGAGGATGATGAAGATGGGAATAAAACCAGAGCTATCTCGATCGAGGGTGGGTGGATGGTGGACAACGACATCGGCGTGTTTTTAAAAAATATAGACCGTGTGCGAATCATCGGCAACAACATCGAATTAGACGAGGAGGACGGAACTGCCGCGATCCGGTTCTTTTCCACAGCGACCGAAACCAGATACCAAGATCACATCTTCGAGACTGCGTCGGGCGTATCGTGGTCGGATGGAGAAGTGACGGGGACCGGCACGCGGACGCTCGCAAACGGCGTCGGAGAGAACGACGGAGATCCAAACTCGGAGGGGGAATGGGACGGGAACGGCTACGAAGGCGCTACGGTCGTCTACACCACGAACGGCGATATATACATCTATCGCGATGGTTCGTGGGTCTGCTAGTCAGTCCACATACACAATAACTGCGTTATCGCCAGCGTGATAGACCCGCGCTCCCCCAGGAAATCGTTGCTGGACCTCTCCAGCCGATAACGATCGGGTCTGCTTGTATACAGTTTCATCACCCCCAGAATCATTCGTGTAGGATACTGGCACATACTCGCTGGACAACGGCGAGATCATAACGTGCGTCATAGTCGACTCGTTTGTCGGCTGTCCAGATACATCCTGGATACTCTGCACTTGCTGTTCATCGTCGTCAAGCACCAGTTCTCCCTCTAACCATGCTGAACCCCGATACGGACCGAAATCATTGTCCGGGACCGGGTTTTGGTATCGGTAGACGCGCCATGCAGTCGTTCCTGTCGCGACCTGTTCAACATCATATTCCGTTGTCCATGCGACCATGTTATGATCGACGTCGGTACCCGCCTGATTTGGTTCGGCATTTAGGGCAGCAAACGGATACAAGATTGGAACGGAAACAGCAAAGATAATTAAAATGCTGCAAAGCAAAAGGGTAGCTCCATTACGGCGATAAGAGACAACTGAGCCCCCTACAAAGGCGATAGTTGAAACCGAGATGGTTATGGCGAGAATCCGAAGATCTCCTATCCCAATTACAATTGGCAGGGCGAGCACGGTGAGGCAACCACCAGCGAAAAGCATCATTGTTGATCGGCGCGGGCGCTGGTACGTTCTTGAAGCGATTATCGCAACAATCGCCAGTCCTAGAAAAGCGCCCAAACCCAGCAGACGATACGCCAAACCCCGGCGGATAACGCCAAGGGCAACGATCACAAAGGAGAACAGCAAGGCCAAGTACAGCCCCGTGGATCGACCTGCGGTGTGGTCATAAAACCCATCTACTAATGAGGTCCGCAACCGGTCAAGAACTGTCGTGCCCAAACATCCTGTAGCTGCTGCGAATAAAATCAGTGCATGGAATTTATTCCCCAGAGCCAGCTCCAGGCCACAAATGTCGATCGGTGAGGCATCGGACGGGACGCAGATCGTGGTTACACTTTCCGCAGAGCCAAAACCAAGCAAAACGAGGAACACAGTCGATAGTGCGTCGAGAAGCTGGAAATAGATAAAGTAGATAATAAATGGCGTAGCGATTAACGTAAAATGTATATTAAACTGGCGGAGGCGTCCAAGCACTTGCGTTGTTCTCAGTTCTTGTGAGAGGAGAGTGTCAGACAGTCCAATGATGAAGGCAAACAAGATCGAGAGAAGCGCCGCCATTGGATGGATAATCAAAAGCCCGAGGCCAGCACCGAGGCTGATAAAGCACATAGGCCACGTGGGCCGGGCCACAAAGCGGAGCAAATACACGATAAATATCACTGCAAGAGGGAGTGAGAGATAATATGGATGGAACAGGGAACGAGTCGAGAGCCACATCCCCATCCCAAACGGGAGGAAAATAGACCCTGATATCAACAATCGACGTTCCAGGTTGTGAAGACCAAACCGGCGGCTGAAAACGGCGGCGGCGAACGGAGTAAGCACGGAAATGCCTGCATAAATGCTGTACTGGAGTAATACCTCTGGTGCGAGCAGCTGAGTTATTGCAGCCAGTACTTCTAGACCATTATACAGGTCAATTTCAACACGACCGACTCGGAGAATCTGGCGTACTTTCATTGCCTTTATGTAACTATCAGGCCCATACACACCTGCACCAGTTTTTGCACCAATTGAGAGGAGTACAAAAGTAGCTAACGCTGCCGCATAGACCGTTGTGCGTTCAGAGGAGATGAATGATAGCCCGATAACCGCGTTGAGCAAAACGATAATAAGTACCCAAAATCCGATCGGGTACACGGCAAAAACACTCGAATGGTAACCAGTGGACGACTGGAGAACAAATATTGCAAGCGCGAAAGCTACATTAACACCAGTTATTAGAAGTTTTGATAATCGGATTCTCAGCATATGATTATCAGTACGTAAACTATCGATTCTCATCAAGTTGCTGCCAGTCGTTTGTGGTTCATAATATAAAAGACTATTTACATACGATTAGAATAGTCAACTATGTCGATTCAGATGGCCGCAATGCTGGTTGGCTCATGAGGGATAGGCATGTCGGTTGCTGGGTTATTGTGTCTGCCACCATGGCCCGATGCAAATGTAGGGTATTGGAAATTGCCGGGTGGGTTTTTGCTGATCGGGTTGCTCCTCGCTTCTGGCTCTATCGCTATTTATTGCATGTGAAGTGAATAGTAGTTTCACGGGGGTAGGTACCTAAAGAAGTGTGTTTCTACAGAGCCCCTACCCTATCTGCTGGGAACGCGTCATTCGAAGATTGATATACGTTTGTACGGCTTTTGTGCGAAGAGGCCCGTACGAGAGCAGAATGAGTCCGTAGATGAGCGCACCTACACCTATAAGCACTAGAAGTGCAAGAAGGGAATTCGGGGTGATTATAATTTTGATAATTCCAACCATTATAGCCATCAAGATGGACGAGAAGGTACACCAACCGATTTCGCGGTAGGGAACTTGAATTCGGACAAAGTTCCGAAGATAGTACCAATGCAACAGCGTGTTCAGGGAGAACGACAGTGCTGTCGCGACAGCAGCTCCGACGATGCCAAATTGCCAGATGAATAATGCGTTCAGAATTAGGTTCAAGACCACAGAAACGATGGTTGAAAGTGCAGCGAGCTCGGGCCGATCAATCGCCTGCAACGCACGACCAAGGATGATGTGTACACCTTGGAGAAGCTTCTCACCCATCAAGATGATGAGCACAAGCCAGGCGATGGCGAACTCTGCCCCAAAGACGTAGGTGAGAATCTCGCGGGACAGGACGAGCGTCCCGAAGAACGCTGGGATAATCAGCGCGAGCGACGGGGTAAGGGCTCTGGGAATCAGTTCCTCAATACGGGCCTTTGCGTCCTCCGTGTCCCAACGGCTCATCTGAGGGAATAGTGTGGTTGCGATCGAGCGGCTCAAGAGCATCACAGCGGCGGTGACACGCCACGCCACCTCGTATGAACCGACTGCCGTCTGAGTCACGAACAGGCCGAGGATCGCAACGTCCATCCAGCTATAGACGTACCCACCGACGTCCGAGATTGCGTTGAATTGACCGTATTGAAGCAGGGAGCGCGCGTGCTTGACGGTCGGCCGTCGCGGAATGGTATCTACCTTCAACCATCCCCAGAGTAACGCAACGATTTCACTGGCGATTAGTCCGTAGACTAACCCTGTAACATCTCCTAGAGCCGTGAGGAGGAACCATCCGGCGATCAGCCAGCCGACGTCGCGAATGATTTTGAGTATCGCTGTCTCGCCGACTCGTAACTCACCTCGAAGAACAAAAACAGACAATAGCGAGGCTTCTCTGACGACAATGGTCAGTACGAGCAGTTCGGCGAGGGGTGCTCCGATATACGTGTTGAGTTGGGATGCGAAGAGGAGAACTCCAGAGGCCAATAGGCTAACTGGGACTAACTTGACGAGGACTACAGAGCTGAGGAACTGACCGGGTTCCCTGCCCTCACTGATCCGTTTTTCGACGGCGCCTCGGAGGCCGAAGTCCCCAAAGATGGATGTAATATTTAAAATAACCAAGAAGAGGAAATAAACACCCATCGAGGCAGCCCCAATTTGCCTAGAAAAAATCGCAATTCCAAGAAATTGCGCTAAAGCAGCGACGATGTTCCCAACAAATATTTTAAATCCAGATTTTGTCAGATTCATCTGCAATGTTATTGGGATCTTGTTAAGATCGTAGTTATAGCAGTGCTCGGAACTTGTCGGCAAGTTCTGCTACGCCCTGATCAAGATCATAACAAGTCTCGAACCCTTGATTACGTATCTTCTCGTCGCTCACGATATATGACAGCTGGTTCAATTGTTCAGCCTCAGTGTACCCGATTTCCACGTCCGGAAAGTACTTCACGATGGCATCGACAACGTCCTGCAGTCGGCCGTTCTCTCCGACCACATTGTATGCCTCGCCATCGCCTAGTTCATTCGCGGCGAAGATCATTGACCTCACGGAGTCGTGTACGTGTAAGTAGGGGCGCTTTTGATCCTCGGCGCCTTCGTACACCGTCAGCGGTTGGCCAGTTGCCGCCAGCAGAGCGAATTTGTCTACCACCGTGTCAAAGCGCATTCCAGTGGACCATCCGTATACGGTTCCCAAACGTAGGCCAGTTAGGCCCATTTCACCGTCGTACCGGTCAAACATCTCTTGCTCGGCCGCCAACTTCGCTTCGCCATAAGGCGATTCAGGATCACAATCAAAGTCCTCCTCGATTTTTTCTTCAGTTGTCCCGTAAACCGAACATGTGACCGCATTTACGAATTCGTCGACATCTGCATCACGAGCCGCCTCATAAACATTCAATGCACCGTCGTAGTTCACATCCCACGTCTTTTCGGGGATATCAAACGTCTCGGGTGCGTTCGTAATTGCCGCAAGGTGGAACACAGTGTCTACGCCTTCCATCGCGTTACGCACTGCTTCCTCGTTGCGGATGTCGGTCTCAACGAACTCATAGTCGGCGTAAGACGGCAGGTCCCACAGTGCGTGGAAGCGTGGCTGTCGGAAGTTATCTAGAATTCGAATAGTATCCTGTGAAAATTCAGGGTGGTTCGGAAGTTCTCGGATCAGTCGCGATCCGAGGTAGCCAAGTCCACCGGTAACGAGAGTTGTCATGTTTAGTTCTCCATCGTGTACTTTTGTGGGTACTCTAGTATATGTTGCTGTTCGTCCTCGGTCAAATCCGAGAATCGCAGAACAGTCTTACACTTGCGGCCGGGGCACTTCATCTCCCGGTGGTTCTCGAGAACGTTCCCTGCGACGACCGTCCCGCAATTCGGACAACTGAGGGTGATTATCCGTGGCATGGTTATAGTTCTAACGAGGAATTTTGCCCGACGATGAGGCGTTCACCATCGGGTTTCTTGTCGTGGTTCGCAGTGATAGTTGCTTGCCTACCGATGAGGCTGTCGACAATAGTTCGATCGGCGCTAATTTCCGAGTCGCCGACCACGACACTTGATTCAATATGTACGCCGTCGATGATGCAGCTATCGCCGATACTCGTGTATGGGCCGAGATAGGTGCCGGATTTGATTACGGTATCTTCACCGATCGATACTGGCCCGCGAACGACCGCGTTCTCCTCGATTACGCTTCCTTCTCCCAGTTGGACGCGACCGCGGACTGTCTCATCGTTTTCTATTGTACCGCGCACATTTGGTTCAATATCGTCAAGCACCAGTCGGTTTGCGTGGAGTACATCTTCGGGCTTACCGGTGTCCTTCCACCAGCCGTGAACGACATGCGATTGGATCCGATTCCCGTCATCGAGTAGTCCCTGAATTGCTTCGGTAATCTCGTATTCGTCACGCCACGACTTCTCCAGCGCCTCTATCTGTTGGAAGATGGCAGGCGTGAACACGTACACGCCAATCAATGCGAGATTATTCGGCGGATCCTCGGGCTTCTCGACCAATTCGATCACATCACCAGTGTCGTTCACGTCTACGATGCCGTACCGGGACGGTTCTTCGACCTCTTGAAGACCAATTCCAGCGGCGTACTCGTCGGAGGTGAAGTCTTTTATCAGGTCTGTGATTCCCTCACGCATCAGGTCATCGCCGAGGTAGACAACGAAAGAATCGTCACCGACGAAATCCCGTGCACAGCCCACGGCGTGGGCCAACCCGAGCGGTTCGCCCTGCACGATGTAGGTGATGTCGACACCGAAATCACTTCCGTCGCCGAAGTAGGCTTGGATCTCGTCGCGGCCCTTGTTCCCGAGGATAATGCCAACTTCTGTGATCCCAGCCTCCTTCAGATCGTCAAGTGCGTACTCGAGGACGGGTTTGTTGGCGATAGGGACGAGCTGCTTCGGTCCAGTATGAGTTATGGGTCGTAGGCGAGACCCAGTTCCCCCCGCCAAAATGACTCCTTTCATAGCTTTACTCGTGCGGTGGTTCCTCCCAGTCAAGCGGTATCTCGTCCGTGTCGTACGGGAGCCGTTCCTCATCGGGGTTTTCGTAGTCGTATAGGTTTGTCGGGAAGTTGAGAAGCGTCGCTCGTTCGTCACCAACGACCTTGAAGCCGTGCCAGCAATCACCGGGCACGCGCACTACTTTCATGTTATCTTCACCAATAATGTATGTGTCAAGTTCCCCTTTCGTCGGTGAACCTTCTCGGTCGTCATAGATACCTACTTTCACTTTCCCATGAGGAACCACAAAGTGATCGATCTGACCGCGGTGGTGGCGGTGCCAGGCTCGAATGATGCCGGGATACGACACCGAGAAGTAGGACATCACCGGTTCATCCTCATCATCGTAAAACTCCCAATCGTCACGCCAGATTTCCGTCAATGACCCCCGTTCGTCTGCGTTTATCTGGAGGTCTTTTAGCTCCACATCATGTATCATACAGTACAAGATCCCATGTCATTATCATCACTTAACCTTTGTGATTTCTTATAAAATCACCTCTTTCTGCAAACAGAACATTCAAGACGACGGTTTATGACAAACCAAACATGTCTGAATACGACATCGCAATCGTCGGTGGTGGGTGCGTCGGATGCTCGGTGGCTTACCATCTCGCCCAACGTACTTCACTGAAATCTGTGTGATCGAAAAAGAACATCACCTTGCGACACACCAGAGCGGCCGAAACTCTGGTGTTCTCCACCCTGGATTTAATTATCCACCAAATTCGCTCAAAGCTCAATTCGCTACGGAGGGAACTCAGCGGATGAAAAAATATTGTAAGAGAAATGATGTTCCTCTTGATGAACTCGGCGTTCTTGTAGTAGCGACAAACCAACAGGAGCGCCAGCGATTATCAGATATTCAAGAACAGGCGACCGAAAACGGAGTTGAAACTCGGATTCTCGACGGTCAGGCGGAGATACACGAGTACGAACCACACGCTGCCGGACAGGCAGCGATATACTGTCCCGAAGCCGCGTCTGTTGATTCGCAGAAGTATGTATATTCGCTCGCTGGCGACGCCGAGAACCATGGTGTGGACTTCTATACGGGTTATAAAGTTGAACGGATTCAGACGCCTAATGGCACTCATCACCTCGTTACGTCTAACGGAACAATCACAGCGTCCTATCTCGTAAATACTGCAGGGTTGTATGCCGATAAACTTGCTCATCAAATGGGTGTCGGAGAAAAGTACCAGATCGTACCATTCCGGGGAGAGTACTACGAACTCGTCCCGCGGAAGCGTAAGCTTGTGAAATCGATGATCTACCCGACCCCAGACCCCGAACTCCCATTTCTTGGCGTCCACTTTACGCGCCGGACTGATGATAAAGTAATTATCGGACCGAACGCCGTGCTCGCGTTCGGTCGTGAAGCCTACGACAATACCCAATTTGACCTCTCAGAAATGCTTTCGACGCTCGGATATGAGGGGTTCTGGAAGCTGTTTACATCCTCAAAGATGATACGTGTCGGTCTCACCGAACTGAATAAGTCTTACCGAAAGGAAGCATTCATCAAAGCAGCCAAATCGCTTCTTCCAGCAGTTAAATCGGATGACTTCCGAAAGAGTTACGCAGGAATCCGTGCGCAAATAGTGCGCAATGACGGTACACTCGTTAAGGATCCACTCTTCGAACATGGGCCACGATCGACCCATGTCCTGAATGCGGTCTCACCAGGGCTCACCTCTTCTCTCCCGTTCGGCGACCACCTTGCCGACGCAGTTCTGGACCAGATGAAATAGTATTTTGGTCCCCTGCTTGTAAAGACTGCTCATGAACGTACTTGTCATCGGCGGTTCTGGTCTCGTCGGATCAAACATCGTTGAACTTGGGCTCGACAATGGTATTGAAGTGGAGGCGACGTACAACAATACTGAGACAGAGAAAGCAAGCATCAAATTAGACAAGACTGACTCTGATCAAACAGCATCGATTATTGAGCGTATTAATCCAGATGTCATTATCGATACTGCTGCATATCACGCTGTTGACGACTGTGAGTCTAAGCGCGACCTAGCGTGGTCCGTAAACGCAGATGGTACGCGCAATGTTGCCGCCGCCGCGAACGCCATCGATGCCCACTTAATTTACCTCTCAACTGATTACGTGTTTCCCGGAAACCCTGAGGATGCCCCCTACTCCGAATCTGATCCGGTTAACCCGCCAAATTACTACGCTGAAACAAAGTACGCGGGAGAACAAGCGTCAAAAATCACGGACGCCGTGACCGTGTTACGACCCAGTGTAATCTACGGACTCGCAAACGATAATTTCGTCACTTGGGCACTCGGAGAACTTAAAGCTGGAAATGAATTAACTATTGTAGAGGATCAAATATCTGCTCCGACCTACGCTCCAGACTTGGCATATGCCTGCCTACGGGTTGCAGAGAACGGAATTACAGGAGTATACCACGCAACAGGTCCGGATTCGGTATCCCGATACGAATTCACTACCATACTCGCAGATGTCTATGGGTACAATCCCGAACTAATAACCCCTATTAGCACAGAGGAATTCGGTCAAGAAGCACCTCGACCAACTGACAGCACACTCAACGCAACTCGGTTGTATCGGGAGATAGATTACGAGTTCAGAGGCCCAGAGGAGGCGTTTGAGGCTATGCAGGGTGGTTAATAGATTTTTTAGATGTTCGATCGTGATCTATGATAACGGATACAACGTACTAACAGGCGCACGGTTATCGATTTCGATTTTTGAAGCGTAAAAGAGCGCCAGACAAATGGAGTTGAAAGACGAGGCGGTACGCACTACGCTGAGTTGACTGAAGATCAAGCTTCGATCAGGTTTCATGGTACACAGCCCTTCTGCGGCGGACTGTACGCCCGGAGTGCGAGTTCGGTCAGACATAATCGATGGATCCGCGCCGTTGGCAGCGTAATTGTTCCGAGTCGACCCCCAACGAGAACCTCCGTCACACCGAGCGTCGGTGATTGGACTATGCTGGGCGCACATCCTAGACAGTACAGGCGAGACACGATCCAGTCAGTGCTGTCGGCGCAGCGATACGCGTACGCGAACACGATATCGGTTTCGTGCAGCGCCTCACCACAGCCGATACAGACGGCGCCGTTCAAGCGAGGTCCAACAGGGTGACCGGTTAACACCGCCTCCGGAGTTGCGATGACCGTTGTCTCATCGTCGAGGGCGCCATCCATCGGCGGTCGCTGCCGACAGCGGTCGTCAGCGGGCATCGGATCTCTTCTTCGGTAGGTGCGCTGAGTTGAAGCCCGCGACACAGGGGGGTCGCTTCCCAGTCGACCTTTCACACCAGTTGTGATCGTATAGTTCGTTCACCAGATCGCTTCCATGTCCTAGACTAACAATAGTTTAGCTAGTGGGTTCGAGCGGTTGGGAGAGCCACTCGTCAGTAGCAACGCGTTCTCGGTGTGCTCGCAGGAATGCCGGATCCGGATGAACCGTCTCGTCGGCGGGGAGCGAGAGCGAGGTGCCGGCGAACTGAATGAAATCGTTAAACCCCGGCTGCTCCGGGCGGTCACGGACGAGCACGTCGTACTGATCGCTGATCGCGAGCCATCCGACGTCCAGCGCCCAGTGATGGAGCCGACAGAGCGCAATGGCGTTCCGGGATGTTGGCTCGCCTCCTTCCGAGAGGGGCTGGAGATAAGCCACCTCGATCTCCGGTTCGTTCGACGGTGTCAGTCGATGGCTGTCACAGACCGCACACTGGTTCTCGTAGGCGTCCTTGATGCGGGCTGCCAGTTGGTGCTGGAGCATGGCTCGTGTCCAGCGTTCCGTCTTTCCAACCCCGGTTGGAACGGATTCCGGCAGGTCGTCCCGTTCGACCGTGTCCGGTTCGCGTTCAACCGGAAGCAGCGCCGGCGGATCCGTATGGATTTCCGCAAGGGCACTCTCCAGCGACCCATACTCCGCGACGAGCGACGCGTGGCACTCCTCCGGCAGCTGAGTAAGGGTGCGCTGGTGGTGTCGGTCACCGATCGCGTTCTCAGACCCGACGAGGTCCGCAACCACGATGGAGCGCGGCCGATAGTCCGTAAGGAGCAGCGTTATCGGATACTCCGTCGACTCGCGTCCAACCGTCTCAGGCCAGAGATAGTCGCTGACTTGCGGATTATCGACTCGCCGATCCAGTGCACAGTCCGCGATGATCGTATCCTCCCACGTGAATAACAGTCGGTCGCCCGGATACATCCGCTCGAACTCCGACAGGTAGTCAAGGGCAACGGACCGGGAAACGGTCCAGGCGCGGACCGCCTCGTACTCCTGGAGGGGGTCTGGCACGAGCGAGGGAGGGACGCCATCGCGGACGATCTCGATCGGCGTTCGAATCCCAACTATGAAGTTCGGAATCCGATCGGCGTCGACCCTCACGAGGAACGCGCGTGGCTGTCGTGCACGGGTCCATAGCAGCATCTGTCCGCTGCGGGTCGACGAGAGCAGGCCATCCTCCTCGAGTTGGCGGAGTCGGCGATTCGCAGTCTCCGGATGACAGTCCAGTTCAGCGGCGATCTCACGGGTTGTGAGCCGCTTATCTCCTACCACCGAGAGGATTTCTTCGGCGGAGTGAGTCACGGGCCGGCCTGCGTCAGACCCCATATATCTACTGCATCGCGCCGCGGGTTTGTAAATTACTGTATGGTGGGTATATCCATCTCGCAATTGGAACGCCTGAACACCTATTCATCCCCAAAATCTAGGTAGAATACACATTCTAATGGAGGTTGCCAGCACTTTATATTACCATGGGGTGCAGTCACACACCGTGACCCGACCGCAGCCCACGTCCGATCCCGACGCACGTGTGATCGAGTTGAGTGTCACTGATCTCGCCGATTTAGTTGAAAAGCAGTATTGTCCGCAACTCGCTCAGTACGTCGACGCCCACACCGGGCCGTGGGCACACACCGAGAGCCCCAAGCTCGATGCGCTCGACGAAGCAGCCGACGACACAACCCCGCTGATTCGGCACGATGCAGATCTATTCGAAATGGCCGTCGAACAGCAGTTCGATGCGCTCAATTGGCAAACGAGTAAACCGATGGAGACTGCAGATGCCCGGCAGTGGTTGCAGCAGCAGGTCGCGGAGGTCGCGGAGACCGGTGATGTCGTTGCGGTCGCTCAGTTAGATCTCGAAACGATCGAACCGATCGGCCGGTTCGCGCTTTCCGGGCGGCCCGATCTCCTCGTGGTAGTGGCGACCGATACCAGCGTTCATATTCATATTTGTGACATGGAAGCAACGTGGGATGAGTCGCCGAAGTATCAATTGCAGACGGCGCTTTACGGGCTGATTCTTCAGCAGTGGTTCGACCAGGCCCAGAACGCGAATCCCGTCGAGTTCTCATCGGTCATCATCTCGAAGGAGACGGCGCTCAACCAGGCGCTCACGCTCGCGACGCTCGATGCGGAAGCCACGGACATGCGCCCGCTCTGGACATTTTTCCGCATGGTGCTTGCTTCGGATGGCCGGCTCGATCGCCTGTATCGGTCGCTCGATCCGGAGCAGCCCACTGCGGTCCAATTTGAACACTCAAAATGTATGAACTGCCGCCTGACGAGCGCCTGTCATGGAAAGCTCGTTGAGGACCGCAGCACCGGTCTCCTGGGCTGGCCGGTGGCGACCCAGCGGCGCGTCGCACGCGAGCACGGGTATAGGACGCTCGAGGAGATCGCCAGCGAGGCCGATGACTCGACCGCCCTTCCGTTCACCTTGCACGACGGCGTGCTCCCGGACTCGCTCCAGCGACTCCGCTCAGAGATCGACGAGTCGCCGCGGCGGGTCCTCTCACGGGCGAATAGCTTGCTATCCGGGATCAACCCATCGCATCCGGCCGGCGTCGACCGGCACCCGGATGATACCGTCCCACGGCGACCAGGCGGAGGCTACGGCACCCTGTCACGGGAACCCGATGACCGGCATCTCCGGTTGAATTTTTACCTGCACGTCACCCATGATCACCGGTTCGACCGCCTCTGCTTACTGAGTGGGTGTCGGCTCGTCGGTCGCGAGGGAATGCCGGTAAGCGAGCTCGAGCCGATTCCATCGGAGTCCGTTGCGACTATCCCGTATCCTCGGACGGAGCCGTCGAAGTTAGTCGATCTCTTGGACCGGTTGCGGGCTGCCCAGACCACATATACGCATTTCGAACGCGAGATGCTCACCTCCTTTGCTGAAGGCCTCTTCGACCGGATGAGCGCCGATCACATCGTTCATTTATACTTGTATACTGAACGTGAACGTGAGGCCCTTCTCGATGCCTGCCGACGACACCGGAACTCGAGCGATGCAATCGCTGCACTCCACGATATGCTCGTGTTGAATCCCGATGTCTGTCGTGACCGTGACGCCCAGCCCATGGTGTCGATTATTCACCGGGCGGTCAAGACCCAGATGCAGCTCCCATGGGTGAATTCGGGGCTGATCCCGACCGCGGACCATGTCGCCGACACCCACGCACGGGCCGCCGACGCCGTCCCAATTCCAACCGACTGGACGTATCGCCGCGGGCAGCAGACGGTGAATCTCCGACAGGTGTTCAGTCATCGCCTCTTCGCCTACACGGTGGACTTTCGGAATGGAGAGATTCAGCCGGATCGACCAGTCGATCCGACTGCCCCCCTCGCGCACGGCTACCCAACGCGGCTTCGCGGCGCGAGTATACCGCTGGACTACATCTATGGGCTCACTGAAATCGGGCCGCTCACTGCCCAGTGGCCGTTGACGAGTAATCAGGCCACCCAGCCGCCTGCCGAATACCTCTTCCACGATGCCGACCGCCGCACCAATCGTATTACGCGTAACGAAATCTATGCACTCGCCCAGCGACTGGCGCGTGAAGCAGCGCGGGTCGAACGAGCCTGTCCCGATCGAACCTTCCTCGACAAAACGCCGCTGGAAGTGTCGAAACCGGAGGATTTCCGCATCCGTGGGGGTGACTAATCGATGTCACACCCCCTGAAACGGGCCCTTCAGTCGCTCGTGGCGACGGAATATCAGGCGCGACGGAGGACCCTCTATCGTGAGCTCCGGGCGCCGCCGGTCGATCGCGTTCATACAGGAAGGTCCGTGATTCTTCGCGTCCCGTCGGAGGGAGTCACCAGTTCGACGACGAGATCACTCTCACTGGAACTACGCCGTATCACGACCACCTCCAGTTCGATGACGGCGCAACGCTCGCGCGGAATAGCCGTATCACGGGCCAACGCGGCACGTCAAGCGGTGATTTTATCAGCGGACAAGTCGAATACCCCGAGGCTTGACCTCGGGGATGAAGCCGACAACTCGTGATACAAACCATTAAGTCAACACATCGCCAATCAAGAGACAGCGATGGAACACAGTCACCGCTACCACGCCTACCCGACACAAGAGGTAGCGGGGGGACTGGAACACCATCTGGATGTTCATCGCCAACTCTACAACCACGTCCGCTGGGACTACGAACAAGCCCCAGAGGACGATAAGCCGAGTGAGTACGACCAGAACAACAAACTCCCCGAATGGAAGCGGAAGTGGCCCGTCTTCAGTGAACTGCACTCGAAGGCCGCCCAAGCCACCGTTGCACGCTTCCACCGCAATCTCTCGAATCTTCGCAAGAGGAAAGAGAAAGGATACAACGTTGGTCGGCTCAAACGGCAAGGCCCGAACGAGTACCGGAGCGTGACGTACAATCAGTCTGGTTTCGACCTCGATGAAAAGAGGGCCCGCGACAGGTTTGCATACGTCCGCTTCAGCAAAATCGGATGGGTGAAGATTCGTTACCACCGTCCGATTCCCGACCACGCCACCATCAAAGAGGCCACATTCAAGAAGGAGACGACCGGGGAGTGGTTCGTCTCCTTCGGCCTCGAAACCGACGACGCAGACCTTCCCGAGAAACCCGACGTGAACTCGCTTGACGCAAGTAACAGCGTCGGTATCGACCTCGGAATACTCAACTACATCCACACGAGCGACGGCCACACTGTGGATTGGCTCGACCTCGAAGACGAATACGACCGACTCCGCCGCGAACAACGCAAGCTCTCACGGAAAGAGAAGGGGTCGTACAACTACGAGAAACAACGTCTGAAGGTCGCCAAGGTCAAGCGACACATCAAGCGGAAGGTGCTGGACTACCAGCACAAGATAACGACGTGGCTCGTCCGCGAGTACGACGCTGTATTCGTCGAGGATTTGAACGTGAAGGGGATGCTCGAACAACCGCACAACGCTCGCAACAAGCAGGATGCGGCGTGGCGACAGTTCATCACGCTCCTCGAATACAAGGCCGACTTGTACGGCTGTCACGTCGTTCAAGTCGAAGCCAGAGGCACCACCAAAGAGTGCGCGTCGTGCGGTGTGGAGACAGCGAAACCCATCTGGGTCAGGGAACACTCCTGTCCATCGTGCGGATTTGAGACGGACAGGGACGCGAATGCGGCGATGAACGTCTTGCAGAGAGGCTTTTCTGAACTAGGGCTGGGATGGCCCGAAGACACGCCCGTGGAGACTGTGACCGCTACGGACACGACTCACTCCGAGTCCGTGTCTGCAAGTCACGTCGTAGAAACGGGAAGCCTCGGGGCTTGACCCCGAGGCGATTCACATCCGAATCTGTCGGGCCGGACACCTTCCCGAACGCGGAGCAGCGAGCAGCGATCGTCGCCGGTGACGCGACGGCCCCGACCGAACCACAGCTTCAGGTGTGTCACGGTATTCCGGGGGCTGGCAAGACGAGCGGCTATCTCGTCCCGGCCCTCTTTGCGCGGTTGTTTGCGGCACTCCAGGCCGGGCGATCGCCGCGCGCATTGGTGACTGGTCCCTCGAATACCGCCCTGGACAGAGCGGTCGAGGAAAGTGCCGCTCTCTACGAGCATTGCTCTACGTCAGCTCTAGCGGAGGCGTTCCATGATGTGCGAATTATCCGCATCACCCATTCTCGCCCCCCATGGTCGGCCCGCCCGTCGGCCGTCGCCGAGCATGTCGAGTACGTCAAACCGACGGATACGGAGACCGTGGAAGTGCTTCGGGAGACCTGTCTGGGGGATTCCACCGCGACGGACTCGGTCATCATCGCTGCGACGCCGAGCAGCGTTTATTC
The DNA here is from genome assembly GCF_031852275.1 of Halovalidus salilacus. Lineage (GTDB taxonomy): Archaea > Halobacteriota > Halobacteria > Halobacteriales > Natrialbaceae > Halovalidus > Halovalidus salilacus. The sequence goes on along the minus strand of NZ_CP134700.1, from coordinate 4,151,338 downwards.
GCTGCTCGGCAATCTGTATCGGTCCTACTCGACGGGCAAACTCCTGCGCGACGGTCGGACCTATTTTGATATAGCAGCCTTCGATGAGGCATCGATGCTCACGCTCCCGCAGGTCTTTCTGGCGGCTGCCCATCTCACGGCGGAAGCTCCCCTACTCGTCGCCGGCGATCATCGACAACTGGGGCCAATCTGGGCCCGGGACTGGCTAGATGATCACCAACCACTCATCCAACAGACCGTGCCGTACCTGTCGTTTCTGAATTATCTCCGCGTGTTACGGGGTGAAGCCGTCGATGGCGTTGATCGGTCGACCTTGGCTGCCGATCCCTCCGCAACGATCCCCCGCCATACCCTGCCGGTCTCCTATCGGCTGCCCGAGGCGGTTGCTGCGCTCGCCGAGAAGAGCGCCTATCAATCCGATGTCTCGAGAATCCGGACAAAGTCATCTTCCCGTCCCACTCCGTCCGCGACCCCGACATCCGCGATGGAGCTCATCGCCGATCCACGCGTTGAGATCGCTGTGCTCCTCCACAATGAAGCGGAAAGCCGCCGTGCGAACGCGACAGAGACAGCGATCGTCGCCGCGCTAACTGCCACGATGGACACCGATGAAATCGGGATCATCTCGCCATACAATGCTCAGCGGGGATTTGTCGAGGCTGCAATCGCGACTGACGCCGGAGACCTTCCGGCCCAGGTCACAAGTGTCGATACCGTAAACCGGAATCAAGGGTGTGAGCATGAGATCGTGATTTACACCGCCAGTGCTTCACTGCCAGCGTATCTTTCGACGCAAGATGCGTTCTTCTGGAATGGTCGCCGTCTTAACGTATCATTCACACGACCTAAGAAGAAGCTGGTGGTTATCGCCAGCCGATCATCGTTCACAACGGCCCCCGTCTCCGATAAGAACGCATTCGAGGACGCACATCAATGGTGGGAATTGGCCGACCACGTCGGAATTGATGAGGATCCCGCGTGGGGTCCACATCCTCTCTCTGTCCTAGATTCAACACTTCCTGAACACCTCGAAGACGGGACGACTCTTGAAATCTATACGATGCCCTCCCTATTCTTGTAAATCACGCCGTCGGGCGTGTCGTTCCGGTCGAGCCAGCCGCGGGGCCACCGGCAGTGCTTACACTGTGCACTGATCGTGTAGTGCGCCGCCTCGCGTCTCAGGCACGGCCACCAGGTGCCCGCCGCTCGCAGGCGGGGACGTCGATCGCTTCACCGCGCCGCCGTGCCTGTCCGCGCTGGCGGCTCATGTACTCACTGGCCACGACGGCATGGCGGGCGACGAACGCCCAGCAAACGTATCAGTTTTCCCCACTTCTTGTCCGTGCCGGGCCGCCCGGAGACCGAGACCGTCGCCGGCAGGGAGCCGTCGTGGACGCTCGCGAGAGTCGTGGCCAGGTTGCGCTCGTGGGCGGGCCGCGGGCCGACGTCGGCGGGGGCCGCCAGCGGATTGAGCGCGCCTTAGGCGGCGAATACCGAGTCGGTCGTAGTGCGCTCATCGAAGCGGTCGTCGTCCCGTGACAGGGGCCAGTCGGCTGGGCGGTTCCAGCCGACAGACGAGTGTGTGTATCTGAATCGGTTCTAGAGTGATTGGGGGCCACAGCCGTCTGTCGCACTGTGGGCACGCGGCCCTGGATCCAGCTCTCGCCTGGCGTCTCTCACCGCCGCCCGAACATTGATTCTTGTGGAGCGTCAACGCTGTCAACAAGGATGTCGCATCAGATCCGGCTCGAAGATGACGTGTACGAACGCATCAAAGCGAACAAGCGGGCTGACGAGTCGTTCAGCGACGCCGTGGACCGACTCATCGGTGGGCGGTCGCTCCGTGATCTCCGCGATGTGTTCGACGACGACCAGGTACGCGATATGCGGAACGCTATCGAGGCCGCTGATCAGGCGGACCGTGAGGAGGTCCGCGAGGTCGCGGAGCGCTTCGAATGATTGTCGATACGAGCTTTCTTCTGGACGTCATCGACGACGTCGACCCCGCCGTCCAGAAAGCACAAGAACTCGAAACCGAGAGCGTGCCGCTGGTGATTCCCGCGATGACTGTGCTGGAGCTCTACATCGGCGTCGGAAAAGTGGCGAACACCCTCGAAGAGCGCCAGCAGGTGGAAGCCGTGCTTGATTCCTACCCAGTCGTAGATATGACCCCGAGTATCTCCCGTCGCGCTGGACGGCTGCTCGGTGAGCGGATGGCCGCTGTGGACACAGGTGAAGGACCTGGGATCGGAAAAGGAGACGCAGCAATCGCAGCAACCGCGTTGGAGCGTGATGAGCCTGTTCTTGCTGGTGACAGCCACTTCGGGAATCTTCCCGGCGTCACCCACGAAAGCTACCGCTGATCAGGAGTGCCCTCCTCCACGCCCTGCAGGGCGTGGCGTCCGCCTTGGGGATTTCCCCGCGGTTACACGGGGGAAGAAGGGGCACGAAGACGGGAGTGGCCGGCAGCGCGTCGCCACGCTCTGCGCTCTCGGAGTGGCGATCGCAACGGTCGTGTAGCCGCTCGACGAGGTCGGCTCGGATTGCCTTGCGCGTCTCCGCCGACGTGTCATCGCGCACAACCAGCCCGCGGCCGCCGCTGTGGGTGCGCGTTTGGACGACCCTCCCGGCGGCCATGTCGAGTCGGCTCACCTCGGTGCCGTTGCTCACAGGCCAGCTGGCCACGTCCCAGCCCAGAGGGTGCGAACAGGGGCGCTTCCTCTCGCCTGCCCATCTCGTCGAAGAAGTGGTCGATCCCACTGGCCGTCGGCGTCGTCGTGCGACGCGCCTCGTGCAGGTGGCGCTCGAGGGTGCTCGCGCGGGTACGCTCTTCGCGACTCGTCCGGTCCTGGGTGAGCCCACCCTCGCCGCGCGCCCGAGCCGCGAGCTGGTGGAGGTGGTGGCGGTTGGCCCGGCGCGCACTGCGGCGGGCGATGCCGCTGGCCTCGTGGACGACGTCGAGGTCTGCTCCCCAGGCGGCGATCGAGACGAGCTCTGCGGCGCCGGTCGCTGCGTCGACGTCGGCCGCGAGCTCCGAGACGACCGCCTCGCGGGGCTCGTCCGGACACGGAGCGGTCCTCGATGCGCCTCCGCCGCGTGTGGGCTGCGGGCACGTGGACACGGCGCTCGTCCGGCGCCACCCTGTAACCGCTACTCGTCTGGTCACCGTCTGCCACGGGGGCGCCGGTCGCCGTCAGTCGCGCGGCAGTGCGTGCAGGGACGTCGCCTCCGCCGCGTCGGGGCCGACCGGGTCGCGGCCCCACTGCGAGTCGCCCGTCGACTTGATCAGTTTCAGGCGGCCGTCACGCCCGCGCGAGTCGACCACACGCTCGACGAGGCCCCCCGTCTCGAATCGGTGACGACCGTGCGAATCGTGCGCGCACCGCGGCGCAGTTCGGCCAAGACCGCCTCGGTGTGAAGGCGCGCGTCGATCGCAGCCGTCGGCACGGGGTGGGTGCTCTCCTAGCCGCGAGTGTGCTCCCTCCTGGTGGTCACCACGCCGACGTGGGTGACCAAGAGCGCGAGCCAGGTGGCGACCGTCGCCTCGCGGTCGGGCGCGGCGAGGCTGGCCGCCACGATACGCTGGGGGGGCGCCCCAGAGGGCGGCGGAACCGTCATCGAGGCGGGCGGAGGCTGGCTTGCGCTCGCCCGTGAGTTCGAGAGACGTTCGGTGGCCACACTGCACAGCGTGCGACACTGCATCAGGGTCATGTATGCGACGGCGACCTGGTCGTGGCAACCTCGCGGCAGCCCCGCCGCGTGGTGAGTTGCTTGCCCGTGCCGGGCGGGCCGTCGATCGAGGGCGTCTTTGTCGGCGACGACGCTGTCGGTCGGCGCAGTGACGGTGACGCGGTCGTCGGCCGTGTTCATCCGATCGCGATCGACGGCTCGAGTGGCGTGACAGCACTGACCGTATTGCCTGGGGTCGTGACGGACGGAGGACAGCACTGCCGGTCGCCCCACCAGCGTCTGGGCGCGGCGGTCACTCCCAGACGGTCGGCACGGGCGCGTCCCGCAGCACCCGATCTGACGTGATGATGGCGTCCGTCTCGCGGACGCGGTGGCTCGCGACGACGAGTCCGTCGTGGATGCTGTACTCCTCAATGCCCTGGGCATACGTCGTCAGTTCCGCCTCGCCGACCGGTGCGAGGGCGACGGGCCCGTTCGTGAGCAACGCTTGCCGGACGTCGTCCGGTGTGCCTGTCAACTGGACGCCACGGACATCTTTGTCCCGCGAGACCGCATACAGGACTTCGGCAACGGCCGTGCTTGGCGCCTGGATGACCGTCTCCCCCGCCTCAGCTTCCGCGAAGATGCGATCGGCGCGGTCGGGGAGCGCGTCGACGAGATAGACAAGCAGCGCGACCGCATCGGCTGTGTACGTCGCCACACTACTCGTCCTCGTAGTTACGATCGCGACGGTTGCGCAGCCGCTCAGCGAGTTCGCTCCCGATCGCCTCACGGGTGTCCGCCGGCGTCTCGTCGGGGATGAGCAGCCCACGCCCGCCGGTGCGCGTCCGCTTTTTCACGACGATCCCGGCATCCGTGTCGAGCCAGACCACCTCGTCGCCGGGTTCGAGATCGTACTTTTCGCGCAACCCCTTTGGAATCGTCGCTTGCCCTTTCTCAGTGACACGCGTCGTCTCGCTCATACATGGTAATACGATGCGTAATACCAAAAGTGTGTATCCGCTGCGCGACGGCCGACGCGACACGCCGGGGCGGGCGGCCTCGATCGCGGCGACAACGCCCTCGAGGCCGGCGGAGGCGTGGTTCCGCTCCGCCCGTCAGGTCGACGAGGCGCTCGGTGACGGTGCTGAACAGCGTGCCACACTCCTTGCGGTGTCGGACTCGACCGCAACGGTGTCGTGGCGCGTGGCGACCGCCCGACTGACACGCCGGGTCGTGAGCGTCGTGCCCGTCCCCGGTGGGCCGGAGATCGAGACCGTCGGCGGCAGGTCCCCCTCGTGGACGCCGGTGCGGAGCATCGCCAGCGCGCGTTCCTGCGCGTCGCGTACGCAGCTCGCTCGTGGGTCGGCGAGCGGATCCAGCGCCCGCGTCTCGGCGAAGCCGCTCCCATCGGGCGCAGTGGCGTCGAACCGGTCGTCGTCCTTTGCCATGAGACGGACGTGCTCGATTGCCAGCGGAACGACGAGTGATAGGCAACTGGGTCGGCGGCGACAAAAACACGTTCCCCCGGGGGCCACCCACCCGGACCCACTGAGCCGTCCGCTCGCCCCCGACGGCGCGCCCCGGCCGATAGTATATCACAATAGATGACGTTCATCACATCTTATTTGTGGGGCGTTCCCATAGGGAGGGGTATGGAGTACCAGTACCGGGACCCGACCGCACCCTCGAGCCACCATCGCATCCAGGAGGCGACGACGTGTCGCGCGTGCGGGAGCGAGATCGGCGCCCGCGAGCGGCGGCTGACGTGGCGGATCCGCGAGGGGACCGATGTGTTCGAATACCACTACTGTAGCGACGCCTGTCTCCCCGAGACGGCACCGGACCCGCCGTAACCGGTGCAGCGAACGCGCTCGGATGACGGAATCGCAGTGAGCACGCGGACTGGGCGATCCGGCATGGACGCTCACCCGGGTCGGTCGTGGGCAGGAGACGGCGGCACGGCCCCACACACGTCGGTCCCCTGACTCCTGGTCCAACGTCCATCACGCAACGACGGATAACAGGGCAACTGCGCCGACATCGAGCAGAGAAAGTAGTCCTGAAAAACACTATTCCTGATGACTCTCGAGCCACTCCACCAACTCGGGTAAACCGAGGTCACTCGTTCTGGCCACCACACTCTCCACGCAAGCGCGGTGAGACGCCCTACAGAAAGCCGTTGGAGGAGTTTGGGTCTCTCGCTACTCCAACGGAAGCATGATGGTTCGGTGTGGCTGTTGCCGCCACCCGTTCCAGTTGAGGTTGTCGTTCTGTTCGGCGGTAGAGAACACCCTGAAGTCTGCCACCGTGGTGCCACCGCGCTCAAAGCCCGCGAAGGTCACCATATCACCCGCGTCACGCGGGTTCGTGGTCCCGTCGAGGTGTTGTTCCTGCACGCGTCCCTGTGAGTAGGCAACGCCGGGGTCGTTTGGGAACGGTGGACCATCGACCTCCCGATCGACCGGCTGAGTATCGTATTCGCACGTGCCGTCGGCCAGTTCGGCGACCATCCGCGGGTCGAAGAATCCAAGTGGGTCCGCGAGTTGAAGCAGGTGATTGACGTTCCGGAACGGGCGTGCGTCGATGATTGCCTGCGCTTCGTCTTCGTTTTCCACATGCCTCAACTGCTGTAACTCCTCGCTATCTGCGTCGTTCAGTGAGACGCACCCGTCCTGTGCTGCGGCGCTGCCAGTTACCGCCGCTCCCCCAAGTAGTGCGACTCCCGTCGTCTTGAGGATGGACCGACGTGTTGGTTGTCTTCCCGTCATGTGTGATTCGCACCCCAACACGATTTGGGGCAAGAACCTTGTCCCACGGGCCCGTATATAATTGAGCCATTTCGTTCCAGACAGTCTAGCTGTCCATTTCAGGATTAACTAGTTTTTGTCTCGGGCACGTTCGGTGACGTGAGGGACCCTTGTGGTGAACCAGCGCAGTACTGACTGCGCGTTCTATAAATCAGTGTAGCTGAAGGTTTCCACCTCCAATCATGTCTGGTTGACTCGGCCTTCTGAGCCCCTACTCGCCGGACGATGCGGCAGACCCGAACATGTCCACCCAGATACGATTTGTTGGCACTCCCCTCCGAAGGTCCACTGCGTGGGTTGCCGGGGCGCACTGATGTGGTTCAGTTCGGCGTGTCCGCGCCCGACGGGGAGAGACTCCACCACGAAAGTCAGCCGTGGCGACCGAGCCATACTCTGAGAGGGGACTTGCTGTCGGACCTGGGGCGGGCACCTACAAAAACGCGCTCACGAGAAGCAGCTACCACCGCATTGAGCCCCGAGGGCGACCGCCACAGGCACTCGTCCGCTCGAAGATAGTACGGCAATGGACGCCCTCGACCGTGAGCAGCAGGCTGTACTGATCACCGGTGGAGCGGGGTTCCTCGGTCACCACCTCGCCCGTGCCCTCTGCCCCCAGAACGACGTCACCGTCTCCACCTCGCTCGGTGCAGGCGATCCGGCGACCCTCCCCACGGAGGCGACGCTGATCGAGGCAGACGTGGGCGACGGTGACCGACTGACGGAGACCGGTGCCGATGCGGACGTGATCTTCCACGAGGCCGCCCTCGTCAGCGTCGCCCGCTCGGTCGAGAACCCCCAAACGAGCCACGCGATCAACGCCGACGCCACCCTCTCACTGCTATAGTATCCGTTAGAATTATTTACTCGCAGTATCTTGGAATAGACAGTGGATCACCTCGACGAGATCTCAGTCGAAGAGTTGCAAGAAGCCCTCGACAACGTGGACGGAAAGAAGCCGACACAACGGCTTTTAGCCGCAATAGCGTACAAAAACGGCGTCACGCAGACTGAACTATCCGAGTGGAACGGCGTGCAGCGCCGAACGATCTATAGCTGGCTCACGCGACTCGATACCGATGAGCCGCTTGAGCAGGCTGTGACTGATGCTCACCGATCTGGGAGAAAACGAAAGCTCTCGGATAAAGATCAAAAACAGTTCGAAGCAACTGTCCACGAACCCCCTGAAGAAGTTGGACTCGACGCGCCGGCGTGGACGCCGGCGCTCGTCCAGCAGTATCTTGACGAGACGTACGATGTCGAGTATTCGATCCCGAGCTGCCGGCGGTTGCTCAAAGAAGCGGGATTGAGCTATCAAAAACCACGCCGTACAACCGCCGAATCAGATGCTGACGAGCAAGAAACGTTCCGCGAAGAGTTCAAAAAAAGCGGCGGGAGATGGACGCCACAGTAGTCTGTATCGATCAAACCAAAAAATCCGTGCAAGTCGAGCCGCGTGCCGCATGGTTTCCTCGCGGGACGCGGCCGGCCGTCGAATTATCCGGCCAACGCGACTGGACGTGCCTGTTGGGCGCGATCACCGAAGACGGTGATCGCCTTTTCGCTCGATTCGAAGAGTACGTAACCGCCGAACACGCCAAACATTTCATTCTTGCATTATGCGAAGAATTTGAAGATGACTTGCTCGTCGTGCTGGATGGAGCGTTGTATTTCCAGGCGTCGGCCGTCACGGACCTGGCGGCCCGTGACGACCTTGACTTCATCACGTTACCGGCGTACTCGCCAGAGCTAAATCCTGTCGAGGAGTGCTGGAAACAACTCCAAGCCGCTCTCAGCAACCGCTTCTTTGAGTCACTCGACGATCTCACAACGGCGAGTGATACGGCTCTTGACCAACTCTCTATACCAAAAGTGAGTAATTATTTCTAACTCCTACTATAGCAGCCGCCCGAACCCACAACGTCCGTGTCGTGCTCGCCTCGAGTGCGGCCGTCTATGGCCACCCCCAATCGATCCCGATCACTGAAGCCGACGCCAACGAGCCAACGTCGCCGTACGGCCTCGACAAACTCGCGAGTGACCACTACGCCCGGCTGGACCACGACCTCTATGGCCTCGAGACGGTTGCCCTGCGCTATTTCAACGTCTACGGCCCGGGCCAGGTCGCGGGCGACTACAGCGGGGTGATCAGCGTCTTCATTGATCAGGCGCTCTCCGGGGAAGAGATCACCATTCACGGCGACGGCGAGCAGACGCGTGAGTTCGTCTATGTCGACGACGTCGTCCAAGCGAACGTGAAGGCGGCGACCACGGACGCGGTGGGCGAAGCGTACAATATCGGCACCGGCGAGTCGGTCACGATCCGGGAGCTGGCCGAACTCATCCAGGACATCACGGACACCGACGCGGACATCGTCCACACGGAGGCCCGGCCGGGGGACATCGACCACTCCGAGGCCGACATCTCGAAGGTGAACCGACAGTGTCGGTGCGGGAGGGCCTCGAACGAACTATCGACTGGTACCAGCACGAACACGCCCTCCGGGAGTGAACAACGAGTTCCGAAATCTATCTTTTTAAGGCAAGAACCCCGCCGCTTATAACGGGCGTGAAGCCGCCAACTCCTACACGTTCCACCGTCGGTTGCAGGCCGAATACCCCCGACTGCTAACCTTTAGTCGAATTGGGTGTACAGAAATTAGTACCGCCAAATAACGTATAATCTCGAAACCGGGTCGCACACGATCTATACGCTCCAATATCACTTCGTGACCGCCACGAAGGACCGCGCAGCCCTACTCACCGACGAAATCGCAGAACGCATCGGTGAGATTGCAAACGACATCTCCGAGACCTTCGGCGTGAACATCCAGAACGTCAACGGCGGTTCCGACCACGTTCACATCCTGTTCACGGCGAAGCCAACGACCGACCTTACCAAGTTCATCAACTCACTCAAGGATGTCACGTCCCGCAAAATCCGTGACGAGAATCCAGAGGATCGGCAGACGCTCGACAAGGCGTTCTGGTAACCGGGGTACTTCCTCGCCACCACCGGCCAAGTGAGCATCGACGTACTCATGAAGTCCGTGGAGGAACAGTAGCGTGTCTCCGACCGTCACCAAGACGGTGCAGGCGACGTTCGCGCCACCCACCCCGCACAAGTAGTCGAAATTGAACAGCCTACTCGACACGTACCGTGACGGTCTGCAAGAGGCGTTCGACGCGGGGGCGAGTACCATGTCGGCGGTGAGTGACATCGTGGCGCCCAACGACCTGCCGTATCAGGCCAAAGCCACACTCTGTAACTACGTCCCGAAACTCCGCACGACGTACAACGCGAAGGAATTGGACGACGGCTACCCGATCCGCCTCACGAACCAAGCCGCGACGTACGACCACTCCGACGAACGCAACTACGCGTTCACGTGGTGGGTTCCGCGTCCCGGTCGGGGAACGAACTTCTGGATACCGCTCCGCATCAACCCTGAACAGGAAGACCTCTGGCACGCCCTCATATCGGAGGACGCGAAGGCGGGAGAGATACGGCTTCAGAAGCATCGGAAGAACTGGGTCCTGCATGTCACCGTCGAGTACCCGGTCGAAGAACGAGCGACGGACGGTGACGCCACGCACATCGGCTTAGACATCGGAGAAACTGCCCTCAAGGACGGTTCTCCGACTGACCTGTTCGTGTGTCACGGATAGAGCGAAACATCTCCGCAAAGAGATGCACACGACCCCGCAACGACGCCAAGAGCGTGACGCATCCGAGTGGCGGATTGAAGACCGCTTCTCACACTACCAGAACGTGCTCACCGACATCGTGGAGAAAGCGTCTCGACAGGCCGTTGAGTACGCCCAACAGTTCGAGAATTCGGTGTTGGTGATGGAGAATTTGACAGATGTCCGAGAACGACTCGGCTACGGGAAGTACATGAATCGCCGGCTTCATTCGTGGGCGTTCGCCCGACTCCACGGGCGCATCGAGGACAAGGCGACGGAAGCAGGCATCCCGGTCGAGTACGTGAATTCGGCGTACACCTCGCAGACGTGTCACTCGTGCTCCCGTCTCGGTCGTGGGGACTCCCAAGCTGAGTTCCGGTGTCCGAACGACGACTGCCACGTGTCGACGTTTCAGGCCGACATCACCGCTTTCGCGAATATCGAACGACGGATTGACCCGTGGGGAGAGAGTGTCCCGCTTGACAAGGCAGAACGTGATGACTCGCCTCGGGATGAGAGCGGTTGTGACACCGCCACGACTCCGTCCGAGACGGCTTCGCTGTCTCGTGGTCACGAAAGACGCGTAGCGTCGTTCGAACGCCATCGTGAGAAGAGCGTGCCAGCGCAGATGACGGTCATGGCGTTTCGAGAGTCTGATCCCACTGCCAGCGTTCACGAGACCGAAGGTCCCGTGCAGCTCACCAGAACCGAAGGTTCTGGAGACGACGACTAACTGGGAGTCCCCCTGCGTGGGAAGCCTCGCCTTTTACGGCGAGGAGGATGTCACTGCAGACACTGTCGAAGATGGCCTCGAACGAACCGGTCGGTCAGCGTGGACGCCTGCTCGCAGGGATCGCGTTACTCGCCGTGTTGGGCGGTGCGCTGGTCTGGGCGGGGGCGACGCCCGACAACCCGCTCGGGCCCGCCTACCCCACCGAGTTTGAGGTGATGCCGGCGCCAGAGGCGTACGTCGGCGAGCAGGTCATCCTGCACGGTCGCGTCGTCGACACGGAGCCTGTCGTGATCGCGACCCCGACCAGCGGCTCCGACCGGGTTACCCTGGTCGGTGCGGAGCGCTACCGCGGGACCGTCGACGGGCCACTCGAACCGGGCGTCCACATGACTGCCTTCGGGACGCTCGCGGAGGCGTCGACGCTCACCGTCGAGCGCGGGTTAACCCGGACGCCAGCGGAGGCGACCTACATGTACGTCGTCTCCGCCCTCGGCGGCCTCTGGGTCGCCGGCCGGTTCGGCCAGGGGTGGCGGTTCGACCGCCAGCAGCTCGCGTTCGTCCCGCGCGCGGACTCGCGGTCGACGGCCGACCGTGATGGCCCACCGTCGGACCGCCAGGCAGGCCGGCTGACCGACGATGAGAGTGACACAGCGGGTGAGCGCTGATGGCCGACGTTCTGACGCACGTCCTAGTGGGGTTCATTATCGGCGTCGGGCTGTCGTTCCGGATCGACTGGCTGGGCCCCGAGCACGTGACGCTGGTGATGGTCGGGGCGCTCTCGCCGGATCTCATGAAACTCGCGCTGTTTCTCCCGGACACGACCGTCTCCCGCCTCCTCGGCGTGCCGTTTTCGTGGTCGCCGTTGCACACCCTGGGTGGGTCCGTACTCGTGATTCTCCTCGGCTCGCTCCTGCTCGCGCCGCCATACCGCAAGTGGTCGATCGTCCTGCTGGCCCTCGGCGCGGTATCCCACCACGTGCTCGATCTCGCGCTTCTCACCCCCACGGGCTCGTCCTACGCGGTGTTTTGGCCGCTCTGGGACTCTCGACCACCTGCCGGGGGGCTCTACGTGAGCAGCGACCGGTGGCCGGCGCTGGGGGCCGGACTCGTCGCCGCCGTCGTCTGGCTGGGCCGACGGCGGCAGGACTCGGCGCGTCACCCGGTTGAGGAGTGATTACGGGAAACCGACTCTCACAATCCACACGCGCGCTCGAGTAGTACCCCCCAACCCACCGACGGACCCGACGACGCAGCGGATGGTTCACAATCAGTTGGGGGAGCGCGCGCCGCACGAACCGGTCGATCAGAATCCTGAGCGTGCCAGAATCGCTGTGGAGGCTGGTTGCACTGCGGCCGCTCGCGCCCTCGGCGTCGAGGGTGGCCCCGCTGTGACTACCTGGACGCGGTTCGTGCGGCCGTCGAAACCCATGGCGGGTTGTTGCCCGTCGGGCGGGTATTGACGACGTGTGAGCATCGAATCCAGCAGGGCCGCCCAGTCGGGGTGGCCCCGGCCTCCGGCCCCGTCACTCCCGCCGCTGGCGGAGCGGGGACAGCACGCTCGCCGGCCATCGACCCACTACCAGGAGTTCCCGACAGCCGGGGCGGCCATCGACCAGCCAGACGCCGATCGCCAGGCCAACCAGCCCGAGCCCGAGGAGCGCGTCCGGCGCCAAAAGCGACGGATAGGCGCCGCCCAGGATCTCCCCCGTCTGGGCGGCGGCACCGGTTTCCCGTGCCGCAGTGTCGGCCGCTGCGTCGGCGGTCCGAAACGGCCAGAGGACCACCGTGAGGTCCCACGCCCCGCCAGGGAATCGGGGACTGACATCGGTCGCGAGATGCGCCAGATACCCCACGGCGAACGCGCCACCTACGGGCGACCGCCCGGCGCGACGGGCGACAACGAACACCCCTACCGCGAGTGGGACGGCGATGACCGCGGCATGGCCGAGCGACCGCCCGCTCGACACCACGCCGAACTGCCACGCCAGGGGTTTGTCGATCAGGTCCGGCAGTTGTGAGGCGAGCAACACGACGAGGACGGGCCAGCCAGCTGGTGGGGTCCCATTGTGCCACCGCGAGGCGCCCGACCAGAGCAGGTAGGCGACCGCAGCGTGCTCCCAGGGGTACACAGCCTCTCGTTCTGGCGCCGTCCGGATGGCCCTTTCGGCGGCCACCACGTGCTGCCCCACCGTCATGGCTGCGGGGGGTGCGCATCGACTCGCGTCGCGCCTGCCCCCGACAGGGCGACCTCCTTTATCGCCGGCCGCTCGGATGTTTGGGCGGCCAGAGGGGAGTGGGAAGCTGCCGTCCCCTCGCCCTGCCGGGCGACGTTATGCGCGTCGAGAGCACCGACGTCCGGTCGACTGCGCTGACCGCGACCGACGGACCGAGGGCATCGCACACCGCGAGCAGGACGGTGGCCGACTCGGACGAACAGACACACACCAGCGACGGCGCAGTCGTAGGTGAGGGCCCGGGGTGATCCCGCCGTGTCCCGTGAGTCCGTGCCCGGTGGACCCCACCGACGAGCCGGCTGGGCCGACGCACTGCCCCTGCCGCTGGGTGGCTACCGACGCCGGAGCCAACGCGGCGAGGCCGTCACGCCCGGGCGGCCCGTTACGTGGGGTCTTCGGCCCCGAAGACCGCCTGTAACCGCTGGTGGACCTGCGCGTAGTCGTCGAGGGTGGTTTGGATCGTCTCCAGGCGCGCGTTCGTGTCGGCGCGCGTCGTCTGCAGCGTTCGGTCGACCCGCTCGAGGCCGTCCGCCAGCTCCGCGAGCGCAACAGACGTGTCGGCGGTCTCGGCCTCGACCGTCGCGAGGCGCTCGCGGAGGGTCGCCCGCTCGTCGGCTGCGGCCGCCACCGTCTCGGTCAGGTCCGTCACCGCCTGGGCCACCTCGCGGAGCTCCATCTGCAGCTCCTCGATGAGCTGGTCGGCGGTGCCGTGCTCGTCGAGGAACGCTTCCAGTGCGTCCGTGTACGCGGCAAACTGTGCGAGCCGGGATTCGAGGTGCTCGAGGCGAACCGCCACGCTCGTCGGGAGGTGGTCCGCGAGCAGGTGCGTGCGGAGCGCCTGGCGCTGTGCGTCCGTCGCGTGCTGGTCCATGTCCTCGATAAGTTGGTCGAGTAGCGTGGGCGACTCGCCTGCTGGGTGGCTCCCATCGTCATGCGCACCCCCTGGAGCTGCGGCGGAGGCAGCCATCCCCTCTGTCCCCTCCAGGAGGCTCTCGAAGCCGACCTCGTCGTCGGAAAACGTGACGCGAGTTGGATCACCGCTCCCATCGCCGCGGGCGTCGCCATCCACCGGCGGGGTGGCCGTAGACCTGTCCCCGATCAGCTGTTGCCGGAGGTGCTGAAACTCTGCCGTGGTTCCACGAGCTTCGTCTTCCTCGTCGTCAACCACCGCCAGACCGACCTCGTCAGGGGCACGTTCGCGGACAGATACGTCCGCCAGCTCCGCCAGCTCGAGGGCGGTCACGAAGGTCTCGGCTGCAAAGGTGGTGACGATGGTGAGGTCCACCGTCTGATCCATCGACCCGATATGGTCGGGTGGGGGCGCCATGGGGCGCACGTCGGTCGCGTTCTCGAGCTCGCGAAGCACCTGCACTTTCGTCTCCGTCGGCGTTCCGTCCGCGAACGACAGCTCGAGCTCGTAAACCCGGTCCCCTGGGCGAATCGTCCCGGACAGGGGTGCCCGGTCGCGTGCCACCCCCTCTCGGTGCTGTTCCCCGGCCGGCATCGCGATCTCGTCGCGCTCGGTTTCCTCGTCAATGTTCGTGTCAGTCACGATTGTCCCTCCCTACTGAGACCCACAATAGTTGGGTAGTTATTCACATCTATATTTTGTACCATATATGATGATGATATGTCTAGCGCGGAGATCCAGGCTCGGGTCCCCTGTCGGACCTCTGCGGGGCCGCGAGTGGCCCGTCAGTAATGGGTGTTGCAGCAGCCGTCTCGATGCCGCGTGGGGACCAACGGCGCGGTGGTGCTGCGGCACGGCGCTGCGGGATTGGCTGATCGCCTTCGTCACCTGCTCCCTGGCGGGGCCTGATCGCGGCCGTCCCGGAAGAAGGGGCCCGGTGACCACCCGGTCCCCGTCGGCGGTCACACGTTGGACCCCGACCGGCCACCGCAAACGGGCGCAAGCCGCTCTCCGCTCGACGGCCGCATCTCGACCGCTCGGTTGCCCCGCGCTCGATCGAACTCGAGAGAGCCGGGACGGACGACCCGGCAGTCGTGGTGATCGCCCCACCGCTTCGGCCGTCAGTGGCGCTCACGGTCCGTCCACCCGCCGACCGCCTCACCACTGTGGGGGACAGCTGTCGGCCGGCTAGCGACCGGGAATGGGAACCGGGTGGTCAGCTCACCGCTCAGCCGCTCGTCAGTGCCCATGCGCTCACCTCATGCGGTCCTATATGCCGAACGGCGTGCTCCGATGCAGGCTCCGACCGCGGAAATCGTGAACACGGGCCACCGGCTTCGATCCCTTCGATGAGACGGGGGGCCAGTACCGGTACCGTGCCGCATGCGTTCGGCCGTGGATACCTGGTTCACTAGGCCGGTCCACAGGCTAATGCCGACCGAAGTCCCAATCACGGCATGGTCGACAAGACGGTGCTCTGGCGCAACAAACGCCATGGCAAGCGACCCAGCGGCGAACGCGGCTTGCAAGGGTCCAGTGAACGTTGAAGCGATCCCTTCCGTGAACGTCAGACCGACCTACTCATCTTCAGTACGCACAATCTGTTCGGTCTAACACTCACTAAATAGGTAACTAGGTTGATGGTTCTCTACGTCCACACTCGAACTGAGGGGTGAATGCAATGGGAGGCCGGGACGAAGCGATCGGCTGTCTGACCTTCCTGAACCAATCACCTGTACGGATTCGCATTCTGAATCTCCTCTCCGAGGAGAAGGCACTGACCAAAGGCGAGTTGACCAAGCAAGTTAATGTCTCCCGTGTCACCATCCAGCGAAATCTGGAGGCCCTCGCCGAATACGGCTGGCTCAAGCCTGCCCAGTCGGAATATACCATCACGCCAGCCGGCGAACTGGTAAGCCGTGAACTCACCTCGGTCATTGATTCGATCCAGCTGGAACGGAAACTTCACCCGTTTTTGCGGTGGCTCCCTCGTGATTCGTTCGATCTTGATCCCCAACTCCTACGCGACGCCACGGTCATCTCTACTGAGCCAACTGATCCCTACAATTGGGTGAGATACCATATCGACCGGCTGTCCACCACCTCGCACCTTCGGTTGCTCCTCCCGCTGATCGGGGATGAGGGGTGGGAAGTGACGACAACGCGGCTACGGAACGGCGAGCTTACCGCCGAGTTTATTGCCGATACGGCTGTCGCTACGACCCTCCGAACGAACCCCAGATACACCGATACCGTTGACCAGTTACGTACCACCGAGGGCTTTGAATTATTTCTCTATGAGGGTACGTTTCCCTTTGGGATTGGGATCTTTGACCAGTACGTCCAGATGATCGTCGCCGACGACGATGGAATGCCCCAAGCGCTGATCGAAACGCAATCCGAAAGAGTCCACGAATGGGCTGAAGCGACGTTCAAGGACTATCGAGAAAAATCGAAACGGTTCACGTTCTGATGCCCAATGAGCACTGTTTGATGCACCACTACCGGTAGGGAGTCCCGATTCGGCGACACCATCTTCAGCACGCCCGGGCTAAACTGCCCCTCGGAGAACGGTCACACGGTCAATGAAAGACGGTTCACTGGGCGTGAGCGGGACCGCTGTTACCGGAATCAATGCGAAGATCACCTCTCCTTCGGTTACCATCCAGAGTGAGTGGCCCCCTCCGATCCTCGTCGCCGGTTGTGTCGGCTACTGTGTCGGGGCTTGTTTAGACGTTCGAGATCTCTGCGGAGGAACCTTCACTAGTAAGTTCTAGGGTTCTAGCAAGAGTCGCTACTTGTCGAACGTTCTAGGAAATGAAGCGAGAAGGCGAATTTGTGTCCAGCAAACTCGCCCGCTTCACGAGACACGTTGTCTCGCTCGCTCAAAAAGCCGTCGCTGGAGAGCCGGATCCAGCGTTTCAACCCGGCGAAGGAGGCTACGCAGACTGGGTAATCGTCGCTCTGCATGGTCTTCGGGAGTATCTCGATCATCCGTATCGGCGGTTGCTGGATGTCCTCTACAAGATGCCACGAATCGTCGGAATTCTTGGTCTAGAACCGTCTGAACTGCCCGACTTTTCCACCCTCTGCGCCCGGTATCAGCGACTCAAAATGCCGATCTGGCGCGTCTTACTACGTTTGTCGGCGGAGCTGCACGACACCGGTGAGATCCAGGCGATCGACGCAACCGGCATGGATCGGATCTCGACCAGCCAGCACTACGCCAAACGAACGAATTACACGTTTCGTGCGGTCATGACGACTGTCTTGATCGATTGTGAGACTGATATAATTCTCGACATACATTGCTCGATGAAACAACCGCACGACTCCCAGATCGGCTGGCAACTGCTCAAACGAAATCTCGACAAAGTGAGGACTCTCACCGTCGACAAAGGCTACGACTGGTGGCTGCTTCGTCAGAAACTTCGCGCTGAAGGCGTGAAACCGGTGATCAAGCACCGTGAATTTGGCTGGAATGGCGTCGCTGGAAACCTCCTGATTGATGATACAACGTACCATCAGCGCTCGAACGTCGAATCGACGTTCTTCGCGCTTCGGCGCAAATACGGCGAGATCATCCGTGCTCGAACCTGGTTTGGACAATTCCGCGAACTCGTCCTCAAGTGCGCCGTCAGAAACATCGAACTCGCGCTCGACCGCTCAAACCCAGGAATTCAGGCGTCTAAACAAGGCCCTGTGTCGTACACCCCGTGTACATTGAACACCGGCTAGCAGCTGTTCACTGAATGCAATAAGTAGCTGGTACCGGTACACTCCGTATGCACCGGCGCAGGTTTCTCGTTGGCAGTGGGGGACTGCCAACGGTCCTCCCAACGATCGGGGGGCCACAACGAACGATGGGGAGCCTCACGAACGGAGTACTCCGTGATGAGGACGTTGACTTCGATGTGTTCTCCGTAAACGGCGATGAAGAGGGGCCGCCGTATCGAATCGATACCAGTATCGATTCTCTCACTATCCGTCTGGGAGATGGAAACGGGGATTCCCTCGACCCAGACTCCCTCACGCTGACGGGTGAAATGCGCCCGTATGGACAGACGGATACCGTTGAGCTCACTCGCCAATCCGAGGGGATTTATGCAGCGGAGGACTGGGGATATACTCAGGCCCGGACAGAGTATCACCTCTTTTCGATCGATAGTGATGGTGGATCAGCAGCGACTGCCGAGATCCCGCTCGTGAATGAGCGGGATTCGCTCACCGCTCCCATCCGGGGATGGCGGCCTCGACGGGACAGTGAACAACCGGTCACCGTCAATGGAGACCGCTACTTTTGCTTCCAGCTGACACGTCAGAAAGATGCCGAGGTAGAAGGCTGGCTTCTTGTCGACGATGGCGGCCGATTGGTAACGGATGAATCCACTCGGGAAAAGGCAGCCCTCACCGCGACTGTGGCGACGAAGATGCGGAGCGATCACGATGCTGCGTATCTGCGAGACCTTGCAGAAACGTTACGGAGAACGCGCCAGCTAGCGATTCTCGCAGAGAGTGCGCTCTGGTTTCGGGATACGGCGGCAAACATGCTCGGTGTGGTGGCGACCAAGGGCGCTGGGAAGTTGAAAGGCCAGGCGACTGAGGATCTGGTTCGAGAAGTCGCCGAAGAGTACGCTCGACGGTTCGTTGAACACCTCGCCGAAGATCGTGGATTCACCGCTAATCCGGTCGAGGTGTTTGAAGGCGCGATCAGAACGGTCGCTGATATAGAACTCGGAGCTCAGGCGGACAATGCGGAGAGAGGAGCTGACGTCGCGGCGCGATATGCTGTATATGACGAATGGACGTACGATGACGCCGAGACCTATTGGACGGCAGTCAGCGAGGCTCTGGCGGATGGGATTTTCTTTTTAACTCTCCGGACGAATATGCTCCCCGACGCAGATATTGCTTCGCAACTGGAAGACGTTGCTCTTGAAACCGTCGAGGGGGCAACTCCAGACGCGGTCAGTATGCTAGCCGATCTCTTTTTAAGCGGCAAGTTTGAATACATCCACGAAACCATTGACGAAACAGCGATCCTGCGAGAGTACATCGCCTCGCTTACGAGGACGTTCCAGGAGCACACGGAAACAGTTCACGAAGCGGTACAGGAACGGCAAAGTGGGGAACGATTATTGGAGCCATCCGGGGGGGATACCGGAGACGGGAACAGACGTGCCGAAATTACCGTCGTCGATGCGCCATCCGGCGATTTTTCGGCACACGAAGTGGTCCCGACCACGGTCGAAGTGAGCAATTTCACCGATACCGTTGCCGAGTTCTTTCTCGGCTACGGGGCGAGCACCGTCGTTGATGGGCAAGAGGTGCACTTCGATAACCATGGCACGACCGGCCACTTCGTTGAGTTACACCCGGATGAAGTACGCGAAACCGATGTTACTTGGCGTGTCGAGTCGGACGCCCCGGTCGACCAAGAGTACGGTATCGGTGTTGCTGTGTGGAGTGACTTTCCAGAAGCGCCGACTGCCGACCGGCTTGATGAAGAACGGCACGCAGCCGTCTTCTCGCTCGTTGACGAACACGGTGTTGAAATCCGAGCGATTGCAGTGAACGGGACCGTCACGTCCGATGCTGAAGTTATTGCTAACACGGAAACCCAGTTCGACCTCACCGTCGAAACGGACTTCGAATCGGAAACCACGTATCCATTTGAGCTTTCAGTGGAGGGCGAAGTCGTGACTTCACGAATGGAAACCCTCGACCCAGATTCTCACACAACCATCCCACTCAGTCATGAGTTCGAGGAACCAGGCAGATATACCGTATCGGTGGGAGCGGAAGAGAGAACGGTTACTGTGGTGGACGGGCCACAACCGGAATTAGTGGCTTTCGAAGTGACTGCCGCCGAGGAGGCTGCCGATGGGCAAGTAACGATCACGGTCACTGCTGACGCCGCGGGGACGGAGAACGATCGGCAAACCATTGCTGTCGGATTCCCCGATCTCGCGGGGATTGAAGAAGAGGTACTTCACGACATCATCGCGATCAAAGATCAGAATCTTGCGACGGACGGGGAGGACATGGTGGCCATGCCCGGCGAGGAACTCAGTGCGGCCTACGGTGACGACGAAATCGTCGCTGAGTATCCGTTGGTGGAAGGCTGGGTCACGGACCATGCCCCTGAAGACGACGAGTTGTACCTGGAGCTAACGGTTACTCCAGCCGAACTCGAGGACGATGAGTTCCGGATTCAAACAAAGACCGTTGCCGCGACCGAGGACTGGCAAGTAGTCGAGGGGGATCCAGCTGATGGAACGGGTGATACCGTTGATCAACAAGGAGAGGACGTGTATGAAAAGACTGTTACGCTTGAGGAACCGTCAGATCCAGTGGATGCGACCGGCGAGTGGCCTACGTTCCAGTACGATGCTGGTAATACCGGCTATACCCCGATCACGGGACCAACGCCGCCACTTACCGAGCGATGGAGAATCGATGGGCGGGGATTTTCTCAGCCGGCAGTAGCTGATGGCCGGATTTATGCCGGAAAGCGCGATGAAGGGCTGTATGCTTTCGATTCATCCGATGGTTCCGAAATTTGGGTCTATGACCTCCCTTCGTATTCGTTTCCACCACCAACCGTCGTCGAGGATACGGTATACTTCTCCGATGGTATGGATCTCTTTGCTGTCGATACAGACAGCGGTGACGAACAGTGGCGATTTGAACCGGAAGGGAGTAACACACAAAGCGCACCGACCGTCGTTGATAATACCGTGTACTTCGGGGATGGCCATGGGAACCAGATCTATGCACTAGATGCAGAAGATGGGTCGGTCCAGTGGCAATTCGAAGCCGCGAATAGAACATATCAGACCCCTACTGTGTATGACGGCAGAGTCTTTGCCACTGTCTCCTATCGGATACACGCACTAGATGGTGATGACGGGTCCCACCAGTGGGAATACAAGACAGATTCATATCATAACCGAGCTGTTGTTGCAGCCGAGGGAAAGATCTACGTGGAGTGTTGCCACACACTGGGGGAACACATCACGGCGTTAGACCCTGACACGGGGACAGAACAGTGGAGATCAGAAGTGGAGGTGCGGAGGATCGCTGCGGATCAGGATACCCTCTACGGATACGGAGAGCACCATGGAGAGAAGCCAGGGATTTACGCAATCAGTGCAGAGGATGGGTCGGTCGACTGGTATTCGGAATTTTCAGGGGAAGGCTCACTCAATCCAGTGATTACGGACACGACCGTCTACCTCGCCCATGATGGAGGCCATCTCTCTGTGATAGAGAAATCGAATGGCGAGTTCCAGGGGGAATTTGAATTCGAAACCGATCTCCATAAGGACTCTCGACCGGCCGTCGTTGACGATACGATGTATATTTCCGGTGGAAGCGCCCTGTATGCGCTTACCGGTAGCTGACAGGTACTGGAGTAGTTCGCTGTCGGGGCAAACAGCAAGGCCGGTGAGTGTTTGTAGAGGCAGTACCCTCTAGTGACGTGGGTCGAAACACCCGAAGCCGCGGAATGCGGCACTGATGCCCACCTCCTTGAACGTTGCCTCGAAAAGTACGTTCTTTCGGTTTCGGAGACACCCGATCCGCCGCCGCATCCATCGGTCGGTTGCCACTTAACACGCCGATCTCTGGCTTTCGCTGGGCGTGTTCGTCGGGATCTCGAGCGCAGCTACTTCCCTGTTCTCGTGATAGATGATGAGTGCCTCGCTGCCGACTTTGTATGGCACCACCAGGCGTTTCTCGAACGAGCGCACGTCGGGGGCATCCTCGGTCGTCGGATCGAGGTCAAAGGCGGTGGCATAGAGGGTGTGATTCTCCGCATCCACAATGCGAACCATGTAGTCGCCGTATCCAAGCAGATACTAATAGCCCGTCTCCCGCCGAAGCCTCTTGACATGGACCGTCCCATCCACGTACCGCACATCGAGGGTCAGGATCGCCCGTTCTTCCCCCATTGCCTCAGCGTCGTCCGCTAGCTCCTCGTGCTCGGCATCCACGAGCTCTACGTCCTCACACGTAAACTCCGCGCTAGTATCGATCGGTCCCTCGAATTCGTACGTCCGTTTGGAGTGGTAGGTGTACGTAAAATCCTCGAGCGACCGGGGCACGCGGGCCGCGACAGTCACCGTCCAGCGCGTGCTGGTAGTGACGTCGTAGTCCGTGACAGCGAGGAGCCTGCAGTCGTCGCTCGCCGCATCGGTGGGCGGGACGTCGGTGAAGGAGAGGCCGATATCCTCGGTTCGCGCTCCCTGCTCAAAAAGTGCCACCAGGATCCCACCGGAAATCTCGGCGGTCGTGGTGTTTCGGATACTGACCGCGATTTTCGTGCGGTCGGCGTCGCCGTTCATCCAGGTGACGGTCACCAGTTCAACCGGGTCCTCGTCTGGGTCGTGCCGTCCGGTGCCTGAGTGTGGGACGGCAAACATTCCGAGACAGGCAATCACCGATCGCCGTGGGAGGGCCGCAGCACCCCCCATGCGAACTGGCCACCTACCAGCCCCCAAAATAGTTTACAGCCGAGCGCAAACGTTGATCCACCCCCGACACACCGCGACCTGCTCACCGTTGGGTCTCCTCTTCTGTGAACCTTCACGCTTCTCTTCACTACCTTCTATGGCGTGACAGCGTGATAGCTAGTACGCGGGGGTGTGTGATGGCACCGAGCAACACACTACTCGAAGTGATCACCACGATCATCCACCGAATCGACATGTTCGAGTGTTTGCTAGACGAACCGAAAGACACGCGCTCGCTCGTCGCCGACCTCGACGTTTCCCGCTCAACAGTCACCCAAAGTGTTCGCGACCTGGAGCAGTTCGATCTCATCGAGTACCGCGATGGCCGCTATCACATGACGCTGTCCGGCCGTCTCGCGTACCAATCGTTTATATGTCTCTGGGAATTTATCGCGTCGCGTGTCGGGAGTGGTCGCCACCGCTGCACAGCGGCCACAAGATGACAGACCGATACTCCCGGCCTCCAGCCCCTAGACGTCCGCTTAGTGCGTTTCTCGCGCGTTAGCGCCCCTCCCCATTCTGTGAGCAGCAACCCCCGACCCCTGGGGCCACCGGCGGCCTCCTCACCGCTGGTCAGGAGCCTCGGCGCTCCTCTGGTCCGACGGTGTCCCAGTGGGCAGTCCCCCATTCCGTGCGATCCGGGGGATTTCCGCCTCCCACGCCGTGTTTCGGAGGGGGTGGGAGTCCCGACGCAGGCCGCCGTGTACCGGTGAGGTAAGTACCAGTCAAACGCGATCACCGGCGGATTCGACGCGCGGCGTCCCGGAAGCGTGGACCGGGTGTGGTCCTGAGCGCGAAGCAGAGTCCAAGATCTACCTCGTGATGGGGACCACCACCCGGTCTCGAGCAGGGGACGCCTCCCGACGGTCCGTGCCGACGAACGCGATTCAGGGGTGTCGCCCTGGCGCCCGCCGTTCAGTCAGCAGCTGCTGTTGGCGGATCGGTGAGCAGGTAGCCACAGACCAGGAGGCCGCCGCCGAGCAGAAGAACGTAGAGCACAACGAAGAGAACGCTCGGTGCGACGCCAGCGAGCGCCACCAGGCCGACGAGGGGCAGTACGGAGAGGCCCACGAGGTACCAGTCACGTTGTTTGAGTGCCCCACCGGTCAGCAGAGGGAGGAGGGTCAGCAGGAAGACGCCGAGGTACAACACCGACTCTGCGAGGAGGTGCGGTAAGAGCAACCCATTGCTCCCGTGAACGATGGAGACATTAATTCCGAGGACGCCGTAGCTCCCCGTGAGTGCGATCAGTTTCCCCATGCGCGGCAGGGTATCGGGTTGCCAGTTCGGGTCACGGATCGTGATGGTCACCAAGGCCAGACACAGGGCGCCGAGCATCTTCGCGGGCGTGATCAGGAACTGGTCGAAGAACTCGCCCAACTCACTGTCGGCGGTTTCCGAGCGGACAGTCACCGAATAGTAGTCGCCATCCGCCAGGATATAGTCGATCGATTCGAGGGTTTCGATGCGGTCCCGGTCGGGGTGTTCGTAGAGGTCGTACGTGCCTCCGTCACGAACCTCGTCGAACGCCTGTTGGAGATCCGGTGGTAACTCCTCGTACGCCCGGCCATCGCCGTCCGGCTCGTCCATTGGATAGACTTCGAAAAAGTAGCGGTCCCCCGCGGCACCGTCGTATGTCGGCACGAAGAGCAGCCAACAGCCACTGAGGACGAGGACCACCGTGCCGACGCGCGCGAGCAGCCGTTTCAGTCGTGCGGCCCACCCCATGGTCCTCCCACCACGATCTGGTGGGATGCGCGCTATTAAACCCGTAGCCCCCTGCGCATCGCCGCGGCCCGGACTGCCAGGTGGCCGCCGACCGCGCCGCCCACCGCGGGGAAGAGTAGGCCAGCCCAGACGAAGGGGATCACTGGATCGACGACGACCGTGTTCGGTGGGGGCAACCGGAGCGTTGCGACAACCATGGGGAAGTAGCCGACAGTCACTGTCGCCCCGTGCGCGAGACTCCGTCCGGCCGAGGCGTCCGCGTTGGCGCCGAGCAGGTAGCCGGCGCCGACCAGCACGACGAACGGGATGAGGGTGTAGCGAGCGTCGCCGAGGTGACTGACGGGCACCGGCAGCCACGTATGGATGAGGAGATAGCCGTACAGTGTCCCTGCGACCGGCGCGTTGTCGATGTGGTGGAGCAGGAGGCCGCTCGAGAGGAGCTGGGCGAGGCTATACGTCAGCAGGAGTCCAGTGCCCCACGCGAGGATCCCGACGACGCCACCACGGCGGATCAGGATCCGCTCGACAGCCTCCTCGGGTGGCATCGGCTCACCGGAGACTACGCCGGCCGCGGATATGAGTGCTCCCGTCACCGGGAGCGCGTAGATAGGGTGGGCCAGGGGCCACCCGGCCGGCCGGTTACTGCGTGTCCCGTGGGGAGTACCCAAGCCACTCCTCATCGGTGGCCGTTCCGGCCCACACCAGCTGCGCACGGCGCGTGCTTCAGGGCCACGCCCACGAGGCGGGGGCCGCTTACGCCTGGACCGTGCGATCGTCCGAGACCGTCTCGTCGCCAGCCGTCACGGCGAGCACCGCGCGATACTCGGCGCCACTACCGCGTTTGATCGTGAACGTCTCCGACCCGGACGCCGAGGCCCCATCCACCGACATCGTCTCGGTGGCGACCGGGCTGGTCGAGTCGGCCGTGTCGACCACCTCGATCGTAACCTGCTCGAGGGCGCCCTCGGCGTGGGAGACGGCCCACTCGACGTGGAGTTCCGCGTGTGGATTCGGCGGACTGTCCTCCGTTAGGTCGAACGTATCGATCTGCGGCGGCTCGGCCGCCGCCGCGTCGGTGGTGAACGTTCGGCGCTCGCCACGCACCTCCTCCCCAGCGCCGTCGACGTCCGCGATCGCGCGGACCTCGTAGGTCGTGTCGTTTGCGAGGTCCGGGAGCTCCGTACTGAACTCATCGGCCGCCGGGAGGTCCTGCGACGCCGTCGTGGTCCACGAGTCACTGTCCGTGGCCCGCCACGCGAATGCGACCGTGACGACATCCGCCCCATCGGTGTCGACAAGCTCCCCCTGGAGGGTCGCCGTCTCCGTGCCGACCGCAGTGGGCGAGTCGGTGACGACGTCGGGGCTTGGAGACTCCGGTGTGGCGTCGTCACCGCTCCCTCCAGGGTACGGGCCTTCCCCATATCCGCCGGCACCGTAGTCGACCGATGTCGCCGCAGCGACGGGCTGGGTCGCCGTAGCCGCCGGCACCGTTACGATGCCGAGCAACTGGAGCAGTGTCCGGCGATCGAGCCGCGACTCCGCGGCCGCCGTCGATCGGACCGCTCCGTCTCCAGGTGTCTGAGCCTCTGTTTCAGTTGTGCTTTTAGTCATAAAATGAATATTTACTTGAAAAGCAGTACTTCTTCGGCTGAACGTATTGTAGAGTTATATGACGGTCCAGAGCGAGCGGGCTTACGTCGGTTACCTGTGGCTCGGGCAGATGGCCAACGTCGCTCCCAGGGACACTCGTCGACGGGCAGCGCCCTGTCGTGGTGTGCCGCCCCTCGTCCCCGTTCATCAGGCCCCGCTTTGCCGGGCATGGTGCCCGTGTGCTACGGCTTTCGCGTGGGGGGTCGTCGGACGACCGGTATGTGCCCGGGCGATGACGCGAGCGAGCGGCTTGCCATCGCGGGGGATGAGCGAGGGGAGTAGCCCCGCCGTGGAGTGTCTCGCCAGCGGCGATCCGGCGACCCGCGACGAGGGCGTCCGGTGGGGCACAGACGGTGACGGCCACACAGATGTCCTGGCTCGCGTCCGCGACCGACGGTATCACGGCCTGGCCACACGTCACCTCTCTCCGCTCTTCGCCGCCCGCCACCTGCCAGCGAGCGGGGCAGGAGGGGCTTGGCAGCTGTGAACGAGGGTATCCACCCACGGTGAGCAGGGCCTCGGCCGAGTGCGCAGGGACGGGAACCGCCACGGCTGCCGTGCACTGGCGGGTGGCGGACTCCCGGCCAGCGAATCGGCGCCCTTCCACGGTCGCCGCTGGCCTCGCTGACGCCACCGTCGCCGCCCAGCCGCTCCTCGTTGCGTGCTCTCGGCATGTCCCTGTCCAGCGGGCCAGGACCCTCAGGGCGTGTCCCCGTGGCGGTGCAATCGAGGTCGATACCGGATTTATTGGTAGGACAAATCGAGCAGAGGCAAGTAGCGGGCCAGCGCAGCGATGTTCGGCGGCTACTTCATACGCTGTTGTGTGGCTTGCCAGGTGTGGGAGGCGGGATCTCGAGCGGACCCCATTCGCTTGCCCGTTCTTCATACCACTGGGAACAGCTCGCACACGCTGGACCTCGTGTCCCTCTCGACGCTGCTAGCGTGGAGGCCCACCTCGATTGTGACCACCTCGCGTTTCCGTCCAGAGCTGCACAGCGCCGAGATAGAAAACCCGCTAGTGACACTAGAAAGACGTCTCCGCGAGCCGATTCGAGAACGGAATTGGTGTCGTCAGCGCTCAGGATCGTAGTGATACAGGAGGTCGCCGTCGACAACATAGAACGCCTCGTCATCCGCGATCACGCGGCGGTCACAATCGATTGCGATATCGACGAAATCCTCGAGCGTCTCGACGTCGATTCGGGATCGGTCACGCAGGTCATCCGGAAGTGAGCCCCGGGAGATCCAGTCGTCGAATTCCTCCCGTTCAGCGCGAAGTCGGAAGGTTTCGAGGTCTGCGTCCGACGGGGCAAGCGTCCCTCGCCTTTTTGCCACTGCCAGTACACCGAGAGCGCCGAGTGAGACGAGGAGTATGAGCGTCGAACTCACGGGCTCGAGGACCCCGGACGAGCGTGGTGCGCTTGTCGTTGATGCGTCCACCGGATCGCTGGGACCGCTGCTCTCCTCGTCCTGCTCTGTCGATTCGTCGACGTGATAGATGTCTCCATCCGGTTCGATCGCGAGTTCGTACACCTCTGTCCGCTCGATGGAGTCGCCATTGACGGTCCCTGTTATCGCTACATCCGCGACGACGACGGTCTCAACGGTGCCGGGCGACGCGCCGAGACTCTCCTCGATCTGCTCGGTTTCGTTCACCGTTGCTGGTACGTCCATACTGAACGACGCCGTCTGCTCATCGTTCGGACCGGCGTTCTCGGCCGTCGTAGTCTCGAGCGTTTCGTTCACTATCCAATATTCGCCGGTCCCCTCCTCGTTGACTGATCGTACAACCTGCTCGAGTTCGATGTCAATCGTGACATCACCGTCTGAGGCCTCGTAGGCGTACTGAAACTCTCCTTCGAGTTCGGGCGAAATCGTCGTAAAGTACGTCGAGCGATCGGTGAGGGCCGTTCCGACGTCGAAGACATCATTCTCCTCCTGCACGACGGCGTGGTGGGTGAAACCACCGGTCGTCGACCACGACTCAGTCGGCTCCTCGGCCTCTGCGGCGGTCTGTTCGGCACCAAAGGACGTGTATACCCCAACCCCCCCAAGAAGACTCAGGGTCAGAAGGGCGGCGACTACGATGACGAACCACTCGTCGAGGATGACGCGAGTCCGTATAAGAAACCGCCCAGCATTACTTGTCATTGTCGATACCCCCCGAAGTCGGATCTATGTTGCCTATCGTAGCCATCGGTATCACCAGTTGAAACCGTTTGAACTGTCAGTCCGCCTGCGTGTGCGCGTTCGAATCTTCCCACCGCCAAGGAGTAGCGCAAACGGCAGGGTACAGAGGCCGACGATCGTGCCCGTTACCGCCGTCATTGCCACCCACGGATGGATAGCGTGGAGCACGAGGATGACTCGTGGCGGCAAGACCGTGAAGTACTGAAACGCCGCAAATGAGCGCAGGTAGTAGCCCGTCTCATCTGGAGCAGTAATCGATACCGTGGCGTTCACCGACTCCCCGTGCTGAAGCGTCTCGTCGCCGCCATTGACCGTGAGTCCCTCGCTCCCAGGTTCGACCACCGTTGTGACCGGTAACACACCACCATTCTGGAGTTTCCAGGTCCGTGTCTCAGTTTCCCCCGCTGGTATCACATCTGGGCGATCGGATTCAAACTCCGCACTGACGATCCCAACCTCGGTCGGCCCAGACATCGCGAGCATCGTTCCGAACGTCACGACACAGAGGAGTGCTGCTACCCCGAGGACGAGGGTTCGAGTATCGAAGACGGCTTGACGCGAGCGAGTTCGATTCCGCGTTCG
Organism: Halovalidus salilacus; assembly: GCF_031852275.1. Lineage (GTDB taxonomy): Archaea > Halobacteriota > Halobacteria > Halobacteriales > Natrialbaceae > Halovalidus > Halovalidus salilacus. The sequence goes on along the minus strand of NZ_CP134700.1, from coordinate 4,122,632 downwards.
GTTCTTTGATCCCTGCTGGTCGAAGATCAGCGAGAACGCGAGGCTTCCGAGACCGAACGCAAGCAGAAGATACGCGAATCCCTGGGTGCCAAATACCGCAGTTGTCCCCAGGATTGCAGTGAACCGTCCTTGGACAGCTTCAAGTCCACTCTCAACACTCATCACGGCTGTGCCAAGATGCGGAATGGTGACCACCTCACCGTTTATCTGCCATGCCGTAGCGACAATCTGACCATCGGTAACGTACGGCTCCTCTCCCTCTTGATCGGTGGATGGATTTGCATCACCTTGGGTTACATATCCCTGCTCCGTATCCTCGACAATCCGATGGGTCGTCAAGCCGCCATCATCGATGTTTTCCGCCTCGAAGACAACGACATCACCCTCATCGACGGAGTCAGTGCCAATTGTCGGGATTGCGACGAACCCGTCGCCCGCATTCATTGTCGGTTCCATACTTCCCGTCTCGACGTAACTGAAGAGAACGGGAATCCCAAGGATATGCCCACCAATTAACGTCAGGAGGAGGGTGATACAGACGAGTCGCCCTCCATAACAGGCGAGAGTCCGTGCCCTCATTTTCGATCCCCTCATCGCTGATCTGTAGTATTTAAGCGCTCCGCGGTTTTCGGTCAAGTACCCACGTGGCGCCCAGATCAATGGAATCGCGTATCATGTTTCACTATATTCTTCCTACTAGGAGTTATGTCCTAGCTGAATGTTGGATACGTCCCTGCGTGGGAGATCGAACTCACTTCGGAAGGAGTTCGTGGGTCCTACGGTACTTCTGACGCTGCCGAGGACCAGACCTGGATGAGAATGAACCGATCTCGCTAGGTGTCTCTCCTCGTTTTGCCCCAAGAATAAGAAAATTTATGAATCAATATAGTTTTCTACCTGGTGACACAGATATTTATTAACAAAGAAGAGGTTGCTGGCAGTAGAAAAGAAAAGTCTACATCGGTTCGAGGGTGATTGTCAGCGTACCTGATAGATCATCGCCAGTTGAACCCTCCGTCGTATCAACTTCAAATCCCATAGTTGCTACTTGCCCAGGGTCAAACCACGCAATCGAATGAGACCCTTCGTTCACGAAGTACTCACCCTTGTCAACACCGCTAGGGTGGGCTGACTTCCCAAACGCAAAGGTAATTTCTGAGTCACCGGAATCATCGTCCAATTCATATTCCCACGTAATCCGACGGGCTTCACTGTCATTATTGTAGAATTCAACGGCAGGGTTGTAATCGGATTGGCCTGGGCGGAGTTCGCTGTTCGTCAGCCCACCGAAAAGCCACTCGGAATTCACGTTGAATCCGGTCGCCTCGCCATCCACCGTACCGTCAATAGTTAATTCTCCAGAATCGTCGTCAACCCGAACAATATCACTGTCAGTTTGGCTCTCAATGCCGAGCAGCGAACTTGAACCATCAGCGACAACATCTGCAGTTGACTCCCGATCCAGCGTTCCCTGCGCAAACGCGCCCGAACCGACGAGCGCGGTACTCCCCGCAGCTGCACTTCCAAGTCCGATTATGAATTTGCGTCGTTCCATAGGTCTTCTACCATGTTTGTCATGCACCGTCTCACACTGCCACTCGTCACGCTCGACCAGCCCGCTGCGGCGCACATTCGCTATCACTTCTCTACCCGACTTTGGTATATCCGCCCATCTAGATTGGAAAGAAAGCTTGATGAAAGCTCATAGACTCTATTGGGGACTCACAAAGGGGCTATGATCCACCAAGAGAGACTTCCATAGACTCCCTGCAGTAATTACATAGAGATTCTGTAGATGCCGATAGAATCTATGCCAGAGAGAAACAGTACATTTCTAGATGATTTTGCTTTCCGATCGTCGTTTCCACGAATCTCCTGGTAAGAATACGACGCGTCACTGCACCCTCCGTTTAGTCTCTCGTCAATCTTCTTAATTCGACCACCTCCAAATTTATTTGGGAGTTATGTTTTATACCCAGGCTAACTCATGTTTTTGACTTTATATTTAAATACGATACTAGACTGGCTAGCTAGGTGATGCTATGAATACGAAGGGGGCAACTCAACCACCAGATTCGATCGGGGGGCAAGAGCGGTTCACGCGTGACACGATCCTCGAAATACTCAGTAACCAACGTCGCCGATTCGCGCTGCACTATCTCAAGCACCAACAGACGCGAACCCTTCACGAAAAGCCCGAAGTACCACTCCGCGAGTTAGCGGATCAGGTAGCTAGCTGGGAGAACGAGAAACCAGTCGACGAGCTCACCACCCAAGAGCGAAGGCGGGTGTTGAATGCGCTTCAGCAGTTCCATCTGTCGAAGATGGCCGATCGGGGATTCATCGAGTATAACCGAGAGCAACAAGTCATCCGGCTTTCAGACGCCGCTGCAAACAGCGACTTTTATATCGATGTGCTCTCCGATCACGGTATCACATGGGGCACGTACTATCTCGGAATAGCGGGAATAAGCTCGATCTGTTTAATTGGCATCATACTGAATATCTACCCGTTCACGGTTTTCTCACCGATGATGTGGAGTCTCTTTTTCGTGACCGCATATACTGCGTCCGCCCTCGGCCATTTCTACGATAACCGGTATCGAATGCGGCTCGGTGCCCGGAACAAAACCCTGGAAACCGACGAACAATGATCCGGAAGCGAACGAAAGTACAACTCCTCACCGTGGTTGTGTTAATTGGAGCGATCTCGCTTGTCGGAACAAGCGGTGTAAGTTCGATGGTAAGTGATCGAACTATCGAGATTCCCATTACCGACGACGAGGAAGCGCCTCTCAGCATCAGCCAAACGACGGCCACGACGGAGAACGAGACGACGGCTACGATAACGGTAGAAAATCAATTTACAGTAGGGACAACGCTTGAGCAGGTGACTGTGAGTTTGGACGACGAAGAAACGCAACTCGAACCGCTTGCACCGGGAGAGCGCGACACGGCCACGTTTGAACCAGTTGACTGTGATAGCGAAATTGTAATCAAAGCCTCCAGCCCCACTACGAGCATTTCGCTTACTCGCCCGGTCGAGTGTTGATCGTGGTGTATGTGAAATACATCACCCACAAGCCCGAAAACCGCCGGTGTCGATGGACCCCAGAGCAGTCACGGGGTCGTTACCGATACGCAATGCAACACCGGTCCTGTTCTATGTGGTCGTATCCCCTGAAACGACAATCACATTATGCTCACTCGACGGGATACCGGACTGGCATTGGCCACAGAGATACGGGTCTCGACATCGCCAACCGTGACGGGCGCGTCGGTCCTCCCATGTTCGACGACGTTTCGAAAGCGATTCTCGACTAAGTGGTCGACACATTCGAAAGGGAGACCGATCGGAGCGAAAGGCTCGTCAGTAAGCAGTCCGTTTCGAACTCCCTCGAGGCGGTCATAGACGAGTGCGAATCCTGGCGCCTGTATGCCTAGTGAGCACAGCCACGCGAGTCGAGAGCACCGATAAATCGGTCGACTGCGCTGACCGTGACCGACGGACCGAGGGCATCGCACACCGCGATCAGGACGGTGGCCGACTCGGATGAACAGACACGCACCAGCGACGGCACCGTCGCAGGCGAGGGCCCGGGGTGATCCCGCCGTGTTCCGTGAGCCCTCGCCAGGATGCACGCCGTCGATCACCCAAATGGGGCCGACGAACGGCCCTGTGGCGCGGGGTCGCTCCGTTCTCGAGGGTACCGATGCGGCGAAGTCGTCATACCCACCCCCCGGGTGGCCCGTTACGTTGGGTCCTCGGCCCCGAAGACCGCCTGTAAGCGCTGGTGGACCTGCTCGTGGTCGTCGAGGGTGGTTTGGATCGTCTCCAGGCGCGTGTGCATCTCGGCGTGTTCTGTCTCTACAGTGCGGTCGACCCGCTCGAGGGTGTCCGCCAGGTCCGCGAGTGCGGCAGACGTTTCGGCGGTCTCGGCCTCGACCGTCTCGAGGCGTGCGCGCAGGGTCGCCCGCTCGTCGGCCGCAGCCTCCACCGTCTCGGTCACGTCCGTCACCGCCTGGGTCACGTCGCGGAGCTCCGTCTGCAGCTCCTCGATGAGTTGGTCGGCGGTGCCGTGCTCGTCGAGGAACGCTTCCAGTGCGTCCGTGTACGCGCCAAACTGTGCGAGCCGGGATTCGAGGTGCTCGAGGCGGACCGCTACGCTCGTCGGGGGGTGGTCCGCGAGCAGGTGTGTGCGAAGCGCCTCTCGCTGTGCGTCCGTCGCCTGGTCCAGTTCCTCGACGAGCCGGGCGAGCAGCGGGGACGACTCAGGTGCTGGCTGGCTCTCATCGCCACGTACACCCCCCGGGGCTCCGGATGTGGCGGTGGTGGTGGCCGCCTCCTCCGGCGCCTCCAGGAGCGTCTCAAAATCGATCTCGTCGTCGGCAAATGCGACCCGTTGGGGATCACCGCTCCCATCACCGCGGGCGTCGCCATCCGCAGGCGGGGTGTCCAGAGCGGCGTCCACAGTCAGCTGTTGCTGGAGGTGTTGAAACTCCGGCGTGGTGCCCCGCGCGTGGTCATCTTCGGGTTCGACCACCTGAACTCCGACCTCGTCGGCGGCAACCTCACGGACAGTGACGTCTGCGAGCCCCGCCCGCTCAAGCGCGGTCATGAGGGTCTCGGCTGCAAAGGTGGTGACGAGCGTGAGGTCCACCGTCTGATCGACCGATCCGATGTGGTCGGGTGGGGGCGTCATCGACCGCACGTCGGTCGCGTTCTCGAGTTCGCGAAGCACCTGCACTTTCGTCTGCGTCGGCGTCCCTTCCGCGAACGACAGCTGCAGCTCATAGATGTGGTCCCCCGGGCGAATCACCCCGGGTAAAGGTGTTTGGTCACGGGCCACTTCCTCCCGGTGGTGATCCCCGGCTGGCATCGCGATCGCCTCGCGCTCGGTCTCCTCGTCAGTGTTCGTGTCAGTCACGCGTACCCTCCCTATTGAGAGCCACAGTAGTTGGAAAGTTAAGCATATCGTTGTTTTGTACAATATCCGATGGTGATATGTCTGGCGCGGTGATCCTGACTCGGGTCCCCTGGCGGGCCCCGGCGAGGCCGCGGGTGGCCCGCCGGCAACGGGTGCGGCAGCAGCCGGCTCCATGCCGCTTGTAATCGTTAGTGATTGCGTCCACCGCCGTTCGCTCAAAGGAAGTGCCAGTGACGGTTTCCGTTCTCGTTCCGTCGGCCACGATGACGGTCGCACCGGTGCCGGGCGACGCGCCGAGACGCGGTTCGATCTCTATATCAGACGTTATGTAAATCGCCTCAGGGTCAAGCCCCGAGGCTTTCGCGTGGACTCCCGTTCTATGCCTCAACCGAGGCAGGGGGTACGTACTCCCCACTCACGTTCAGCGTCCCGCGATTCAAGCGCACATCTACGGGTGCGCCTCCGTCGCCTGCGTTTTGCCTGCGACGGAGATACTGCAAACCGATGTTCTTGGAAGCGTTGTAGTCGGCGTGGTTCTCATACCCGCACTGCTGACACTCGAACGACTCCCCGGTACGGTTATCGTCGTGGGTAAACCCACACGTCGAGCAACGCTTCGACGTGTTGCGCGGGTCAACCTGTATGGCTTCAACACCGTGTTCTTTGGCTTTGTATTCGACGTACTCGTAGAGGTGTCGGAACGCCCAGACGTGTTGCCACGTCGCCTCGGGAATGTTCTCCCGAATGTGGGTCAAATCCTCGAACACGATGTGCGAACAATCGTGTTCGACGGCTTCCTCGATAAGGTCGTTCGCCACCGTGTGCAGGTAGATCTCGAAGCGTCCGTACTCTCTCTGACCAACACTCTCGATGTTTTCGTGGGCGTGTCGAGAGCCACACTGCTGAAGCGAGGCACGACGCGTCTCGTACTCTCGACGCCAGTGGTTGAACTCGTCTGCCGACCAGAATCGCCCAGTCGAAGCAACGGCGAGGTTGTTCACGCCCAAATCCACACCAAGGACTGTTCTGTGCTTGGACTCGGATTCAGACGAGTCCTCGTCCGCTTCGACCTTCCGCATCGAGGCGTGGAGATGCCAGTCACCGTCGCGGTACTGCAAGTGCGCCATCCGAAACGCGAAATCCTCGTCGGAGACGTATTTCGTCGGGGGTGTCTCCGAGTCGTCGGGAAGGATGTAGTCGCACTCGACGCGCCCGTCTATGGTCGAGAGGGAAACGTGGTCGCGGTGGAACGTCGCGCTCCGTTTGTCGTAAACCGCGCTGTCTGCCGAGAAGTGCGGTTGCGACGTGTTCTCGCCACGTTCGAGACGTGAGACTCCGCTTTTGACGGCTTCGACCGCCCTACGAATCCCTTTCTGGACGAGATTTGCGGTCAGGTCGGTTTCGTCGCGGAGTCGGTCGTAGAGGGCGCGTTCGGCTTTGGCTTTCGAGGTGACGTGGTAGCCGTCGTCGCCGTGCCAGCACCACTCAGATGCGGTGTTGGCACAGTGGTTGAACTGCTCGACAGTCTCTCGAAGGGAGTCGTCTGCTCCTTCGGGAGTGTCGAGTTTGATGACGGCGGTACGACGGTATTCCACCGTATTTTCACATATGCGTTCGGTGTTACTTATACGATGGGAGTCGGCCTGCCATTGTAGCGAGGTTTGTGCCATCGGTTGTCGGCTTCCTCCCCGACCTCAAGGGTCGGGGCATCCGCCTCGTACCGCCTGTGAATTCGACACCACAACCGGTGCAGAACAATCGACCGTCTGCTGTCAGTAGGGGAAATCCGCTGAACAGTTGTTCGAGTGAGGCACAGACAACGATTGGTGATTCGGCTTCCGACCCGCGGGGGTTGTCTCGCGTCATCACGCGTTGCCTCCGTCGAAGCAGGAAGAGTCGATCCGGTCGGTATCGAGCGTGAGTGGGCGGAGAACGACGAACAGATGGAGGAGTACTTGGACGGCGATATTGAAGTCCCGACCAGGTGCAACCCACTTGCGGTCGCCGTCATACTGTATCAGGCCAGCATCAGCAAGTTTCTGGAGATGTGTTTGTAGGAGCGTCTCACGCACACGCTTGTACGGTCGATGCTCGACAGCGTCCACTGGACAACTCTCTTCGTACGCAGCAATCGCTTTCGCTACTGCCCGTACCGGCACGGCTTCGTCGTGATCCGTCCAGAAGAAATACGCGAGGACGGCTTGACATCGCCGATTTCCGAGAAGATTACAGATCGTGGCGATTGTCTCTTCATCAGCTACCTGCTCAGTCCACGCTTCCGCAGTGAGCGTTGATGAGATCATCATTCTCGCGGCACCTCACTAATCGAGAACACGCGCCTCAAGGCAGCGTTGAGACACGGCGTACCGGTCAGTGTCACACCCAGGGTTTCGAGTCCGAGTGGGACTCACCGAGTCGCGTCGCACCTTCCCCCGACGTGGCGGTCCACGCAGTCGCGGGATGTCTGAGTGCACGGACAACCAACGAGTCCCAAGCAGTGGAAAGAATCCGGCTAATAGCTGCTTCCAGTCACAAGATACGAACATGGCCGCTCTCTTCGACAATAACGAATGCTGAGGCACTGCGGTCACTACGGGCGAATTCCAAGGCGCGTTCCTCGATTTACTCATCGTCGACGATCTCTTTTTCCGTTAAGAGTTGCTCGAACGCCTTGAGCCACTGGCGACAGTACACGGCCTCTGACTAACCACGTGAGGCATTTGGCGACGACGGCAAATGAAGTCGTTGAACCTGCGTTCGCTGCTCTGGCTGCTGCAGACGTAGAACTCGTTGATCCGATCTCAATTCCGAGTTTAGCGGACAGACCCCAGCGGATGTGCAAAACTAGACCGTGCCCGGAACTCTTTTGATTTGTGCAAGTGAACGGCTGTGCATGGGATTTGCTATCGAAGAGGCTACCGTCAACGAGATTCATCGAGCGTTCGAATCCGGCGAACTCACCAGCGAGGATCTTGTCGAGCAGTATCTAAAGCGGATCGAAGCATACGACAGTAGCGGTCCCGAACTCAATTCAATTCAAACGATCAATGACAACGCCATCGATCGCGCGGCGGAACTCGATCAGACGTTCTCCCAGTCCGGTGAGTTCGTCGGACCACTCCATGGTATCCCCGTCGTCGTAAAGGATCATCTTGAAACGACTGACACCCCGACGACGTACGGCTCTGAAGCGTTCGAGGGATACTACCCTGAAGCGGAGTCGGAAGTCACGCGGCAAGTACGCGAGGCAGGCGCCGTTGTCCTGGCGAAAACAACTATGCCGGACTGGGCGACATCGTGGTTCGGTTTCTCCTCGGTTGCGGGGCGAACGAAAAACCCGTACGATTTGGATCACGATCCAGGCGGTTCAAGTAGCGGTACGGGGGCGGCCGTCGCGGCAAATCTCGGTACCGTCGGGATCGGATCTGACTGTGGGGGATCCATCCGTGTCCCCGCCTCGTTCGATAACCTCGTCGGGTTCCGAGTAACACCCGGGTTGATCAGCCGAACTGGAGTGAGTCCGTTGGTCTCCCAACAAGATACGGCCGGGCCTATGACGCGGACGGTCCGTGATACGGCGAAATTATTGGACGTGCTTGTCGGGTACGATGACCGTGACAAACTCTCCGGAAAATCCGAACTCGCCGCTGTCCACGAATCGTACACGACTTCGTTAAATGAAGACGGACTACGGGGCACACGAATCGGTGTACTCAGAGACGGATTCGGGGAGGAAGACGAAGCGGAACCGGTTAACGAAGTCATTGAACGGGCGTTGACAACGATTTCGAATCTCGGTGCTACGCTCGTCGATCCCGTCGAAATTCCCGGTCTAAACGACTACCTCGACGAGACGATGCTCTACGTGCTGCAATCGAAGCGCGATCTCAACGAGTTCCTCAACGATCGCGACACCCCCGTTTCATCCGTAGAGGAGCTCTATGAAAACGATCAGTATCACGAATTACTCGACCTATTTATCGCGTTCGCGGAGAACGGCTCGTCTGATTTGACCGATAACATCGAATACTGGAAACGCCGTAATGCGCAACACACCTTCCAGGAGGAGATTCTGAACGTCTTCGCTACCAACGACCTCGATGCGATTGTTTTCCCAGATGTTCAAGTTCCGCCCCCGTCCGAAAATGAGATCAGGGACGGAAAGTACGAAACGATGACGTTTGCAACGAATACGATCATCGCATCACAATCACTTTGTACCGCAGTATCTCTCCCCGCCGGATTCACGGATGACGGCCTTCCCGTCGGTATCGAATTCCTCGGAAAACCCTACGATGAGTCCTCAATACTGAAGTATGGATACGCGTTCGAACAGGCAACTCAGCATCGAACTGCTCCGGAAACCACACCCGAACTGAGTGATTGAACCGCATGACGCTTCTCGGTCATGCAGTGACCGTCAAGGACGGCTTGTGGATCGGTATCGACGCGAGCGGTCGGGATGAGTGTCTGGACACGGAAAGGTCTGCCAGCGTGGTCTGTTCAACTTATTCCGTCGAAGGCGAACGGGCGAAGTCACCGCTCAGCAGTGTCTGCGTGAGCGTTGCTGAAGCCGTTCGAAACCAAAGCGGTTCGTCAGTATGCCGCTGGAGACACGTTCGACGCTGGTTCGAGTTCAATGGCGGTCGAAGGGGAACTCGAGGCCATCTCGGTGGCCGACGGTGTTCAGGGACGTATCGCCGTCGATGAAAACCACGGCGTCATCGCCGTTTTGGTTCGTCTGCCAGTCCGTTCCGAGGGCGCTCACCGTCCCTTGCTTCGAGGCGGTTCGAGCGGTGTCTGTGCCTCGTTGCGCCTCTCCGCTAGTTAGTATCTGTTAAGTGATTAATTTGACTTGAGTATAGTATTGTCTTGTATTCACCACCCAATCAAGTCCTGACGCTGGCCCGACTGTCCACCCACAAGGTGTGGACACGGTTACCACGTCTCCTGAAGGTGTAATACCACGATATGGATCCGATTATGGCCGATATCGTCGAGATAACCGCTGAATCCGAATCGAGAGCGCAGGCTGCGAGCTCGCCATTGCCAGGACCCACCGCCTCGGATCGATCGTGGTTCTCGGGCATCTGGGGCCTGAACACGGCGGCTCATCGGTATTTCACCGTTCGACCACTGCGCCAGCGAGGATCGGCGTTGGCTCGAGATCTTTGCACCTTGAATTCAATATCAGTCACCGGTGCTCGTGACATCAGTTATACTAATAATGGCCCGCGACGGCTGCGCCGTCCGTAGAACACGACGGGATTAGCTGTCGAGATGAAGCGTTGCTTCACTGCCCAGTGGAGAGTGGTGGCCGACATCGTTGTTTTTCCGACACCGCCGCTTCCGAAACGGCGGTGTAGGTTAGCATGCGCGCATACTCAAACGCATGGAAGTGTCTAGTGCTGCTTCAACCGTGAACAGAGGGGTCAATACGAGTACCGCTATGGTTGGTTATGCACCATTTGAGGCTTGAAACGACACTAGTTAGGCCAGTTTGAGAAACGAGCAGGTCGTAGAGTTCCTTTGGCATGAAGCTCGCAGACCTGCTCAGCGAGTGCTACGCGACGGAATTTGATGAATCGTGGGAGCGTAAGCGGACGACGACGCCCGTCAGGGTGTTCGCCGTCCGTCTCCACGCGACCGGGTGTTCGCTTCGGGAGACACAAGCAATTCTTCACTTGGTCGGCGTAGAACGCACTCATCAAGCAATCTGGCACTGGGTACATCGGCTGGCTGGCAGCGTACCAGACCCGCCGACGTCCACGAGAGCTTCGCTCTCGTGCGGCCCATCAGAACGCTTCGCGTTCTGAGGATGGCGAAGCCGTCGCGGGTCGCAGTTGATGAGACCGCTGTCAGGATTAATGGCAACTGGTCTTGGGTATACGCTGCAATTGATCTAGACTCACGCCTCATCCTTGACGCCGCTGTCTTCGGACGGCGAGGCACCGATCCAGCTGCTGCATTCCTGCATCGATTGACTGAAAAACACGATCTCGACGACACGGTGTTTCTTGTTGATGGCTACAGATATCTGACCACTGCTAGATCGGTTCAGCGCTCTCAGCAGGTAAAACCTCGACATTAATTTATGGAATTAAATGAAGAGCATCTATATGAGTCAGGATGACACGTGAGTTATGGAAAGTAAATTCCAAACGAGTAAGCAGAGAGTTCCGGAGCGAACAACACTCACCGTTACTAATATAGGAGGTATTGACGAAACGGAGGTGACGTTCGAGAGTGGAGTAACTGTACTCTCCGGACGGAACGCAACGAACCGTACGTCGCTTCTTCAAGGTCTCATGGCGGCACTCGGAAGTGATCGCGTAAGTTTAAAAGCTGACGCAGACGAGGGGAGCGCGACACTGACCGTCGGCGACGACGTTTACCCACGAGCGCTCAAACGGCGAAACGGAACGATGGTCACCGACGGCGATCCGTACCTCGAGGATCCCGAACTTGCGGATCTATTCGCATTCCTACTCGAAAACAACGAGGCACGGCAAGCCGTCGCTCGAGGTAACGATCTTCGAGAGTTGATCATGCGGCCAGTCGACACCGAGGAGATTCAGACCGAAATCGAACGGCTGGAACAGCGGAAGAGTGAAATCGACGGGCAATTGACAAATCTGGACGAGCTTGAGACGAAGCTCCCGGAACTAGAAGAACAACGAACGCGCGTCGTCGACGAGATCGAAACGGTGGAAGCGAAACTCGAGACGGAGCGCGATGAACTCGAGAACACCGATATCGAAGAGCGTCGAGGATATCGGTCTGAACTCGAAGGAAAACTCGAAGAACTCCGCGAGACACGTTCTAAACTTGAACGAGTTCGTGAGCAGATGGAAACCGAACGTCAGAGTATTGATGCGCTCGAAAGCGAGCGGGAAGAGGTCCGAATGCGGCTTGAATCATTACCGACAAGCGACGATCGGAAAATCAGACGGCTTGAGACGAAAATCGAAATGCTCCAGAAGGAGAAATCGGAGCTCTCGAATGAACTCTCCCAACTCCAAACTACGATCCAATTCAACAAGCAGCTTCTCGCCGACGGGAAAGCGACGCTTCTGGAGGCAAACCGGGACGACGAATCTATCACCGATCAGTTACTCCCAGGCGACGAGGCGATCAATTGTTGGACCTGCGGTTCGTCGGTCGCACGGAATCAGATCAAAACGACGATCGACCAGCTCCAACGTGTGCGACAGAAGCGTCTCGAGCAGCGATCTGAGGTCGATAACGAACTTGGGAAGCACCGCGAAACGCTATCCGACCTCAACGAGCATCGGACCGAATACCGGCGGATCCGTCGGCGTTTCGAGTCGATCGAAGACGAGATTGACCGACGAAAGAGTCGCGTTGACGATTTAACGAGCGAACGTGAGGAATTTACAGACGAGATCGACGACCTTGAGGCCAAGATCGAAATGCTCGAAACGGACGACCAGCGTAACGTGCTCGATCAACATGAGAAAGTCAATCGACTTGAGTTCGAACTCGAACGTAAGGAGCGCGAGCGCGACGAGATCGACGATGAAATTGCGTCAATCGAGCGACGACTTGGCGAGCGATCGACGGTCAAGGCACATCGGGAAGACGTCACAGACGAACTCATCGACCTCAGAACGCGAATCGATCAGATCGAAGAATCCGCCGTCGAGCGGTTCAACGAACACATGGAAAATCTCCTCGAGATACTTGAGTACGACAATCTCGATCGGATCTGGATCGATCGAACAAAGAAGGAGTTCCGTGAAGAGCATCACAAGGTCAATAGGTCGTCGTTCGATCTCAAGATCGTCCGGAGCACCGACTCCGGAGCTGTGTACGAGGATACGGTCCAAAATTTAAGTGAAAGCGAACGGGAGGTTACCGGACTTGTGTTTGCGCTGTCCGGTTACCTCGTCCACGATGTGCACGAGACGTCGCCGTTCATGTTGTTGGACTCTCTCGAGGCAATTGACTCCGAACGGATCGCAACGCTGATCGAGTACTTCAACTCCTACGTGCCGTATCTCGTTGTGGCGCTGTTGCACGAGGATGCACAGACGGTGGATGAGGACGCTGTGATCACCGATATCTAAGTCTTTCTAGCCGTCGAAGCGTACTACTATCCGTTCGGCGATGACAGGAATAGTCAACGTACACTCCATTTGTTTTGACCTCGACCACATCACTGGGTTCGAGGAGTTTGGGCGGACCGCGGAAGATACCAACGGCACCGGGACGTCCCTATGAGCGTCGCTGGTATGACACACGAGAAGGAGTTATTTCGAACTGAAGCCCGACTCGACTGGGAGAGTAATCCCGGTTACGTATCGTGCAGCGTCGCTCGAGAGCCACATGAATGCCTCCGCGATATCTTGGGCTTCGAGCGGCATTCCAGGTTCGAAGATGTTGAACGGACCGCTGACCGCAGTGGCGGACTCCTCGAGGTAATCCTCGCCATAGGCTTCGATCATCCCCGCGACCATCGGGGTGTCGATCGCTCCAGGAGCGACCGCGTTTACGTTGACGTCGTACTCGGCGAGTTCGAGGGCGAGCGTCTTCGTCAAACCGCGAACGCCCCACTTTGAAGCGACATAATGGGCGCCCCCCATCGGGATGCCGGTCATGCCTGATATAGACGACGTATTGACAATTTTACCGCCATCGCCGTTCTCGATGAAGTGCTTGCCGACGTGTTTCGAACAGAGCCAGACACCCTTGAGGTTCGTATCAATCACGTCGTCCCACATTTGTTCGGTGAGTTTCGTCGCTTCAGCAGCCGATACGATACCGGCATTATTTGCAAGAATGTCGATTTTGCCGAACTCATCCACCGCCTCCTCGACGGCCGTTTCGATCTCGGCTTCGACGGAGACGTCCGCCCGAATCATCAGCGCGTTTTGTCCCTGTTCTCGAACCTCACCCGCAGTCTCCTCGAGTTCGTCGATCGTCCCGAGGTCGTACTCGACGGTGTCCTTGTTCTCTCCAATGTCGACACAGACAACGTCTGCACCGTGGCGAGCGTATTCGACGGCGTGCGATGCTCCCTGACCGTGAGCGGCGCCGGTCACGAACGCGACCTGGCCGCCGAAATCGTATTCTGGCATGTAGTTTTCGTGGACCAAATGGCTAACCAGTAAGTCCGCTTTTTCCGGAAGCTTCCTGTGCCATTTGTCCGCACATTATCCGCCAATGTCGGGTGTAATAATTGTGGCTGTTGATTTCAATACTAGTTAGGTGGACAATGTTGGTTCGGATGATCCCTATGAGTCCATGAACAGTCTACCGGAACTCCTCGATCAGCGCCGGCACGACGTCGAAGAGGTCGTCGTGGATCGCGTAGTCGGCGATGTCCATGATCGGCGCGTTGGGGTCCGTGTTGATCGCGACGATCGTGTCGGAGCCCTTCATGCCGGCGACGTGCTGGACGGCGCCGGAGATGCCGATCGCGAGGTAGACCTCGGGCGTGACGACCTTCCCGGACTGGCCGACCTGCCGGTTCTTCGGCAGCCAGCCGTTGTCGACGATCGGGCGCGAAGAGGAGACCGTCGCGCCGGTCGCCTCAGCGAGGTCCTCGATCAGGCTGAGGTTCTCCTCCTCCTCGATGCCGCGGCCGACCGAGACGAGGAAGTCCGCCTCGCTGATGTCGACGTCGCCGCCGGCGACCTCCTCGAACGCCGTGACGGTCGAACCGACCCGGGACTCGTCGATGTCGGCGTCGAACGCCTCGATCGAGGCGCTGCCGTCGCCCTCGGCCGCCTCCCACTCGCCCTCGCGGATCGTCGCGATGACGTTCCCGGCGTCGACTTCGGTGGTCGTCTCGACCTTGCCGCCGTACATCTCCCGGTTGGCGACCAGCGCGTCGCCGTCGACCTCGAGGGCGACGCAGTCGGTGACGATCGGAACGTCGAGCGCCACGGAGACGGCGGGCGCGTAGTCGAGCCCGTTGACGCTGTTCGGCGCGAGCACGTACTGCGGGGCGAGTTCGTCGTACAGCTGGGTGATCGCCTGTTTGTAGACGTCGTGGTTGAACTCCTCGCCCACGTCGACGGTGTGGACGACGTCGACGCCCTCGCGGTTGAGGTCGTCGGCGAACGCCTCCACGTCGCCGTTGATGACCGCCAGGTGGAGGTCGCCGCCGGTTTCGGCCGCGAGTTCGCTGCCGGCGGTGATGATCTCGTAGCTCACGTCGCGCAGTTCGCCCTGTCGGTGGTCCGTGATCGCGAGAACGTCGGTCATTGTGCCACCCCCTTGTCGCGGAGCAGGTCAGCGAGTTGTCCGGCGGTGTCCTCGGCGCTGCCCTCGAAAACCGTCACGTCGCTTTCGCTCTCCGGTTCGTACATGTCCGTCAGTTCGACCCGGCCCTCGACGGCGCCCGCGTCGACGCCGATGTCGCCGAGGCTCTGGACGTCGAGCGGTTTCCGCTGGGCCTGGCGGATGCCGCGCAGGCTGGCGTACCGGGGCTCGTTGATCCCCGTCTGGATCGTCAGCACCGCGGGCAGTTCGACGTCGGTCAGCTCCTCGACGCCGCCCTCGAGTTCGCGCCGGACAGAGGCGGTGCCGGACTCGAGGTCGTGGTCGAGGCTGTTGACGACGGCGGCCCACTCGTAGCCGACCGCCTCGGCGAGGGCGACGCCGGTACCGCCCCAGCTGTCGTCGCCGGACTGGACGCCCGTGAGGACGAGGTCCGGCTCTTCCGCCGCGACGACCTCCCGGAGGATCGCCGTTTTAGCGCCCACGTCGAGCAGGTCGACGTCCTCGAGGGCGTCGTCCCAGACGCGGACGGCGCGGTCTGCGCCCTTCGCGAGGGCCTGGCGGATGGTCTGTTCGCACTCTTCGGGGCCGATCGTGACCGTGACGACTTCGTCGGCGACGCCCTCCTCCTGGAGCTGGACGGCCTCCTCGATAGCGTAGTCGTCCCACTCGTTGAGGTCGGCGCCGAGGTACCGATCCGCGATCTCGGTCCCCTCGATTTCGAACTCGTCTTCGACAGTTTCCACTTCTGCGACCGTTGTGAGTACTTTCATTCTTCCGCTCTTACGGATATCGCCGTAACACGGGATAAAAGATACTATTCGGAACGCCGCGTACCGATTCGGTCAGTAAATCAACACGGCGGCGGACAATACGGGCGTTCGGTGACCGGTTCGATCCGGCGCTCAGTACCGAACCTCGATGTCCCGCGAATCGCCGCTCGAACGGACGACCGCTCGCGCCCCGACGTTTGCCGATTCGGCATTTTAAAGGAGAGCTACGTATTACCACATCGCATGACTCTCCACGAACCGGGGTCTATCGGCGACCTCGAGGTTCCGAACCGCGGGGTCTTCCGGTCGGTCCGAACGCGATTCGTGTCCGACGGCGTTCCGACGCCGGAGTTGGCAGCACACCTCGGCGCCCGCGCGAACGGCGGTGCCGGCCTCGTCGTCGGTCCGGCACAGATGCTCGTTCACCCGTCGGCGAGCGGTCCGTCGTACGTCGACGCGTATGACGACGACGCCGTAGACGCCCTCGCGACGGTCGCCGACGCCGTTCACGACGCCGGATCGGTAATCGTCGGACAGCTCACCCACACCGGCGGCGAGGAGACCGGCGACTGGGAGATGCAACCGCAACTCGCCCCGTCGGCGTCGCCGTCGGACGCGGCCTACGAGATACCGAAGGCGATGGACTCCGCCGACGTTCGATCCGTTCGGGACGGGTTCGTCGCGGCGGCGAAGAACCTCGAGGCGGCCGGGTTCGACGGCGTCGAACTGAACGCCGGACCGTACTCGGTCCTGCGGCAGTTCCTATCGCCCCGGTACAACGCCCGGACGGACGAGTACGGCGGCGACTGGGAGGGTCGCGCCCGATTCGTCAACGAGGTCCTCGCGCGGGTCGGCGAGGCCACCGCGGGCCCGGTCGGCCTGCACCTCTCGCTGGCCGAACTGGAGTACGGCGGCTACGAGTTCGACGACATTCCGGCGCTGCTCGCCTCGCTCGAGGGGTTCGATTACCTCTCCTGTACGGTCGGCACCCGGGCGACGTTCGACCGTACCCACGCGGGTCTCGCCGCCGCGGCGCCGGACCTGCTCGAGCCGATTCGCACGGCCGTGGACGCCGTCGACATTCCAGTGGTGGGGCGCCAGCCGCTGACGACCGCGGCGGACGTCGAGCGCCTCTTCGACGCCGGCGTCGACTTCGTCGGCTTCACCCGGCAGCTGCTCGCCGACGAGCGGACCGTCGAAGCGATCGGGGAGGGGAAACGGCACGACCGCTGTCTCGAGTGCAACCAGAAGTGTCTCGAGGGGGTCTACGGGCACGCACACGGCGGACACGTGGAGTGCGTCGTCAATCCGCGGACGGGCCGCGAGCGGGACCTGCCGCCGATCGCGGATGCGGAACCGGCGGCGCTCCCCCGGCGGGTACTCGTCGTCGGCGGGGGACCCGGCGGCATGCGGTTCGCGTCGGCCGCGGCCGACCGCGGTCACGACGTGACGCTTCGGGAGGCCGCCGGCGAACTCGGCGGACAGCTCCGACTCGCCGCCCGGGGACCGCTCGAGCCGCTAGCGCGCGCGAAAGAGGACCTCGAAGCGGCGGTGCGGGAGGCGGGCGTGACGGTCGAACTTGAGTCGCGGGTGACCGCCGACTCGATCGAATCCGACTGGGACGCCGTCGTCGTGGCGACCGGCGCGACCCGACCGGACCCCGACGCGTACGACTTTGAAGGCGACGTGATCGACGCGCTCGACGTCCTCGACGGCGCGTCGGTCGACGGCGACGTCCTGCTGTTCGACGACAACCGCTGGGTGATCGCGTTCCAGACCGGACTGCGGCTGGTCGAGGAGGCGACGACCGTCGAGGTAGTTACGACCGATCACTACCCCGGATTCGCGACCGAGCAGCCGAACCTCCCCGGCTTCGTCGCGGCGCTGCAGGCCGGCGGGGCGACGTTCAAGGGTCATCACACCCTCGAGGCGGTCGACTCCGACGGGACGGCGACGCTGCGGAACACGTTAACCGGCGAGCGGTCGACGCGGACGCCGGATACGATCGTCGTCGCCGGTCGGCGCCGAGCCGACGAGAGCCTCTACCTCGAGCTACGGGACCGACGAGACGGGGTCTACCGCGTCGGGGACGCGGTGGCACCGCGGAAGCTCGACCGCGCGTACTACGACGGCGAACTGCTCGCTCGTCGCCTCTGAACGATCCGAACCGCCCTCGGACGCCGCATCCGCCGTCACTTCGCGGTCATCCCCGCGTCGACGGGCACCACGACCCCGGTGACGAACCTGGCGGCGTCGCTCGAGAGCCACATGTACGCCTCGCTCACGTCGACGGGATCGACGAGCTGCTCGTCGACGATGTTCATCGATCCGCTCGCGTCCGAAACGCCGGTCAACGCCTCTTCGCCGACCGTTTCGAGGATTCCGTCGATCATCGGCGTGTCGACCCCCGTCGGCGCGACGCAGTTGACGGTGACGCCGTGCTCGGCGAGTTCGAGCGCCAGCATCTTCGTCAACCCGACTACGCCGTGTTTGGCGGCGGCGTAGTGTCCCGATCCCCTGGCGCCCACGAGTCCGGCAGTCGAGGAGGTCGACACGACTCTGCCGCCGTCCCCGCGCTCGACGAAGTGGCGGGCGACATGTTTCGAACACAGCCACGTCCCCTTCAGATCGATCTCGAGGAGGTCGATCCAGCGACGCTGATCCATCTCCACGAGGTCGGCCACGTTCCAGACGCCCGCGTTGTTCGCGAGGACGTCGATCTTCCCGAACTCGTCGAGCGCCGCCGCGACGGCCGCTTCGACCTCGTCCTCCTCGCGGACGTCCGCCCGGAGCGGGAGCGCTCGCTGTCCCCGCGCCTCCACCGCTCGGACCGTCTCCGCGAGGTCTTCCTCCGTTGCGAGCGGGTACTGACCGGTCTCGATCGACCCGCACCGGTCGACGACGACGACGTCCGCGCCGTGGCGGGCGTACTCGATCGCGTGCGATCGACCCTGGCCGCGTCCGGCGCCGGTCACGACCGCGACCCGGCCGCTGAAATCGTACTGTACCATATCAGTTTGAACCGCCTCCGTTCCGAAGGCCGTCGTGGCTACGTCGCCGTTCTACCGACACCGACGATCACAGCGCCATGAAGCCGCCGTCGACTTGGAACAGTCCCCCCGTCGCAAACGAGGCCTCTTCGGAGAGAAGCCACGCGACCGCGTTTCCGATCTCCATCGGTTCGCCCATGCGACCCAGGGGTGCCATCTGGACGAACTGTTCGAACTCCTCGGGGTTCGCCTCGCGGAACCGATCGGACACCGGCGTGTCGATGACGCCGGGTGCGACGGCGTTCACTCGGATCCCCTCCTGAGCGTACTCGACGGCGGCGGTGCGGGTAAGTCCGAGGATGCCGTGTTTGGTCGCGACATAGGGGGCGTCCCCGGCCCCCGTCTGTCCGGAAATTGACGAGGTGTTGACGATCGCGCCCTCGCCGCTCTCCAGCATCGCCGGGATCTCGTGTTTCATACACAGCCAGACCCCCTTCATGTTCGTATTGACCACCCGATCCCAGTTCTCCTCCGTGTGCTCGGCGGTGGTCGCGCTCTCACCCTCTACGCCGGCATTATTGTGCACCAGCTCGAGCGACCCGAACTCCTTGACCGTCTCCTCGACCATCCGTTCGACCGCTGTCTCGTCCGAGACGTCCGTCTCGATGAAGCGTGCGACGCCGCCGTCGTCCTCGATGCATGCGACCGTTTCCTCGCCGCCCTCGACGTCTACGTCGGCGACGACGACGTTCACGCCCTCCTCAGCCAGGCGCTCGGCCGTGGCTCGACCGATACCCGACGCCGCTCCCGTGACTATCGCCGTCTTCCCGCCGATGTCGTATGACATGCGTTATCCATAACCGGGCGACCTCTCATAAAATTACTTCCCTCTCACAGAGCGTCGCTCGGACAGCGCCCTTGAATGTTCCTCGTCCCGGTTTTGGCATCGTTCTCGGTGGGGTGGTACTGCGCCGAGCGCCTGCGTCGACTGGTCTTTAGAGGTCTCTCGACGAAGACGAGAATTACCGTTGGACCGGCGGTGGCCGACTCCTACAAATAGCGCTGTTTGGAAGCGTACCGCGCTGTCAGTGATACCAGTTGGCGACTGTGACGGCATCTACGGTGAGTGCAATCCCCGTACCGTAGCGGGCGGCGTCGCTCGAGAGCCACACGAACGGCTCGTTGACGTCCCGAGCCTCGAACGTGGGCCCCTCGGTGTTGAGGACGTTGGGAGGACCGCCTATCTCGCCCATCTTCTCCAGTATCTCCTCGCCGTAGGTCTCCGACGTTCCGGAGATCATCGGCGTGTCAACGCCCGTCGGACAGCCGCAGGTGGCGGTGACACCGTGATTGGCAAGTTCGAGCGCGAGGGTCTTCGTCAGTCCGATCACTCGGGGCTTCGATGCGGTGTTGTGGTCGGCGCTCACCGTACCGATGCGTCCGGCGGTCGACGGCGTCGAGACGACCTTGCCGCGTCACCACCGTCGACGAAGTGTCTGCCGACGTGCTTTGCACAGAGCTAGGGCCCTTGAGATTGGTATCAATCAGCTCGTCCATCTCGATCGGATCCAATATTGTCACGATCCCAGCGTTGTTCGCGAGGGTGTCGATCCTACCGACCCGGTCAAGCGCGTCCGTGACGGCCGCCTCGACGTTGGCCTCCTCACGGACGTCCATCTCGAGCCGCGAATTTGACTACGTCCCGCCGGTCGTAAACGTGGACGTGAACTATCGGGACTCGACCTGGGTCGACGACCGCGTGACAGTCGCCCTCGTGCCATCGCTTGGGACGACATCGGTCACCTACAAGGTCACCCGGACCGTCGAGGGCGACCTGGTGTTCGACAGAAGCGTGACGACCGCGTTCATCGACAAAGGGACTCATGAGCCAATTCCGATTCCGGAGGCGTTCGGAGGAGCGGTCGAACAGTTCTAGTCGCGGTAGCTGTCGGACGACCGTCTGACGATCGCCTTCCCAGTGATTCAGCGTGGCCGTGACGCACACGTCTCGAGCCCTCGATCCACCACGTTGCTGGTATTTCACCCGTAGTAGAAGCCCCGCCGAATCACGCCGTCGGCGAACGTCCCGCCGGTGTCGATATCTACTGTCGTTTGCATTCGTGTTTTCGGATTCTCGCTATTGTGTCCAGCGAGTCAGCACCCCCGCTACCAATGCGCAATAGTGTTCGTCTCTGTCACCCACGATATTATAAATTATTTATCAAATACAGGTTCGCTCTCCTTGCATCTGGTGATAATACGAGATGCAGACGGGTCGCCCTCATCGTTTTCCACCGCCGGGTGACGGTTCCGTCGGTAGAACTTTATCCGTGCCCCTGTTCTCTGTCCAGTGTCAACGGACATCATGAGTGATCTGCTCTTCACACCCAAGTCCATCGGGTCCGTGACCGTCCGGAACCGGACGGTCTTTCTCGCTCACGAGACGGGATTCGCCGAGGACGGACTTCCGACCGAACGGGACGCGGCCTACTACAAGGCACGGGCACGAGGCGGGGTCGGCCTCATCATCGGCCCCTCAAGCATGCTCGTTCACCCGAGCGCGTCGAACCCGATGTACGCGTCAGGGTACGATCCAGCGGTCGTCCCCCGACTTGAGATGATCGCGGATGCGTGTCACGAACACGGGGCGAAAGTCTTCGCCCAGTTACAGCACACGGGTGCCGAGGACTCCGGCGAACACGCGATGCGCGAGACGTGGGCGCCGTCTGCGGTCCCGACGGGCTTCGGTTACGAGATGCCGAAACGGATGGAACGCGATGACATTGAGGAGGTAAAACTCGGATTCGCCAAGACCGCAGAACACGTCGAGCGCGGCGGCCTCGACGGGCTCGAACTCAAGGCAGGCCACGACGGAATCCTGCGTCAGTTCCTGTCGCCAAAGTACAACCGCCGGGAGGACGAGTACGGCGGCTCCGTCGAGAACCGCGTCCGCATCGTGAACGAGATCGTCGACGCGATCCGCGATCGGGTCGGCGAGGAGTTTCCGGTCGGGATCCGGCTAACACTCGACGAGATGGAAGACGGCGGCTACGATTACGACTACGCGGTTGAGGTCATCCGCTACCTCCACCCGAGCATCGACTTCATCGACTCGGACATCGCCACCATTTCGAAGCTCTACGTCACCGACGCGCCGATGCACGCTCCGCTCGGGTACACCCAGGAGTACTACGCCGGCGCCCGCGAACTCGTCGACGTGCCGATCATCGCCGCCGGCCGGATCAACGATCTGACGAAGGCCAACGACATCCTCGAGGAGGGTCGGGCGGACTTCGTCGGTATGTGCCGACAGCTCATCTGCGACGCGGACACTGTCCGGAAGGTCGAACGCGGAGCCGACGACGAGGTAACCCACTGCATCGCCTGCAACCAGAACTGCCTCGGCGGGATCCACACGAACGGGCATGTCGGCTGCATCCAGACGCCCCGGTCGGGACGCGAGACCGAAATCCCGCACCTCGAGGACGTCGACGGGGCGGCGTCGCGACGGCGAATCCTGGTCGTCGGCGGCGGGCCGGCGGGGCTGTCGTTCGCGGTGACCGCCGCGGAGCTCGGACACGACGTGACGATCCGGGAGCGAGAGGCGCAACTCGGCGGCCAGTCGAACATCGCGACGCGGATCGACTCCAGGCGCGAGTTCGGCGACGCCGTCCGCAACCTCCTGAACCGGCTCGAGAACCGCGACGTGACCGTCGAAACCAGCGTCGAGGTGACGCCGGAGGACGTCGACGCCGACCGGTGGGACGACGTCGTCGTCGCGACGGGCGCCCAGGAGCGACCGCCCCAGTTGCCGGGCCCGAACGTCCACTCCTCCTGGGAGGTCCTCCGGGGCGAACCCGTCGGGGAGTCGGTCATCGTCTTCGACGAGAACAAACACACCGGGGGCGTCGGAGTGGCCGAACAGCTGGCGGTCGAGGGACGCGACGTGTCGTTCGTGACGACCTCCTACCACCCCGGCGACCGGCTCGAGGGGACGAACGTGCCCCCGTTCCTCGAGACGCTGTACGAACACGATGTCGAGCTGATCGAGCACACGACGATCATCGGGTTCGGGGACGGCGTCGCCCAGCTGATGAACGTCTACTCGGAGGAGATCACCGCGCTCGCCGCCGACTCGCTGGTTGTCGCGAACCGCCGCGAACCGCGATCCGGGATCGCCGACGCGCTGGAAGCTCGGCTCGACGCCGATTCGGTCCACCGGATCGGCGACTGCGTCGCGCCGCGGTTCATCGACAAGGCGATCTACGACGGGGAGTTGCTCGCCCGGGAGATGAGCAGGGAGGTGACCGCGCGATGACGGGCCCGATCTGGGCGATCCCGACCGCCGCCGACGATCCGATCATTCACGAGGCCGACCGGCTGGCGAATCGGCTGGAGGACGAGGGGGTCGTCGAGGACCGGCCGCGGGTGACCGCCCTCTGGTTCGAGGGAGCGGGGGAATCGCTCGACCTCGAGTCGACGACGGCTCGAGTCGACGAACTCGTTCGTCTCGTGCGCGAGGACGGCTCGTTTCGGTCCGGTTCCGCGGGCATCCGCTCCCGTGCGAAGGCGCTCCGTTCGCTCGCACGACAGGACGAGCAACCGATGGCCGTCGTCCTGCCGAGTACACCCGACGGGGACGACCTCGCGGCCGCCGCGGCGACCGAACTTCGCGGCGGGTGCGTCACCGACTGTCTGCTCCGTATTCGAGACGGGGAGCTCCGCGCGGGTCGGCCCGCGTACGAAGACCGTGCGTACGCCGGGATCTCGTTCGACCGAGGCGTTCCGGTCGTCTCGTTGAACGTCGACGTCCTCGGTCGTCCGACCGAGCGGACGTCCGCCGACGCTCCACCCGAACGGATCCACCGCGTCCGCCTCGAAGACGCGGACGAGGGCGATGGCGAGGGCGCCATCCGTCGCGTCGACGTCCTCGAGGTTCCCGAGCGGGACCTCTCTCGGACGAACCGCATCGTCGCGGGCGGATACGGCCTCGACGGCCCCGACGGCTTCGACGTGATCGACGACCTGGCCGACGCGGTCGCCGCGTCGATCGGCGCGTCGCGCCCGCCGGCCGACGAGGGGTGGGTTCCGTACGACCGGCAGATCGGCGTGACGGGGAAGGAAATCGACGTCGACCTCTACGTCCCGTGTGCGATCTCCGGCGATCCGTACCACATGCGGTCGGTCAACGCCGATCACCTAATCCCGATCAACAGCGATCCCGACGCCACGATCTTCAACGCCGCCGACCTCGGCGTCGTGGGCGACGTCTTCGAGTACGGACCGGTCATCGCAGAGGCGATCCGGGACGCGAGCGAGAAGGCGGTCGAGACCGAAGAGGTGACGCGATGAGTGCGGACGGCGCCTCGTTCGACGTCGTCGTCGTCGGCGCCGGCCGCGCCGGAGCGGCGGCGGCGTACAAACTCGCCTCCGAGGGGATCGACGTCGCCCTCGTCGAACGCGCGAAGCAGCCGGGGATGAAGAACGTGACCGGGGGCGTCCTGTACGGCGAGGTCGTGGCCGACCTGATCCCCGAGTACCCCGAGGAGGCGCCCGTCGAGCGCCACGTCGTCGAGCACAACGTCAAACTGCTTCACGGGGACGCGGAGGTCGGCATCGGCTACCGGGATCAGGATCTCCGCGAGGAACCGAATTATACGCTGATGCTCGGCAAGTTCGACCGGTGGTTCGTCCGGAAGGCCGAAGCGCAGGGAGCGGTGTTCATCCCCGAGACGACGGTCGTCGACGTCACCCAGACCGCCGACGGGGCTGTCGTTCACACGGATCGACCCGACGGGGACATCTCGTGTCGCGCGGTCGTCGGCGCCGATGGCGTCAACTCGACCGTCGGTCGCGCGACCGGCATCCGGCGGACGATACGCAACGACGACATGGCGCTGTCGGTCAAGAAAGTCATCAAACTCGATCGAGAGACGATCAACGAACGGTTCAACCTGAACGGTGACGAGGGTGCCGCCTACATCTACACTGGATTCCCCGAAGGTGCGCCGACCATCGGCTACTTCATCTACACGTTCGACGAGCACATCTCCGTCGGCGCCGTCGGGAGCCTCGAGGTGCTGCGCTGGCTCGGCGACGAGGGGTACGGCGAAACCGGAACGCCGCTGTACTCGCTGCTCGAGCAGTTCATGGAGCTCGAGACGGTCCGGCCGTACGTCGCGGGCGACGTCCTGCAGGAGTACCAGGGAATCCTCGTGCCGGAGTTCTCCTACGACACGCTTCCCGACCGGGCGGACCGGCGAGTCGCGCTCGTGGGCGACGCGGCCGGACTCGTCCTCAACAAGGGGTACACGTTCCGCGGGCTCGACTACGGCGTGAGCAGCGGCGTCGAAGCGGCGAACGCGGCGATCGAGTGCCGGCAGAACGGCGACTGGGACACCTTCGGGAACCGGTACGACCAGCGCCTCGTGGACTCGTACGTGCTCCGGGATATGAAACAGCACCGCCACCTCCCGGCGTTCCTCGAGAACGAGCGGATGTACGACGCCTATCCGGGGATGGCGGTCGAAACGCTTAGGGGAATGTACTCCTCGAGCGCCGACGCGGACGGCCTGACGTGGCGACGCGCGTGGCGGGCGTTCCGCCGAAGCGACGCGAGTCTCAGGGATCTCCTCTACGACGGCTACCGTTCGGTTCGTTCCCTCTAGCGAGGACGCTCTCGCTTCGCCTCTCTAATTAACCTTCGGTCTGAGGTTCGCCTCGAGCCGGCTCGCGTTCGCCGGACGGGTTCCCCTCGAAAGACTACGCCGAGAGATATCCGCCCCAGTGCATAGAAGAGAACCGGACGTCCCAGTATTGGACAATATCGCTGATCCTCAGTCCGCTACCGTCGATTCGAGGGAGCGTCTCAGTTCGAAGCCTTCGTAATCGTTTTCGGCAACCTCCTCGCATCGCTCGCGGTACGCTTTGAGGCCCCCGGGGTAGATGAGGAACGTGCTCTCCTTCCCGGGGATGTTGGCGCCCATGTACCAGGACTCCGCCTTCGGAAAGAGCGTCTGGTCGGCCACTTCGCTGTTGTGCGCGACCCACTCGTCCTCCGCCTCCTCGGTCGGTTCGATGATCGAGTAGTCGTTGTCCAGCACGTACTCGATGCAGTCGGAGATCCACTCGACGTGCTGTTCGATGGCGACCGTCATGTTGGTGAGCACCGACGGGCTCTGCGGTCCGGTCACCGTGAACATATTCGGGAATCCGTGCGTGGCGAGTCCGAGGTACGTCCGCGGACCCGCGTCCCACTTCTCCTCGAGCTTGATTCCGTCGCTCCCCCGAACGTTCAGTCGCTCCAGCGTTCCGGTCACCGCGTCGAAGCCGGTCGCGAAGACGATCACGTCGAGGTCGTGGTGAGAATCGGCGGTCTGAATGCCGCTCTGATCGATTCGTTCGATCGGGGACTCGTCGACGTCGACGAGCTCGACGTCGTCCCGGTTGAACTTCTCGTAGTACCCATCGTAGGTCAGCGGCGGGCGTTTGGCTCCGTATGGGTGGTCCGTCGGGACGAGTTTCTCGGCGATGTCGGGGTCGTCGACGATCTCGCGGATCTTCGATCGGATGACCTCGGCCACTCTCTCGTTGGACTCCGGGTTTACCATCACGTCCTCGAAGACGTTGAGGAGCGCCTGCGCGCCCTCCTCCCACGCCTCCTCGAGGGTCCGCTCCAACTCGTCCTCCGGGGCTTCGTCGACGGACGAGTACTTGGTCTCGAAGCCCAGCCCGTCGTCGGATGCGTGCGCTCGCTCCCACCGTTCGTCGTAGTTCTCGCGAATCTCCTCCCAGTTTTCGTCGGTGAGCGGTTCGTTTCGCGAGGGAACGCCGTAATTCGGCGTTCGTTGGAAGACCTTCAGATGGTTGGCTCGCTCGGCGAGTCGCGGCATAACCTGGATCCCCGTCGAGCCCGTCCCGATCAGCCCGACGCGTTTGCCGCTGAGGTCGACGGACTCCTCCGGCCACTTGGCGGTGTGATACCACTCGCCCTCGAAGGTCTCGATCCCGTCGAAATCGGGGAGGTACGGCGTCGAGAGACAACCGACGGCGGGAACGAAAAACTGGGTCGAGATCGACGACCCGTCGTCGGTCTCGATCTCCCAGGTTTCCCTCTCCTCGTCGAAGACGGCCGACGTGACTTCCGTGTTGAACTCGATGTCCTTCCGGAGGTCCAACCGATCTGCGACAAATCGTTGGTACTCCTGGATTTCGGACTGTTCAGGGAACTTTTCGCTGTATTCCCACTCGTCTCGCAGTTCCTCGTCGAACGAGAAACAGTAGAGCCAACTCCTGCTGTCACACCGGGCGCCGGGATACTTGTTCCAGTACCAGGTACCGCCCACGTCGTCGGCCTTGTCGATAACTTTCACCGACAGCCCCAGCTCGTCGCGTAAGCGATGAAGCATGTAGAGGCCCGAAAAGCCCGCACCGATAACGATCGCGTCGACATCCGTCTCCTTCTCCGGCTCGATACTAGTGGTCTGGTCGTCTCTAGCCATCGGCTTGCACCTAGTTGCCATGATATGGCATAGCATATATTATTATTGGTTTATTATCTGATTGGTATCTCGTGATATCTAGATCGGACGGATCCGCCGACGCGTTCACCCGGCTGGTATCTCTACTGCATGCATTTGACAACGCGACGGAACGCGCTCAGAACGAGCGAATCGGTGAATTACCGGAAGTACCGCCACTCGAGCCACGCTCTGGTCGGTTCCGACGGCCGTGGTGAATCGCCATACGGCGCTTGATTTCACTAGTTGACGGCACGCTTGATGTTGTAGACGACACACATCAGCACGATTTCACGGAACTCACGGTACCAGCTTCGCGCACGCGCGGCGTCTCCGAGCGTGCGCTTGATCACGGAGAAGACAGTCTCAGATAACGCTCTCTGGCCGGAGAGAGTCCCATCGATCACGCGCGTTATGCGCGGATCGATGGGACGGAACTCTCGATGCTTGATCAGCGGTCTTATGTCCTCTTCCCAGAGTTTATCACGTAATCGTTGCCAGTCATAGCCCTTGTCAGCGGCAAGGCTGTGCAACTCGCCCGTGTTGTGGTGGGCGAGTTGCCAGCCGATCTGCGTGTCGTGACGTTTCTCGGTTGTACAGTGAACGTCGAGGATAGCTTGTGACTCAGTATCGACGAGTGCGGTGGTTTTGAGCGTCTGAACACGATAATTCGTCCGTCGATAGTAGTGTTTGCTCGCGTTTTCGCGGTCGAAAAATGTCGCGTCCATCGCAGCGTGACCAGATGGCTCGTGAAGCTGCGCCGACAGGCGCAGCAGCACTCGCTAGACCACCATCTTGATCCTGTCAAACGCCTTGACTAGCGTCGAGTGATCTGGGAAATCGGCCTTGAGAAGGCTGATCTCCGCCAATATTTCTGGCATCTCGCTCAGAAGATCGAGCGCTTCGCAGTAGGATTTCTCCAAGTAAATCCGGAGACAAGGCAGCGAAATGACGGCATAGTCGGCAAATCCGCCGCCCCGCAGGGTGGCGGCGGATTCGCCTCGGTCACCAACAGCACTTTTAGTCAACGTCACGACCTTCCCAGTAAAGAGGGAAATTTTGGACATGAACCATCCGCCGCTTCCCGCTTCAACTCCCTAGTCGTGATGGATCAAGTCGGCGCGGTCTGGCGATTAACCAGAGCCGTTCCGACGAAAAGAGCGCCGCTTCGATCCTGGTGAAGGCGTAGCAGTGGACCCGGTTCTCGGCGGCTACTCCGTACGGTGTCCCCCTGTCGGGACTGAGAGAACAGAGAGGAGGCGGTCGGCGAGACGATCGAGCAAAATCCTCGACGGGGCGACCCTCGCGTAATCGCAAGAACAATTACCACGGAGAGGGATGAGTGATCTAGCACGGGAGTATGCGTATGTCACACACGACGAGAACAACCCCGCCGCGAGAACCGAACCGCCGAGTATGAGCGTACAGGACGACCTCGAGACAGTGAACTGGGACGTCAGCGACGAGGCCCACATCACCGTCGACAACGACGAGTGCGTAACGTGCGAGGACAAACCCTGCCTTCACCTCTGTCCAGCCCAGTGTTTTGATTACCAGGAGGAGCAGACGGGCGGCATCTACTTCGCGTACGAACCCTGCGTCGAGTGCGGCGCGTGCATGGTCTTCTGCGCCAACGATCCGGAGAAGGGTGCAGTCTCCTGGTCGAAAACCGAGGGTGGAAAGGGCGTCGAATTCGACTTCGGGTGAGCCGCGTGTCGCGCGAACCAGATGCGATACTCGACGTCGGCCCCGGCGTCGATCGCGACCTCGACGGAACGATTCCGGCCGCCGGGAGGTGGCAGTCGAGATGAAAGTCGCCGTCGGGGTCCGTCCCTCACCGCACCGGCTCATCGACGACGGCGGAACGGCGCGACCGTACCGTCAGCAACTGAGCGTCGCCGACCGCGTCGCGGTCGAAGCGGCCCTCGACACCGCCGAGACCGTCGTCGCCGTCGGAATCGGCGGCCGCCCGGCGAACGACGCCGTCAGAACCGCGCTCACGATGGGCGCCGACCGGGGCGTCCACGTCTCCTTCGATCCCATCGAGGGGATCGCCGGCGAAAAGTACGCGCGCGTGCTGGCCCGCGCGACCGCCGTCGAAGACGCCGACGCGCTGTACGTCGGCGAACGCGCTCCGCTGATGGGTGTCGAGGCGGCCGGGCTGGCGGCCGCGCGACTTGAGTGGCCGAGCGCGACCCGAGTCACGACGATCGGGGCCGACGACGTCGCCGCGGACGACGAGTTTGCAGCCAACGAACTCGCTGTGCAGCGGAAGCTCGAGATCGGTCGCCAGGAGGTCCTCGGCATCTCGTTGCCGGCGGTTCTCGGTATCGATAGCAGCTTCGCGAATCCACGACGGGCTTCTCTGGAGACGGCCGTCGCCGGTCGTCGGGCGGAAATCGAGTCGATCCCTCTCGAGGACGTCGCACCCGGAGAGAATCGATTTTCGATGAACGTGGGAAATGTCACGATTGAACGTGTCGCTCCTCATGAAAGATGGGGGCGAGGAGAACCACCCCGCGGTGGAACGGTCGAGGAACGCATTTATCGAATGCTCGGTCGCGACTCCGACGAGGGTCGTTCGGGTGGAGAGGTGATCAACGCACCACCCGACGAGGCCGCCGAGCGTGTCGTCGAATACTTGCGGGAACACGATCTCCTCTGATGGAGGAATCGAACTCGACCGGCTACTTCTCCGTCACCTCCTCGATACCCCGTCGGTAACTCGCGACGCCGTCATCGGTCGAACCGTCGTAGCGTTCAACCGGACGAATCGCTCGAAGGTGACATCGATCTCCCCACTCCCGAATGTGCTCGAGAACGAAGCCCCGCTCGCGGAGGAATCCTTCGACGTCGGTCGGCGACCCGCCAAAGGTCTCGAGCGCCGTCGAGTGGATCTCGCAGTAGACGAGTCGACATTCGGGCTTGGAGAGGGTCCCGTCCAGTCCGTGAAGGACATCGAGTTCGGCGCCCTCGACGTCGATCTTCACGACCGTCGGCGTCGGCAGATCGGCACGTTCGACGAGGGTGTCACCCGCCGTCACCTCGACGTCGATTCGGTCACAATTCGCCTCCGCTTCCGCGTTCGCACTTCCCGAGACGAGCGCACTCGTCCCCACTCCGGCTCGATCTTCCAGTACCTCGAATAACTCAATTCCGTTGGTTGAACTGAGTGCTTGCCGCACCACGTGGGCGTCAATTCCGTTACGCTCGAGGTTCGCTGCGAGAGTGCTCGCGTTCGTCGGGTGGGGCTCTACCGCAATGACGTGACCGTCCTCTAACGTGGAACCGGCAATACACGAGTAGAGGCCGACGTTGGCACCGACGTCGAGAACTACATCGTCGGACTCGAGTCGACTGATAAGGTCGGCAAGCATTGACCGTTCCCCTCGAAGTGTCTCATCGTTGAACCACCACGATTCGGTCGTGGAGTGCACTCGGAAGCGAACTCGAACCCCGCCGACGGAAATCGTTCGGACATCTGTTTCGGAGCTGAGCGCCGCTACGATGGGGGCTGCGAGAGTTGTCGTAGCGGCGGCGAGCGGTCCCGTAACTCGAAATCGGTTCAGCGGTGAGAGGTGGGCGAGCGTCCGGTGAACGATGGCGCCTCGATAGACTCCGCACTGGTACCCGAGGTGATCCGCGAGGTAGAGCTTAGCGTACATCATCGGTGAAATCGACGGCCGTTTGACGGTGTATTCCACCAAGGCGGGGAAAACGACCACTCCGACCACCGCCGCGAAGCTCGCGACCGCCATTGTCGGTTGCTCCGCAACAAGGAAAACAAAAGCTATGAGCGCGAGCGGCCCGCTATAATATCGCGTCACCTCCTTCGAAACCGCATAGAGTCGTGATATCGCTTCGCGGCCGCGGCTCCGGAGAACCGTCTCGAGCGTAATCATGGTTCGGAGACGTTGATACCCGCGTACTATCGGAACCGACGAACCGATAACCGCGAGAGCGCCGAAGGTAGCCGTGACTAATGGTGACGGTCGTTTCCAACTTCCGACAAGCATTGTGAGAATGGTGATCACGGCGAGGATCGGCTCGCACGGCAGTGAGACCCGTTCCCCGTACTGGTAAGTGCGAGCCAACAGCGCCTCGGATCCACCGTAGTCGCCTCGGCGACGGGCGAACGCCCGCACTTCGTCGCGGTAGTCGTGTTCCACGATACCGTCCGCGGCGTAGACGACGTCGTACCCCTGTTCGATGGCGCGCCAGCAGACGTCGACGTCCTCGGCGACGTTTCGCTCGGGGAACGGAACTCGCTCGAGGACCGACCGGCGGGCGAGGAGATTCGCCGTCGGCAGGTATGGCGTCGCGCCGTCGGGGTCGACCCTGGACGCCGACTCGCCCATGTCCAGCGAGGAGTTGATCCCCTCGTATGCGTCGACGGTATCGGTTCCGTGGGGGCGAACTCGCCCGCCGACGACGTCGTGTTCGGCGAGGCACGGAACGAGCGCTGAGAGCCAGTTCGGCCGGGGACGACAGTCGGCGTCGGTGAACGCGACGATGTCGTGTCGCGCGGCGTCGACACCTCGATTCCGCGACGCTCCGATCCCGAGGGGTTCGGCGGGCGAGCCGACCGAAACGATGCGGAGCCACCCCTCCGCGAGCCGGTGGGCGCGCGCGGCCTCGAGCGTGCCGTCCGTCGATCCGTCGTCGACGACTACGACCTCATACTCGGGGTACTCGAGCGCCTCGAGGGCGTCTAGACAGTCGAGCAGGTGGTCGCGGTCGTTCCTGACGGTGACGACGACCGAAACCGGCGGCGCGAACGACTCGTCCCGGCCCGGAGCCCACTCGAGGAAGCCGCGCCGGTGTAACTGGTCGAGCAGTCGGGCCGCCGCCTCCGGATCGACGCCGGCTCGGGCCGCGACGTCGGCCGGCCTTTCGAACGTCTCCGTCTCCAGTGTGGCGATGACGTCGGCCGCGGCCGCGTTGAGTCGCGTGACCGCCAGCGGCAGCGTCGAAATTAGTGCGGTCCCCCGCGTGGAAACGTCCTCCCTGCGGCGGTACCTCCCGGACGACCGCCTGTGGTTCCTGACCATTCCTCGTGACGATCAGTCACCCGAGAGGATGGCTCGCAGCTGCGGGTCTTCGCCGTTCGGATCTCCACTTCCCATTGCCACCGCGGGACACCCCTCGTTGTCTTCGACCCGGTTTCGAAGGGATGCAATCTCGTCCCACGCCCGCCGGAACCCGTCTTCGGTGACGTTCCCGGATGCAAGGTCGGGCCACTGGGTGAATGCACACGGGTAAACGTCGCCGACGGGGTCGACGAGACAGGTCATCGACCCGGCGCCGCACCGCTTCAGCGTGTTGTTCCGAACCTCACCGAGGGCGTTGAGGTAGAAGAAGGAATCGCCCGTCCGGACGTCCGGACGCTCCTCGAGCCAGCCGTGGAGGAACTCGATCTGGTCCCGTTCGAGCCGGAAGCGGTCCCAGGTGTCCTCGCCTCGCCCGCTCGGGCGGAACCGGTTGAGCCGAAGGCCCGCACCGTGTTCCGCCGCGAGGTCGTAGATCTCCGGGAGGTCGTACACGTTCTGCCGGGTCACCACCGTGTTCACGGTTGTCCCGATATCGCGGGACTCAAGCCGCGAGAGCGTCTCGACGACCGTCTCGAAGACGCCCTCGCCGCGGATCGCGTCGTTTTCCTGATGCAGGCCGTCCATGCTCACCTGCAGGAACAGCGGGTCCATCGCTTCGATCCGATCGAGCGTCTCCTCGTCGAGCTGTGTCCCGTTGGTGCTCACGCACGTTGAGATGCCGTGGTCGGTGAGTACCTCGATCAACTTGAGCATGTCGGGACGGACGAACGGTTCTCCGCCGCCGATGTTGACCTGGAAGACGTCCATCTCGTCGAGTTCCGCGATGAACGCCATCGCCTCGTCAGTGGTGAGCTCGTTCGGCCGCTGGTGGCCGGGGCCGCTCCCCGACAGGCAGTGGTCGCAGTGGAGGTTGCAGCCGAGGGTCACCTCCCACGTGATCGTTACGGGTGCCGAAAGCGGTTCACTCCTCATGGATCAACAGCTCCCGTTCGACGAGCGTGTCGACAAGTTCGGCGTCGTACTCCCGTTCGACTTCGGCGCGCGACCGCCCGTCCCCGACGAACTCGAGCGCGTCGACGACCACCTCGTTCACCTCGTACAGCGAGGCGTCCTCGTAGCCGTAGTTTTCGTGTTCGTAGACGAACCCGTAGTCCGCTTCCCTGCGGTATTTCACGTGAGCCGGTTTTCGGACGAGTGCGGTCATGGTCAGTAGACGCCGCAGATCCCGTCGATCCGGAGCTCTTCCGAGATCAGGTCCTCCTCGATATCGGGTTCCTCGTCTCCGTCTCCGTCGACCGTTCCGTCCTCCGATGCTGTCTGTGACATATGTTTCCATAGACAGCAGAGTCGTATATAGATTTGGGGGGTGGATTTGGAGCGGCGGTAACGGAACGTCGTTACGAACTTCGCTCGAGACGGGGCCCGCCGTAGCTACTTCGAGCGTGACGCGAGTGGCCGTCGTCACCGCGCTGCGACGAGCGGTCGCTTCAAAGACCTGCCGTTTTGAGAGCGTCACTCGCCTGATTCGAAACAGACATGAGCTACGAAAAGACGGGCGGTCGCGTCGGATACGCACTCCGAGCGCCGGCGATGCGGATTCAGTCCGCCGTCACCGACTCGAGGGTGCCCCCAGCGTAGCCGTTCTCGGCGACTTCATCGGCCCGACGAACCGGAGCGAGAATCGACAGGCGACCGGTACCGATCACCCCCTTCCAGTCGTTCGGCGAACGGTCGTCCTTTCGTCGACGTCCGAGGGAGTGTTCGAAAACGTACTTATCGCTGGCCGTCCCAGACGGGATATGGAATCCGACGAGCGGATCACGCTGACGGATCTCACGTGGCGAGAGGTCGAAGCCGCCGTCGACGCCGGGCGAACGACCGTCATCGTTCCGATCGGAGCGACCGAACAGCACGGACCGCACCTCCCGCTCGAGACGGACTCCACCATCGGCGAGGCGATCGCGAGACGTCTCGCCGGTCGACGGACGGACGCGCTCGTGGGCCCGACGATCCGGTTCGGACCCTCTCACGAACACGATCAGTTCCCCGGTACGATTTCGATCTCGTCGAGTACGCTCGCGAGACTCCTCGAGGAGTACGTCGCGTCGCTCGAGCGAAGCGGCTTCGAACGGGTCGTTCTCGTTCCGAGCCACGGCGGCAATTTTTCGGTCGTCGAGACGGTTCACCGGGAACTCGCTCGCTCGAGCGTCGTCGACGTGGTCGCGATCGCCGACCTCGGTCGGTACCTGGAGTTCCTCAACGAGGGACTCGAACGCGCCGACGTCGACCACCGGGAGCCCGTCGTCCACGCGGGAGCGATCGAGACCGCACTCATGCTCGCGGTCGCTCCGGAGAGCGTCCGAACGGATCGGACGTGTGCCGGCTACGACGGTCCGGTTTCGGCGTCGGAACTCTATCGTGACGGGATCGATGCGTACTCGGAAACCGGCGTTTTGGGGGATGCTCGACCGGCGACTGCCGACGCCGGCGCCACGATTCTCGCCCACCTCGTCGACGTGTACTCCGCTCACATCGACGCCGAATTCGACGCACTCGACGCCGAGCGCGACGGTGGTCGGTAAGTTCTCACACGAGACGGCCGACAGGGATGTGCTCCGTAGGGGCTGAATGCTACCGTCGATGACCGCTCCGGGACGACGTTCGCCCCTTCGGAGCGACGTTCGACCGCATCGAGTCCAGTTACGATCGGCCAAACGGGTCGCTCTCTGAACGCATCGGACGCTCACTACGAAGCGTGGTGGAGTGCGTCGGAAGATCGGACCGGATCGTATCGACTCGTCTCGCCCCTCGAACGACTCCAGACCAGGGTGAACTACGCAACCAGTCTTCGAGACGCGGGACGGATAATCCCGCGGAGAAACCGGGACGAACGCTTCGCATTCGACCCCTTCAGGGTGGACGCCCCCTCTCTCGTCGTACCGAAAGATGGAGACGAACGGTTTCCTCGGCGGATCCGCTTACGAGAATTCGACGACACCCCTGATGTTCTTCCCCTCGAGCATGTCGCTGTACCCCTGGTTGATCTCGTCCAGGCTGTACGTCTGGCTCACGAGCTTATCGAGCGCGAGGTCGCCCTCCTTGTACATCTCGAGCATCCTGGGAATGGCGTAGTTCGGCGCCCAGCCGCCGTACAGCGAGCCTTTCACCGTTCGCTCTCCCATCGTGAAGTTGAAGAGGCCGCCGGTGCGAACCGGGAGGTCGATCCGGTCGGCGTCGAGCGGACTGGACGAGACGGTGACGAGTTCTCCGCCGTTTCTGATCGTCGCGTACGCTTCGCCAACTTCCTCGGGAAGAGCGATACTGCCGGTGAAGATCGCACAGTCGGCCATTCGGCCGTCCGTGAGCGATGCGACGAACTCCTCCGGCGTCTCCTCTTCGGGATCGACCGTGTGGGTCGCGCCGAACTCGTGAGCCATTTTTCGTTTGCTCTCGAGCGGGTCGACGACGACAATTCGATCGGCGCCCTGATAGTCCGCCGCCATCACCGCACTGGCACCGAGTCCGCCGAGCCCGAACTGCACGACTGTATCTCCCGGCTCAATGTTCGCCCTGTTCGTCGCCGATCCGAACCCGGTCGCCGCGCCGCAACCGGTGAGGGCCACGATCGAGAGGTCGACGTCCTCCCGAACCGAAACCACCGAGTCTTTGTGCACCACGACCTCATCGGCGTAACAGCCGAGGTACGCGTACTGACTCACTTCGGTTCCGTCCTCCAAGTGCATGTTGTAGTCGCCGTGCATCTGGGGTCCCTGGAGCATCCCCGCACCCCGGACGCACAGCTCCTGGCGACCGTTCGCACAGAACTCACACTTTCCGCACGCCGGCATCCACGTGAGGGCCACGTGATCGCCGGGTTCGACGTGTTCGACGGCCTCTCCCGTCGCCTTGACGACGCCCGCACCCTCGTGACCCAGGGCGCAGGGGTAGTGTTCGACTTCGTTATCACCCGACACGACGTGCCAGTCACTGTGGCAGATCCCACACGCTTTGACGTCAACGTGAACCTCGTTCACGCCCGGCTCTGCGAGGTCGACCTCGCCGACTTTGATGCTGTCGTGTGCTTCGTACCGATCATCGATTCCACTGTCCTCGACGTACGCCACTTCGGTTTTCATTTTGGATACTCACTCCACTACGTCGGTTGTAAGACCACGTGTGCGACCCTCTGCTGTGGTCACTGTTATCAGGGATCCTTCAGGCTATAAATCTAGGGATCGAGAATCAACGACTGAGACGACGAGCGGTCGATCCGCTCGAGAGCGAGCGGGAGTTCGGTGGCCGGCACCGCCGCGAATCGAACGCGTCGCCCCGGTCGTCGACCCGTGGTCGGCCGGTCGGACGACTCAGACGTGAAACCCGTCCGTATCCCTGGTGACGTTCGCCGCGATCCGGTCGAACTTCCACTCGCCGTCGATCCGGCGGTACTCGTCGTCGTACCACCCGAGCACGTACCCCTCGCTTCCGTCGGTCGCGATGTAGAAGACGAGCATGTACCACCGCCCCGCCGCCTCGTCGCGGTCGATATCGATCCGCGGCATCTGTGCGGTGTGGACGCTGAACTCGTACATCTCCTCCAATCCGCGTCCGAACGCTTCGATCTCGTCGCGTCCTCGAAGCGTCTCCTGCGGGTAGTCGACGACGGCATCGTTCGCGTATAACGAAACGAACTCGTCCCAGTCCCCGGTGTCGATCGCTCGATCGATCGCGTGGCTGTACGCCGACCGTAGCCCGCAGATCTGCTGGTAGTCTCTGACTTCTCGAGCCAGGTCTTGTTGTGCCATACCGTCCCATCATCGACCGGCGGTAAATGCGTTTCTTCCGTTATCACGACCCGCACCAGCGCTTCCGCGACTGTGACCGACGCGAACCGCATTCCGCAGGGACGGACGCGCGGATCTCGGCAAAATCGTTCCGTTTGAGGATATTGAAGAGGCCGGCGATAGTTCCAGAAACCGGTGACTAGTTCGCGACGTGTACCCGCTTCCAGCACTAAAAGACGGCACACGAACCCTCTGGGGTGACGGCCGAGGAAAGACGCTCGTAGTCGTCGCGGCGGGATGGGGACTCACGATCGGCGGGCGAATGATCTATCCGGTGTTGCTTCCGCACCTGCGAAACGCCTACGACTTCGGCCTCTCCACGGCCGGCGTCCTCCTGACCGTGTTGTTTTTCGCATACGCAGTCGGTCAGTTACCGAGCGGGATCCTCGCCGACCGAATCGGCGAAGCCAAGACGCTGGTGCTGAGTATGGGGATCTCCGCAGGTGCGATCCTGCTGATCGTGACCGCCACCTCGACCCCGTTCCTGTTTTTCGCCACGGCCGTATTCGGGTTCGGCGTCGGCCTCTACGCCATCGCTCGGTTCACCGCGCTCAACAACCTGTATTCGGAGCACTTCGGGACGGCGATCGGCGTGACTAACTCCGCCTCGGAGATCGGGCAGGCGTTGCTCCCGCCGGCGGCCGGGTTCGTCGCAGTCGCGATCGGCTGGCAGTTCGGATTCGGCTTCACGATCCCGCTGTTCGTGCTCGTCGCGGGTGCGCTCTGGATCACCGTTCCGGAGCGCCCCGAGACGGACGCCAGCGCCGTCGAGACGCTTTCGCTCGAGACCGGACGGTACGTCATCTCTCAACTCTCTCAACCGTCGATCGTCCTTGCGACGACGATCTTCGTCCTCGGAATCTCGGTCTGGCAGGCGTTCACCGGCTTCTATCCGACGTACCTGGTCGAGGTGAAGGGACTATCGACGACCGTCGCAGGCACCATCTTCGGCCTCTACTTCGCGCTCTCGGCGCTCGTCCACCCCATCTCGGGGACGATCTACGATCGGCGGGGGCTTCGACACACATTCCTCCTCGTGGCCGTCTCCGTCGTCGCGCTCGCGGCCCTCCCCTTTGTCGAGGGGACGTGGTC
Source organism: Halovalidus salilacus (assembly GCF_031852275.1). Taxonomy (GTDB): domain Archaea; phylum Halobacteriota; class Halobacteria; order Halobacteriales; family Natrialbaceae; genus Halovalidus; species Halovalidus salilacus. The sequence goes on along the minus strand of NZ_CP134700.1, from coordinate 4,084,190 downwards.
GCTCGCCGCGATCACCGTTCCGCTGAGTTCGCTTCTCGCGTTCGGAACGGCCACGGAGTCGTACCTCGTCGACGCGCTCCCCGAAGACATGGAAGGAACGGGGTTCGGAGTGCTCCGGACGGTCAGCTTCGGGCTCGGTGCGGCAAGTCCGGTCGTGTTCGGCGCGGCCGCAGATCGCGGCTTTTTCGACGAGGTGTTCCTCTCGCTGGCGGTCGCCGCGGGCGTGATGATTCTCCTCGCCGTCCGAATCTCAGACGCCTGATTCGAACGTCGAGACGCTCACTCGCCGGGTTAGTGTTCCGTGGGTTCCGGAGTGCTGTCGGACGATACGAGAGGAACAGCTATAACGGAGACGAACAAATGGCGCGTCATGGACTTTCGGCTTACCGACGAGCAGCGCCAGATCGTCGAGATGGTCGCCGAGTTCGTCGACGAGGAGATCGCTCCGGTCGCCGATGAGATCGACCACGACGACGAGTTCCCCCGCGACCTCGTCGCCGAGCTCGCCGACCTCGGGTTGATGGGGATTCCCTTCCCCGAGGAGTACGGCGGCGCCGGCCTCGATTACCACTCGTACCCCGCGGCCCTTGAGGAGATTTCACGGGGGTCCGGGGGTTTGGGAACGATCGTGGCCGCCCACATCTCGCTGGCGGGGAACATGCTCTACGAGTTCGGCGACGAATCGCAGAAGGAGACGTACCTGACGCCGCTGGCGGAGGGCACCGATATCGGAGCGTTCGCGCTCTCGGAGGCGGGCGCGGGCAGCGACGTGCCGTCGATGGAGACCGTCGCCGAGAAGGACGGCGACGAGTACGTGATCAACGGTGGGAAGCTGTGGATCTCCAACGGCTCGGTCGCCGACACCGTCACCCTCTTTGCAAAGACCGACCCCGACGCCGGGAATACGGGTATCTCGTCGTTCGTCGTCCGTCCGGAGGAGGACGACGGCTTCGTCGTCGAAGGAACCGAGGAGAAACTCGGCGACAAGGGGTGTCCGACCGCCGAACTGCGCTTCGACGACCTCCGGATTCCCGCCGACCGCTTGCTCGGCGAGGAGGGCGACGGCTTCGTCCAGGCGCTGAAAACCTTAAACGGCGGCCGGATCACCATCGCCGCCCGCTCGATCGGCATCGCCCAGGCCGCCCTCGACGAGGCCCTCGCGTACGTGGACGAACGGGAACAGTTCGGCCGATCTATCTCGGAGTTCCAGGCAATCCAGCATAAACTGGCCGACATGGACACCAAAATCAGGGCGGCGCGGTTGCTCATGCACGACGCCGCCGACAAGAAGATGCGCGGGGAGACTTTCATCAAGGAGGCCGCCCAGGCGAAACTCTACGCCAGCGAGGTCTCCCGCGAGGTCGCCAACGAGGGAATCCAGATCCACGGCGGCTACGGCTACACCAAGGACTTCCCTGCCGAGCGGTTCTACCGGGACGCCAAACTCAACGAAATCTACGAGGGTACGAGCGAGGTCCTTCGTAACACGATCGCCAGAGAACTGCTACGCTGACTCCGTCGGCTCCCAGACGACCGCCGGTTCCCGTTCTGGTCGACTCTGAACTGAAACGCCCGGAGCAATACCCTCGAGTCGAGACGCCGGCGACCCAGGTCGAACGCGACCGTCGCTCACCGGTTGGACGCGTTCTCGCGGACGAACTCGATCGTCTCCTCGATCGACGTCCCGGGGCCGAAGATGGCCGCGACGCCCTCCTCTTTCAGCCCCTCGCGGTCCTCCTCGGGGATCACGCCCCCGACTAACACGAGCGTGTCGGCTTTCGCGTCGTACTCTTCGAGGCCGTCCATGATCTTGGGGACGAGGGCGTCGTGCGCTCCCGAGAGGATGGAGATGCCGAGGACGTCGACGTCCTCCTGGACCGCTGCTTGAACGATCTCCTCGGGCGCCCTGTGTAACCCGGAGTAGATGACCTCGAAGCCCACGTCCCGGAACGCTCGAGCGATGACGTGGGCCCCGCGGTCGTGCCCGTCGAGCCCTACTTTCGCGACCATACACCGGATCGTCTGCTGATCCTCTTCGATGCTCATGCTACGACGTTTTCGCGGAAGCGGTATGATTCTATCGACGGGACGTCTCGACTGCGTATCGCTTCCGCTCGCGCTCGTCGGGACCGGGCGCCCTCGAGGCGAGGATGAGTCGACGGTCCGATCCGAGGCGTGTACTGCGCGACGACGTGAAGGCGGCGGACGAAAACGAACCGAGTCCGCCACACCACCGGTCCGGACGAGGCTGAGGCCGAGTCACGACCGATGTGTGGCGATTCCGACCGGCGCTTTCGCCGTTGGTGGACGGTTACGCACCCGGGTACTTTTCTTCGAGCGTCGGCGCGATGTGCTCCATGAAGTGTTCCAGCTGTTCGTTCTCCTCTTCAGCGGTGAGTCCGCCCGCCTCGAACGCGAGGCCGAGGTGGAAGTCCTCGTACCCGCACTGTTCGCCGATGCTCAGGATTTGATCGGTGAGCTCCTCCGTATCGCCGGCGAAGGCCATCTCGGCTTCGTGGATCTCGTCGATCGTCACCACGTTGTTGATGTAATCTCCGGGCTCGCCGCCGAGCAGGTCGGCGAGCATCCCCGCCAGCGCGAAGTTGGAGTAGTGGGAGTTGGTGTGCTCCATCCCGCGTTTCCACCGCTCGAACGTCTCGTCGTCGTGGACATCCGTGTTGAAGAAGTACGAGATGTACGCGAAGCCGCGATCCTTCTCCTCGTCCCAGCCGTACTTGAGCGGTTCGCCGTCGTGCTCATCCAGGCGGTGGGGCCAGCCGGCCTCCTCGGCCGCGTCGTAGTAGACGTCCATGAATTCGGGGGCCATGTCCGGCGGAACGCCGATCGCCGCCGTGTTGAACCCCTGCTGTGTGACCCACGAGGCCGACTGCGGGGAGAAGATCGGCTGCCAAATCTGGGGGTACGGATCCTGCAGCGGCTGGGGGAACACGGAGAACTTCTTCAGCTTCGTCCCGCCGGCGACGGCGGGGTGCGGACTCCCGTCGTACATATCGCCTTCCTGCCAGTGGAGGATCTCCTCGGAGTCGTACTCGGAGACCTCGTCGTCGAAGTAGTCCTTCGTCATCCGGTGGTGCCACTTCGTGTAGGACGGCGGCAGCGTGCTCCACTTCCCGTCGTAGGACATCACGTCCTCAGTCCAGGCTTTCAGGAGGATCTCGAGGTTCTCCTCGTGCATCATCCGGTTTTTCTCGTTGTCCATCACGGTCGAGTAGTTGGGACCGAGGATTTTGATCTCCCGGGGCTGGTACCCCAGGGAGATCCCGATCTCGGCGCGACCGTCGCTGAAGACGTCGAGCGCGGCCGTCTGCTCGGCGAACCGGATGGGGTCCCGAAGCGGGAGCACACAGCCCAGCTGAGCTACCTTGATGTTCTTCGTCTCGGGTCCAGGCTACCACTCGACACAGCGCGACAAAAATGTGGCGCCTCAATCGCGGGATACGGTGTGAGATTCGAGCCCCTTCGAAGCGACCGAGTCGGTCGACGACCGTGCGGCGTGGCGGTCGCAGACGCTCACCCGTCGGGAGATGAACGGAAAAGGGGACGCTTCGGCTTCGAGACTCAGAACTCGAGTTCGGACGAACTCTCGACGTCGAACTGGGTCGCGTCGATCTCGCCGGCGACCCAGTCCGCCAGTCGCTCCTCGAACGCTTGGACGTGTTCGGTCTGCATGTGGGTCTCGAACGCGTCCTCGTCCTCGTACTGCTCGGTGAACCGGAACACGCTGGGATCGTCGACGTCCATCGCGACTCGATAATCGACGATTCCGTCTTCCGCTCTCGATTTCTCGGCGAGTTCGGCGAAGAACTTGCGCGCTTCCTCGCGGCTGTCCGGGTCGATCGGAACCGTTCCGTGTACGACGAACATGGCGTTAATTCGTATGATCAATCAGAATAAAAGCGTTTTTACACATGTGAGATAAGTGACTGCCGTGGCTACGAAAACAGGCTGCGAGTCGACGGGAAATCCCCCCGAAGCGACGCCGCCCGTCCGACGGTGGCTGGTTCTCCCTTCGGGAACGTCCCGTGAGCCGACCCTCGAATTTAATTCGTCTCCGTAACGATACCCCGGTATGGAAATCGTCTGCAAGCTGTACGGCCCACCGCAAGAAATCGTCGGCAGAAAACGGGTGCGCTGTGCGGTCGACGACGGTGCGACCGTCGAGGACGTACTGGATGCGTTGATCGACGAGCACCCGGACCTCGAGGAGTCGCTGTACGACGCCGACGGGTCGCTTCGGGACTCCATCGGCGTCCTCGCGAACAGAACGAACATCACCCGACGAGAAGGCCTCTCCACGCCGGTCGACGACGGGGACGAACTGCTGATCACTCCGCCGGTTCACGGGGGGTGATCAACCGCTGATCCGCTCGTCCGGGACGGTCCCGTCTCGGGTCCATCCTCGCAGCGAGTAGTACTCCTCGAGCCCGTCTTCGAAGTCCGGGATCTCGTACGGAAGCGTGTCGTCGTCGCGATCCATGCCCCGCTGATTGTTGAAGTGCCGCTCGTGTTCGACGACCCGTTCACCCACCGCAAGCAGGTCGTCGATGTCGGCGTCGAACAGCTGTTCGGTGTGGGATTGCATCATCTCGCCCGACGAAGCCGAGTGCGAACAGATGATCCCGCTGTCCTGGAACGCCCGCCAGTTTTCCCGCCGCACGAGTATCGACGGTTTGCCGTCGAGCCCGTGCTGGTCGATCTCGCCGGCGTATTCCTGTTCGAGGATCGTCGAGTACATGTGGTCTGCACCCCGGTTTGCGACGGCGTAGGAGAGCCCTTGTCCGTGAACGACTCGACCGTCGTGACCGGGGAACTCGAGACCCTTGACCGTCCAGTTCTCCACACCGAGGTCGTCGTGGAACCGATCGACGCCGTCGGCGAGCGTATCGCCGATTCCCTCGCGGTGGGCGATCTTCTCGATGAGGTCGTGAACGAGCTCGGCGTTGCCGAACTCGTCTTCCGCCTCGAGGTACGCCGAAATCGCGACGCCACAGGAGATCGTGTCCATGCCGAGGTCGTCACAGAGGTCGTTCGATTTCATCACGTTGAGGAGGTCGCCGACGCCCGCGTTCGACCCCAGCGCGTACACCGTCTCGAACTCGGGACCCTCCGTCTCGAACCCGGTCTCCTCGTCGTGCGTGGGCAGCTTACACGCGAACGCGCAGGCCGAGCAGGTCCCCTTCTTGTACTTCTTCTCCTCGACGGCGCTGCCGCTGATTCGATCCGCCTCCTCGAACGACTGCTCCGAGAAGTAGCGCGTCGGGAGCGAGAAGTTGTCGTTGATCATGCCGGTCGCAAACGCCGTTCCCTGCCGTTTCATCATGCTGTCGGACGTCGCGGCGGCCCGGTGGATCTCGGACTGGACGTCCTCCGGAATGTCGACGCTGGGCGTCGACTCCCCGCGGATCGAAACGCACTTGACGTTCTTCGCGCCGAGGACGGCGCCCATTCCGCCGCGACCGAACGCGCGCGAATCGCTAGTCATCACGGCGGCGAACCGAACGCGGTGTTCTCCGGCCGGACCGATCGTCGCGAGGTGTTCGCTCTCGAGGCCGTGACGGTCGTTCATCTCCTCGGTGACCTCCGACACTCGAGCCCTCTCCAGCTCCGGAACTTCCTCGAACTTGACCCCGTCGTCGGTGACGTGGACGGCGACGAGTTCGTCGCTCTGGCCGGTGATCTCGACGGCGCTGTAGCCGGCACCCACGAAATTACGTGAGAGGAAGCCACCCGCGTTGGTCGAGACGAGTCCATCCGTCAACGGTGAGACGCTCGTGATGTTCATCCGACCGGTGAAACTCATCTGCGAGTACTGCATCGGACCCGAGGTGAGGAAGAGGCGGTTTTCGGGACCGAGCGGGTCGACGTCGAACGGCGTTCGTTTGTGGGCGAGCTTCACGGCGACGCCGCGACCGCCGACAAAGGTCTCGAGGACGTCGTTGATCGGTTCAGTCCGATACTCCCGTTCTCTAACGTCAATTGATAGCAATGGGCCTGCTGCGTGGAGCATACATGATGGTCTCTAGGCGATGGAATAAATGTGTCGGATACGTCTGACTCCCTCCCCACATTATTTTTGGATTTGGCGAAGAATAAAAAATCACGGAGAGACCGAATCGAACTGCGCGACGGTGAGTTCCGGTAACGGAGCGGACAATCGGAGTCGAACGCGCCGAAAATGCGTTACGACCGCGATAACGGCGGGAATCCAGGTATTCGCTCCTGAATACCTACTCGACCGCCGGTAATGCCGTACTGGTTCGAAGGCGGTGGTCGCGAAGCCGGTTGGGGTTTCCTTGAGTAACCGGAAACGGCCGACAATCGGGCCGACCTCTGACGCGTTGAGCGGTACGTCGCCACAAACAATGGTAACATTTATCATTTAATCGATTGACATGTGGTTCGCTATCTCTGACAGGCATTTATTAGCCAATACTCTCCGATACAACGGCTGAAGACGGGAGATCTTCTGATTATCTTTCTCTCATTTGTCCGGTAAATTCGGATGAGAACGAGCACACTGCCGGATCCCAACCAGTAACATTAGTACAATTGTTACGGAGAATTGAGCACTGTTTACCACGGTATATCTTAACTCACCAATAACAGTGGTACTAACGTTATCGGATTATCGACGCTGGTACTACCATTAGGTATTCAGCGCTCGATCTCGGAATCTCCTGCCATTTGTGACTGCTACACAATAATAGTCTGCTATCATACCGCTAATTTTTCTCGGTAGCGACGGATCATCAGTTCGCTTATCTCGGACCCAATAATGTCGATTCTAACGGTTAAATAGTGATGTATGTGGCTGGGCGAGCTCTACCTACGAATGACAGTTTGTTCGCTATGCCGGATAGAGTGCACGGCCGTCAGCCGTGATCGTTGCCATAAATAATGATGATTTAAGGAATTAGATCGCGTAAAGCAGTTCGGTAATATCGGAGAAAACGCTTCTCTATCCGGCCCACGACCCTCCTCAAAGTCGAAGCCCATCGACGACGGTGGAATACGGGATAATCGAAGGTGGACCGAACGCTCGATTCCCCATGACAAGACTTTAGAGTCTCGGAGCAGATCACCTATCTATGTTCGACCAAGACGAGCTAGATCGGCTCCGCGAGCGACGGGAGAGCTGGGAGGCGAACACGCTGGAACCGTTCCTGGAACGCGGCGAGCGGAAGGATCGGTTCGCGACGGTCTCGAACCACGAGGTCGATCGGCTCTACACCCCCGAGGATGTCGCCGATCTCGATTTCGAGGAGGATCTGGGCTTCCCGGGCGAGCCGCCGTACACCCGTGGGCCGTACCCGACGATGTATCGCGGCCGGACGTGGACGATGCGCCAGTTCGCCGGCTTCGGCACCGCCGAGGAGACCAACGAGCGGTTCCACTACCTCATTGAGCAGGGCCAAACCGGGCTCTCGACGGCGTTCGACATGCCCTCGTTGATGGGACTGGACTCCGATCACCCGATGAGCGAGGGCGAAGTCGGCAAGGAGGGCGTCGCGGTCGACACCCTTCGCGACATGGAGATCCTCTTCGACGGCATCGACATCGGAACCGTGTCGACGTCCTTTACGATCAATCCCTCCGCGGCTGTCATCTACGCAATGTACATCGCGTTAGCCGACCAGCAGGGTGTCCCCCGCGAGGAGATCCGCGGGACGCTGCAAAACGACATGTTCAAGGAGTTCATCGCCCAGAAGGAGTGGGTGATCCCGCCGGAACCCGCGCTCGACGTCGTCACCGACACGATTGAGTTCGCCGTCAAGGAGACGCCGAAGTTCCACCCGGTCTCGATCTCGGGCTACCACATCCGGGAGGCCGGCTCGACGGCGGCGCAGGAGGCGGCGTTCACGCTCGCCGACGGCTTCGCCTACGTCGAGGACTGCCTCGATCGCGGGCTCGACGTCGACGAATTCGCACCGCTGCTGTCGTTCTTTTTCAACTCGCACAATTCGGTGTTCGAGGAGATCGCGAAGTTCCGGGCCTCCCGCCGCCTATACGCGAAGGTGATGGAAGAGTGGTACGGCGCGGAAAAACCCGAATCCAAGCGCCTGAAGTTCCACACGCAGACGGCGGGCCAATCGCTGACCGCCCAGCAGCCGCTGAACAACATCGTTCGCGTCACGCTCCAGGCGCTGGCGGGAGTCCTCGGCGGCACCCAATCGCTACACACCAACAGCTTCGACGAAGCCCTCGCCCTCCCGAGCGAGAAAGCGGTTCGCGTCGCCCTCCGCACCCAGCAGATCATCGCCGAGGAGTCGGGCGTCGCCGACATCGTCGATCCGATGGGTGGGAGTTTCACGATCGAGAAGCTCACGAACGAGATGGAAGCCGAGATCATGGAGTACATCGAGGAGATCCGGGAGCTCGGCAACAGCTCCGTGCGCGACGGCGTCCTCGAGGGGATCGACCAGGGCTACTTCCACCGGGAGATCGGCGAGGCGAGCTACGAGTACCAACAGCGCGTCGAGCGCGGCGAGGAAGTCGTCGTCGGCGTCAACGAGTACACGATTACCGAGGATACGTCGCCGGAGATCCTGACGATCGACGAGACGACGCGCGATCGACAACTCGAGCGACTCGAGCGCGTCAAGGCCGAGCGCGACGATGAGGCCGTCGACGTGACTCTCGAGTCGCTGTCGAAGGCGATCGAGAACGACGAGAACGTCATGCCGTACATCGTCGACGCGGTAAAGGCCTACGCGACGATGGGCGAGATCATGCGGGTCTTCGAAGAACAGTACGGACAGTATCAAGAGGAACTCACCCCGGTCTGATTACCGATTCTTCGCCGAGCACGGTCGTGGGTACCGCTCGACTGGGGACTCGAGGCCGGGTGGTCTGCAAACCGAGTATCGTGCTCCGATCTCTTGCTACTTTTTGTCATGACAATTAGTCCCATAAGCTTAAGAGAAGTGAGAGTCAAACGACGAGTGATGGCGACAGAAGAATCCGACGCTTCGTCCGGGGATGCACCGCACCCAGAGATCGAAGGGATGCTCGAGATGATGAGCACCATGCCGTCGCCGCCGTTCAGGGCACTCTCGGCGGAGGGTGCGCGGACGATCGCCGGCGAGATGTTCCCGCTACCGGACGACCCCGAACCGGTCGGCGACGTGATGGACCTGCTCATTCCGGGTCCCAGCGGCGACCTTCCCATCCGTGTGTACGTTCCCGAGGTTGAGGGTCCGCATCCGGCGCTGATCTACCTCCACGGCGGGGGGTGGGTGGTCGGTGACACCGACATGTTCGATCCGACGTGTCGCGCGCTCACGAACGCGGCTGAACGCATAGTCGTCTCGGTCGATTACCGACTCGCGCCGGAACATCCGTTCCCCGCCCCGGTCAAAGACTCCTACGCGGCCGCCGAGTGGGTGATGGAGAACGCCGAGGCGATGCAGATCGACGCCGACAGGGTCGCGATCGGCGGCGATAGCGCGGGCGGACAGCTCGCGGCGTCGGTCGCTCAGCTGGCTCGCGATCGGGACGGGCCGTCGTTCGAACGGCAGGTGCTCATCTATCCCGTCACGGACTACGCGTTCGACACTCCCTCTTACGAGGAAAACGCCGAGGGATACCTCCTGTCGAAGGCGGATATGCAGTGGTTCTGGGAGCAGTACCTGCGCGACGAGATCGACGGGCGAAACCCCTACGCCGCCCCGCTCCAGGCGAACGACCTCAGCGACTTGCCGCCGGCGACCGTTGTGACCTGCGGATTCGACCCGCTGCGAGACGAGGGTGCGGCGTACGCTGAAAAACTCGAAGAGGCCGGCGTCGACGTCAATCACATCAAGTACGACGACTGCATCCACGGCGCCATCCAGATGCTCGTCGAACCTCTGAAGTTGACAAGGGCGGAGGAGATGATCGAGGACGTCGCCGCGGATCTCGCCGCGGAGTAGGCGGTCCGAAATCGCATAAAACGGGACGGTCCGGTCGACCCGATTTCGACGCGCCCGCCGAGAGATCGGATGTCGAACGTCTCGACTACCGAGCATCGGCCCGATCGAACCGGGCCGACCGCGTGTGGAATCTGTTGTTCATCTCACGTTCGGTACGCTTTCGTAGGGTCGCGTGTAACGGTGATTGTGATAATGGTAAGCATGGGGATCGCCCAGCACAGCGAGCTCACCGTTCTCAGACTGCTCGCCCTCGAGGGCGCAAACGACGGCGACGTCAAAATCTCGTGTTCGGCACTGTCTAGTTTAGCACCTCCGCTGGTGTCTGTCCGTTAAGTGATTGATGTGGTCGTTGTGTGTTATAATAATGTATGAACTGTTCAAGCCACTCTCTGACGCTCGCCCGACTGCCCACCCACGAGTTATGGAAGCGGTCAACCCGCATTTTGAGGGTATGAAACCACTTTTCAATCAGGTTTCTCTCGACGTAGTCAAGCTGACCGCTCAATCCTAACCGGGAGAGGGCAGTCAGATATCCGTAGCCATCAACAAGAAACACCGTGTCGTCGAGATCGTGTTTTTCGGTCAATCGATGCAGGAACGCAGCAGCTGGATCGGTGCCTCGCCGTCCGAAGACAGCGGCATCAAGGATGAGGCGTGAGTCTAGGTCAATTGCAGCGTATACCCAAGACCAGTCTCCGTTAATCCTGACAGCGGTCTCATCAACTGCGACCCGCGACGGCGAAGCCGTCGGCGGGTCTGGTACGCTGTCAGCCAGTCGATGTACCCAGTGCCAGATTGCCTGATGAGAGCGTTCTACGCCGACCAAGCGAAGAATTGCTTGTGTCTCCCGGAGCGAACAACCGGTTGTGTGGAGGCGGACGGCGAACACCCTGACGGGCGTCGCCGTCCGCTCACGCTCCCAAGATTCATCAAATTCCGTCGCGTAGCACTCGCTGAGCAGGTCTGCGAGCTGCATGCCAAAGTAACTCTACGACCTGCTCGTTTCTCAAACTGGCCTAACTAGACACTGCCTCGTGTTCCATGCTGTCTGACGACCTAGACGTCTCGAACCAGACCGTTTCGCGGCGATTACAACGGCTCGAGAGCGCGGGTCTCCTCGAGCGCGAGGAGGTCAACGACGGGAAGTGGGTCGCGATCACCGAGAACGGCGAGCGACTGCTTCGATCCGAGTTCGAGGACTACCGACGAATCTTCGACGGCTATACTGACGTCGAACTGCGAGGCGTGTTGACGAGCGGAATGAGCGAGGGCCAACACTACATTTCGTTGCCCGACTACAAGCGCCAGTTTCGGGACCGGCTCGAGTACGCGCCGTTTCCCGGTACCCTGAACGTCGAACTCGACGACAACAGCATCCGTCGTCGGAGCGCGCTGTCCGTGCTCGAATCGGTGTCGATCGACGGCTGGGAGGACGACGACCGGACGTACGGACCCACTGAATGTCACCCCGCGATGATCGGCTGGAGATTATCGCGCCGGTGAAACTGCGAAACCGTCGACGGCGAGACGTATGAGCCCGTGCACGCGACCGTTCCGGAACGAACGCATCACACCGTCGATCAGCTGGAGATCATCGCGCCGGTGAAACTGCGGGACGAACTCGACCTGACCGACGGCGACCACGTCACGATCCATGTCGAAGAGAACTAACCTTCCCGGCCGATCGGTGGCCAGCGGGACGGTCGATCTCGCGCTCGATTCCTTCCGCCGCGGCGAACCCGTGTTGATCCGCGACGCGGCCGATCGGGAGGGCGAGGGTGACCTCGTCTACCCCGCTTGAGCCGTCACGCCCGACGCCGTCGCCCGGCTCCGAAACGACGCCTGCGGCCTAATCTGCGTCGCGCTCGGCCACGAGGTCGCCGAGGCGTTCGACCTGCCGTTCTACGCGGACGCGGTCGACCACCCCGCGACGGGCGATCACAATCTCGGCTACGACGAGCGTTCGTCGTTTTCGCTCACGGTGAATCACCGAGAGACGTATACGGGAATCACGGACAACGACCGCTCGCTGACGATTCGCTCGCTGGGCGAGGCGGCCGCGGAGCCCGACGAGACCGACTTCACGGCGCGGTTTCGCGTTCCCGGTCACGTCCACCTCCTGAAGGCCGCTCCCGGTCTGCTCTCCCGCCGAGAGGGTCACGCCGAACTCGGCGTCGCCCTCGCCGAGGCGGCAGGCCTCCCGCCGGCGGTCGTCGTCTGCGAGATGCTCGACGACGGGACCGCGAAGCGCTCGACCCCGGGGACGCCCGCGCCTACGCCGACGAGCGCGGCTTCGTCTATCTGGTGGGAAGTGCCGTCCTCGACTCTCTCTAGTAGGGACCGCTTAGGGCGAGGTCGACCGGTAGGGAGTGTCGATTCGCTTCGAACACGTACCTATAAGGAAAACCGATCCGTTGGACGATAGCAGGATGGAGTTCAACTTCGACCTCGGCGTGAGCGACCAGGCTGACTTTATCGATTCGACCCGCCGATTCGCGATCGGCGACCTGCTTCGAAAGCGGGCCCGAACCGACCCCGACGCGATCGCGGTTCGCGGGCGGGATCGCGAACTGTCGTACGCGGAACTCGAGTCCCGTGTCAATCGCCTCTCGAACGCGCTCCTCGAACGGGGCTACGAACCGGAGGAGTCGACGTTCGCGATCCTCTCGGAGAACCGCACCGAGTTCGTCGAGGTGATGTACGCGAGCGCGACGCTGGGATGCCTGATCGGCGCGCAGAACTGGCGACTCGAGCGAACGGAACTCGTCCACTGCATCGATACCGTAGATCCGGACGTTCTGTTCGTCTCGGGGCGTCACTTCGAGAAGGTCGAGTGGATCGAAGCGGACGGCGAGGCCGATCCGGAGTACGTCGCCCTCGACGACGTGGCCGACGCGCCGTCGTCGACGGTCGCTTACGACACCCTCCGCGAGCACTCGGATTCGTCGCCGCCGCTTCCGGCTCGAAGCATCGATCCGGAGCAGGGGTTCGTCGTGATGTACACGTCCGGGACGACGGGCCTTCCGAAGGGGGCCGTGATCAGCCACCGCGCCGAGTTCGCCCGCGCCCACCAGGTCATCGTCGACTACGGCCTCAAGAAGGGCGATTCTTACCCGAGCTGGGCGCCGATGTTCCACATGGGCGGGATCGATTGGATAATCACGACCGCCGTGCTCGGCGGAACGTACTATCCGATCGACGGGTTCGACACGGATCGGATCGTGGATGTACTTCGGACGGCGAACTCGCCGCTCAGCTGGCTGATCCTGTTCCCGGGAACGCTGGATCGGATACTCGATCGTCTCGAGGAGGCGGCAGCGGAGCGTGCGGACTTCCAGGAGATCCGATCGGTCGGGGCGTTGCTCGACCTGATGAACGCTGAAAAGATCGCGCGGATTACCGAGATCCTCGACGCGCCGGCCCAGAACACGTACGGCTCGACGGAAGTCGGTCACGCCACGTCGGGGAACAAGGTGGCGCCGGGCGTCCCGCCCGAGGGATCTCAGCTGGACAAAGCGGAGTCCCCGTTCATCCAGGTGACGGTCGTCGACGACGACGGAAATCACGTCGATCCGGGTGAGTCGGGCGAAGTCGCGGTGAGAGGTCCCACGCTCTGCAGCGGCTACCTCGACAATTCGGACGCGAACCGAACCGAGTTCGAAGACGGGTGGTTCCACACCGGCGACATCATGGTCTGGAACGAGGACAGCACGTATAGCTACGTGAACCGCCGGAAGTACCTGATCAAAAGCGGCGGAGAGAACATCTACCCCGCCGAAATCGAGGAGGTGTTGTTCCGACACGAACTGGTCGAGGACGTCACGGTCGTTCGAACGCCCGACGGCAAGTGGGGTGAAGTCCCGAGAGCGGTCGTGGGGACGTCCGAGCCGGAGGAGGTCTCCCCGGAGGAACTCCTCGAAATGGTCGAAGCGGAACTGGCGAACTACAAGCTCCCCCACTACATTCAGATCGTCGAACCGTCGGCGTTCCCGCGAAGCACGACCGGAAAGATCGTCCGAGAGACGGTGGAGGAGTGGCCGATCTCCGAAGAAGACCGCGTGAGACGCGTTTAAAGCTGAGAACGGCTATTGCAGTGGTGAAATGTTCGATCGTCGGTGGATCGCGCCTCTTGTGAGATATCGTATAGCATAGTTTTATTGCTACCGTGGAACACTAGCCGGGTGGGTTCAGTTATGTCATCCATGCAAACCCGGAACTACAGGGGGAGGACCGACGACGTGAACGACGACGTGCTTGAGCGACACCGCGAAGCGGCGGAGCCGATCCAGGATCGCTATCAGCTGTACATCGGCGGCGAGTGGGTCGAAACGGAAGACGGTGACGTCGTCGGGTCGCTGGACGCGATCACCGGCGAGACGCTCGCGGAGTACCACCGAGGGACAGCGACGGACGTCGACAGGGCCGTCGACGCGGCCGAGGAGGCCTACGAGAGCGAGTGGGGCGACCTCTCGTGTTCGGAGCGGGCGGAGTACCTCGAGGAACTCGCGGACGCGATCGAAGAGCGCGGCGAGTTGCTGTCGACGATCGACACGCTCGAGACGGGCTTTCCGATTCTGACGACGCCCGCGCTCGTCCAGCAGACGGCCGATCAGTTGCGGTACTTCGCGTCGGTGGCGCGGTCGGCCGACAAGGGCGCGGTGCCGTCGGCCGGCGAGATGGAGAAATGCCACCACATCTACACCAAAGAGGAGCCATACGGCGTCGTCGGGCTCATCACGCCATGGAACGGCCCGTTGGGGAACCTCGGCGTGAAACTGGCTCCCGCGCTCGCGGCAGGGAACACCGTCGTGTACAAACCGTCCCCGCGCGGCGTCATCTCATCGTTCGAGGCAATGAAGATCATCGACGACATCCTACCGGCCGGCACGGTGAACATGGTCCCCGGTACCGGCCCCGACGTGGGGGAAGCCATCTCTTCTCACACCCGAATTCGAAAGGTATCGTTGACCGGGTCTACGGGTGCCGGACAGTCGGTGATGAAGAATGCTGCGTCGAACATCAAAGCCGTCTCGCTCGAACTCGGAGGAAAGTCCCCGAGCATCGTCTTCCCGGACGCGGACCTCGAGACGACCGCACAGGGTGTCGCGATGGGCATCTACGGGTTCAACGGAGAGGTCTGTACGGCCGGTTCGCGGCTGTTCCTCCACGAGGACGTGTACGACGAGTTCCTCGAGGTACTGGCGGAGACGGCCGGACACCTGTTCCAGATGGGCGATCCACTCGAGGAGGGAACGATGCTCGGCCCCCTCATCGACCACGAGCACCTCGACCGCGTGCAGTCGTACGTCGACGGCGCTGTCGAAGACGGTGCGACGCTGTACATGGGCGGTGAGAGCCCGGATATCGAGGGACTCGGCGGCGCGCCGTTCTTCGAGCCGACCATCCTCACTGACGTCGACAACGACGACACCGTGGCCTGCGAGGAGGTGTTCGGTCCCGTTCTGACCGTGTTGGAGTGGAGCGACCGCGAGGAGATGCTCGAACTGGCCAACGACACCGAGTACGGGCTGGCCTCCGGGATCTGGACGACGGACCTACGGACGGTACACACCGTCAGCGACGAACTGGAGGCCGGCGTCGTCTGGGTGAACTGCTACAACGCCTTTCAGACGGGCGTCCCCCACGGCGGCTACAAGCAGAGCGGGATGGGCCGCGAGATGAACAAGATGGCCTACCACGAGTACCGCCAGACGAAGACGGTCAACATCAATCTCTCCGATACCTGGCCCCGGATGTGACGGAGGTCGGCCGTTTCGGTCGGCGGTCTCTTGTCCTCGTCTGCCCGCCACACCGCCTGGCGCGATCGGTTCGCCGATCGGCTAGCGACTCGCTCGTGACCCGAGGTGTATCCCCGCGAGAAACCTGTAGGTCAGCGAGTGCCCGCTCTGGTAGCTGATCCCCCACCGGGTGCACACACCGATCCCGTTGCGTGCGCATCCGTCGACGATCTACGACCCTCCAGGTGTTCCGAAACGGGCATCATGTTCTCGCTCGAAGGATGGGGTCGACGATGTCCTGCGGTTCGATCCCGGGCGCTTCGGTCTTCGGCCGATCAAACACGCGCCGAACGGCTTCCAAGAGGACGTCTTCGTCGGTCGCGTCAATCCCCCCGCAGCTTGAATGACAGTTCCTCGAGGGCGCCGGAAGCCGTGATCGTCGGTTGCGGCCGGATGTAGGGGTCCTCGCCGTTGAGGATATCGTGGATCGCTCCCTCGTCGTCGACGATGACGCGCACGTTGATGAGCTTTCGCGTCTTGTCGGCGGCTTGCCCGAGTTCGTAGGAATCCGGCGCCCGACGACACATCCACGCCGTCGACACCCAGTTAATCCACGGGTCACTCTCGAAGAACGGTGCCAATCGATCATCTCTGCCGCCGCGGAAGTTCTGTCCGGACTGTGGGAACTCCGAACTTGACCGTCGATCGCTTCCGAACCGCGACGAAATCGCATCTCCACTGTCATTCGAGTACCGGAGCCTGAGTTCGAAGCCGACGAACCGTACGTGCTCGCGATCGTCTCGCTCGGACCGATCAGTCTGACGGGGTGCCTCGAAAACATGGCCCCTGACGACGTCGACATCGGACCTTCAGTATCGGTCGGCGTTCGCGAGCGAGACTCCGGCGAACGGTTCGTCGTCTTCGGCCTGCAGTAGTGCGTTTCGGCGAAGTTAGCGTCATCCAGGCCGATTCTGAATAGCTCGTAGACCAGCTGACCGGCCTTGCGAGTCGCTGGGAGGCCGGTGTGGGTACACAATGAAAGTACCTGCACTCCCGCCGGTCGCCCCGATGCGCGTGATTTTGAGCCAATACAGCGACCAGCGGCCGCCTGACTAATGTGGGAAGAGACGCCGGGACGTTCTGCGGTCGCGAAGTCGGGACGGGATCTCGTTTGAGACACGTCGCTCGGTCATTAACACCATAGTGGCGTTCGTACGAATCGACGATTACGATCGCAATCCGGCGGTCGAACACAACCTGTTTCGGCAGAACGCCGTCAATCTCGCCGGCCCCTAGCGGTTCCACAAGGCGCTCACACCAATCAAGAGTGCATGTAGTTGACCTCGATAACGTTGGCCGCCTCCAGAAGTAACTCCGGGAACTCGTCAGCAAGACGTTCGTCCGAGAACCTTCTGACGGGGCCTCCGAGTCCGATCGCGCCGACGACGGTCCCGCGAACCACCAGCGGAACGCCGATAGATCGAACACCCTCGACCTGTTCTTCGAGATCCAGTGCGTAGCCGCGTTGTTCGATAGTTTCGAGATCGTCGAGAAGGTCTTCGCGATCGATAATCGTATTCGACGTCGCCACCGGTAGTCCGCGTTCGTCGAGAATGTCGTCGATACGCTGGTCGGGGAGGTGCGCCAGGATCGCCTTCCCTGGGGCGGTGGTAGTGAGTGGAAGTCGCTGACCGGGGCGGACGTTGAGACTGACCGCTTCGTCGCCGGTGGCGGCGTCGAGCAACACGCCATACCCGTTCTCTTCGATCATCAATGTCGAGTGCTCCCCCGTTTCGCGTGCGAGTTTTCGGATATTTGGACGTGCTGCCTTATATACCGCCATGTCGCGACGGCGCTGTTCGCCGAGCTCGAGGAACTTCGTGCTTAGATAGTACTTGCCGTCCGACTCGATGAGATATCCCAGCATGAGTAGCGTCTGGAGGTAATCGTGTGCCGTGCTTTTCGGCATCTCCATCGCCTCCATCACCTCGGAGAACGTCACGCCGTCGCACCGACCGACGTGCTCGAGGAGATCGAGCGTCCGTTTGGCCGTGTTGACTGACACGCCTTGTCCCATGATATCTATCGATTGAACTGGCCGATATTAAACCTATCCGGTATAACTGGACGGACGTGTCGAAGTCGAACACGGTTGCCCCCAAGACAGTGGTAAGAATACGGTACCCGTGGTGTGCCGTCCTCTACGACGGCACACATCGTCAGTTAGCTTAGAGTTGACTTATTGCTTCCTTAGGGCTTATGACGCTTATACAGAGCGAGGGTGTTTCCGGTATGATCGACTGGTAGCAGGAATGGTTCCCATCGCAAATGCCAAAGAAATTCGCAATCACAAAGCGGCACGTGGACGTATGTACCATGCGATTTGCAGTACTGGATTCCGGTACATCCACACTCGCTCTAACCTATCCTCAATCCGTCTCTGCGGATCCTTCGACTATTTCCTCAATTCGACCAGTTTATATATGATCGGATATAGGGAAAGGGGTAGTCTTTTCAGGCTGGTGGCGGAGATGAACCGACGAACAATTTTCTGACGAGAAACGGACCCTGCAGCAGAGAGTAACAGTGGTTGCTCCAATCGTCCCTATTATAACAACCGGCATACGTCCTTGAAAATCCATATATAACTCACATTATATTATTCCATAATGCTCTTACGTGGCGGTAGTCGAACTAGCCTGTTACAATGAGATACTGATCATGAAAACCGCAATAGTTAGTGCCGTCGGGATCTCTGCCCTGCGGTTTTCTTTATCTACAAAATCTAATCAATGATGCTACTCCTCACTACACACCGCCGCTACGTACGAGCAAATATCACACAGGAGTAAATATTTATTACCTATAAGCCCGCTATACCAACCAAGTGCTAGCGGTTTCCACTAGTGGGTAGCATTCCCTGGGGCCAGCTAGTACTGAGTCCATCATGATTGGAAGAAGACTAGCCACAACGGAAGCACTACTTGTACTCGTTAGTCCAGACAGCGACAATGAATTAAACCAGATTGAAGAGTGGGGACGAGAGAACGGGATCAGCGTCGAAGCGATTGATGTTGGCAACGATATCGAGTCGGTATACGATCGCGGAACCGAATACGTGGGAGTCACGCTCGGCGGGGATGGTACCTACCTAGAAGGCGTTCGGCAGTTTAGCCCGAAGCAGATTCCGATTCTCGGTATCAATGCCGGTAGTCTCGCGTTTCTCGCAAGCATTTCGCCGGAAGACCTTACGGATGCGCTTTCGGAAGTGATCAACGGAACGGCGACGGTTGATCAGCGTCAGCAACTTCAGGTCGAGGCCAACGATATCGACTGTACGGGTATCAACGACGTGATGATCGAACACGTCCCGCCGGAAAACCCGGTCGATCGAAAGATCACCAATCTCGAGGTGTACGCCGAGGACGAATTTATCGGCCAGTACGAGGGAACTGGATTGGCCGTCTCGACGCCGACCGGATCCACTGGCGTCTCTCTGTCGGCTGGTGGTCCGATACACTACCCGAAAAACAACGCGACGCTGCAGGTTATTCCGCTTCACACCCACCGTCTCGGCGTGAGACCGCTTATCGTCGATGCAGAGACGACTATTCGGATCACCTCCGCTGGACCCGCGAACCTGCTCGTCGACGGGGGACGCGCACAGACGACCCTGTCAGAGGACACCACCGTCACGATACAAGGTGCCGAAACGCCCGCCCACGTTATCAATACGAGTTACGACGATGGATTCTTCACCTCCATCTCAGAAAAGCTCGGCTGGGGGGTCCGTGAGGGACGGGACGATACGGGTTCCGCTCGGGTAAGCGCCTGGCGGTCCCCGGGCGAATCATCGTCGGAAGAGTCGTTGTACGAGCGAGCGAAGCGGGTTGCAACAGAGGCAGCTCGAGCCGCCGGTCCGCCCCTTCGAGAACTCCACGGACAGACCGAGTCGATCGAATACAAAACCGACAAGTCAGACATTGTCACCGAAGCCGACTACAAAGCTGAGAATATCATCACGACGGTCATCGAGCGCGAGTTCCCCGACCACGGGATCCGCTCGGAGGAGTCCGTGCAGCGGGAGAGTTCGAGCGAATATACGTGGTCGATCGACCCGCTAGACGGGACGGGCAACTTCGCCCACGGAAACCCGAATTACTCGGTTTCGGTCGCGCTCCTTGAGGACGATACCCCCGTTGTCGGTGTCGTCTATGCGCCCGAAACGAACGAACTGTTCAGCGCGATTCGGGGTGAACGAGCCACGCTCAACGGGAAGCCGCTTGAAACGACGGATCGAACATCCCTCGACGAGTGTATGTTGCTCTCCGGATACGATCCAGACGGAACCTTCCTCACCCATAGCTACCGTGAATCCCGAGGTGTTCGTCGGTTGGGATCGGCCGCGCTCAACCTCTGTTACCTCGCAGCCGGGAGCGCCGACGCGGTCTGGGAGTACGACACCTATCCGTGGGATGTCAGCGCTGGACTCGTCATCGCTCGCGCCGCCGGAGCGACCGTTACAAACGCAAACGGACAGACCTACGAAGTGAACAGAGATCTCGACTCGAGAAACGAACTCGTAGGCTCGAACGGGCCGCTCCACGAGACGTTGCTCTCACACCTTACCTCCGCCGATACTCTCCAAACCTCAGTAACGAGTATGAACGACGACTAACGGATTGATTAGCGATGAAGTAATGCCACCGGTGTGTCAGAGGCCCACACCGTCCGAATATGGTCGTTCTGTAGGTTTTAACGACGCAAAAGCACCGAAACCCGCTATTGACGAGACCGGTATCATTAAGCAAGCGGAGCGGGCACAGCGAAAGGAGAACAGATGAGTTTGAGTGACGGCAAAATAATTGACGTATGGTGTAACGTATTCACGAAAGCGGGGACGGAAGAATACTACAACTCACAGGCGCAGGAAGTCGCCGCCCAGGTCTTTGGGAAACACGATATGTACGATCCCGATCAGGGGATGGACCCGGAGGAATTCGTCTCAAAGATGGACAAATATGGGGTCGATCAGGTATTCGTTCCCGCCCTCAAGTTCGGGAATCCCGACGGCGGAATGGAGATCGACATCTCTCACGAGATGGTCGCCGACCTATCTGAATCCTTCCCCGACCGGATCAAAGGACTCGCGGGAATCAACCCACAGGAGGGGATGGACGGAGTTGCGAGACTGGAGGAATACATCGACGACCACGGGTTCGTCGGTGCTGTGCTGGAACCCTACGGCTGGGATCTGCCGCTTAATCACCGCCGGTACTATCCGTTTTACGCGAAGTGTGCGGAACTCGGGGTGCCGGTGATGATGCAAACCGGGCACTCAGCGATGCAGATGCCGAGCCAGCACGGCAAGCCCATCCTCCTCGACGACGTCGCGCTCGACTTTCCCGATCTGGACATCGTCGGCGCCCACACCGGCTGGCCGTGGTCGAAAGAACTCGAAGCGCTGGCCTGGAAACATCCCAACCTCTACATGGGCGCGACCGCCCATGCACCGAAGTACTGGGAAGATAACGTCAGACGCTTCATCGAAACTCGCGGGCGGAACAAGGTCGTCTTCGGCACGGACTACCCCGTGCTCGACTATCCGGAGACGATCGCTCAGATCGACGAGATGAATCTCGACGAGGAGGTCGAACGTAAACTGCTCTACGAGAACGCGCGAGAACTGTTCGGTGTATAGCCGCAAAGAACGTTCTCCACCGACCGTCCGACGGCTACCGGAATCGCACGCATCCAGAGTTCGGTCTGTTGATAAGTTGTCGACGATACTCGAACCGATATGTTCCACCAAGCTAGTCGGCGTGGGCCCTACACGGCGTGACCGCCGCTCCTCTACGTAGGGCATAAGCTGCGTGTGATTAGCTACGAAGATGGAAGGTCGACTAGATTGTCAGTGACTCTCTCTGATAGGTCTCATAGCAATCGTGAAGGTCTCCATACTCTCACTCATCGTCGCGTAGGCACCGACGGTGCCGATGATAAACGGCATTAGTTCTTGCTGGGATTGATCGCCTTAGAAAGGACGTCAAGCGTTGCTTCGCCGTCGTCGAACCCAGCCTTGTCGTATTCGAATCACTTAATCTGTCGGACGCAGGTCTTCTCGTTGACGTGAGGTGGACTGAACGCGTGTTCTCTTCGGTCGTGAAGTTGGCGACCAGGAGGTTGAACGAGGAACTCATCCAAATGAAAGAAATATGATGGTTGTTGACGTCTTGCCCCACCAATCCGTTCGATAATGCCGAATTTTATTCGCAGGTGTGGTGAGGAAAAGTCCTGAAAACTGGTCGTGCGCTTTTAATGAGTTACGAACTGAATCTTCGCGGCTTCCAGCCATCGACGATTGCTCCCCTTTTCGGCCACCTCATCCGGCCACCAAGCGACGCCGATCCACATCGTGCTGAGAACGCTCGTTTGGCCCTGATGCTAATCCGGTATTTCCGAACTAATGGTGGTACAAGTAATGGAATCGCTCCCAGTGGAGAGCGGAGTAAATAACAAAGGTACCATTGTTATGGATAGCTCCCATTCGACGTTAAGGATGGTGATATCACCCTACCTATGATGCGGTATGAGTTCACATATATCGGACGGCTTGATTGCAAATCTCGTATTGCGAGGGCGCTGAAATACGATTGATTGGACTCTAAGTGTCCGTAAGCAGCATTTCGTCATACCGGAATGATAGTTGGTAACCCTATTCGTGTTATTAGTTACCACCATACGCATAGGTGGCGCGAACTAATTTCAATGTACACGTTCTCGGTACCACGGCACAATTTCGAGCATCGACCGATCGGTAGCTCAGGCCGATCTCTAGCCGCATTCTACACCCGGATACGTGCAATAGTGCCATCGCTGTTCCTGAACGCAGAGCGGGCGAATCCCTCACGGAATAACCGGACAGACAAAATCAGATCCGAATCAGAGCGGTACACCGACGATCGTCGCCGGCTACGCTGACGAGCGAACGATATGACGGCCGGCGAGATATCCGTACGTGAGGGACCGTCCGTTCTGGAGCCCGCTTTGGTACCCGGTTCCCCACTCTTGTGGAGCACAAACTGAGCCGGTAGCGTAGACGCCATCGATCGGTGAATCGTCCCAATCCAGAACCCGACCGTCCTCGTCAGTTAACAAGCCGACGTTGCTCATACTAGAGAGGCCGATGTAGAGTTCCACGGCGTAGAACGGCGGCTCCTCTAGGGGACCGAGGTTCGGGTTCGGTTTGTTCGCCGGATCGCCACACCAGATGTTTGCCCAGACATTGTCACCGCGATCGAATTCTGGATCCTCGCCCGCACGAGCGTAGTCGTTGAACGTTTCGATGGTCGACTCTAGGGTATTGGGATCGATGTCGATCTCGGCGGCGAGCCCGGCGATGTCGTCCGCTCTCCCAGCGAGGAAGGAGTCCGGGTAGTCTGTCCCGGGCATGTAATTCGCCAGCGGATAGCGTCGGCGGTACTGCTCGTCGAACACCATGTACGCCGGGAACTGGTCGTAGTCGCCCTCGTCGTCGTAGAACGCGTCGACCTGCTTCGGGTAGAACGCCTCGTCGCAGAAGCGTTCGCCGTCGGCGTTGACCGCGATGGCGTGGGGGAGTCCCACGTTGTAGCAGTAACGGTACAAGGGTGCCCCGAGAAATTCGTCGTCCGGAACTGCGACGAAGAAGCCTTTCGCGTTGCTCGTCGGCGGGTAGATGCCGAGTTTGGCACCGTTGCTGGCGGCCATCGTGATTCCGTCGCCGGTCGCGGTCGGAACCGCAGCGGAAGCTACGAGTTCCGACGGCGTTCCCTCGAAGGACTCGACGAGCTTGGGGTTCCAGTCGTACGAACCCGTGGCGATCACGAATCCGTCGGTCGCGCGGACCGCTTCCGTCGTGTCTTCGGCCTCAACATCGACGACGACGCTGTCATCATCCACGGTCAGGTCGGTCGCGCCGACGCCAGTCCGGATCTCGACGTCCATGTCCATGGCGGCCCGGAGGAAGTAACCGATGAGCGCGGTCCCCATCGTCGCGACACCCTCCTCGCGTCGCCGGTCGATGACGTCCCAATCCCAGTCCGCGGCGGTGAACGCACCGCCCCACTCGACCAGTTCGTCGGTCGTTGCCCCGCCGGGCAGGTGGGGCGAGTTCGGTAGCTCTTGGGGATATTCGTCCCGAGGGAGCGGTTGCGGTTCGAGGTAGCGCCCCTCGCGCTTACCGCCCGGAACGTCCAGGTGGTAATCCGGCATCCCCCAGATCACCTGAAGGTCGAGGTCGATCCGGTCTTCGAAGAACGCGACCGCCTCGCGGGCGGATTCGACGTAGTGTCTCGCCGCCGCCGAGTCCACGTAGAAGTCGCCTGCGAGGGCGGCGAGGTAGTTGACGCCCGATTCGACGGAGTCATCGACGCGATCTGCTGCGTACGCGTTGGCCGGCATCCATAGCTGTGCACCGGACAGCCCGCTCGAGCCGCCCGGGTACGGCCCCTTCTCGAGGACGAGCACCGATCGGCCGGCCTCTCCGGCGGTGACCGCGGCGGCGAGTCCGCCCACGCCCGATCCGGCGACGACGACGTCGAACTCTGCGGTTGGTTCGGTCATGTACGAGAAGGTACGGACGGCATATTCCTAAAGGTATGTTATTCGCATAAGTAACGACGATCGGCGACACTATCGCCGCTGAAGCTCCCGTGACGGGAAGGCTTGTCACCGAGTCGGGACCGTAGTACATCCGCAGGTGAACGAAACACTTAATCGGTCGACGGTACCCATACCGGGTATGCACCGACCTACGACGCGACCGATGGGCGGAGCGACCGAGGGATCGATACGCCTGTCCGCCAGCCGGACCCGAGGGATAGTGAATCGATGAGCATCGACCTCGATACCGTCGCAGCCGACTTGGAGACGATCACCGTCGAATTCGACGCGCTAGCCGACCACTGTTTGACCGTAGTGTTCGACCGTCCCGAAGCGCAAAACGCGATGAACCAGCAACTGCGCGACGAGTTCGCCGAACTCGCCGAGGCGATCGAGACGTCTTGCGTCCGCGTCGTCGTTCTTACTGGGTCGGACGACTCGAAGTCGTTCGTCGCCGGCGCAGACGTCACCGACTTACGAGACCGTACTGCGCTCGAACAGCGCCAACTGAGCGCAGCGACGCGCATTTACGATCGCGTCGAGGACCTCCCACAACCCGTCGTCGCCCGGATCAACGGGTTCGCCTTCGGCGGTGGCTGTGAATTGGCGATGGCGTGTGACGTTCGTGTTGCACGCGAAGACGCGCTACTCGGGCTTCCCGAGGTCGGCCTCGGACTCATCCCCGGCGGTGGTGGTACTCAACGATTACCGCGATTGATCGGTCAGGGCCAGGCTATGCGGTTGATCCTCACCGGCGATCCCATCCCGGCCCCCGAAGCGGCGGAAATCGGGCTCGTCGACGTCGTCAGCGAGCCCGACGACCTCGACGAAACGGTGGAAGATCTGGCGGCGTCCATGGCCGAGAACGGCCCAGTCGCTCTCCAACTCGCCAAACAGGCGGTCCAGGCCAGCGGTCAGCTCGGAATCGAAGACGGCATCGAGTACGAGGCAGAACTGTTCGCACAGGCGCTTGGATCCGATGACAGTACTGAGGGGATCGACGCGTTCCTCGAAGATCGCGATCCGGAGTGGAAGGGAAGATAATAGATCCGACACGCCCGCGCCGATTGCCGTACGATAAAGCAGCGAACAGCCGTCTCGGCTCCGACCGATCGCATAGTTAAACCTGGATCGAGTGGACAGTCACAGGTGGTAATCGGTCGTGTCGTGCGTAAGATCCATCTCTATCTCGGCGATCCGCCACTCGCCACCGACGCAACGGTACTCGTCCTCGTACCATCCCATGACCGTTCCGTCCCGCCCGTCCGGCGTTCGGTAGAAGACGAGGAGATACCACTCGCCGGTCGCCGTGTCACCCTCGATCGATATCTCCGGCATCGTGACGGTGTGCATGCTGAAGTCGTAGGCCACCTTCTCTCGCCAGTACCGTTCGACTTCGTGGGTGCCGCGACACGTACCGTTGCTATAGTGGACGACGGCGTCGTCGGTGAAGATGTCGCTCGCCTGCTCGTATTCTTCATAGTCGATCGCCCGCGAGTACTTGGCGCGCAGTTCACGAATTTCGATACGATCGAGCAGCTCACGTTCGACTGTGCTCATAGTCACGACAGCACGAGGCACCCGATAAATATTCGGGAAGATGCACGGTTTGGCTTGGTTGTTCTTTGAACCGTCCACGACGGACTGTCCGATTATCCCTCCCGGGGAGAACTGCGTTGCGTGGTGCGTCCGTCATGCTATCTCACGGGGACGCGAGAAAGCCACCGTCGACCGCGAGTTCGACCCCGGTGATCCGGTCAGACCTATCTGAACCGAGAAAGAGTACCGCCTCCGCGACCTGTTCGGGTTTGCCGCGCCCCTCCATCGCGTCGCTGGCGTTCAGTTCGGTCCGTTCGGACTGCCGCTCGTCATCAGAACGGTGGATCATCGGGGTGTCGGTCGTCCCAGGAAGGACGGAGTTCACCCGAATGTCGTCCCGAGCGTATTCGATCGCTGCTGCTCGTGTAAGTCCGTTGACGCCCACCTTTGTCGCACAGTACATCGACCGACCGTTGATCCCTACGGCCGCCCCGACCGACGAGGTGTTGATGATGGAGCCGCCACCCGTCGCCAGCATCGCCTCAATCCCGTACTTCATGCCGTAGAAGACGCCTTTCAGGTTGATGTCGATGACTGGGTCGATCTCGTCGTCTTCCCACTCGGCTAGTTCGGCGAGCGGACCCTCGATACCGGCGTTGTTGAATAGCACGTCGAGGTCGCCGTACGTTTCGACAGCCGTCTCGATCATGTTCTCTACTGCAGTCGGATCGATGACATCCGTCTCCACGAAGGTCGCCTCGCCACCGTCGGTTTTAATCAGTTCGATCGTCTCTGCCCCCCCGTTGGCATCGACGTCAGCGGCGACCACGGACGCGCCGTGGTCCGCGTATCGACGGGCCGTTTCGCGGCCGATCCCTGACGCTGCACCGGTGATGACTGCAACTTTGTCTTGAACTACCATCGTTAGATGCCTACGCGACAATGCCCGGCGATCGGACTTAAAGCTTGGTCGAAATGTGGGGCTGGCGCAAACCACAACGCAGCACGCGTTAGCGGTAGGAGGTGGTGAAAATTGACGACAGCGTGAGCTGACGGCAGCGAGTGGGTGTGACTGCTCAGTTATCCGTCAATCCGGCCGCCACGGTGCGCTGCGACGGAAAATGTAGTTCGTCAAATCCGGGCATCGCGCAGTGCGTTGCCAAGGGCTGTGTGAGTAAGGTTCCGACAGTGGCCGAGCGTCGATCATCGGAGGGTCATTATGCGTTGCGGTAAGATACGAGCCCTTTCCGCTTTTTCTGGCGTAGATCGATGGTTAACCATTATACCCCGAAGGCACATACAGGGAGACATATGGCAGAGACCATACCTGACTCGTGGGACCGAGAGACGGACGTACTCGTCGTGGGCTCCGGCGGTGCCGGACTCGTTGCTGCGCTCGCAGCACAGCCAGCGGACGTGCTCGTGCTCGAAAAAGCACCGTGGATCGGCGGTACGACGGCCGTCTCCGGCGGTGGCCTCTGGCTTCCGAACAGCCGGCCTGTCATCGAGGCTGTCGGCGAACAACCTACCGAACAGGTCCGCACCTACATCCGACGGTGTGCCGGCGATCGGGTCGACGAGAAGTTGATCGAAACGTTCGTCGACCTGGCACCGACGGTCCTCGATTTCATCGAGTCTGAAACTGCCCTGGAGTTCCAGTTCGCAGGATACCCAGACTACCACACCGACTGGGAGGAAGGGAGCGATGACGGCAACATGGTCGAACCAACGCTCTTCGACGGGAGACGACTCGGCGAGCAGCTCGCGGACGTGCGCGACGATCCTCACCACACCTTTCCGGTCCCCGCCAGCGAGATCTACGAGGCTGGTGGACACGCGAAGTTCGCCCAGGTGGCCAATCTGGAGGAGTTGGAGCGGCGGGCGGAGGCGGACCAACTTGCCACTGGTCGAGCGCTGATCGCGGGACTGTATGAGGGGTGTCTGGACGTTGGAGTGGCGTTCGAGACCGAGGCACCGGCACAGGAACTCGTCGTCGACGGCGACGAGGTCGTTGGTGCGGTAGCAACGACCGACGATGAGAAGATGTTCGTCGGCGCCGACGCGGTCGTGATTGCTGCGGGCGGGATGGACTGGGACGAGGACATGCGGGAGAACTTCCTGCGTGGACCGGCTACGGGACCAGCGACGCCCCCGTCGGTCGACGGCGACGGCATCAAGATGGGAATGGACGTCGGTGCTGCCCTCGGCAACACGAACGAGGCCTGGTGGTTCCCTACGGGCCACGTTCCCGGTCAGACGTGGGAAGACGGTTCACCGCTGTATAGCATGATCTGGGGGCGAACCCTCCCCGGATCGATCATCGTCAACGAGGCGGGCGAGCGGTTCTGCAACGAGGCCGGCAACTACCACGACCTGACCAAACGGTTCCACACGTTCGACCCGCGGCCGTACGATTACGAGAACCTCCCCGCGTACCTGATCGTCGATCGGGCGTATCGTGAACAGTACAGCCTGCTAACGGTGGCTCCGGGCGAGGAAACGCCAGACTGGGTCGCCATGGGAGACACCCTCCGAGAACTGGCGGCAGAAATCGGCGTCGACCCTGACGGGCTGGAGGTGACCGTCTCCGCGTTCAACGAGCACGCGAAGGAGGGGAACGATCCCGCCTTCGGCCGCGGTGAGACCGCGTACGATCGCTTCGTCGGCGATCCGGACGCCGATTATCCGAACCTGGCGCCCCTGGAGGAACCCCCCTTCTATGCCATCGAGGTCCACAGCGGTATCATCGGCACGAAAGGCGGGTTGGTGACGGGCACCGACGGCGCGGTCCTTGGCGTTGACGGCGAGCCGATACCCGGCCTCTACGCGGCCTCGAACAGTACGGCCCACGTCATGGGAATGGGCTACGCCGGTGCGGGGGCGACGCTCGGGCCGAACGTCGTCTTCGGATATCAGGCCGGAAAGCACGCTGGGGATCGTGCGTAAATACTACTGTTTGTTGCGTCTTCGACGATCACTCACCGGAGATGAATGGATTTCGGAACGGCTGTCAAAGATTACGCATAACAACTGACGAGCGATTGTCGCGAGCAGGACTTCATCGCAAGCGAAGCGCTCGTCTGTGGATGGTTCGCATATGGCGATCATATATGCCATATACCGATGGCGTAGAATACTACTCAGCTGAAATGAAGCTATTTTCCGTAAAATATCAGATTTGTAAATTGCATTAAGAAAGATGGGCTGTCCATTAGCAGCACTTCGTCGCCCATGGATACCAAGGCTATGTAATCGTTATCGGCGACGCGAACTGTCCCATCATCATCCGCACAGCTACGCAGTGGTCCAGCACGCGACAGGATCGACCGTGTGAATAGGAAGCTCGCCGAGGTCAGGAACCGACTGGGACGACGCTGTGAGAACGTTCCACGGACGATTCGGCCGATCCCGATCAGTTCCCAAGATCGGCTTCAATTTCGATCTCGATCAGGTACTGATCCCCGGCGAGCTGGTCGACGACGATCACGGTGTGACACGGGTACGGTTCGTCACAGGGCGTATGGCGGGTCTACACCGATCGGGAGTAATCGCAGATTCGCATCGCCTCACACCGACGCGCCGACGAAACTGGCTCGTCCGATCTCGCTACCGAGCTCGCAGGGAAGTCCCGGACGTTTAGACATCTCTGATGCGTTCATTGGGGTCAACGTCCCACGACTCGATCACCTTGCGGACAATTTTCCCCGTCGCCGACCGAGGGAGCACGTCCGGGTCGTCTCGCCCGCTACAAACTCCCACACTACATCGAGTTCGTCGACCCCGACCGGTTCCCCACCTCGGGCACCGGGAAGATCGTCAGGCCCGTGATCAAGGAGTGGCCGCGGAGCGAGGACACACGGGTACGGGGCGAGTAACCGATCGCGGTGGAGTTCGCTGTATCGTTGACACGGTACTGGCCCGCTGCAGCCGGGTTAAGAGGTCACCGTCGACCGACGTAACGTGCTGGACCGCACGACGTCGGCATGGCAACTAGGCGAACATTCGGCGTCTACTGCGATCGTTCCACGTGCGACGCGGCCGAGTGCGCTGCCGTGACGCCGTCGCCGATCGCTGCGGCGACAGTTCGCGGCGACGACTGGCGAACGTCGCCGGCGGCAAAGATCCCCGATGTGTCGGTCTCGAGTCCCGCTTCGACGACGACCTCTCCACGGTCATTCAGCGAGACGATGTCCGAGAAGGCGTCGGTGGCTGGTTCGATTCCCTGTTGAACGTAGAGTCCGCCGACGGACTCCACGTACTCGCGCCCATCGTCGCGGTCGACCAACCGAAGTCGTTCAAGGACCTCCTCACCCTGGATCTCGGTGATCTCCGTCTGGGTTCGAACGTCGACCGCCGAGTGGTCGGTGAGTCGGTCGCGAAGGGCATCGCCTGCGTCGAGGCGGTCGCCCGACTCGATCAAGACGACGTGATCGACGTGGTTCGTCAGGAAGAGGGCGTCGGTCGCCGCCCAGTCCGAACTGCCGGCGACGGCGACGGTCTCTCCGACGTACAGCGGCCCGTCACACGTCGCACAGTGGAAGACGCCGCGGCCGGTGTACGTCTCTTCGCCGGGGATACCGAGCGGCGACGGCCTGCCGCCGGTCGCCAGGACGACGCTTCGGGATCGGTACTCCCCGCCGGTCGTCGTCACTAGGAACGGGTCACCGTCGTGGATCCGCTCGACGGTACCGAGCGTGATCAACCCGCCAGCCGCCCGGAACTGCTCGACGAGCGTCGATCGTAACTCGGTTCCGGAGACCGGCAGGTGGCCCGGCAGGTTCTCGATGGTGTTCCTGTTGACGAGTTCCCCACCGACGCTCTCGGCTTCGAGAACCGTCGTCTCGAGCCCCGTGCGGTTGGCGGACAGGCCTGTCGAGAGGCCGGCCGGCCCGGCGCCGACGACGAGGACGTCCACTGTCATCTTGGCCCCTTCCAGCCTACGCCCCAGTCTCGGTTGAGTTCGGAACCGTACCGTTCCACGAGCGCCTCCCAATTGTCCGGCAGGGAGATTCGCTTCGTCGTGGGGCCACCCATCGTTGGGCCGATAATCGCGTTGAATCGGCCGCTCCCGCCCGCGACGAACAGGTTGATCCGGTCGGGGTCGTCGAACTGCCGGACCGAGATCGGCGATAGCGTCTCCTCGTCGGGATCGTCTCCGATTCCGAGCCCCGACTCGTGGGCAGGGTTCCGGGCGTTCTCGTAGATGTAAGACGTAATTTCGGATTTGCTGTACTCTTCCAGCTCCGCCGCATTGTACGGACAGAGTCCGTAGAACACCTCGGTCTGGAACCCTTCGAAGCGTTCGTTTGCGGTCTCAGTCTTCATCCCGGTCATGCCGGGCGGCGTGTTGTGTATCAGGTTAGCGAGGACGCCTTCGGGGCTGATCCGGCGGGGTAACGTCTGGAGGTAGCTGTTCGGGGCCGCGAAGGTGATCGTGCTCTCGTCGGCGTCGTATCCACGTTCGACGTGGAGGGGGTCCCAGGGGTTTCGTTCCTCGTTTTCGCCGGCGAAGAGGCTGAACTTGAACGGAGAACCGAACGTCGACATCTCCTTCTCGCCGGGATGGATGCGCGCACAGTTCTTGTAGATGAGGCCGAGCGCACGGGCGACGGTCCGGTTCGTTCGAAAGCCGGGACCGAACGCAGCGGTTCCACAGTTGACGTCGAGGGTCTCCCTGATCGGGCCGTTGAGGAGGAACAAGTAAGCCCACGAACCCGTGCTCACCGACGCCTGAATCGCGTTCGACTTCGGATCCGCGAGGGCCTCCGCACCGGCGAGCAGGATCGGCATGTGGATGGGGAGGCAGCCGGCCATCACGCCGTTCACGGCGACGGTCTCGACCGTCAGCGATCCCTCCCTGGTGCCCAGCGTCCCGAGTTCCGTTTCGGGAGGGCGGTCGGTCCCTTCGAGCATGCGTTCGACTCGTTCCTCGGTCGGCGGAACGACCGGCAGCCCGTCGGTCACGCCCCGTTCGTAGAGTTCGGCGGTCGCCGCTTCGATCGAGGTATCGCGATCGTCGGCGGGCATCGTCACCGATCCTCGTCGCCTCGTTCCGCCGCAGTTCGAGACGCGGTCAACTGCGCGACCAGTTCGTCGACGTCTTCGTCGGTGATCTGCTCACGGACCCGTTCGATATCCGTCACCTCAGAGACCTCTGGGATCGAGTGCTGTCGCAAGGGCCGCCCCAGGTCCCGCGAGTTCGACTCCCAGTCAAGCGCGAAGCCGCTGTCGATCAATCCGACCGCTGGCGTCTCGGACTGCTCAATCGCGTTGACCCCATAGACGAGAAATTTCGTACAGGAACCGCAGTCGCCGATCGCCCCGATACAGGCGTCCGTCTCGGTGTTTGCCCACGATTTAATCCGGTCGAGTTCGTCGTCGTTTTTCAGACGATTGAGGTGCTCGACGGTGTAGGTCACGATCTCGACGTCCGGGTATCGGTCCTGTAAGCGTTCGCTGATCACCGCCAATGCGGGTTCGGCGGTCGGCTTTCCGTTGTTAAACAGGCCGATTCGGGCGTTCTCGAGGCTCTTTAGTCGGGATGAGATGGGCTTTCGGCCTACGTCTTCGGCTTTAGCCACTGGATCAAACATAGACATTCACTCGCACTATTTCCATTTAGTTGTTTGGGTCACATCCGGGACCACGTTGTAGCCTTGTGATAAGCGGCAACGTCTTGAAGCTACATCTGTGGCCGGTAGATGTGCGTGACTTGAGTAATTTGAGAACGAGACACAAGACTTTACATCCTCGCCAACACCTATCTGGGGAGCAATAAACTGCGGAAAAGGATTATGCGAGATGCCCGCCTTCAACCGGTAGAGTAGCCCCGGTCACTCGAGATGAAAGGTCTGACCCGAGGAAGAGTACGGTGTTCGCGATCTCCTCTGGTTGGGCTAGACCCGGCATCGGTTCCATCGCGAGGAACTCTTCCTCTTGACTGGGGTCCTCCTCGAGGACACGGCTAACCATATCAGTTTCGACGATTCCCGGAGCTACAGCATTACAGCGAATTCCTTCTTCGGCATACTCGTTTGCAACAGTCTTTGTCATGAGGCTCACCCCTGCTTTCGTAGCCCCATACACGGAGTACGTCGGGATTCCTCGGAATCCTCCGATGGAAGACGTGCTGATTATTGATCCGCCGCCATCTTCAACCATTGCTGAAATCCCGAACTTCATCCCGAGCCAGACCCCCTTTAGATTCACATCGACAACGTCGTCGAATCCTTCTACGGGCTGGTCTGCCAATTTAGCTACATTGCCCTCAATTCCGGCGTTGTTGAAAAGGACGTCTAGTCCACCATATTCGTCAACGGCGGTTCGGATCATTGCCTCCACATCGCCCGGGTCGGCTACGTTGGTCTCGACAAAGGTAGCAGTTCCACCTGCTTCTCTAATATCCGCGACGGTTTCTTCGCCGCCTTCGACATCGACGTCGGCGACGACGACATTCGCTCCGTGTTCCGCGAATACCCTCGCTGTCGCTTGTCCGATTCCCGATGCAGCACCTGTAATTATCGTGGATTTCTCTTCTACGAGTCCCATGGCTTTTGACACCATATCTCTCGTCTTCCCCCACCTAATTATAATTTCCTGTCGGAACGCGGGCATTCGCCCTCGTCTTTTAAGCACTTATAAATTAATTTAATTTTAGAAAAGCGATAACAATCGGACTGTTTCCGTCACATCTGGACCCGTGATTAGAGGAAAGGCAACGGGATGATTCAAGGATTCCGAATGTAGCCGCGAACGCCATCGTCTGGCTGTGTTTGGAGGATATGTCTCCTTCGACTCCGAGAACGTGTCTCCGGTCGACAGTGGATACATGGCGCACTGAGGGTACTCAGTTGGAAGACGGTTCATCTTGGGAATGGAGCGGGATCACATTCAACAAAAGTTATTTATTGTTCCATATTGATTGACAACTCGTATCATGAAAGAGATAGAAGATCCCGCAGCAGCGTTGACAGTATCGAACCTGGCCCATTGTTACATGCTCAGGATGGACAAACACAATGTTGATGGCGTCCTAGAGCTGATGACCGATGATTGTGTCCTTGATTACAGCGACTTTGGGCGATACGACGGAAAGGACGAACTTAGGGAGTTTCTCGAAGGATACGTTGAGGGGGAGACGGGAATCCTCGATTCCTTCCACTTGGCAATCAACCCATGGATTAGCGTGGATGGAGACACTGCCACAGGACGCTGGCACTTCCTTGATCTCGGTCACGTGGAAGATATGGGAGCAGCGTGGCTCGCTGGCTTCTACACAATCGATTTCACCAAGGAAGGTGACGAGTGGTTCATTAATAAACTCTCCTACGAGGCGAAATACTTCTCGCCGTACGACGACGGCTGGGTTGAAACGCCGATGGCAATTTAATCTCATTCCATCCATTCCCAGATGAAGGCAAATATTTATGATCCTTGTTAGAGATGATCAAGGCGTATGGAGTTCAACTTCGATTTAGGGTTGGAAGATCAAGAATCGTTCGTAGACCAGTCCCAACATTTCAATGTTGGTGATTTGATCCGTAAGGCCGCACGGATGTACGCGGATCGGACTGCCGTCAGTGAACCTCATCGGAAGGTTACGTACGCCGAACTCAATGAACGCGTCAATTCACTCGCGAATGCGCTGCTTGACCGCGGATATGAAAAAGGACAAGCTCGAGTCGCTGTCCTCGCGGAGAATCGGGGGGAGTACATAGAACCATATTTCGCTGCTGCGAAGGTCGGATTCGTAGTCCCTGCACTAAACTGGCGGCTCGAAAAAGAGGAGCTCGTTCACTGTGCTAGCCTCGTCAACCCGGACGCACTTATAGTCTCCAAGCAATATCGGGAGAAAGCCCAATGGATTGAAGACGGGATTGAAGATCCGCCGGAGATCATCAATCTTGACGGAGACGATAGTGACATCTCCTACGAGACGCTAATCGCCGAGGGGTCATCTGAGGAGCCCGCTCCTGAATACACGGCCGATCCCGAACAAGGACTAGTCGTCCTTTACACGTCGGGGACCACTGGTCTTCCAAAGGGTGTTGTAATAAGCCACCGAGCGTGGCTGGCTCGAGGACAGAACTACATCACCGATTGGAATATGGAGCGAGGCGATGGGTGGATTGCGTGGGCGCCGCTGTTCCACATAATCTCGGCGGATGCTCTCCCGGCAGTGTTCACTCTTGGCGGAACCTACTATCCACCCAATGGTTTCGACAACGAACGCATCGTCGAAATCCTCCTTGAGGAAGACGAGGGGGGAATTGGATGGCTGTTCCTCCTTCCCGGGGTAATAAACACTTTCCTTGATTATCTCGAAGAAAATGACATCGATGTTGAGAACATGCGCGAAATCAGAGGCGTGGGCGCTTTAGTTGATCTTGTTGACCCGAAAAAAATCCAGCGGGTCACGGAGAAATTCAACATGCCATTCACCAACTCCTATGGCGCTACCGAGGTCGGGAATGTATTGAGCGCAGGGAACGACATCCCGGTAGGTGTCCGTCCGGACAACGAGGATCTCCAAAAGGTAGAGTCGTCGTTCGTCGATCTGAAACTCATCGACGAGAATTGGAACGAAGTGGAAGAGCGGGGGGAACTCGCTGTACGTGGGCCGTCTCTCTGCAGCGGTTATATCAACAATCCAGAGGCCAATGAAGAGGACTTCAAGGACGGGTGGTTCCGGACTGGCGATATCTTCGAGTACAACGACAATGGCACGTACAGTTTCATCAACCGCCGAAAGTACCTAATCAAAAGCGGAGGAGAAAATATCTATCCTGCAGAGATAGAAAAAATTCTCCTCCAACGCGAGGAGATAGAAGAAGCGACGGTCGTTCGAGTCCCCGACGAGAAGTGGGGAGAAGTCCCGTGTGCGATCGTGAGCACCTACTCTCCTGATGAGGTCAACGTAGATGAACTCATGGAGTTGTTGGAGGAGAATCTCGCGAACTATAAGCTTCCACAATACATGAAAATTACCCGTCCCGACAATCTCCCTCGGTCGGCGACCGGAAAGGTTGTCAGAGAAGATCTCGAAAAGTGGGAAGTCGACGAGACGGATCGAGTCCGTGAAGTCTAAGGCGAGCACGGCCGAAGTTCGATTCCGTGAAGTGTACTGACTTTACTACAGATTCAGTCTCCTGCTTTTAGAACAGTTGTCTCTGCCCTGTATTTATTAGCACTTTTAATTGGCACTGTCGTAGTCCAAAGAATTTGAGAAGCGAGGAAGTTATGACTAGACGTTTTTATATAACTCACGGCCACGTTGGACAACGGGTATTCGTTCATAAAACCGACCAAAAAAGCAGAGAGTAAGTTGTGCACAGCAACGACGTCGCCGATCAAACGCTGTTTCCGAAAGCAGACTCCTGGTACATGGATGACGTACCCAGGAAAGGGAGTATATTCCTGAACTACCCCGGGGGCATTGCTGCTCACAACGAAAAATTAGATGAAGTAGTTTAATACAAGCCTTATAGTTTAGGATTTATAGCCTCTCGAATCGACGATCGCAGATTGAGTCACGACGGCGAACGGCGCTCTGGAATACTCGAACCGGCGGGGTAATGCACGAGAGGAGTTCGACCGGATCGTCGATGACTACGTCCCCACGTAGGTCTCGCGGATATAGTCGTCGCCTTTCATCTCCGCAGCGACGCCCGTCTTGTTGACGGTCCCGTTCTCCAGGAGGTAGATCCGATCGGCGTGGTCAAGCGCGAAGCTGACGTTTTGCTCGGCAAGTAGCACCGTAACACCCTGATCGACGATCGCGTTGAGTGCATCGCTGATGTCTTCGACGATGACGGGCGCGAGTCCGATTGTCGGCTCGTCGAGGACGAGGAGGGTCGGATCACCCATCAGCGAGCGGCCGATCGCGAGCATCTGCTGTTCCCCGCCGGACATCGTTCTCGCCTCCTGATCCGCTCGTTCTTCAAGCCGAGGGAAGAGGTCGTAGACGAACTCCCGGCTCCCCTCGAGCGCATCCCGGTTGTGGAACGCGCCGAGTTCCAGGTTCTCCGCGACGGTCATGAACGGAAACAGGTCACGCTTTTCCGTGCAATAGATCATCCCGTTTTCGACCAGCGAACTCTGCTCGACCGTCTCGACTTCCTCGCCGCGGTACATCACCGTCCCCTCGTACGGAAGGAAGCCACTGATCGTGTCCGCGAAAGTCGTCTTGCCGGCGCCGTTCGGGCCGATGATCGAGACGATTTCCCCCGAGTCGACGTGGATGTCGACGTTGCGAAGGGCCTGTACCTTCCCGTAGGCGACCGACAGCGAGGATGCCTCCAGCAGCGGCGCGTTCACGGTCATATCCCCTCACCCCCCAGGTAGGCTTCCTGAACCTTCTTGTCTGACTGAATTTCTTCCGGAGATCCTTCGGCGATCTTCGAGCCGAAGTTGATCACGACGCCGCGGTCGATGAGTTCCATGAGTCCTCGCATGTTGTGGTCAATGATGATGAGCGTTAGTCCCTCCTCGCGAAGCTCCGAGAAGAGCGTCGAAAGCCGTTCGACCTCCGTCGCCGACAAGCCGGCAAATGGTTCGTCGATTAGGAGAAGGTCCGGATCCGTCGCGATCGCCCTGGCGATTTCGAGGCGGATCATACCGGCGTGAGGCAACTCGTCGGGCGTCTTGTGAATGTCATCACCGAGGCCGACCCGCTCGCACACCGCTCGCGCTTCGTCTTCGGTCCCGCCGAAGATGCCGTCGAAAGTGAAGAGCTTGTCAGACACCTTCGACAGCTCGACGTTCGCGAGGACATCCCGGTCTTCCAACGGTCGGAAGGTTTGGAACGTCCGAGCGATGCCAGCTCTGGCGACCCTGTGCGCCGGTTCGCCCGTGATGTCCTCGCCGTCGAATCGAACCGTCCCGCGCGTCGGTTTGTATGTGCCGAAAATGCAGTTGAACGTCGTCGATTTCCCGGCGCCGTTCGGCCCGATCACGCCGAGAATTTCCTGTTCGTGAACCTCAAACGAGAGGTTGTTTACGGCGGTTAGTCCGCCGAACTTCTTCGTCAGACAGTCTACTTCCAAGATCAGTTTACCCTCAACGCTGTTCGTTTCGTCCACATCAGCCGCGTTGATCTCACGGCTCATCGTGTCTCACCCTGATTATCGGCGGTTCGTTCTTTATTCGATCGATCGCCTGTAGCTTCCGGGTGGCTGGGGTCCGTTCGATCGTCGGGCGTCGGACCGCCGTCGGTTGCGACCTCCGGGTCACCTACTTGGCGCCGCTCTAGCAAGCGCTGGCCGCGCTTCTGAACCCACGGAACGAGTCCCTGGGCGAGGAACATGAGCAGTGCGAGTAGTAGGAGGAAGAACAGGACGTCGTTGATATCGCTGACGCTAACATCAAGTACCGGAATGGTCCAGCTGATGTCGCTCAGCCACTCGCGCACCCAGAAGATCGTCATGCCGCCGACAACCGCTCCGGTGATCGTTCCAAGACCGCCGAGGATGCTCGCGAGCAGGACGTCAATTATTACCACAAGGGAGAGCAACTGGCTCGGTGAGGCGCTGCCGGCCGGCGTGTGGACGAACACGGCGCCCGCAAGTCCGCCCATCATCGCGCTCATGACGAATGCGTATACCTTGTACTTGTCCGGGTTGATCCCAACGGACGCGACTGCATCTTCGCTCTCTTTGATCGCGGTGAATATCGTCCCCGTGTCCGAGCGGGTGATGACCCATGCGAGCAGGAAAATGAAGAGGAACAGCCCAAACGCTAGATAGTAGTTGACCCAGGCCGTCATGGCGAAGCTGTCCATCTCAATCAAGTTCTCGGCACCGATAAGACCCGTACTGCCGCCGGTCGTGTCTTTAAACAGGCGAAACAGCCGTTCCATGATCAGCGGCGGAAGCAGCGTCATTAGCGCAAGATAGTGTCCTTCGATATTACGCGCTGGCAGCCCATACAGGAGACCAGCGACCGCTGCCAAAATTACTCCGGCGATGATTCCGAGGGCGGGGTGAACCCCGTAGTGGACGTTGAGGATCGCAGCCGTGTACCCGCCTACGGCGAAGAACAGCGTGTGGCCGAAACTCATGAGGCCGGTGTACCCCGAAACGAAGTCCCAGCTAATTACGAACATTACGAAGAATAACGAGTAGGTGAGCAACAGGATCGTCGTCGTCCCGAGTACGCCGGGGATGAGTGCGAGGAACACCAGAAAACCCGCAGCAAGATAGTAACTCGGTGGAACGCGCTTGAGCCGGCCGATACTGCCTTCTGATTCGTCACTGCCCTTCGTGTGTGCGTTTTCAGCCATGGTTATTCCTCACCCGGTCGGCCGTACAGGCCATGGGGTTTAACTAATAGTACGATCAGCAACACTGCGAGCGCAATGACGCCGGTCAATCGGGCGTCGATCACCGTCGTCGTAATCGTCTCGAGGCTACCGACGATGTACGCGCCGACGACGCTCCCTTTAATTGAACCGATTCCACCGATGATCACGATCGCGAACGCGATCAGTAACGGATCTAGTCCCATGTCGAAGGTCACGCCCTGACGGATCCCGAAAAACAGACCGGCGAGACCGGCGAGAGCACCCGCGATCGCATACGTGTACGTCGTCGTCCGTTCGTGGTCAATGCCGACGAGTGCAGCACCGCGTTTCGTCTGACTCATCGCCTTAATCCCCCGGCCCGTCCAGGTACGGTTTACGAGCAGGAGGAGAGCGATGATAAGGATCCAGGACAGGACGAACATGATTATCTCGTTGTTCTGGATACCAACTGAACCGACGTGCGTTCGCCCGTCGATGAGTCCTGGAATCAAATGTGTCGACGATCCTGCCAGGGATCGAAACGTGTATTCGGTCAGGAGTAACAGCGCGAGCGTGACGATCACGACGAGAATTTCGTCGTGTTCGACACGCTTGACGAACATCTTGTACACGAGGACGCTAAAGGCGGCGCCGAGTACCACAGCCGCCATCCCCCCGGTCCAGGAATCCAGTTCCATTACCCTGGTCGTGTAGTACGCCGTGAATCCTCCGACGATGATGGCCGCACCGTGGGCGATGTTTAGAATATCGGCAACTCCGAATATCATGGTAAAGCCGACAGCGATGAGCGCGTAGAACGCGCTCAGGACGGTCGCATTGGTAGCTAGTTGCAGTACATCGACCATGTTTGTAGGTGTCTCACACTCGACTTAGTATTTTCGGTCACCGAGGTATCGAATTTGGTACCTTCGAGAGTCTGAAGACGCCGTCGGAGATCATCACCGACGCTTTGCATTCTGGGCGCATCGAGAACCGCTCGTTCGGCTCAACCGGACGACTAACGGTCCAACCTCTGCTCGAAGGGGCGACCGCCATCGATGCGGTGACGATGCCTCGAGCGGCGACGATTCGACTGAAATCGGACAAAACGACGATTGCGGTCTAGAACCAGGGTGGGTCCTGCAGTTCGCCCGTTTTGACAGCGTCGGGCCACAGCCCGACCTGTTGCCCTTCGCCGTCTACTTCCTGCCACTGCATGATCGGCGGCTGGACGCCGTCGTCACCGAAGACGGGGTCGTGTGGGAACTCCCCGTCCTGCTCTTGGAAGGAGAGCATTCCTGTCGTCGCCTCAAACTCGACATCCTGTTCAAGCACCGGGATTAGCTCGTCTGAGTTGGTCGTTTCCGCAGTTTCGACGGCCTCCTTCCAGGCCATGACCGAATCGTACATCGTGTACCCCTGTGCGTGTTGGGGTACGTGACCGTGCATCTCCTCGTGAGCGGCGATCATCTCACCGGTTCGCTCGGTTGGTTCGACCCCGGGTGCGCCTCCACCGACATACGACCAGACGCCTTCGACGACCCCGTCAGTGTTCTCCCACTGGGCCGGTTCGCCGGCGTGGACGTCGGCTCCACCGTAGTGGAAGTCCGGCTGGCGCTGGGCCCATTCCGCCGTGAGACCAGCGCCTGCCTGAGAGACGAACGCGAACAACATGTCGATGTCGGCGTCCTCTGCCTGGTCCAGGATCGGTGCGAAGTCGGAGGTATCGACGGAGAAGGACTGCTCGAACTCGACTTCCACGAAGTCGGGTGCGTTATCGAGAGCAGTCGGCTTGATCGTGTTGGTGAATCCTTCGATGTCCTCAACGGCGACCCCGATTCGTTCGAATCCCCAGTCCTCCCACTTGGCGTCCATTACGGCTGCCAGATTCCGGCCGTAGTGAACGCCGTTGTACATCGCCCGGAACATGTATTTGGACTGGTCGTAGTTGTTCCGGATTTGATCGTTGATCGCCGTGTCGGCGACCCCGGCGAAGATGTGCAGCGTCTCGTGTTTTGGAATCTCTTCGGCGACAGCCAGGCCTTCCTCCGAGCCGAACAGCCCGACCGTCGCGTCGACTTGCTCGTCAAGCACGAGTTCGCGGTACTTGGATCGGGACGTGGCCGGGTCAAGCTCGGTGTCTTTGACGATCAGATCAACCTCCTGATCGAGAAGACCCGCGTCGTCGTTGATCTGCTGGACCGCCAACTCGGCGGCCTCCTGATGGGCCGTCCCGCCAGCGAAGTCACCCGGCATTGCGACCAGTGCACCGAGTGTTATTCCGTCGCCATCGCCGCCATCGCCGCCGGTACCACCGATA
Organism: Halovalidus salilacus; assembly: GCF_031852275.1. Classification (GTDB taxonomy): domain Archaea; phylum Halobacteriota; class Halobacteria; order Halobacteriales; family Natrialbaceae; genus Halovalidus; species Halovalidus salilacus. The sequence continues at coordinate 4,042,739 of NZ_CP134700.1, read as the reverse complement.
CACCCGGCACCACCGGCAGCTAACGCCCCTGCGCCGGTTGCTTTCAGAAACCGCCGTCGGTTGAACGTTTCTATTGCTCGCCTAGCTCCCACTACCCCTGGAGAGTTGCCATCATTTGGCATGGAGGTAGGCTACGCACGCCAATATTTAAACCTTTCCCAGGCGTTGATGTATTTCTCGGGGAGGTAGGCATTCGATGACGGAATCACCACGTGATCAGCATGAGCGCCGGAGTTACTACCAAAGAGTTACTGTGGATGCCCCAGATAGAGTCGCAGTACCAATGACCAGCCAGTTCAGCGTCGCTGGACAAACCGCCGTTATCACTGGGGGTTCCAGCGGGATCGGGCGGACGATCGCCGAACAGTTTGCGACCCAGGGAGCGAACGTCGTATTGTGCTCTCGTGAGGCTTCCCGGGCCGCTGAGGCCGCCAACGGAATACGCGAGACCACCTCTTACGGGGCTGTCCGGTCCGTCGAGTGTGACGTTCGCGACCGGGACGCCGTGACTTCACTGGCCGAGACGGCGGTAGACTCATTCGGTGGGGTCGACATCCTCGTGAACAATGCGGGGGCCAACTTCTTCTTGGAGTTCGCGGACATCTCGCCAAACGGCTGGCGGACGATCGTCGACGTGAATCTCATCGGGACGGTCAACTGCACACAACTGATTGGTGAGGAGATGCGTGAGTCTGGTGGTGGCTCGATCGTCAACTTCTCGAGTTTCGTCACGCAGTACCCATCGCCACAGCAGAGCCACTACGGCGCGGCGAAAGCGGCAGTCTCGCACCTCACGAAGTCGGTCGCCCAGGAGTGGGCGGCCGACGATGTTCGCGTTAACGCGGTCGCCCCCGGCGTCGTGCTCACGCCAGGGGTCGACCACGTCCTCGACGAGCCGGTCGACGGGATCGCCAGCCGGGAGACCGTCGACCGAACGATCGGCCACCCCGAGGAAATCGCCGACATTGTCCAGTTCCTCGCGAGTCCGGCGGCCTCCTACCTCACCGGCGAAGTGCTTACTCCCCAGGGCGTCCCCCAACCGGTAAACCTTGAGGATCGGTTTCCCTGAGGCAGATCGACGTGAGGCCCATCGTACGTGAGGATAAACCGCAGAGTAGGTGAGACCAGATCGATAATTACAAACGGGCGAATCAGGGATATCATTCGAACGATTTTAGGACTTTGTCCGTCGAACGGGCGATATCGGCGGTCTACCAATGGGGTGCCCCCTCGACGAAATCACGTCGCGGTAGGGCCCTCGACCTCAACCACCACAGCAATTATACGAGTGGCTATCGAGTCGGTGACATGGATCAAGTCGACCGACTTGAGATCCCGACCCCGTTTCACATCGGACGGGTGAACGGCTACCTGTTCGACGGGGACGGGCTGACGCTGATCGATCCTGGACCGGCGACCGACGAGGCCTACGAGGCGTTGACCGCCCAGTTCGAGAAACGAGGGTACACGGTCGAGGACGTGGATCGCGTCCTCATCACACACCCACATATGGATCACTTCGGTCTCGCTTCGAGAATTCGGGAGCGTTCGGAGGCGACGGTGTACGCCCACCATGAAGCCGTCGAGATGCTGGCAGACCCGGACGCTCACCTCAAGCGCGAGCAGGCGGTCTTCGAGCCGTACTTCGCCCGAATGGGTGTTCCCACGTCGACCGTAGGGACCGTCGTGTCACTGCCGACGTCGTTCGTCGATTTCCAGGAGCCGATCACTGTCGACGAGCCGATCGGCGACGGTGACCGCCTCGACGTCGGGTCCGACCTCAATATCCTCCACACGCCCGGCCACTGCCCTGGATCGGTCTGCTACATCGATTGGACGAACGACGTTGCCTACACCGGCGACCACGTCATGGCCGGAATTTCCCCGAATCCGCTGCTCACGATCGTTCCTGGGACAAGCGACGAGCGGACGCGAAGCCTCCCGACGTACCTCGACTCGCTCGCTCGGCTCCGCAAGACCGGGATCGGGGGCGCCCGCGGAGGCCACCGTGGGCCGGTGACCGATCTGCCGGCGCGGATCGACGAGATCATCGACCACCACCAGTCGCGGAAACGTCGGATCGCATCGATTCTCGAGGCCGAGGGACGAGCGACTGCCTACGATCTCATGAACGAACTCTTCCCGGACCTCCCCGTGACCGAAGTGTTCCCCGGTATGTCGGAGATCATCGGACACCTCGACCTGCTCGAAGACGAGGGTGCGGTCGTCAGAACCGGCGAGGAGACCTGGTACTACGAGCCCACCTAACGGATCGAAACTGCACCTCGCCGGCGAGTTGGCCGAAAACAGGTGGCCGCCGTGTGCAACGAGATACAACGACGGACGAGCCGCACGAACAACCGGCGGATTACTCCCGCGAGAACTCGGAAGCGGGAACGAGATTGTCCCGTGCACGGCGTAGCGGCTGGACGAAGTCCTCTGGAGGAAGCCACGGTATCTCGACGTCCTCCTGCTGGTAGACCGACTCGACGGCCGCCCGGAGGGCGTCGTCGTCCGCCAGCTCCGTGCCGGCCACCGCCTCGTTGAGTCGGTCGATCGTGTCGAAGCCCGGCCGGTGGTACATGTCTCCGGTGAACTGCATCCGATCGATCGTCCCATCCGCGTTGACGCAGACGCTCGCCTTGATCAGCTTGCGGCCCTTGTAGGCCACCTCCGCCACGCGATCATCCGGACCGGCACTTTCGATCAGTTCGGTCGTCGAGTAGTGCTCGAACCATTCGCTGTCGCCGAACGCCTGTCGGTGTGACTCGACCGCCGCCTCCTCTTCCTCCGTGAACGACCCGGGTTCAGGTGTCCCGCCGGCGATGTCGGCCAGGCGCTCGGTCGCGGCGTCGAGAACGGCCGCCAGTTCGAGGTCGGGGGCGACCTCGGTGACGGAGGTCATCCGGCCCTCGACGCTGTCGGTCTCTTTGTCTTCGAACTTCTCCTTGGGCAGGCGCATCACGTCGTTGATGATTTCGAACTCGTCGGGACCGTAACTCCGGTAGATGACGTTCGCGAAGACGCCCCAGACGCCGTCCTGGTAACCCGCGCCGGAGACGCCGATCTTCAAGAGTTGGCCGTCGTCTTCCGGGACGAGTTCGACGTCGCCGCCGTCGCGGTAGGTGGCGTTTTCGACGCCGGCGTCGCGAAGGGCGCCCGCCATCGCCTCGCCGGCGAGGTCGATGTACTCGGCCATGGTGTGCTCGCCGCGGTCGGGGAAGAAGGCGTACAACACCGGCGTGTGATCCTGGCGGAAGAAGCCGGTCCCGCCGCTGACGTTGTATCGGCGTCCGTAGGAGACCCCGTGGGCCTCCGCGCGGTCGCGGTCGATGAGCGCGGCGTCTTCGACCGGACCGAGTTCGAGGAACAGGTCGTCGTCGAAGGTCCACTGCATGACCGTCGGCTCCGACTCGCCGCCCGAGATGCCGTCGATCAGCGTCCGTTCGATCGCCGGGTAGGTGTCCGCAGCGACGGTCGCCTCTAGTGTGCGTATCTGTGGCATTATGTTACGCTCATTCTAACCGTTCCCGCCATGACGAGATAAAATCACTGGTGGATGATCGTCTCGGAAGGCGTGGCGAACTTCCTCAACGGCCCGCTCACAGCCCCAGCGAGTCCCCCGTATAACGAGGGCGATGGGATCGAGATGGGTGCCGAACTCGGGGCGAAACTCGGCAACATGTTGCGGACGTTCTGGTTCCCGACCCACACGGTTCCGAGCGAAACGTGGGAGGATGGGACGCAGCTCCACCGAATCGCTAACAGTCGTCAACTCCCCGGCGCGATCGTCGTCAACGCGCGGGGCGAGCGGTTCGCAGACAAGACGACGAACTACTCGGACTTCGGCAAGACCCTCCACGACTTCGACCCCAAGGCGTTCGAGTATAAGAACTTGCCGGCGTTCGAGATCATGGACCACGGCTTCCGAAAGAGGTACGCGATCGAGGGGCAGGTGCTCCCGGAGGACGACCTTCCCGAGTGGGTCGCGAAGGGCGAGACGATCGAGGAACTCGCCGAGACGTTGGGTATCGACGCCGACGGACTCAGGAGGACGATCGAAACGCACAATGAAAACGTCCGTGATGGCGAGGACTCCGTAATGGGAGCGGAGGCACACCCTACGCGAACAAGAAGGGTGATCCGGGGGCCGACCATCCCAACCTCGCTCCGCTGAACGAACCCCCGTACTACGGTCTGGAGATTAAACCGGGAACTATCGGAATGAAAGGTGGCCTGGTGACCACCGTCGACGCGGCAGTCCTCGATTACGACGACAAGCCGATCCCCAACCTCTCCGCGGCCTCGAACAGCGCGGCCCACATCATGGGAATCGGCTACGCCGGCGGCGGTGCGACGATCGGCCCGAACATCGTCTACGGGTTCATCGCCGGGCAGAACGCAGCCGGACGGGACCGGTAGCTGGTCCGAACGGAGCCCATTTGCGGGTCACCGCGACCGGTGAGGAACCCGTCAAAACCCACGCCATGGCGGGCGGCATCCTGGATGCGGTTCGGTGGCCCCCTTGTCGAGATGACGGCGCTCGTCGAGCGGCGTCTAGGCATCTCCTTCCCACTCTCGTAGTTTCGAGCGCTTGAGCTTACCCGATACCCGGGTCGTCGGGAGTTCGTCTATGAACTCGATGTAGCGGGGGTACTCGTACGGGGCGAGCCGATCCTTGATGAAGTGCTGAAGAGTTTCGGCGAGGTCGTCGGACGGCGAGTAGCTGTCCGCGGCGACGATGAACGCCTTCGGCACCTTCCCGCGGGTCTCGTCGTCGACGCCGATCACGCCGGCGTCGGCGACCGCTTCGTGGGTCGCGAGCGTCTCTTCTAGTTCCTCCGGGCTGACGCGGTAGCCCGAACAGATGATGACGTCGTCCTTCCGACCCTGAAAGGACACGTAGCCGTCCTCGTCTTTCTTCCCGAGGTCTTCGGTCAGGAGCCATCCGTCCACGAACTTCTCCTCGGTGAGCTCGGGTTTGTTCCAGTAGCCGTTGAAGATGACTGGGTTCTCCTCGTGTTTGACGGCGATCTCACCCACCTCGCCGGGTCCGAGAGGTTCCGCGGTTTCGGTGTCGACCACGTCGACCTCGTGACCGGGGACCGGCTTGCCCATCATGCCCTCTTTGCTCTCGAGGACGGCACCGCACTCGCCGATCGTGAGCAGGGCTTCGCTCTGCCCGTAGGCCTCATTGACGGTACAATTGCCGAAGAGATCGTCGGCCCAGTCGATGATGCTCTGGCCGACCGCTTCGCCTCCGGTCGGGATCGTCCGAACCGAGTCGACGTCGTAGGTGTCGGCGTCCTCGACCTGCATCATCATTCGGATGACCGTCGGCGGAGCGAACCAATTCGTCACGTCGTAGCGCTCGATGAGTTCGAGTTCGACCTCCGGATCGTACCGGCCGTCGTAGGCGACGAGCGTCCCCCCGTAGAACAGCGTCGCGGTGCTGACGAAAAAGACCATCCAGCCCCAGCCCGCCGGCGTCCGCCACGTCGTGTCCTCGTCGAGTTCGAGGTTGCAATGGATCGTTAGGTAGCCGGGCAGACATCCGATCAGTAGCCGGTGGGGCGTCCTGACCCCCTTCGGATCGCCGGTCGTACCGCTCGTGAAGACGATGACGGCGTCTTCGTCCGGATCGGTTTCGACCACGTCGAACGTCTCGGATTCGTCCTCGATGATCGACCACAGGGACAGTTCGCCGTCTTCGAGCGTTTCCTCGTCGTCCATCGCCACCGTGTTCTCGAGAGACGGAAGGTCGGAACGGGCATCCCGGATCGTCTCGAGGTTGTCCCCGCCCACGACGCAGATCGCCGCCCCGCTGTCGCCGACGCGATAGGCCATCGCGTCCGGACCGAACTGCGGCGCCAAGGGGACGCTGATCGCGCCGAGCTTCCAGGCGGCGAGGTTCACGAGGAGCGTCTCGACGCGCTGGGGTGCGGCGAGCGCGACCCGGTCACCCCGCTCGACGCCTAGGTTCGCGAAGGCATTCGCGAGCTGGTTCGACAACGTGGCGAGTTCGGCGTAGGTGTAGGACGTTCGACTGCCGTCAGTTGGCTCGGCATGGAGCGCGATCCGTCCATCGTCGTCCGCCCAGCGGTCGCAAACGTACCTTGCGAGGTTGAACGTTTCAGGTAACTCCCAGGAGAACGAGTCGTAGAGTTCCTCGTAGCTGTCCCACTCCTGCTCGTGGAGGCGGTAAGCGTCTTCCCAACTCATAGACGAAGAGGGACCGGCAATTATGATAAATGTTGGGTAATGACGTACACGTTCCTAATTAGGCGTCGATCAGCCGGACGAATTCGCGACCGAGACCGCACTGCAGTTCACGCACGCTATCCCAGCAGTGAGACCACCGTGACCGGTGGGCCTCGTCGAACGCGGCTGACGGCCGCGAGATCACTCGGAAACCGACTCGGGCGCGACGGTGTACCGCGAGATGAGGTCGTCGGTCATCTCGACCCAGCCGATGAAGCCAGCGGTATCGCCTTCCGGACCGACCACTTCGGCCCTGAATCCGCCGCGGCCGTCTTCGTAGACAATGTCGCGAACCTTGTGTTCGATCCCGACGACCTGCATCTCGTCGACACGAGCGTCGAGAAACGCGCGGAGCTCCTCGCGGCCGTCGAGCGAGTCGGTCTCTCGACTCGTGTGTCCGTCGTGTTCCCAGACTTGCATGTGCGTCCAGTCGACGTCGGGGTGCATCGCGGACGCCGCCGTACCGGCGTCGCCCGCGTCGACGGCGTCGAAGTAGGTTCCTTGCAGCAGTTCGTGAAGGTCGTCGCTATCTTTGATTTGCGTGACCATACTCCACAGTCTGCCGGAGGCGAGTAATAGATTCGGGTGCCCGGACCGACTCTATGGCGACAAGTCGATCAGGGAAAACGTGGTGGCGAGAACGGGGTACCAGTTGCGACGACTGTGGACGAACGATGTAGGGCTATTACTGCACCCATCAGTAGTAGTCGAAATCTACTTTGGAACGGAACGTACACCGGTGACTATGCGCAAAGCATCTGCAACCGACTGGGACCGTTCGGTTGACACCGTCGTCGTCGGCTCGGGTGGATCCGGACTCACTGCTGCTCTGGCCGCCGCTGACGCTGGCGCCGAAACACTCGTCCTCGAAAAGGCCGAGGTCCTCGGCGGGACGACCGCCGTCTCCGGCGGGGCCGTCTGGATCCCGAACAGCCGACCGGTTGTCGAGGCGATCGGCGAGAACCCGCCAGAGGACGTCCAGAACTACATCAGACAGATCGCCGGCGGTCGCGTTCCCGACGAGATGATCCGCCAGTTCGTCGAACGCGGTCCCAAGGTCGTGGACCGACTCGAAGAGGAGACGCCACTGGAGTTCGCGTTCGCCCATTACCCCGACTACCACCCCCAGTTCCGAGGAGGGCGGGACGAGGGTCAAAGTATCGTCCCGAAACTATACGACGGGAATCGCCTCGGCGACCGACTCGACGACGTGCGGGACAACCCCCAAACGCCGATCCCGACCACGATCGGCGAGATGATGACCTCCGGCGGGATGGCGAAGTTCCCCGTGGTCGCCGATTGGGAGGAACTCGCCGAGCGGATGGAGAACAATCAGATCGGCACCGGCCAGGCCCTGATCGCCGGCCTCTACGAGACCTGTCTCGACCGCGGAGTCGACTTCGAAACCGATGCACCCGCCGAAGAACTTGTCGTCGACGACGACGCGGTCGTCGGTCTCGTCGCCGAGGTCGGCGGCGAAGAAACCGCCATCGAAGCGGAGAGTGTCGTCATCGCCGCCGGCGGCATGGAGTGGGACGAGGAACTGTGCGAGCACTTCCTCGCCGGTCCGATGGACGCTCCGACGAGCGTGCCCCAGAACGAGGGCGACGGCATCAAGATGGGCATGGAGATCGGCGCCAAGCTCGGCAATATGAACGAAGCCTGGTGGTGTCCCGCCGGCCACGTCCCCGGCGAAAGCTGGGAAGATGGCTCGCCGCTCAACCGCATCCTCTTGGCCGAGCGAACTCTCCCCGCGACGCTCATGGTCAACGCCGACGGTGAACGGTTCTGCAACGAATCGGGCAATTACGTCGATCTCGGGAAACGATTCCGGATCTTCGACCCCCACGACTACGAATACGAGAATCTGCCAGCGTACGTCATCTTTGATCAGTCTGCCCGAGAACGGTACGCCATGCTGACCGTGATGCCCCACCAAGACGATCCTGAGTGGCTGGTATCGGGTGAAACCCTCGAGGAACTCGCGGAGAAGAAGGGCATCGATCCCCAAGGCCTGCGCGAGACCGTCAAGCGATTCAACGAGCACGCCCGCGAGGGCGAGGATCCGGACTTCCACCGCGGCCAGAGCGGGCACGATCGCGAAACGGGTGACGCGGACGCCGACCACCCTAACCTCGCGCCGCTGAACGAGCCGCCGTTTTACGCCATTGACGTGCAGGCCGGTTCGCTCGGGACGAAAGGCGGCCTGGTGACGACGCCGGAGGGAGCGGTCGTCGACGTGAATGACGAGGAGATCCCCGGCCTCTACGCGGCCTCGAACGGGACCTCCCACGTGATGGGCATCGGCTACGCCGGCGGTGGCGGCACCCTCGGCCCGAACGTCGTCTTCGGCTATCTCGCCGGCGAGTCCGCCGCCGAGCGGGCGACCGACATAGCCTGATCGGCGAACATCTACAGAACCGGCCGATTCCCTTGCAATCGGAACGACGGCTGAATACCCAGGTCGACACTGACCTGGAACGGGAACGAGACCGAAACGGAAACTGGACTGGTGCGCGCCGCAGCCACCGCCCGAACTGCTCGTCAAGACGCTGGTGTTCGGTCCGGTAGACGGGCAACCGAAATGGACGGGACGGTCGACTCGACTCGCGATCAAGTATGGAAATTCGATTCAGTTCGTCTGGGATGGGATCTCGGCGTCCTTGATGTTTTCGACGAACTCATCGCTCACCTTGTTGAGAGCCTTGTCGATGACCTTGTTCAGGAACGGCGCCATCCGGCCGCTGGCCTCGCTCTCGACGTGGAGATGTATCTCCGTTACGTCGTCACTGTTGGATTCGAAGCGGACCGAGCCCTCGCCGTCGGCCGGCTGGTCCCGCGGGTCGAGGACGAACGACGCCTTCGGGTACTCTTCTTCGAGAACCTCGACGTCGAAGGTGAGCTGTTTCGAAAACATCGAGAGGTCGATCTCGACCGTCCACTCCGAGCGGACGTCGTCGATCTCCTCGTAGTCTACGAGGCCCGGTAGGTACGAAGCGAAGTTTTCCATGTCGGTCAGGTACTCCCAGCTCGCTTCCGGCGGTGCGTCGATGGTGAATGGTTCGTCGATTTCTGGCATGGTCTCTGTTCGAGTCGGAGTCGATCGGATGGGATCACGGTCCGCGCACGGCGGCTGGCCGAGCGGCCGAAGATCCCACATCGATCCGTCGTAACAGGTATATTCCGATCGAGTCGTATCAATGTTTCCTCTGGTGGCTGGACCGGGCGTTGAGGCGGCGCAAGGGCAGTGCGGCAGGAGTACATCACAGCCCGCCGGGGGTGACAGAAAGATTCAACCTCGGCGCGGCGACGTCGTCTCGGTCCTGGTCGAGACCGTGAATTCGATCGAGCGAACACGGTAAAGGTGTAGAGGTCCGTCGAGAACGAGATCGAGTGGCCGTGAATCAGTTACCGTACGAACGCGGAAGGCCGAGAACGTGCTGCCCGATGTGGTTGAGGATCATCTCCTCGGAGACGGGGCCGGTACGCTGGTGACGGGCGACGCCCCAGCAGGCGGCGATACCCATCTCCTGGCTGGCGGACATCCCGCCGTGAACCGACATCGAGGCCTCGGCGGCCTCCCAGCCAGCCTGGGCGGCGAGGTACTTCGCGATGTTGGCGGTCTCGCCGACGTCCTCGGCGCCGTTGTCGTACTTCCAGGCGGCCTTGCGGAGCTGCGTCCGTGCGGATTCGATCTTGGTGTGGGCCTCCGCCAGCGGGTGCTGGATCGCCTGGTGAGCGCCGATTGGTTCGGACCACACCTCGCGATCTTTGGCGTACTGGACGCCCCGGTCCAGCGCCTCTTTGCCGGCTCCCCAGCCCGAGATCGCCGCGGTTACGCGTTCGACGTTGAGCATGCCGAACACTTGGTAGAGGCCGTTCCCGACCTCGCCGAGCACCTGGTCCTCGTGAACGTGCAGGTCCTCGATGAACAGGTCGTAGGTCGGTTCCGTGTAGTACATGTCGAGGGGGATCTCGCTGTACTCGATGGCGGGATCGTTCGGATCGACGATGAACATCGTGAGTCCGTCAAAGCGGTTGTCGACCTCGTCGTAGGGCGTCGTCCGCGCGATCAGTAGCAGGTGGTCGGCGAACTCCATCCCCGAGATCCACTGCTTCCGGCCGTTGATGACGAACTCGTCGCCGTCTTTCTCCGCGAACGTCGAGATACGCGCGGAGTTCAGTCCCGCGTCGGGCTCGGTCATCCCGAGCGCCCAGACCGCCCCGTCCTCGGCGATCTCCGGGATGTACCGCTCTTTTTGCTCCACGGTCCCGTTCTCGACGAGCGAGATGCCGCCGAAGACCGTACTCATTGTGAACCGAAACGTCGTCTCCCAGCAGTGTTCATCGCAGAGCGCCTCCAGGACGATCACGGTGTCAAGCAGGTTGAGCCCCTGCCCTCCGTACTCGACCGGCAACGGCGCTCCGAACCAGCCCCCCTTGGCGAGGTCGTCGAAGATTTCGGTCGGCTGACGGCCGGTCTCGTGGACCTCCTGCCAGTAGTCGACGCCATATTGGGAGGCGATGTCTTTCACGCCACGCTTCATCAGTTTGTGATCCTCCGAAAGCTCAAAGTCCATACGGATAAGATACGGGTTTCGTTTCCAGCAGTATAGGGTTGTCGTTCTCAAGGTGATCGATCTAATTGGATCCTCACGAAACTGCTCCGCAACCAGTACGACTGTCTATCGGCCGCTTTGAGCGGATACACGAGCCGTCCGACGCGTCACTCTTCCACGAGCCCCTCGACGCTGAAAACGACTCCACACTGACACGAAGTAGACACCGAAACGGGTTTTCCGTTTCGTTTCGGAAGATAACGTACCAATGGAGGTCTCCCGCATCCAGTTACCGACGCCGTTCGAGTTTGAAACCGTGAACGTCTACCTGCTCGTGGCAGACGAACTGACGCTGATCGACACCGGCCTCAACTCACCGGCCTCGAAGGACGGGTTGCGGCAGGGACTGTCGGCAGTGGGGGTCGACGTCGCCGACATCGACCGAGTGCTCGTCACACACCCCCACATGGACCACTTCGGTTTGGCCCGGTGGATCGCCGATCGATCAGGGGCCGAGGTCTACGCCCACGAGGACGCGACGTCGATGCTCGCCGACCTCGACGGGTATTTCCAGCGGGAACTGACCCACCTCGTACCGTTTCTTGAGTCGATGGGTGTCCCACCCGATGTCGCCAGGCGGATGGTCGTCGAACCCGAAAACGACTATACGGGGCTTTGGGAGGACGTTCGGCCGGACGTGACGCTGACCAGCGGGGACGTGGTCGACGTGGGGACCGAGTTGACCGTCCTCGAGACCCCAGGTCATTCCCCCGCATCCATCTCGTTTCTCGACCGCGAGGGGGAGAGGGCGTTCGTCGGCGACCACGTCGACGGTCCGTACGTTCCCACGCCTCTCGTCTGTCTCCAGCCCGATGCGAACGGCGAGCGAACGCGGAGCCTCCCGGCATACCTCGACGCCCTCGAACGGATACGGTTGTTCGACGAAGCGACGTTTCACCCCGGTCACGGAGCGACGATCGAAGATCCGGCCGGCCGGATCGACGAGATCGTCGAGACGGTGCGCTCGGGCGTTCGGAAGGCCGCCGGCGTGCTACGGTCGAACGGACCGCTCACCGCCTACGAACTCCACGTAGAGCTGTTCGACGACCACCGCGCCATGGATACGATCGCGACGCAGTCGATCGCGATCGGCTACCTCGATGTGCTCGAAGACGAGGGTCGCGTGACGGTCGATCGGCAGAACGAACCCGTCATCTACAACCTCGGCTGAACCAGCTGATGCCAGCTGGCGATGGACATCGCCGCCGGTAGACGGCTCCTCGGATGCCGGTTCATGCACCGATCTGTGGGCACGCTGGCTGGGTCATCCGGAAGCGCGACGGTCGATCCGAACGCCTGAGAGCGTAGCTATCGACGTGACGTCGCGAATTGACGACCACGAGAGAGGTGACAGGGCCAATTTCGATCAGATGGGCCGGTTCGCGGAACTCACGAGACGCCGGATGGTTTGTCTATGGGGCACAAGAAGGTTTATTGCGGCCGGTGAGCGTATCTGTGTCATGGTCAGGAAGCTATTCATCGACGAGCCCACTATCGGTAACTGGGCGGCGCTCGACGAGGCGATGGCCGAGGAGTATTACGAAGGGACGTTCGAGCCGACGGTCGCGGTCCTCGACTGGCCGGAAGAGCCCGGATCGATCAGTATCGGCGCACACGAGGACGGCGACATGATGAAAGCCGACGTCGCGAGAGACATGGCCTTTCACGTCAGCCGGCGGTACGGGTACGGCGGTTCCGTCGGCGTCTACGGGCCGAGCATCGCGCTGTTCACGCTGTGGTTCGACGCGGGCGACCGAGAGATTTCGCTCGACTCGCTGTCGCGAACGAGCGGCGAAGCGATCGTCGAGGGCGTCGAAGCGTACGGCGTCAACGCTGTCTACGACCACATCGGCGACGTCAAGTACGTCATCGACGACAAGCAGTTCAAGGCGGTCGCCAACGCCCCCGTCCAGTTCCACGGGACGGGCCTGTGGGCGATCACGGTCAGCGTCATCTGGGGCGAACTGCCGGAGGGAGTCGGCGAGGTGCTCGACGCCGCCGTCCGAGTTCCCCCGGAGAAGTTCGAGGACAAAGACGAGAAGACCGTCACCGGCCGGATGAAGCCGCTCTCGCAGCAGTTCGACCAGTTCGGTGAGGAGGTGAGCAAGACGGAATTCCTGGAGGAACTCATCGAACGGAACGTCGATGCGATCCTCGACGAACCGGCGGCGGTCGAGGAGGTCTCGCCGGATTCGGTCCGAGACTACATCGAGGCAACGACACCATTCTACGAGAGCGACACCTGGGTGAACCGCAGGGCGACCTCTCGGATGTGCCGTAAGCAGCCCGCCGACGCCACGGTCGGCGTCGCCGCGTACAAATCGCGCAAGCTCATCAAGGCCAGCCTAATCCTCGACGGCGACACGATCGAGGATGCGCTCATCACCGGCGACTTCTTCGTCCGGCCCCACCCGACGGTGACGAATAACGGCGCACCGCAGCTACTCGACGACGCGATCCGCGGTGTCGACGTCTCCGACCGCGATGCGCTCCTCGAGGCCGTCTCCGCCGTCTTCGATCGCCCGGACTTCGAGATGCCAAAGGTGAGTCCGGAGGACATCGTCGCCACAATCGTCCACGCGGGGGAAAACACCATGTCGGTCCAAGAGTACCTCCGCGAGCACGCCTGAGCGAGCCGAACGACGACGGCCATCGCGTGGCGTGGACGGACGCCGCGGGTGTCGCTCCCACCGGATTCGATTTTCGACCGATCGACGACAACTGAGGTCGGCAGGCGACTGCGACGCAAACGACGGCACCGACGACTGAACCGGTGATCAACGTCGCGACACTCGACTTCCAGGCCAAACCCTGAAGATTGACGTACGTTCGGAGAAAGGGGGGGGATATGGCATCGAAAGCGATCGATACCGTCAGTGTTCTCGGCGCAGGGAGTATGGGACACGGCATCGCCCAGGTGACTGCGATGGCCGGCTACGACGTCACGCTGCGCGACGTCGAACGGAAGTACGTTGACCGGGGCTACGAACAGATCGAGTGGAGCCTCAAGAAGCTCGTCGAAAGCGGCCGCATCGAGAAGACGGTCGCCGAGGAGACGCTCGACCGCATCGAACCGGTCGTCGAGATGGACGCCGCCGTCGCCGACGCCGACCTCGTCATCGAGGCGGTCCCGGAGCGAATGGAGATCAAGGAGGAAGTGTACGCCGAACTAGAGCGACACGCCCCGGACGAGGTGATCTTCGCTTCGAACACCTCGAGCCTCTCAATCACCGAACTCGCGGCCAACACCGAGCGGCCGACGCAGGTTTGCGGACTGCACTTTTTCAATCCGCCGGTGCGGATGGAACTCGTCGAGGTCATAATGGGCGAAGCGACCGATACGGAGACCCGCCAGACGGCGATCGAATTCGTCGAGTCCATCGGGAAGACGCCCGTGCTCGTCTCGAAGGACGAGCCGGGGTTCGTCGTCAACCGCATCCTCGTCCCGCTGTTAAACGAGGCGACGTGGCTCGTCCACGAGGACGATTCGACGATCCACGAGGTGGACGCCAGCACGACTGAAGAGCTCGGGTTACCGATGGGACCGTTCGAACTCGCTGACCAGATCGGCGTGGACGTGATCCTTGACGTCCTCGAACACCTCCACGACGTGCTCGGCGACGCCTACGAGCCGAGCCCGCTCCTGATCGAACAGGTCGAGTCTGGTGATGTCGGCAAGAAGTCGGGAACGGGGTTCTACGACTACGACGACGACGGCGCCGACTACCCGGCGGAGGCGGCCGACAAGTCTATCGCTCGCCGGCTCACCGCGGTCATGGCCAACGAAGCTGCGAAGCTCGTCGGCGGCGACGTCGCCGACCCGGACACGATCGATCAGGCCGTCGAACTTGGCGGCGGTTTCCCGATCGGTCCGATCGCTCTCGCGGACGGCTACGGTGTCGACACGCTCAAAGCGGTGCTCGAGACCGCCCTGACATCGAGCGGGCACGCCCGCTATGCCCCAGCCGCCTACCTCCGCGAGCGGGCGGCGGTCGGTACGTTCCGCGACGGCGGGGACTTCGAGACGATCGCGATCGAACGACCGACTGACCGCGTCGCCCACATCGTGATCGACCGACCCGACCGGCTGAACACGATCAGTCCGACCGTACTCAAGGAACTCGACGCGGCGATCGACCGCGTTGAGGCGAGCGACGCCCGCGCGCTGGTCGTTTCTGGTCGGGGCGGCCGGGCGTTCTCCGCAGGTGCGCAGGTCGACGCGGTCGTCGACACCGACGCTCCGCAGGCGGATACGATCGAGACGGCACGGTTGGGCCAGCGCGTCTTCGGCCGCCTCGAGTCGATGACGCTGCCGGTAGTCGCGGCGATCGACGGCCACTGCCTGGGCGGCGGGATGGAACTGGCGACCTGCGCCGACATTCGCGTCGCAAGCGCGTCCAGCGGCTTCGGACAGCCTGAGCACAACCTCGGCCTGTTGCCCGGCTGGGGCGGTACCCAGCGATTGCAGTGGTTGATCGGCGCAAGCCGTGCGAAAAAGATCATCTTCACCGCCGAGATCGTCGACGCCGAGACCATGGTTGAGTACGGCTTCGTCAACGAGCTGGTCGACGACGATGCGGCGGTCGTCGACCGCGCCGTGGAACTGGCCGACGAGATCGCCGCGAAGGCCCCGGTCGCCCAGGCGTTCACCAAGACTGCGATGGACCTCGGCCGCCACAACGTCGAGGCCGGCCTAGAACTGGAGGCTCAGGCGTTCGGCGCGCTCACGTCGACGGACGACGTAATCGAGGGACTGGCCGCGTTCAAAGACGATCGCGACCCCGAGTTTCGGGGTCGGTAACGGCTGACAATGGCGTGAGGTCCGTGAACGGAACCCCGGCCGATCGACGTCGATCGGCCGAATTCGGTTCTCCACCGAACGTCGGGATCGACGAGATACGAATTGGTGTCGGAGTGCTTCGACCGGAACGCGGCCGTCTCGACTCGGTCATTCGGTGGTCGAGATGTAGTAGTAGTCGTCGAACTTAATGACGATCTCCGCCGGCGGCGATCCGATCGCCAGTGAATCGGCGGGCTCGTGGACGTGTTCGTGGAGGAGCTCCATCAGATGATCACGTTCGCGGTCCGTGAGTTCGTCGACGTGACGGACGGTCGTCTCCGCTGTGATCAGATTCGGATCGATACGAGTGACGGTCGGCTTCGCGTCGGTTTTCATCAGTTTTGGTGTTCGTTTTTCATCGGTTTCAGCGTCCGTGTGTGAGGTGGATCACGTCGTTCAGTACCGGTTGTCGACGACTGTCGGGCCTTCCTCGAGTTCGTCGACGAACTCGATGTGGTCGGGCTGGATCTGTAGCTGTCCGGTGAGCGCTTCGCGGAGTTCCTCCCGGTCGGCTTCCCCTTCGACAATGACGGTGAGTTCGTCGGTGTTGCCGTCGCGGTCGATCTCGATCCGGTGACTCATCGAGAGTTCTGGGAAGCCGGCGAGTACGAGCGCGACGCCCTCGGGGTAGAGCTTGATACCCTTCACCTTGTGGCGCTCGTCGGTACGCCCGAAGACGCCGCGGGGCATCGTTACGGTCGCGCCGCAGTGATCGCAAGTGGACTCGTCGAGGACACTGAGGTCGCCCGTGCGGTAGCGGACGAGTGGGGTTCCCTCGCGATCGAGGTGCGTGAGGACGACCTCGCCGCGTTCACCCGGTTCGAGGACCTCACCGGTCTCCGGATCGATGATCTCGACAAGCATGTAGTCGTCGACGACGTGGAGCCCTGCTTCACCGGCGCACTCGAGTGAAACTGGCCAGGCCTGGCGGAGGCCGAAGACGTCGACCGCGCACTCCAGGTCACCGAAAGCCTCGTGGACCTTCTCTCGCCGACCCGGGATGCTGGTAAACGGTTCACCACCGCCGAGGAATATGTCGAGCGAATCACCGCCGTGTTCGGCGATCTCGAGGGCGAAACTCGGGTTCCCCCAGAGCACATCGACGTCGAAGTCGTCGATGAGCTGGGCAGTCTCTTCGGAGTCGCCCGGTCCCGAAGGGATCACCTCACAGCCGTACTCCTCCAGCGTGCGGTGCAGCAGGAACCCGGTGCCGAAGCCGTGGTACCCGAACGCGATGACCGCTCGGTCGCCGGGTTCGATTTCCAGGCGCTCGAAGACGGTCTCGTGCATCACACTGAGCTGCTCGAGGTCGTACGGCGTCTCGTATACCGGCAGTTGCTGGTCTTTCGCCGGCGTGAACGAGATCATCGAACCCTCGACGTGGAGCGATCCCTCAGGACCGTTCTCCTCGAGGTCCGTGAGCAGGTCGTCCGTCGTCGTGAAAGGGAGATCACGGAAATCCTCCCAGGACTCGACCGCCGTCGGGTCGACGTCGGCGTCGGCATAGTGCTCCTCATAGAGGTCGATCGACGCGATTCGGTCGAGCTGGTTTTGGAGCTGTTCGAGCGTCTCGTCGGGGTATAGGTCGTACAGCGTCATGACTGGGGTGACACGGGGTCGATCGAACCCGATCGGGGATGGTGAATTGGTATCACGAGTCGGTGTCGATATGTGATTGGTCGACCGGCCATATAAACGCTCGGACGGGTGCGTGAGGTCACTCGGCGACCAGCAGCGAAGGAGAAGATACCCATGAGTCAACGTCGAAGGGAGCGCCGGACTATTTCTTGGTGATGGTGACGTCCGACTCCATCCGATCCCAGGTGTCCGCGGAGTTGCCCCACTCGCGCAACTTGGCCTTCTGGATCTTCTCGTTCTCGGTCGTCGGCAACTCGTCGATGAATTCGAGGAACCGCGGGATCATGAAGTACGGCATGCGGTCATCACACCACTCAATGAGTTCCCGGGGCGTTACGGATTTATCCTCCTTGGTGACTACCCAGGCTTTGACCTCGTCCTCGCCGCCTTCCTCGGGAGCGTCCTCACCGACGACGGCGCAGGCGTCGACCGCAGGGTGGTCGAGGATCGGCTGTTCGACCTCGTAGGTCGAGATATTCTCGCCGCGCCGGCGCAGCGTGTCACCCATACGATCGACGAAGTAGAACCAGCCGTCCTCGTCGCGGCGCAGCCCATCTCCGGTGTGGAACCAGCCGTTTCGC
Source organism: Halovalidus salilacus (assembly GCF_031852275.1). Taxonomy (GTDB): domain Archaea; phylum Halobacteriota; class Halobacteria; order Halobacteriales; family Natrialbaceae; genus Halovalidus; species Halovalidus salilacus. Next base: position 4,024,800 of record NZ_CP134700.1, on the reverse strand, counting down.
AGCGCGTCCACGGTCTTCTCGGGCATGCCGAGATAGCCGGGCGTCATGATCCACGGAATCTTCGGCCGAATCGCGTACTCCCCCATCTCACCGATATCGACGGGCTGGTCGGTCTCCGGGTCGACTAGCTGCACGTCGAAGTACTCCGAGAGAAGCAATCCGGCGGCGCCCTCGGGACGTTCGACGCCGTAGGGAGCCATGACCGGCATGCAGGTCTCGGTCGTGCCGATCACCTCGGTCGTGTATTCGATACCGTATCGCTCCTCGAAGTCCTCCTGAATGCCGTACGCGGTGGGTGCGGCGAACAGACAGCGCAGGTCGTTCTGATCGTCGATCTCTCGCTCGGGTTGCTGGTAGACGAAGTCCATCATCGACCCGAGGAAGTTACAGACGGTCGCACCGGTCTCATGGAGGCGGTCGACCCAGCGGGAGGCACTGAATTTTTCGAACAGGCAGAGCTTTGCACCGACGATCAGTGCCGGGAAGACGACGAGGACCTGCCCGTTGCTGTGAAAGAGCGGGTTTCCGGTCATGTAGACGTCGTCGTCGGTGAGTTGCGTCAGGTTCACACACTGCTCGGCGAAGAAGTACTGGTGGGAGTAGGTCTTCTGAATTGCCTTCGAGGGACCCGTCGTCCCCGAGGTCATGATGATCGAGGCGACGTCGTGATAGGCGATATCCGCGTCGGGATTCGACTCGTCGTCGGACTCGAGACTCCCGTAGGATCGGACGTCGAAATCGACGTCGATGTCCGTCTCCGGTTCACCGTCGTCGCTCAGGATCGCAATCGACTCCAGGCGGTCGAAGTCGTCTTCGATCTCTGCGACGCGCTCGACGTACTCCTCGGCGAAGAACCCGTACGTTGATTCGGAGATGTTCGCGACGTGGGCCAGCGTGTCGCGCTTGTAACTCGTGTTGACCGGCACTTCAACCGCCCCGAGTTTGCTCAAGGCGAACCAGATGTACAGGTACTCGAGGGAGTTCGGGGCCATGATGAGGACGTGATCGCCCTTCTCGATGCCCCACTCCTCGAGTCCGTTCGCGAGTCGGTTCACGATCTGATTTGTCTCGGCGAATGTCACGGTACGGTCGGTCGTCTCCCATTGCAGGAACGTCTCGTCGGCGCGCGCCTCGGCCTGGTGCTCGAGCACCCGTGGCAACAACCAGTCCTCCTGGTCCTCCCATTCGAGGTCGAAGCTGTCGTAGTCCTCGTATGTCTCCATCAGGTCATAAAATACGTCTATGATACATATAACCAACGCTCGTCGAGAGTCGAATCCGAGGAAGCGACCGGTGAAGAGCGCGATCAGTTCGATTTCGATCCGGCCGCCCGGATCAATCCGCGTCGATCCGGTCGAGCGGAACGGTCGCCTCCACCGTTCCGCCGACGGCAACGTCGCCCTCGTCGTTCTCGAGAGCGACGGCAAATGTGACGACGCCCTCACCGTTCTCCACGCGAGTCTCCTCGACCGTCGCGGTCGCCCTGACGGTCTGTCCGACGAATACCATGTCGTCGTACCTGACGTCGAACGATCGGACGTCCGTAGGCGATTCGAGGTCCGCCGTCACCGCCTGCAGGAGGTACGAAAGGTTCGCCGGACCCTGGTGGAGTAGGTCGGGGTAGCCCAGTTCGTCAGCACGTTTCGGATCGAAGTGTGGCGGGTACGGATCCTGTAAGATCGCCGCTAGTAGCTTCGTGTCCGATTCCTGTACCTCGTCGATCGTTCTTGGTGGAAGGGCGTCGCCTTCCGAGAGCGTCTCTCCGGTCATTGGCTCAGTAAGATGAGATCCGCTTCCATGTCGTATACTGGTTCGTCCGCGCTGTCGGTCACCTCGTAGTCAAACGTGATGATGCTGAGTTGCCCCGAAGAGCCGTCCTTCTGCTCGACCGAAGCGATCTCACCGCTCACCTGAAGCGGTTCGTTGACGATGATCGGCATGTACAAGTCCGTGCGGAGACCGCCCAGTGCGGCGCCTGACGCCCAATTATCGCTAACACGTCCGAGCGTCTCGTCGATTCCGCCGCTCGCCTCGAAGGCGATATGTTGACACAGCGACGGTGGGACGAGTTGTCCGTCGGCGCCGAGTTCCTCGCCCTGCTCGGGGTAGCGATACGCGTCCTCGTCGTTTCGCGTGGCGTCTGCCCAGAGGAATGCTTTCCAGCTCTCGACGGTGAACGTTCCGTCGGGCAACGGTTGGCCTTCCAGTTCGTCGATATCCATGCGGTTCGTTCGCATATACGAAGTTCACCTAATTAAACGATCGGTCGATCTGGCGAGACGAACGATCCGGCAAGCTACCGGAGAACCGCCACCTCGGGCCCACAACGTGCTCGTGCCTCGACCAACTCGCGACGGCATGCATACCCGGCGTTCCAGGCGGTTGGACGATCACCAGTCTTATTACGATTATCGCATATTGGGTCTATATGGCAGAAGGTGTCATCGGCATCGTCGGTGCCGGTACGATGGGCAGCGGAATTGCACAGCTTGCGGTACAGAACGGACACGAAGTCGTCCTTCGTGACATCGAGGATGACCTCGTGGAGGACGGTCTCGCCGACGTGCGAGAGGGGCTCGACGAGGCCGCCGAGCGCGATATTATCGACGACGCCGACGCGGCGTTCGACCTCCTCGAGGGAACGACGGAAATCGATCGGTTGACCGCCGATGCGACGTTCATCGTCGAGGCCGTCCCGGAGAAGATGGACCTGAAGCAGTCGGTGTTCGAGGAACTCGACGCCAACACCGACTCTGACGTGGTCCTCGGGACGAACACTTCGTCGCTGTCGGTCACGGAGATCGCGAACGTCACCGAGGATCCCGAGCGTGTGATTGGAACGCACTTCTTTAACCCGCCGGTGAAGATGAAGCTGCTCGAGGTGATCACCGGCCACCACACGAGCGAGGAGACGATCGAGCGCGTCGAAGAATTCGCCGAGGACGTCGGCCGCGAGTCAATCCTCGTCGAGGACTATCCCGGCTTCGCAACGTCGCGGCTCGGCCTTGTCCTCGGGATGGAAGCCGCCCGGATGGTTCAGGAGGGCGTCGCCTCAGCCGAGGACATCGACACGGCGATGGAGATGGGATACAACTTCCCTGTCGGCCCGTTGAAGCTGGGCGACCACAACGGCTGGGACGTTCGAGTCGAGGTCGGCGAGTACCTCGCCGACGAACTCGGCCACGAGGTGTACCGGCCGCCGCAGAACGTTAAGAAGATGGTCCGGGCAGGCGACTACGGCGTCAAGACCGGACGGGGCTTCTACGACTGGGACGACGACTGATCTCCGTCCGAGCTGTGACGACGCCGTCGGCGTCGCCGCGCCCGGCCGAGCGAGATTTTGTCGAAAACAGTAGATAGCAGCGCCAGAGTTCTCTCGCCGCCCACCGTCTCAGCGGTGGGGTGTAAAGTCCGGCCACCCCGACTCGGGGTCGTAGTCCATCGAGTGAGTGAATCGCATCCGGCCGTCGCTGATCAACCACTCACCGTCAACGCACCTGTACTCGTCGACATACTGCCCGATCCGCCAGCCGCCGGTCCCGTCCGCGTAGGTGATCGAGGAGATGACGTAGTGGCGGCCGGTTGCGCGGTCGCCGTCGACGTCGATAAGCGAGTTGGTCACCAGGTGCGTGGTACGCTCGAGTTCGGACTCGACGAAGTCGGCGAAGGCGGCGACGCCCTCGTGGCCTTCGTAGGTCCCCATCCCGCCATAATCGAGCGAGACGTCCTCGGTGAAAAGCTCCGGAAGCACGTCGAGGTCGACATCGTCGATCAGATAGCAGTACCGGTATCGGAGATCCTGTATCGCCAGACGATCGGCGAGGCGTGCGTACGAGTCGTCGGATGCCATGCGATACCGCAGGATTCGACCGATCGGCCTAAAAGGATGTCGACGAATCGGACGCAGACCTCGGGCGAAGAACGCACCGGGTCCTCCCCGAGGTCCGCCGAAGCGCCTGACCGCAAGATATTCGGTGCGCTCGCGACAACGTGCGGTATGGCACCGATCATCGATGTGCACTCACACCTCTGGGCGGAAGACTGGCTCCCCGAGCGGTTCTGGGACGCCTTCGTCGACATCGCGGTCAGGCAGAACGAGAAGAAGGGCAAGACCGTCGACCCCGAGCGTATCAGGGAGTCGTACCTGCCGACCTACTGGGATCCGACCGGTGAGAAGCTGCTCCAGCGGATGGACGAGGCAGGTATCGACCACCAGGTCGTCTTTGGCGTCGACTTCGGGCTGGCACTCGGCGAGCCCGAGACGCCAATCGAAGACGTTAATCGAAGGATCGCCGACTTCCGCAACGAGAACCCGGATCGCATCTCTGTCCTCGCGACAATCGATCCCCGACGCGAAAACGCCGTCGAGCACATCGACACCGCTCTCGGCGACTGGGACATGGACGGGCTCAAGCTCCACCCGACGGCCGGCTTTTACCTCCACGACGAGGAGACGTACGAACTCCTCGAGGTCGTCCAAGACCACGACAAGCTGGTCCTCACCGACACTGGACCGATCTTCGCACCGCTGTACAGCGAATACTCCCATCCGAACCACCTCGACCGCGCGCTGGCCGACTTCCCCGACCTCGACATCGTCGCCGCCCACATGTCCTTCGGCTGGTGGCGCGACCTCTACGCGATCGCCGACAGCAAACCCAACTGCGGGCTCCACATCGACATCAGCGGCTGGCAGGAGCGGGCCAAACACCATCCGGAGGAATTCGCCACCGCCGTCCGTCGCCTGATGGACGCCGTCGGGCCTGACCGGATGCTGTGGGGCACCGACGACCCCGCGTTCGACCCGGTGCACCCCAAAGAAGAGTGGCTCAACAACGTCCGCGCGCTGGGCGAACGGAAGAGCGGCCCGCGATTCACCGACGACGAGATCGACGCCCTCTTGGGCAAGAACACGGCCAGGCTCTTCGACCTCGATTGAGCCATCTACGGACTCGAGCGTCCCTTCAGGCGAGGGCCTGAGGTCACCGAACAAAACCCTTTTGCTGGCGCGCAATCCACGTATAGGAACAGCATGCCTACACGCATGAGTCCCGCGAGAAACGCTGCAGACGAGAGTCCGTCGAGTCGTTCCGTTCGGAACACAGGTGGTAATCGGTGGGAGGGTTGAAGATGTACGACGACATCGATTACGCCGTCGAGGAGGGCGTCGCGACGCTGACGATCGACCGCCCGGACGTCAAGAACGCGTTCCGGGAGGCGACGCTCGAGGAACTGAACGACGCCATCCGCTGGGCCGACGAGGACGAGGGCGTCTACGCCCTCGTCCTGACGGGCGCCGGCGACGCGTTCTGTGCCGGCGCCGACGTGCGATCGATGCCCGACTGGAGCGATGGCTCGAAGGAGGCCTACGCCGGCTTTCTCTGGAAAGCCCAGAACGTGGTTCGCCAGCTCCGCTCGATCGAGATACCCGCGGTTGCGGCTGTCGCCGGCCCCGCGATCGGCGCCGGCTGTGACTTCGCGCTTGGCTGTGACCTTCGCGTGGTCGACCCCAACGTGAAACTGCGACAGGGTTTCGTGAAGGTCGGCCTGGTCCCCGGCGACGGCGGGGCCTGGCTCCTGCCCAAACTCATCGGCGAGTCGAAGGCCCGCGAGTACCTACTCACCGGCCGGGACATCACCGCCGACGACGCTGTCGACCTCGGCCTCGTCGTCGACGTCGACGAGGAGCCGCTCGACGGCGCGTACGAACTGGTCGACGAGCTGCTGGACAACCCCGCCCACGCCGTCCGGAAGACGAAGGCGCTGATCAACCCCTCGCTCTCGTTCGAGGAGTACTGCGAGCGGGCGATCGAGTACCAGTGGGAGTGCGTCAACGACGAGGAACACAAGGAGGCCATCGCCGCATTTGGCGACCGGCGCGAAGCCGAGTACGACCGCGACTACTCCTGACAAACTTGGTTCGGCGGCGGTCTCCCGACCGAAATTGGCTGGAAGATCGTGCTATCGGCCTTTGGGTTCTACCCGGTGTCCGGGGAGTTTCGACGCCGCTCGGATCGCACAGCGGGCTCTCGGACAAATGAACCGCCCGGTGGTTCCGGGTCGATCACGGAACGGCGGGCAACGAACGACCTGAAACCGTCGAACGGAGTGGAGCCGTCGGGCGATCCGGGAGTCGACAAGGGATCCCGGCAGTCAGGCGGAGTCGGTAGCCGTCGCGTGAAACGGAGGCGTCGAGCGACTCAGGTCAGGGAGGACCGGCCGTCTTTCTTCAGGAGGCTCGCGATGGTGTTCTTCTGGATCTCCTCGGTTCCGGCGGCCAGCCGTCGGCCGCGGGCGAGTCGGTAGCGGTACTCGACGGGGTGTTTGCGCTGGTAGCTGTTGGCGCCGTGGATCTGGAGGTCCTTGCTGACGGCGGACTCGACCATGTTCCAGTCGGTGATGTCGTACTCGACCGTGAGCGCCTCGCCCGGCCGGTTGCTCTCGTTAATGCTGTCGGTGACCGCCAGAGTGCGATCTTCGAGTGAGAGAATATCGGGCCCGTTTTGTCGTTGAACGTGCGGTTGCAATCTCACAGAGATACCGCTGAAAGTGCCCATAGCTGCCGTTTCTGACCGTTAGGTCGGAACGGCAGCGAGGACAGGTGACACCGTCACGCCAGCGAACGTGTTGGAGCAGGTCCGCTGTGACCGATTCCGACCCACACACATCAAGCGGAATCATTCGTGTCGGACGCCGCTGATGTGGCGTCCTTGTCCGCTTCGACTCACCAGTACCAACACGGAAAAGCGATAGAACGAACACGTCGAGAACGAACCCGATCGGTCGACTACCGCTCTGTCGAGAAGATCGCCATCTGGTGGAACTGGCCGAGGTTGGCACCCCAGGAGTGAGAGAGCCCCTTCTCGGCGCCCTCAACCTGGCGGTCGCCGGCCTCGCCCATCAGCTGTAAGACGACTTCAGTGTGACGGGAGAGCGACGCGCAGATTCCGGAGTTCGTACAGAGGGTGCCCCCGGACATATTGACCGGGAGGTCGCCGTCGGCGTCGGTAACGCCGTCACGCACGAGGTGTTTGGCCTCACCCTTCTCGCAGAGGCCCAGCGCCTCGTACTCCATCAGCTCGAACGGGATGTAGGGGTTGAACGTCTCGGCGACGTCGAACTCCTCGAGCGGATCGTCGATGTCGGCGTTCTCGTAGACCTGGTCGGACAGTTCCTTCAGCTTCGGGAACCAGTCGTAGGTCCGGTAGCCGGTCCAGAATGTGTTGCTCGTGCTGTCGATCTCATCGATCCAGACGGGATTGTCCCGAACCTCGGTGGCGATGTCCTCGCTCACGACGACCATCGCCGCCGAACCCGAAGAGACCGGGCAGGTCATCGCCCGGCGGAGCGGCCAGCAGACCATCGGCGAGTCGAGAATATCCTCGACCGACCGCTCCTCGTTGCGGTGCGCGTAGGGGTTGCGGGCAGCGGCCCGGTAGTTCTTCGCGGCGACCTCCGCGAAGTCCTCCTCGGTCGCACCCGAGATCTCCATGTAGCCCGAGCTTGGCAGAGCGCCCATCTGGATCGCTGAAACGAAGTTGCGCTCGAACTGCGGATCAGCGTTCGTATTCATAATGGGCTGGGCCTCGACGACCGAGTCGAACGACGGCGAACCGTAGACGACGACGACGTCGTACTTGCCCGAGGCGACGTACTCGTGGGCAACCTTGACGCCGCTCCCGCCGGCGGTACCGCCCGTGTTGATGCTCAGGACCGGGATGTCGTTGCCCAGGCCGAGCACCTCGAGGGTCCGCTCGACGCGGAACGTGCCCTCGAAGCCGTCGACGGTGCAGAACATCGTCGCGTCAACGTCGTCGGCCTCGACCGAGGCGTGCTCTAGGGCGTTGCTCACAGCCGTGAACGCCTGTTCCTCTTTCGTCTGGGTCGAGAGCCGGAAGTCTGTGAAGCTCTCGGGGTCGGAGTAACCGACCCCGACCACGGCGACGTCCCGGCTCATGCGGCACCACCCTCCAGGACGACGACGGCATCGGTACGACCCGGTTCGCCCAGATGCATGTCGTTGTCCGCCAGGAGGACCCGGTCGGCGGAGCCGTTACCCAGGTCGCCTTCGATGACTTGCGAGGCGGCGATCGCCCGGTAGATTCCTCCCGCGTTCGGCGGACTCGTCGCCAGGGGCCCGCCGGAGAGGTTCACCGGGAACGAGCCGTCCGGTGCGGTGACGCCGTCTTCGACCAGCGAGACGCCTTCACCTTCCTCACAGAGGCCCAGCGCCTCGTAGCTCGTCAGCTCGAGTGTCGGTGAGTACGCGGCGATCTCGGCCGCGTCGATGTCGTCGATGGTGACGTCGGCCTCGTCGAACGCGGCCGACGACGCCTGTACCAGCGTGGGCTGGTCGAGCCGCTGACTCATGTCGCGGTACCAGTACTTGCCCGTGCTGAGGCCAGTCCCGGTGATCCAGGAGCGGGCATTATCCTTCTCCTCGGCGACCTCCTCGCTGACAAGGACGCATACTGCGGCCCCGAACGACTTCGGCCGAAGCATCAACTCAGTGAGTGGTCCCACCACCGGATCGGCGTTGAGGACATCGTCGACCGAGTAGGCCTTCTGCCGGTGAGCGACGTCGTTCGACGCGGCCGCCTCGTAGTTCTTGGCCGCGACCCTGGCGAACTCCTCGGCGGTGACGTCGCGTTCCTCCTGGTGGGCCGTCGCCAGCAGGCCGAACGACTGGTCGTTGCTCTGCCCGAACGGTCGGTGGTACAGCGCCTCGTGTGCCGTCCAGCTGAGCACTCGCGGGTCCGCCCGCACCGAATCGGCTGCGACGATCGAGACGACGTCCGCCTTTCCGGAGCGGATCTTCGCCACCGCCTGGTGAATCGCGGTGCCGCCGCCGTTCTGGATCCGCATGAACGGTTTCCGGTACCCGCCCGCGGCGGACACCCGCTGCCCGTCGCTGATGGCGGAGCCGTCGTACGCATCCTGGCCGGTGTAGATGATGGCGTCGACTTCCTCGTGGCTTACGTCCGCGGACTCGAGTGCGTCCATGGACGCCTCGATCACCATCTCCGTGTCGGACTGCCCATTCGTGTCTCCCGCGAACCCGTAGGTTCCGTGTCCGGCGATCGCTACTCTAGTCATCCATTCGTCCCTCCAGTCGTTGGGTCTCGTTCATATGTCTCGGTGGTTCGACTGCGTTTGCTCGCGGTGTCCTCGATCATCTCACTCCACCGGTTGCCAGTGCGTGATGTCCTTGATGTGGCCCTCACGCTCGTTGGCCCAGACTGGCTCCACTTCGGTGCCCTTGTGGAGTTTCTCGAACAGCTCTTCGTGGTCCTCGTACTCAATGCCGTCGATGAAGTGCAGCATGCAGATGTCCGAGTCGGCCACCCGGATGGCCGCGGTGATGTAGGGCGGCTCGGGCAGGTTATCGAACTCGAAGAAACATGCCGTGTAACTCTCGACGACACCACGCTGCTCGACCTCGACCCACTCGTCGGTCTCGACGTAGCACTCGACGCAGACCTCCTGCGGCGGGACGAACGTCGCACCACACTCGGGACACTTCTTTCCGAGAATTCTCTTGTTCTCGATCGCTTCGAAGAACTTCCGGTTGTCCTCGCCGATGTTGAGGGAGAAGTCGAGATCCCAGTGGAACGGATACTTGAACTCCGCGTTTACCTCGTTTGTCTGAACTGATGGGTCTAATTCGTCGGGCATGCTACGGGTTGTAGGTTGAAGCCGATATATAAAAACCTTCCTTCCAGCGACATTCCAGACGGCGTGCCAGCAGTCACGGCGACGAAACCGAGCGATGAGCACGACGTCGGTGTTCCCGGCCCGGATCTTCGAGACGGCCTCGCGGACCGCGACCCCGCTCGAGGTGGCCGAGGAGCTGGTCGACGAGTTGTTAGATCAACCGGCGCGAGCCATGCGGCTGACAAAGGAGTTGATCGATCTGCCGCTCTCGTTCGAGGAGTACTGCGAGCGGACGATCGAGTATCTTGGCAGTATATGAACAACGCACTGCAACAACGACGAATACGAGGAGCCGTCGCGACGTTGAGCGAACCCCAAGCGCCCGAGTACGATCGCGACTACTCCTGATTGGGTGAGTACCTCCAGGAGGAGGCCTTCACTTCGTCCCCTGTGAGTCAAGAAGACGGTCGGTCTCGAGATCGGGTAGCGGAGGTAAGCGGTCGTCAGCCACGCAAGTGCTGAGCAGCTCATCCGCCGCACTCCGCACTCAGGTCAACGAGGGCAGCCCCTCGCTTTTCAGTACGCCGGCGATCGTGTTCTTCTGGATCTCGTCGGTCCCGGCGGCGAGGCGGCGACCGCGAGCCAACCTGTACAGGTACTCGAGCGGGTGCTCCTTCTGGTAGCCGTTCGCACCGTGGATCTGCAGCGCCTCGCTGACGACGTCTTCGACCATTTCCCCAGAGGTGAGCTTCGCGAGTGAGGCATCGAGTCGGTCTGGAACCCGTCCCTGTTCGTGTGCGTTGACCGCCGCGCGGTAGGTCAGCGCGCGCGACCCCTCGAGTCGTTTAACCATGTCAGCTAGCTTCCACTCAATCCCCTGGAAGTCGCCGATGGGTTGGCCGAACTGCTCGCGTTGCTGGGCGTACTCGAGCGCGTGGTCGATCGCACAGCCGGCGATCGCGTTCGAAAGGGTCGCACTGCCGAGGCGTTCCCAGTTGAGCGCCTTGAGCTGGTTCTTGAAGCCCTCCTTACCGCGTGTGAGGACGTTCTCCTCCGGGATGACGATGTCTTCCATGTAGAACTGCGTCTGGACGTGGTCGGCCATGTTGGTGTAGTGTTGAGCGATCTCGATGCCGTCGCTGTCGAGATCGAGGACGAGTGAGCCAAGTCCCTCGGGGAACTTCGCCCAGACGACCGCCGCGTCAGCCTGTTCGATGTGGCTGACCCAGATCTTCTCACCGTTGAGAACGAGTTCGCCGTCACGTTCCTCGGCCGTCGTCGACATCGATCCGACGTCGGACCCGGCCTCCGGTTCCGAGATCGCCACCGCGATGCTTTTCTCCCCGGACGTCACTCCAGGAAGGTACCGCTCTTTCACCTCCTCGCTGCCGAACATCTCGATCGCCCGCGGCGCAACCATCTGCTGGTTGTAGAGATACTCGGCGGTGTCCGGACAGACCCGACCGACCGCCTCGATGCTGAGCATGGCCTCGAACTCGGACATGCCGCCGCCGCCGTACTCCTCCGCGATGTTGATTCCGAGAAAGCCCTGGCGGGCGAGCAGGTTCACGTTCTCCATCGGCGGGTCGCCCCCCCACGTGAACGCGTCGTCTGCGAACTCCTGCTCCGCGAGCTGCTCAAGCGAAGAGACTACCATTCGCTGTTCATCCGATAGCGCAAGCATGAGCGTACTATTTTACCCACCCCGAGTTAAGCCTTCTCGTCACTCCCCCGGAAGCGTCGCGGTTCGAGGCGTCGGCCGGTTCACCGGTCGGCCGAGCGTGCGAACGCGTCGTCCGGAACCCGATGGGGCGATTCGACGCGATGGACGCGGACGTCGACGCCGCAGTACCGGAACGCGAGGTGGATCTCCCCCGCAGTCTCCGCCGAAAGGAGTCGGTTCAGCGCGTCGGGATCGATGCGCTCGAACAGCGGGGGCAACGACACTGGGTCGACCTCTTTGACGTCCGCGACGGCCTCGACGATCTCTGCGGCCGGTTCGATTCGTGGCTCGCCGTTCATGTAGTATATCAGGCGTATCTCGTCCTGGCGGTGGCTCTCTCGATCCATTAACGACACCGGCGACGACGATCTTAATAAAAGTCTCGGAAAACAGGATCGGTCCCCCTCTCGGTCTGCCTTGATCGGTCGCGGACGGTCGATCGAGGTCGACCGAACGTCGGTGATCCGGTCGGTGGCGGCCTCGATCACAGCGCCAGTCGGAACGCTCAAGGGATCCGGGGAAATATCTGCTATGCATACTCATGACAGGTGTTAGAATCGCAGGCGTAGGGATGACACCGTTCGACAGCCATCCCGATCAGACCGGACGCGAACTGTTCGCGGACGCGAGCGACGAGGCGATCGACGACGCGGACGTTCCGCGGGCTGACGTCGATGCGTTGTTCTACGGGAACTTCATGGGCGCGTTCGCGGAAGGACAGAACCACCAAGGGCCGCTGATGGCCGACGCCGCGGGGCTGCGGGTTCCGGCCACCAGATTCGAGAGCGCGTGTACCTCGAGCGGCGTCGCGGTCCGCGAGGCGGTGTCGAAGGTGCGCGGCGGGGAGGCCGACGTCATGCTCGTCGGCGGCATGGAGCGGATGACGAACAACTCCACGTCGTTCGTGATGAACGCCCTCGCCACGGCGGGCGACGAACTCTACGAGGGGCGGTCCGGGATGACCTTCCCCGGCGCATACGCGCTGATGGCGACCGCCTACTTTGCCGAGCATGGCGCTACCAGGGAGGATCTTGCCCACGTCGCTGTAAAAAACCACGCTCATGCCCTCGAAAACGACCTCGCGCAGTTCCAACGGGAGATCGACGTCGAGGACGTCCTCGAGGCGCCACTGGTCGCCGACCCAGTGGGCGTCTACGACGCGAGCCCGATCACGGACGGGGCGAGCGCGGCAGTCCTCGTCAGCGAGGAGTACGCCCGCGAGCACGACCTTGACGCGCCGGTTGCGATCACGGGAACCGGGCAGGGGACCGACGGGCTCGCGCTGCAGGATCGCGCCTCACTGACGCGGACGCCGGCGGCCGAGCGCGCGGCCGAGGAGGCCTACGCCGACGCGTCGATCGGTCCGGCCGACGTCGACCTGGCCGAGGTCCACGACTGCTTTACGATCGCCGAGGTGCTGGCACTCGAGTCGCTCGGTCTCTACGAGCAGGGGACGGCCTACCGGGCCGCTCGCGACGGGGAGACGGCTGCCGACGGCGACCTCCCCGTGAACCTCTCGGGAGGGTTGAAGGCGAAGGGCCACCCGGTTGGCGCGACCGGGGCGGCACAGATCGTGGAGTTGACGAAGCTGCTGCGGGGCGACCACGTCAACAGCCCCGCCGTCAGCGACGCCACAACCGCGGTCACGCACAACGCCGGCGGAACCGTCGCGAGCGCGACCGTTCATGTCCTGGAGGTGGTCACATGAACGTACGAAGCGATGTGATCGCGACTGCGTCGGAGGTGATCGCATGAGCGACGTCCACACCGCCTTCGACTCGTTCGTCGATGCGCTGGCCGACGGCGACGGCTACTACCTCGAGTGTTCGAACGGACACGCGTGCCTGCCGCCGCGGAACCTCTGTCCGGACTGCGGCGACTCGGTCCTCAAGCGCCGATCGCTCCCGGAACGGGGTGAGATCGCCTCCCACACGACCATCCGAGTGCCGGGGCCTGAGTTCGAGGCCGACGCCCCGTACGTGCTCGCGGTCGTCTCGCTCGGATCGATCAGCCTGACAGGACGCGTCGAAAACGTCGATCCCGACGGGGACGAGGTTGCCGTCGGACTCCCGGTGTCGGTCGCCGTCCGCGAAACGGACGACGACCGGCTCATCGTCTTCACACCGCAGTAACGAATCCATCGATGATGTTCCCAAGTCGCCGATCGTCTCATGGCCGCTCCATCGGCTGATGACCTGCCTGGTCTCGTCGGGATCGACCGATGGAGTACGAGGCGCTCGGACTCTGTGAGAAGGGTGAAAGGGTGAGGCCAGACACCTCGTCCGCGAGGAGGTGCGACGCCCGACGGCGATATCCGGTCAACCCGTCGGACGGCGTCCTCACGCCGAACGCGGGCATCTGCGCGTCGCTCTCCCGTCACGCCGAAGACGTCCTTCAGCTCATGAACGAGGCTGGAGACCGCCAGATCCCCGACGCGCGAACCGGCCTTTCGCACTCTTGGGGGTGAACCTGGCCAGTTCCATCGGGTCGCCGTCGTCTCCACCGAATTGTAGCACCATGGCATACATGTTAGTCGAGAAACAATCGGATTTACAAGCGTTTTCTTCGTATGTCCCGTCACACCATGACGACTGCTGAGTACGAGGTTGCGGGAGAGACGGCGATCGTCACCGGCGCGTCGACCGGCATCGGTCGAGCGATCGCGGAACGGTTCGCGGCCGACGGCGTCGACGTCGTTGTCTGCTCGCGGTCCATCGAGGACCTCGAGGAGGTCGCGGCGACGATCAACGACAGCGACCGGCCCGGGTCGGCCCTCGCCATCGAGTGCGACATCACCGACTGGGACGCGGTCGAGGCGGTCGCCGACGCGACCGTCGAGGAGTTCGGCGGTGTCGACGTCTTGGTCAACAACGCGGGCGCGAGCTTCCAGGCACCGTTTGAAGAGTACAGCCAGAACGCCTGGCGGACCATCGTCGACATCAACCTTAACGGGACGTTCAACTGCACCCAGGTCGTCGGCGAGCACATGCGCGCGGCCGGCGGCGGGACGATCATCAACATCTCGTCGGTGGCCGGCCGCGACGGCGCGCCGCTTATGTCCCACTACGCGGCGTCGAAAGCCGGGATGAACAACCTGACGCGGACGCTCGCTTACGAGTGGGCCGAGTACGGCATCCGCGTCAACTGCATCGCTCCGGGACTGGTCGCGACCGAGGGCCTCGAGAGCCAGATGGGGATAAGCGCCGACGAGATCGACCTCGAGGAGGTCGACCGACAGATCGGCGTTCCCGACGAGATCGCGTCGGTCGCGCAGTTCCTCGCGAGCCCTGCCTCCCGGTACATCCTGGGCGAGACAGTGACCGTCGAGGGCGTGCCGCGGATCGCGCGGACGCGACACCACGAGGAGTGACAGAAGCAGTATCGGATGGACCGGAAAACGACCGCCACGGTACCGCACGACGGGTACGTTCCCAAGCCAACCGAGCGATTCATCCCGGTCGGCGTCTCTAGCATCCGAATTCTCCCGATAAGAAACGCCGTCGAGAGCGCGTCGCTCAGTCGACCGGTCTTACCTTCAGTCCGTAGCGGGTCACGCCCTCCTGGGTGTAGATCCGCCGGACCGTCGCCTCGACGCGGTCGCCGACGGCGACCGAGTTCGGATCGGTCCCGACGACGAGCAACGGCGCGCTCGCCACGCCGCCGTCGGTCCCGTCGAACGCGACGATCGCCGTCGCATAATCGCCGGCACGGGCTTGAAGCTCGGCAAACTCCGGCGGCGCTCCGCCCTGTGAGATGACCGACACCGCCTCTATGGTCCCGCACGGCTCCAGCTGCGCCGGCTCGTACTCGACGAGTTCGTGACACCGCCGGCAGGCCCCGCGCGGCAGGAAATTCAGCGCATCGCAGGCGGGACAGCGCCCCGCCTCGAGGCGGTACCGCTGCGGACTCGAGCGCTTCCACGAGGGAACGCTTACGTACGCGCCCCCACCGGCCGGTTCGCCGTTCGTGATCTCACCTCGCAGGCGGAGATACGCCGTGTAGCTGATCGACTCCTCCCCCTCGAGGTCGACCTCGCCCGTGACGGGTCCGGATTGCTCGACGGACAGGGCGGTCGCCGTGGCTCCGCTCCCATAGCCGACAGCGAGCACACGGTCGGCGCCGTCGACGAGCGCGTTCGCCAGGGAGAGCGGGACGCTGGCAGCCCCGAGGTCGCCGAGATCGTGGACGATCGCGTGAGACTCGACGACGTCGGACGGGACGCCAATTGCCTTCGCTCCACGGTAGGGGAGTCCTCCGTTCGGCGCCTGCAGAACGACCACGTCCATCGACGACGGGTCGACGTCGAGGTTCTCGACGGCGCCGCGGATCGTCTCTGTGTACGCCGATCTGTCGTATGGTGTGATATCGAGCGAGTCTACGGTCGTCGATCCCGGTTCCCGGAACCGTGTCCCCGGATAGTCGCTCGCGTAGTCAGCCCGGTCGACGATCGCGGCGGGGCCGTCGGGTACGAGCACGAACGCGGCCGCGCCGGCGCCGGCGGCGTGATCGAGGGCGCTGTCGGGTTTGCCCCTGGGAGCATCGCTCGCGACGACGAGCGTCGGTCCATCGTCGTCCGCGAGCGCGGTCGTGAGCGCGCGAACGCCAGCGTTAGTACTGCCGGTCAACAGCGTGTGCGTCGCGTCCTCGTCGACGCCCAAAAACTCGCCAAGCCGAACCGACAGGTCGCTCTCCTCGAGGGGCGGCGTCGTCGTCGCGAACACGAGCGCCTCGAGATCGGACGGCTCGACGTCGCTTTCATCGAGCGCCCTGCGGGCAGCTTCTGCAGCCATCGTCAGGCTGTCCTCATCGGGTCCGGGAACGGAGGTCTGCCGAATTCCGGCGCCGTCGAAGCGATTCCACGCTTCGGTCACGGCCTCGGCCGAAAGGCGGCGTCGCGGGACGTACGTTCCGACAGCCTCGATTCCGATAGCGTCAGTCATGCTCCCACCTCCGTTCGATCGGGCGACTCAAGGATGTGGACGACTGCAGCGCCACCGCTCCCGCCGACGTTGTGCGTCAGGCCGATCTGCGCGTCTTCGACCTGGCGATCGCCCGCGGTCCCGCGAAGTTGATCGAAAGCTTCGACGAGCTGTCCCGCGCCAGTCGCACCTATCGGATGGCCTTTTGATTTTAGTCCCCCGGAGGTGTTCACAGGGAGATCCCCTTCCAGCGTCGTCACCTCATCCTCGATCAGTTGACCACCCCGTCCGACTTCGCAAAAGCCGAGATCCTCGTACGCGAGAATCTCAGCGATCGAGAAACAGTCGTGGACTTCGGCGAAGTCGATGTCGTCCGGAGTTAGCCCTGCCATTTCGTATGCGTCTCGACCGGCCTTTCGGGTCGCCGGTAGATTTGTGTATGAGTCTCGCTGGAAGAGCCCGACACCGTCGCTGGCCGCACCGACGCCCGCGATTCTGACGGGACGGTCCGTGTACTCCCGTGCGACGTTTTCGCTCGCGACGAGTACGGCGGCGGCGCCATCACTCGTCGGACAGCAGTGATACAGCGTGAGCGGATCTGCGACGGTCGCCGCGTTTTCGGCCTGCTCGAGCGAGCACTCGAAGTCCAGATGAGCCTTCGGGTTCATCGCACCATTTTGGTGGCTCTTAACGGCGACACGGGATAGTTGCTCGCGCGTCGTCCCGTACTCGGACATGTGCGCGCTAGCAATCTGAGCGTATACGCCGGAGAAGGTCGTTCCGGCCATTCGCTCCCACTCCGTTTCGCCAGAGACGCCGAACCAGTAACGCGTTGTGTCGCTGCTCAGATCCGTCATCATCTCTACGCCGCCAGCGAGAACGACATCGGCCATACCCGATTTAACGGCCTGGACCGCGTGACGAACGGCGGAACCGCTCGCCGCGCAGGCGTTTTCGACGCGCGTGGTCGGAATCCCGTGCAGTCCGGCGTGTTCGGTCACGGCAGGAGCGGAAAGCCCCAACTGCCGACCGCCGATGCTGATCATCCCGATGAAAGCTTCGTCGATTTCATCCGGATCGATTCCGTCGTCCACGCTCTCGACCGTCCCCTCAAACGCTGTTCGAAACAGCGATCGGTAGCTCTCGGTTGGGAACGAGCCATACGAACTCTGACCTGCCCCGATGACGAATGCATCTCGCATGTGTACAACAGTCCGACAAGGGATACACAGGCGTATAAGTCTGCCCGACTTTCGATAGCTTTGCCGTCGGATCGTACGAGCACTCGGAAAATCACGTCTTCGAACGAAGCCGGGATCCGCTGACGACGGAGGTGACGGCAAGGTATAAGTTATCCCCTCGGGAATCAATTACGTGGTATATGATAACGCATACTGGATTAGAACCGCGACACCGCGAGTTTCGAGAACATGTCCAGACATTCTGTGACGAACAAGTCAGGCCGGTCGTCGAAGAGCACGAACGGAAGGGTCAATTTCCGCTTGGTCTCATTAACGAACTGGGTGATGCGGGCTTGTACGGAATCACGATTCCCGAGGAGTACGGCGGCGAAGGACTAGATTACCGATCATTTCAGATCGCCGTCGAAGAACTCTCGCGGGTTTGGAAGATTCCAGCGGGCGTGGTCTCGCTCTCCTGTTCGCTCGTCGGAACCTCGTTACTCGAATTCGGGACCGAAGAACAACGCGAAGAGTGGTTGAAGGAGATCTTCACAGAGAACCTTGTAACGGCCGTCTCGCTAACGGAACCACAGGCCGGCAGCGACGCCGCGGCACTCGAGACGACCGCTCGGCGGGACGGTGACGAACTCGTCATTGACGGTCAGAAGGTTTGGACGTCACACGGCGAAGTAGCAGACTTCCTGATCGTCGTCGCACGTACGGGCGAAGGCGGCGGACATCACGACGTAAGTCTCATCGGTATCCCCGACCCGCAAAACGTTGACGGACTCGAGTTCGTCAGGGATATCCCCTGCATGGAGGGCGACGCCGTCGTCGAAAACGAAGTGAAATACGACGGCGTCCGAGTTCCCGAGGAAAACATCATCGGAGAGGAGGGCAGCGGATTCAAGTACATCATGCGGGCGCTCGACGTCGGTCGAATCGGCGCCGCGGCCCAGGGAGTGGGGATTGCACAGGGCGCCATGGATGCGAGCATCGACTTCGCGGACGAGCGCGAACAGTTTGACAAACCGATTCGAGAGTTCCAGGGAGTTTCGTTTAAGCTCGCGGATATGGCGATGAACGTCCAGGCTGCACGACTGCTGACAATCTGGGCGGCACAGAATCTCGACGCGGGAAACCGCGTCAGCAAACAGGCGGCGATGGCAAAAACGTTCGCGACCGACGTCGCGATGGACGTTACGACCGAAGCAGTACAGGTCCACGGTTCGCGAGGGTATTCGAAGGACTACCCCGTCGAACGGTTTATGCGCGAGGCGAAGGGGACTCAGATCTACGAAGGCACGAACGAAATCAACCGGCAAGTCATCAGTAACCACCTCTTCGAGTAACATCCCATCGGACGGAGCCGTTTCGGTCACTCGAATTCGTCCGGTTCGACGGGGAAGTCATTAGACGAGCCCTTCCCCCTTCGATTCTCCCCGTACTGACACCTACCCGAAAGAGATTTGCTAACAGACAGTAAACGAATATGCGTCGATGGCATCAACAAGCGATCTCGAGTTCGGTGTAATGCTATCCGCGACGAGCAACGATTACGGAATACCCGATGAGAAGCGTCCGGAGGTGTTCCGACGGACCGCGACAACAATCGAAGAAAGTGGATTCGACGTTCTCGTCGCCGGAGATCACATCGCCTATCCCGACGAAATTCCGTCCGATTACGAATTCTCGAAGAGCGGAGAACCGCCGTTTACCTCCGAGACGAGCGTCTACGACGTGTTTCAGGTACTCGCCCACCTTGCGGCGATCACAGATCAGATCGATCTCGGAACGAACGTGTGCGCGGCCCCGTACCGCCATCCGATCACGCTGACCAAGCACATTCTCACCCTCGAATCGCTATCGGGTGGCCGAGTCGACTTCGGAGTTGCTCCAGGCTGGTTGGAAACGGAATTCGATGCCCTCGACGTACCGTTCGATGAACGAGGTTCGCGAACTGACGAATTCCTCGACATCTTCCGGCGGGTCTGTACGGAAGGGCGTCTCGCCTACGACGGTGACCACTTTTCGTTCGATACTGTCGGATTCTACCCGTCGCCGTCCAGGGAGATACCCGTTTGGATCGGCGGGCACTCGGGGGCGACGTTCCGGCGAATCGCGGAGTACGGGAACGGTTGGACAACGCTTTGGGATAGTCCGAGCGACGTTGAGACTGCTCGTGGCCGGATCATGAACGCTTGGACCGATTTTGGTCGAGACGGAAAGCCAAACATCGCTGTGCTCCGACCGGTCAATGTTGGCGGCGACGGGGATCGCATCCTAACTGGACCGGCCGACAAGGTGATCGAAGATCTGGAATCCTACGCCGAGGCCGGCGCTGACAGAATCATCATCGATTTCTTCACGACGGACGTCGAAACGCAATTGGAACAGATCCGGCTATTTGGTGACGACGTGATACCGTCGTTCTAACCGATCGGCGTCGGCTCGTCAGGTCTCCCGCTCACTCCGTTTCGTCGAGTTCGTCCTCGAAGATCGCGTCGTCGCGAACGTTCGGAGCACCGACGGCGAAGATTCTCGTTTCTTCCTCGGCCTTGATCTGTCGCCACGGACCCGCATCGACCACGATCACATCACCGGTTTCGTACGGGAACTCCTCACCATCGACCTCCATCGTTCCGCTCCCGCGTTCGATGTAGAACACTTCTTCCTGTTCTATCTGCTTGTGTCGTCGCACGACGTCTCCCGCATCGTAATGGAAATAGTTGAACCGCTGTTCGTTCGGCCGCGACTCGTCTCGGGTTTTGATCTCGTACCCAAGCGTTTTGACGGCGGGTTCGCTGTTAGTTTGGGTACGCCATTCGGCGTCTTCGACGTTGATTTTCGAGTACATCGTCCGTATAGAGGGTCATCGCGAATCCACAAATATATCCCGGTCGATAATTTCGCCGTGGCCATAATATGCATCGGTGAATAGTTAGAAATCATCTATCTATCCCCACCAAATAAAACCGCCGGAAACTGCCGTATATCCGGCTTAAACTCCGAACAGATCCCCCGTGTTCTCGTAGAGGAGTTTTCGTTCGACGTCAGGATCGAGACATAACTCGTCTGTTTGGTTCAATGTTTCGTCGTACTAGAGAATCGGATAATCCGTGCCGAAGACAACCTCACCTGACCGTAAGATCGGATGAAGCTCACGACGTTTTCCTCCCAACTGTTCGGTGCGTACGCTGTCGCCCCGAGGTAGAGGTTCGAGTGCTTCCACGCGAGCGCCTCGAGTTCCTGCGACCACGGCCATTCGGTGTGACCGCCGACGATGTCGAATTCGGGAAAGCCGAGCACGATATCGTCGAGCAGAAGCGGTTTCCCCATCTTGCTCGGCATCTTCATCGCTGAGCGACCGACCTGCATCACCACTGGAACACCTAATTCGGCGCATTTCGCGTTGTACAGATAGTACGTCGGTAGTTGATCGGTCGATCCCAGCCGTACGGTTCGAGCAGCGTGCCAACGAATCTCTGACTCACCACGTACTCCTCGAGTGTCGCGACGCCTTCCATCCCCTTTCGAGGGTTAACCGACCGTGATCGACTATGAGTACTTGTAATTGACTTCGATCACGTTCGCCGTCTCGAGCAGTAACGTGGGAAGTTCGTCTGCCATTCGGTCATCGGTGAGCCGTTGAACCGGTCCGCCGATGCCGACCGCCCCGTGGACAGTTCCGTTACTAATGATCGGCACGGCGATCGCTCGAACGCCTTCGACACGTTCACCGTGATCCGTCGCGTACCCTCGATCTCGGATGGTTCGGAATTCCTCGTAGAGCACCTCCCTGTTCGTGATCGAGTTTGGAGTGACGGCAGGAGTGCCGTGTTCGTCGAGAATCTCTTCGACTTGCTCCTCGGGAAGGTGGGCGAGAATCGCTTTTCCAGGGGCCGACGTCGAAAGCGGAAGTCGTTGTCCCGGATAGACTTCGAGTTGTAACGCGTGTTCGCCAGTCGCCGTAGCCAGTAACACGCCGATGCCGTTCTCTTCGATCATTAAACTGGAGTGTTCCCCCGTTTCCGTAGCCAATTTCTGAATCTCCGGTTCTGCGGCTTGATAAATCTTCATTCGTCGTCGTCGTCTCTCGCCTAATTCGAGAAACTTAGTTCCGAGATAATATTGTCCGCCCTCCTCGATAACGTATCCAAGTTCGAGTAGAGTCTGAAGGTAGTCGTGGACTGTGCTCTTCGGCATCTTCATCTCATTCATCACTTCCATGAAACTCGCTCCGTTGAGGTGATCAATTGTTTCGATTAATTCGAGGGTTTTTTTGGCGGTTTTGACCGGGACATCCTGAGTCATGTGTTATCATGGGTTCGGGATGGATACTAATAAATCTGTCCGGTAATACTGAACTCGAAGGGAGAACGGGATCTGACAAAGATATCCAGTTCTGTCATTTCTGGTAGAAAAACCTGAAAAATAGCCGGTCCTCGAGAAAATAGTGCCACGGGAAACCAAGCTAATAAGTGACAGACAGAATGCATTCCGGTATAACCGGAATAGATGGTTTTCGCAGGTTACACTTGAAGTGGTGGAATTTTCCCCGAGTTCGGTCAAGTATTAACTAAAATATTGAATTCTCCTGTCCGAAATAGCCGTTCACCAAGCTGAAAGCCGCAATAAGTCAGTAGAGAAGGGCTCCGGATTACTTTCCCTGGTTATACTCCGGATTATACTTCAGTGCGTTCATCATTTCCGAACGTGATTCCGTGGTTTTATTCGCGATGATCGCAATAATCTCACAGACGTTATAGTGCTCCAGTAGGCGGTAGGTGAGCAACTACGAGAAAAATAACCCTTTCGGCATAACAGAGGCACTTTTGTTATTCTGGGAGGCCGTAAGGATGAAGACGGATTGGAGTAAATACCGTACGTCAAAACGAAATTATGACAGATAACCAAATGGTTCTCACGGACTCGATCACATTCTTACTCGGTGATGCGACCGTATAGGTATATGGGAAATCTCATTAAGCCAGGGCACAATACCGACTCGTATGAGTGGATCTGAAGAAGCGAATGCGAACAAAAGGAGAACGAAAATTGCTCGACTTATAGACGAGTATGGTCTTAACGGGTTTGGCGAAGAACTTGAACAAATGTGGACGGCTGAGAAGCCAGATAGAAAAAGTCTTCGAGAACTCGCCGAGATGGTTAATAAGCGGATTCTCCGATCCGCACTCGACGACTCGGGAATAGCATTGGTCAGTGCAGACGTCGACTCAATATACACTCGTTTGGCGGACAAAGAAGGAAGCAGCGCCGACAAAACTCGAGTGCGACGGCAACTTGAACGCGAAGGCGTGGATGTTGATACGCTAGAGTCTGACTTCGTAACCTACCAGGCGGTACGATCGTTTTTACAAAAAGAACGGAACGCCGAATATATGCCGAGTGAAAATCCGATCGAACGCGATAAAACGAGTATTCAACAGCTCAGAAGTCGAACTGCGGCTGTCACGAAAACGAAGCTTGAAGGACTCGATAAGGCAGAGGAAATAGATATCGGCTCACATCAGGTTACCGTGAATATTAACGTCTATTGTGAAGAGTGCGGTCGACTCTTCGATGTAACCGAGATCCTCGATCAGAGGGGGTGTGACTGTACAGAATCAGAAAGCTAGTAATACAGGAAGTGATCAAGACTCTTCCTTACCTTTAACCGGTTTTATATCCGATCAAATTAGGTCTGGAGACGATAGGAGATTACCCATAACAGAAGTACTGGTGTTATTCTTCCTTCTGGTTCCTCTTTTTGATATTTCCGTATAGTCGAGTAGACGGTTAATTGAGAAGGAAAAGAGGGAAGAATCAGATGGAAGTCACGTAGTGGTAGTCATCATCGAGCGCCGCAGCGTCTTCCTCAAGTAACGCTACGACGAGAGATGGACTGAATTCGTTCAAGTAATCAACGAGTGTCGCAATCCGTTCTGAATCGATGGCCTCAAGAGAGTCAAGTAGGAGGAACGGGACGGTCTTATAGACCTCGTGGGCGAGATATCCAGCTAATCCGAGAATCAATCCCGTTACCTCGCGCTCGCTCTCGCTCAGATGGTCGACCGTGTCCTCGTACGCCGTACCACTTTCCGTCTTTCTGATTACGTGGAGGTCGAATACGCTCTTCGTAACCTTTCGACGTCCCTCGCGAACGTCCGTTTCCGATCGCTCAAGCCAGATCCGTTCCAAGTTTCGATAATCGAGCAGATCGAGCACGGTGTCCATGTGTTCGTTAAATTCGTCAATCGCTTGGGTTTCGATCCGCTCGACCGTCATCCGGAGATCGTCGATCTCGGCCTTGATCCGGTTTTTCTGCTCCTTCAGATCGTCTTCCGTTCGCAACTGTGACTCGATCGTCTCGATCTCCTCCTCCACTTGTTCGACCTCGTTTTCGAGCGTTCCGAGATCGTATTCTAACTGGTTGGCCTCACGATGGATGGTGAGTATTTCTTCATACGACTCGTCTTCCATCTCTTCGATCTCGTTTTCGAGGTCGGAAACCTCGTCGTGGAGCGTATCTCGACGATCAGTGAACTCTTCGATCGTGGCTTCGGTTTCCTCGATCTCCGTTTCTATCTTCGAGAGACGGTGCTCGATTTGCTCGCGTTCGCGCTGATGTTGTTCTAATTCCGACTTCTGCTCGCGCAGGTCGCTGATCCTCGATTCGAGATCGTTGACGTCGGCGAACTTTTCTTGGGTTAATTCGCGCAGGTTGTCGATCGTCGTTTCGATTTGTTTCGCCTGAACGTCGCTATTACAGGTCCAACACGTTACCGTATCATCGGGGAGCAATTGATCCGTAACATCCTGATTTTCATCTCCAAATTGGTCGAGCAACTCCGAAGCCGATCCTTCGAGCATCTCTTCGTTAAAACGGATTACGTTCTGCACTTCGCTAATTTCTGATTCGAGTTGCTGTTTTCGCTCGCGAAGCTGACGGATCTTCTCATTGAGTTCGTTGATACGACCAGCCGGCGCGTCAGGGAGCGCTTCGACTTCGTCTTCGAGTTCCGTTTGCTCGTTTCGTAGTGACGATAGACTTTCTTTCTCTGTTTCTATCCTATACCTTATATCTTCTAGAGAGTTTCGTTTATTCCGTAATTCGTAGAGCTTCTCTTCGACTTCGCTTTGTTCCGACCTCGTTTCTTCGACATCTGCATCAAAGTTATCGAGTTTAGATTCGGTTTCTTCTAATTTATCTCTTTTTGACTCGATTTGAGAATATAGATCCGTACGTTTCTCCTCGAGCGTCGGCAAACGCTTCTTCAAAGACTCGAGTTCCTCAAGTTCAGATGCCACCTCTCGTCGCTGCTCGATGAGGCGGTCAATTTCTGCTTCGATTTTGTCGGTGTCAACCGGCCGCATTATGAGTTCTCGGAGGTCGCTGTTCGTCGTGACGGCCCGACGTATCTCGTTCGATTCGAGGAGAAATGCGAAGAGGTCGGCGACTATCGGATTTTCTAGATACGGATCTCCGCTAGTACGGATGGTTCCATTCGATTTCGTGAGTGTTCGCGTATAGGTCTCATCCCCAGTGGTGAGTTTGACATGAGCTTCGTCAGCATCAGCTTTCACCGTGACGTTTTCACTTCCGAGGGCGGCCATAATCGCCTGCAAGAGTGACGTACGGTTCGTCGCGTTTCGGCCAGAAAGTACCGTCACACCCGGCGATAGTTCGACAGACGTCTCATCAATTCCCCCTATATTTTCGACGTCAAGAGTGACTTCCTTTTCCTCGAGTAATTCCATAGCCATACAAGTGGTATTGGAGGAGACTATAAAAAGCTTTTACCAACGCATGAAGCTGTTCCGTCGGAAAAGTTCCGCGTACTCGAACTATTTGAAAATGCCATATAATTTATAGTACTGAACACCCCCGTGAGCCTAGTTGTAATTACCATATATAATTATCAATAGATATAGATATACGCAGTAGTGCATTCAAGTAACGTGCTTGATCAAAGGTTCATCGGCAGGGTGAACAAGAAGTTCTTTCTTCTACTCCCGATCGGAAACTCAACTGTGACATGAGCGCTACACCTGAAACCGGTCCACAATAAAAAGTTGACGATTGCTAAGTATAGTTCCTTCGATGAGTCGTATTCAACAGCCAGCGTTACTGGGTAGAACCTGCTGTCAATCTAGAGATGAACATCTTCCTATATTTTCCCTTTCAGACTGTGAATCGAAGGATATATCCCAATCCTTACTATAGTTTTTCAGATAAAATCCCCTCATTGACATCTCCTTATTGTTAATTCAATGACTTATCAGGAGATAGACTCAGGCAGCTCAGGCCAATTTCGATACGAACCATGCGGAAATCTCGTCGAGCGACTTTTCAAGGCGGCCGAAGCGGCCGATATTCCGTTGATGACTGCCTACCGAATGCACACCGAATCCACGGTACAACGGGCGAAGGAGCTGATCGAGGACGGCTTCATCGGAAAGCCTACTCACGTCTACGGCAACAACACCCAGCAGATCCCCGAGATGATCCCGGATGCGGACCAGTGGCGCCTCGACGTCTCCGGCTACGGTACCTCCGTGATGGACCTCGGCATCTACCCCCTCAACACCGCCCAGTTCCTCCTCAAGCGCAACGACCATCGAGGACGTCGACTTCGACTGAAGTCGAGGAGATGCTCGTGGAGTTCGACTACTTCACCGACCGCGTCCTCTCGGAACAGTAGATCCTGCCGGACGGACGCCACGGCCTTGAGGGCATGCGAATGATCGCGGCCATCCACGAGTCCGCCGAACGTGGCGAGCACATCGAACTCTGAGGAACGAAGGTTGGGTAACGAGTCGAACTCTGTGACTGACGTCTCGAGCAGCTATGTGTGGCGGTAGATGCCCGCGTTGTTCACCATCACGTCGACACCGCCGAACTCGCGAGCGCCCTCGACGACCGTGACGGCGTCGGTGGGATCGGAGACGACTGTCTCGGCGAACATGGCGTGACCGCAGGTTAGCCTCCTAGGGTTCGGAGCGGATGTCCGCGACGATGACCATCGCACCGGCGTCGGCAAATCGGCGGGCTACTGTCCATCCGGTGTCCGAGGAGCCACCAGTTACGAATACGGTCTCGTTAGAGTAGAGGAACGGGACACGCCGAGGAACTGACAAACAGAAGACGCCGCGGAATGGAATGAGATGGTGTATTTCTCTCGAGTGTTCACCTGATGTTTCAACGATTGGTACGTAACAGAAGGGAAGGGAGGCGAAATCGGGACGCAGAGAAAGAGAGGCAGAAGCAGTACGTGCTACGAGCAACTGATAATGATAAATACATATAATGCATAACATGATATGAAATAGTGGGTTTTTAGCACCTACTAGCGTAGCATCATAAATTCCGCGATTCGTTACGGTTTGGAAGAAGGTATGGATAGATTCCTGTTTGCAAAGAAGGTAGCAATAATCGTCTTTGTAAGGATTCCGAATAAATAAGTCGATTATTTCGGAGAGACATAAAGAAAAATATGTTTTACAGATATATTCGATCGGTGAGATCATCTGACATTCGGCACTGTCTAGTTTAGCACTTCGGCTGGCGTCTGTCTGTTGAGGGACTGGTGTGGTCGCTGTGTGTTATAGTAGTGTACGAACTGTTCAAGACACCCTCTGACGCTGGCCCGACTGTCCACCCACGAGTTGTGGAAGCGGTCGATCCGCATTTTGAGCGTGTGAAACCACTTTTCGATGTGGTTTCGATCAACGTAGTCGAGGTCACCGTTCAATCCTAACCGAGAGAGGGCAGTCAGATAGCCGTAGCCATCAACGAGCAACTCAGCCTCGGAGAGATCGTGTTTCTCGGTGGGTCCATGCAGAAACGCAGCAGCTGGATCGGTGCCTCGCCGTCCAAAGAGTGCGACATCGAGGATGAGTTTCGTATCAAGGTCTATTGCAGCGTACACCCAAGATCGACCGCCGTTAATCCTGACAGCGGTTTCGTCAACCGCGACCCGCGACGGCGAAGCCGTCGGCGGGTCTGGGACGCTGTCAGCCAGCCGATGTACCCAGTGCCAGATTGCTTGGTGAAAGCGTTCAACGCCGAGTGAACGAAGAATCGCTTGTGTCTCTCGAAGCGAACAACCGGTCGCGTGGAGCTTGACGCCGAACGCCCTGACGGGCGTCGCCGTCCGCTCACGCTCCCAACATTCATCAAATTCCGCCGTGTAGCTCTCGCTGAGCAGGTCTGCGAGCATTGATCCAAACTAACTCTACGACCTGCTCACTCCTCAAACTGCGCTAACTAGACGGTGCCTGACATTCGAACAACGGTAGTGGATTTCAAATCTGCTCTCAATTTAGAATGATACTATTCTTACAGACATATTGTGACAATGGATGTAGGAGTGGAGAGAGATAGGGGGTAAGGAGTAAAGAGAGGTTGAGAGCAAAAAAGTGGGATGATCTCGATCGAAGCTGGAATCGAGTGCGGAGTAGATGAGGGGAAAGAGAGTACTAAGTGAGCAAGTGGAAAAGAGGGAGTTAAGTACGAAAGTGGATGGAAAGGGAAGAAACGGGACACGCTGGACTGGACGGGGAAAGGAGGTGTGGACGAAGAAATACCGAAGGGACACCCACCGGATTTCCGGTGAAATGCCCGATGAGGGGTTAGGGGAATGGAGTGGTGGGTGATCGTATTGGGTGGGGTTTAAATTCTTTTGATAGGAATATATATTAATATAGAGTAAGTATATCCTCTTAAGAGGCCCAGAAGAAAAGAGTGAAAAGGACCTCGATCGCTCTCTGCTCCAGAGGAAACACGCCATCAACTGTGTTTTCAGATAAGCTAGTTCCAGCAGTACGCGAGGCTCTGCAGCCATGTTTCGGCCGTTTCTGGATCGGCGTTTCTGAAGCAATTTCCAAACTGGTACGTTCGCCGTTTTACTTCCTTGAAGACACGTTCGATGCTGTTACGTTGGCCGAGGCGTTCGTACTGAAACTCGTAGCCACGGCGGTGGAGCGCGGCTTTCAGCCAATCTGCAGAATCGACGAGAAACACAGCGTCATCGACGTCATGTTTCTCGCTGCGTTCGTCGAGGAAGAGTCCCGTAAGCCCCGTATTTCTCGTCGGAAATAGCCGAACGTGGAGGAATTCGTTTGTCTCTGGATCACCCGCTGCAATCAGCCAGTACCGATCGTCAGTGAGCTGGATCACAGTCTCATCACCCGCCACGTGATCCGGTGATTTGCCGTCCTCGGGCTATAACTCTGCTTTTGCACCTAATTATGGGCGGTTGACCGAGCACGGTCGATATCAAACCCATCTAGGACATGAACAGTATCCGAAAGCGAGAGACCGGCGAGATGGAGGTGGATACCGAGCCGCATCAGCTCGCGCGGTGTCTGCTCGCGCTCCACAAATTCTAACTGAATGTCGCTGCTAGGTAGCGTGAAGCGGCTGAATTCGGGCATGGACACCGCGAATTCCACCGCCTCGCTCCTTCAGAATCTAATCTGAACAGCACCTTACTCCGGCATTGTTCAGATTAGCTGGTTCCAGTAGTATGCGTAGCTCTGGAGCCATCTTTTGGCGGTTTCCGGCTCGGCGTTCCTAAAGCAGTATCCAAACTGGGAGGTACGTCGTTTTATCTCTCGAAAGAGACGTTCGATGGCGTTCCAGTTTCCGTGTGTCTCGTGTCGAAATCGGAGGCCATGGCGGTGGAGTGCAGTGTTAAGCTAGGGACCTGAATCGACGAGAAACACGGCGTCGTCGACGTCGTGTTTCTTGGGGAGTTCGGAGAGAAAGATCGAAGTGACGCCTTCGTTCCGCGTCGAAAAGAGCCTCATGCGGAGGAATTCGTTCGTCTCCGGATCGACAGCGGCGTACAGCCAGTAACGCTGTTCGTTGATGTGGATCTCGGTTTCGTCGAGCGCGACGTGATCCGGTTGTTTTCAAGTGGTGGGCTGTAGTTCGGCTTTCTGCAACCAGCTGTGAACAGTCGAGCGAGCCCGCTCGATACCGAAACTCTCTAAGACAGGTACAATATTCGAAAGTGATAGTCCGCGCAGATGGAGCCGGATACTCAGTCGTATCAATTCGCGCGGTGTAGCCTCGCACTCCACAAAACCTAACTGAGTGTCGGTGCTAAGACCGTTGAGGCGGTCGAATTTTGGCATGAACACCACGACTTCCACCGCTTCACTCCTTCAAACTCTAATCTGAACAGCGCCGCGATCGACACCGCCTTTGACCAACTCTCGATTCCAAAAGTGAGTAACAATTTCTAATGAAAGCTAAGAACAGGGGGTGCCCACCTGACGCGACTTAGTTGAATGTTTGCTGAAGGTCGGTCGCGATGTCGCTGATCAGCTCGCGGCCGCGCGTCAGATCCATTGGGTCAACCAGCATCTGGGCGATGCCGTGGATCGCGTCGTCGTAATGGTGATGGGACACGTCGACGTCAGCCTCTTCCAGCCGGGCTGCGTAGGCGGCCCCCTCGTCACACAGCGGGTCGAAACCGCAGGTAACAACCGTCGCGGAGGGGAGCCCCTGCAGGGTCTGCGCCTGCAACGGCGAAGCGTACGGACTCTTCCCGTCGAGATCGTCGCGGAGGTAGTGCTCCCAGAACCACTCCATGGCGGGCTTCGTGAGCAGGTAGCCTTCTGCATTTTCCTCGTAGGAGGTGGTGTCGAACGAGTGGTCCGTGACGGGATAGATGAGCACCTGGTGATCGAACGACGGGCCATCGCGCTCGTGAGCGAGTAGCGTAACCGCTGCCGCCAGATTTCCGCCGGCGCTGTCGCCGCCGATCGCGATGTTCTCCGTGTCGATCTGCATCGGTTCGGCGGTCTCAAAGATCCACTCGGCGGCAGTGTAGCAGTCTTCGAGCGGCGTCGGGAACTTGTGCTCCGGCGCGAGCCGATATCCGACGGATACGACCATACAGTCGGCCTCGTTGGTGATCGCTCGGCAGGTTGCATCGTAGATGTCGAGATCACCGACGACCCAGCCACCCCCGTGGATGTAGAGGAGGGTTGGGTAAGGCCCCTCACCCTCGGGGATGTACACCCTGATGGGGATGCCCTCGTCGCCGATAGACAGATCCATCGTGTCGCCGACGGGTTCCGGGTTCTCAGGCACCGGAAACATCTGCCGGATCAACTTCCTCGCACCCTCTGGCGAGAGTGATTCGAACGTCGGTGCAGGGGCAGCACCCATCTGCTGTAAGAGCCCCGCAATCTCCGAATGCGGTTCCTCCGCTGCCTTCACCTCTGATGGTGTCTTCGAAGACATCACTGAAGGGTGTCATCACCCCACATAATAAGCGTGATGATCTATCAGTCGGATAGATAGATATTCGAGGAGACCAGATTCGACGGGGTTCCGCGTTTCCAGGTGAGGGACGAGTCCAGACGCCGAGGGAGCTGCAAAGCGCTTCTGAAGGGACGCAGCGAGATTCCGTCCAGGAAGGCTCTCGACTCAAGTGCAGACGAAGAAGGAAGCATGCGAAAAATCGGCCTTTCAATCACACGAGTCCGCAACCCGATTCCGCACGGGGTCCATATCGGTCTCCGCTCTCTGAGACGCCTCCGGCTGTGATTCGCCTCCTCGACTCCCCCTTCAGCGTTCGTCGTCGGTGCGCCTCTTCCACAGGGCGCCGATCGGACCTCACATTCAACGCTGTTGTCAGTGCGGTTCAGCACGACGAGAGAGGAGGCCAGCGTTGGCGACGACGAACGGGGTCGCATAGTTAAGAACGATTTTTGCATATAAACTGGGGTCGAGACCCCCAGCGAGCAACAGATCCAGGTGGTTCATTAGCGTCAGCCATGCGCCGACGATAAGCGTAATCAGCACCGTTCGCTGCAGATGTTTCCGTTCGAAGCAGATGTGAAGGTTCCGAGTGCTTTCCGCCATACGCCACCTACACCAAGAGACGGAATAACAGTTGGCCAGCTACTCGTGTTGGGTCCAACGTGAGCAACGGGCTCCCCGGGCGAACCCCCAGGAACTGTCGCTGTCGGCTTTCCGAAGGGCTTCCTCGGTCGACTCGACCGGGGGTGTGGATCGACGGCCGAGGAACAGAATGGGAGGTGCACCGGAAGTTTCTGCAGATAACGCTGGAAAGGTATGCTGAAGTGCTCCCACAAACCGAGGGACGCCGATCCACAATCGGTCTCTCGAAGACGGTGCCCAACGCTTACCTCTGTGGGAGGCATTGACACCGCTAATGCCAACGCTCGCAACGATCGCCGTCTATCCCATCAAGGCGCTCGATCCCGTTACCCGTGATCGAACGTCGATCACCGACGTCGGCGGACTAGCAGGCGACCGGATCTACGCGATGGTAGCCGAGGACGGTACGTACGTGAACGGAAAGCTGACGGCGGACGTTCACCAGCTTCGCGCGGAGACCGATCTCGATGCGAACAGGATTCGACTCCGAGTGCGCGGTGAAGACGCGGTGCACGAGTTTCACTTCGACCACGACCGAGAAGCCCTCGAGGAGTGGCTCTCGGATTATTTTGCCGAACCAATCGAGTTGGAAGCGGCGCCCGGCGGGTCGCTGACAGACAGCGTCGTCTACAGCAACGACGCGAAGGCGGGGCCAACGCTCATCAGTGCGGCCACGATACGCGAGGTCGCTTCGTGGTACGACGGCGTCAGTCCGGAGGAGATGCGCCTCCGGCTCCGTCCGAATCTCGTCGTCGATTGTGTTCCTCCGTTCTGGGAGGAGAGACTCGTCGCTCCTGCGGCCCGCCGCATACAAATCGGGGACGTCGTTCTCGAAGGAAGGACCCTCGTTCCACGGTGTGTCGTCCCGGCACGAAACCCATACACCGGGGAGAAAGATGACGGCTTCCGCGAGATCTTTCTCGAGAAGCGCGAAGAAACGGTACCCGACTGGACTGATCGAGACGCGTTTGACGGTAACCTGTTCAAGCTGATGGTTCTGACTCGAGTCCCGAAAACCGACCGTGGGCGTGCCCTTCACGTTGGGGACGCCGTTCAGGTTAGTGAGTTCAACGCTGAACGGGAGTACGGCGCAAGCCGTGATAGGGCGTGACGGACTGGACGAGTGGATCACCAATCGGGGTAAACTATATGTATTTTTGTATCAACGTACGACCATGGCGATCTCATGCCATATCTGTGGGAGTACCGTTGCGAAGAATGGAGCCGCTGCTCCCGAGCGGATAAACGGATTCGAGTGTGCGGACTGCGGAGAGGTGACATGTCCAGACTGTAAGTCGATCGGCGTCGCGATGGAGACCGACCACTGCCAGCGGTGCCGCGGGTAGATCCGCGCACAGAACGACGTCACCTGCGATGTGAGGCAGGGGATCGAGAACCGGCTACTCGACCGAGAGCGGCGGACGAGCAGTCGAGCCCTCTACGATACTGTTCGACGGTGGTGAACGGCGGGTGTGATCGAAACCGCCGCTCGCGGCGGACGGCGGCCGTGTCCCTCGCCGGTGGACCCCGGTCCACTGACGGACTGCGATCAGCGATACTGGCGGGTCCCGACTCGCTTGCTCGCCTCTCGCGGTCCCACCCACCGAGAAAAACGGAAACGATAGTTCGACGCGCTTCGTCTCAGTCCCCTTCCATCACGCTTAACTTGGGTTGCTCACCCTTCCGACCCAGGTTCTGGACGGACTCGGTCAGTTCGAACCCTTCGTAGTCTTTCTCCGCAACCTCGGTGATCGTATCTCGATAGACGTCGACACCGCCGACGTACGGTGTGAACACGCGGGGCTTTCCGGGGACGTTATCGCCCATGTACCAGGATTCGGCTTCGGTATAGAGCGTCGACTCGCCAACTTCGCGGTTGTGGACGGTCCAGGCGTCCTCGGCTTCCTTCGTCGGTTCGGTGAGCTGCACGCCCTCGGCCACGAGGTGTTCGATGGTATCGGAGACCCACTCCACGTGGTGCTCGATGGAGACCGGCATGTTGCTAAGCACCGACGGACTCTGCGGGCCGGTGATCGTAAACATGTTGGGGAACCCGTGGATGGCCAGGCCGAGATAGGTCTTCGGCCCTTCGGCCCACTTCTCTTCGAGCGTCAGCCCCTCTCGGCCGCGGATATCCATCTGCAACAACGTTCCCGTCATCGCGTCGAAGCCCGTCGCGTAGATGATGATATCGAACTCGTGGTCGGATTCGCTGGTCCGAACCCCCTTCGGGGTGATCCGCTTGATCGGGGTTTCGGTAACGTCCACGAGACTCACATCCTCCCGGTTGAACGTCTTGTAGAAGTCGGTGTGCAGCGGAGGTCGTTTGGTCGCGTAGTAGTGATCCGTCGGAACGAGTTTGTCGGCCAGCTCCGGATCGTCGACCGTCTCGCGGATCTTATCGCGGATGAACTGAGACACCTTCTCGTTCGTATTCGGGTTCGCGATCAGGTCCCCGAAGGTGAGCATCAATCTGAAGCCGCCCTCTTCCCAGCGCGGTTCCAGTAGTTCTTCCACCTCCTCCATCGAGAGATCCTCGGCCGTTTCGTAGCCGATCTCGAAGGGGTGCCCGAAGCCGGAATCGTGGGCTTTCTCGAGGATCTCGTCGTAGTTCTGCTGAATTTCTTCCCAGTCGTCGTCACCCAGCGGGCGGTTGCGAGCGGGAACGGCGTAGTTTGGGGTTCGCTGGAAAACCGTCAGGTGGTCTACGTCTTTCTTGGCGACCTCTGGGATGACCTGAATGCCGGTCGCCCCCGTCCCGATCACCGCGACTCGTTTCCCTTCGAAGTCGACGGGGTCGTGTGGCCACTTCCCGGTATGGTACCAGTCTCCCTCGAACGATTCGACGCCCTCGAAATTGGGGATAAACGGCTTGGAGAGGCAGCCCACCGCGGTGACGAAGAACTGTGACGTGAGACGCCCACCGTCATCGGTACCGATCTCCCACGTCCCGGTGGTTTCATCGAACGTGGCCGACGTGACCTCCCGCTCGAAGTCGATGTCCCGTCGCAGATCGAGGTAGTCGGCGACGAACCGCAGATATTCGAGCACTTCTGGCTGTTCGGGGTAGCGCTCACTCCACTCCCACTCCTCCAGGAGTTCGTCGTTAAAGGAGTAACAGTACACGTGACTTTCGCTGTCACATCGAGCGCCCGGATAGCGGTTCCAATACCACGTCCCTCCCACGTCGTCGGCTTTCTCGAGCACCTTCACCGAGAGCCCCATCTGATCGCGCAGGCGGTGAAGCAGGTACAAGCCCGAAAACCCTGCCCCGACGACGACCGCGTCGTACTCCGGTCCGTCTGGACCACCGGCGTCTCTGTGCGAGTCGTTCTCACTCATGGTGTTACCCACCAGTCTGTGGCCATACGCCGAGTGATAAATCTACCGGTAATTAAACTAGTTAACCATGATAAAATACAGTGTTGTTCCGTTGATGCTAATCACCGTCCGGGTTGGGACCTCCACTTCTGAGCAGTGCAGGGCCGATCGCTGGCTGGGCAGCCGGAGAGGACGCGATGCAACCCCGCAGACCGAACAGAGAGTCCTGCGTCCTGCGTTTCCCAACGATGGAGGGAGCGACGTTCCTCGGAGGCGACGGCGCCGACACGAGCGTGCAGGACCACCGGAGCGTCGGCCACTGGAATGGATGCACGGGACGACGGCGTTCGACCCTACCACGGCGAAGAGAGATTGGCGAAGTTGTACTGGGACAGTCGATGTTCGACTTCGCGAACCGTCTGATCGAGCATGGCTGGAAGCTCCTCCTTCGCTCTCTGATCGGTTATCCGATGCCGGACCGTACTAATCATAAGAGAGCCGTGGATTTCACCGTCGGCTTCTACCGGGGCAGCGACCGCCCAAATCTTCTCGTGTGTTTGCCCCGAATCGATCCACACTCCCTCGGCTCTGATCGTCTCGAGCTCCGCTTTCAGCTCTTCATCGATTGGTTCGTCCGATGATAGAGTGGTAATTTTTCGCTTATAGGTATCGGGCATGTGAGCCAATATGACTTTCCCTTGGGGCGTCCTCGCCAAGTGGAATGGTTCGCCGAGAAACGGGGTTGGCACCTGGACGGCATGATGGCTGTTCGCCTCGTAGACCATCACCGCTTTCTCTCCCTCCCGGACGAATACGGAGATATATTCGTCGATCGCTTTCGCCAGAATGTCGACCGGTTCGACGGCCGCGTGCATGATCGGATACGAGTTACGGATTTCTCTTCCTAGTTGGAGGAATTTTAAACTCAGCCGATATCTGCCTCCGTTTTCGATAACGAAACCCCCGTTCTCCAGGGTCTTGAGGTAATTATAGACGGAACTGATGGAGAGGTCCACGTGCTCGGCTAACTCCGAACAGGTCGGCTGATCCAGTGCCGCGATCGTTTCGATAATAGTAAAAATATTCTCGGCCGTTTTCACCCTTTTGTATTGTGATCCCATACCACACAGTGGCATGGCATTCCTCATAAGGTTTACCTGTAGCATCCGTATCGACGCTCCGAAAGCGGGAACCACGGACGATAGTTTTGCGTACGATAGTGTAGGTCTCTTTGGGGCAGGTTCTGGAGGGATGGTCCCAGTGGCGATCGATCGGCCGCCGTCTCTCGGATTGTCCGCCAGGAGCAGGAGAAAGGAAACCAAATTCGGGAACAGTGATTTCCAGTATATCTCCAATCGCGATCGGGAAGAAGACTTACAGAGGATCAAATAGATTCCGCCGAGAGAGGCGGGGGTCAGCCTCAGAGAGGCCATCCCCGTAAAGAAGGCCGTTACTTGCAGATTGAGGACATCGATAATCGCTAGGCAGAGGCCTTTCAGTAATGGACAAATGAAGGGAACGCGGAAATTGACATGGACCATCCCGAATCGACGTCGATTTGCAATCGTTCTCGGTACTGAGACCGGTCTCCGAGAGCCAACCTCACCACCACCGCGGCAATGAGGCCTGAGTGGGTGCCCTTCACCGTTGTCGGGGTAATCGGTCCTGCCATCTGGTTTCTCTCCCTCGTGATGAGTCCGCCGACCGCCGATGACCGCGGCGCATCGCCACCACAACAATTACAGCTAAACCTTTGTAATCTTCAGAATTGCAGGGCATCGACGCGGATCTCCGGCGCAGGGAACCGATGGAATCCAAAAGACTGCCGCTACACACCGGTTGTGGGCATCTTATCGCCAGCCGGAAAATGACTAATTCGACTTCGTTTTCACGAGTGGGAAATACTTCCCTCGAATTCCGCTGCGCTTTCCGCAAGTCGTCGAGTGGGTCCAGAGAAACGAACCACACGACCACTCCAACGTCGAGATGGAAGCGCTGCACCGCAGCAGGGCTGCCTTGGACACGTGCTTCTTTCGTTTGGCTGTCCTCTCGTTTTCGAACGACCGCGAGTTCTGTACTGGGCGATCCAGGTGCGCGATCGTGGTGTCAGTACTTGACCCAGGGTTCTCCTCGGAGAACTCTCGGTGGCTTCCTTCTCTGGCAAACCGCGAACGGGCCGTTGTGTACCAGACGCCAGACCTGGTAATTCTCGGTCCGATGCAGGAATGCAGCGGCTAGATCGGTGCCTCGCCGTCTAAAGAGTGCGACGTCGAGGATGAGTTTCGTGTCGAGGTCTATTGCAGCGTCCATCCACGATCGATCGCCATTTATCCTGACAGCGGTTTCGTCAACCGCGACCCGCGACGGCTTTGCCATCCTCAGAACGCGAAGCGTTCTGATGGGCCGCACGAGAGCTCCGCTCTCGTGGACGTCGGAGGGTCTGACACGCTGTCAGCCAGCTGCTGTACCCAGTGCCAGATTACTGGGAGAGCGTTCAACACCGAATGAGCGAAGAATCGCTTATGTCTCTTGAAGTGAGCAACCGGTCGCGTGGAGCCGGACGGCGAACGCTCCCACCATTCATCACATTCCGCCGCGTAGCACTTGCTGAGCAGGTCTGCGAGCATCATCCTAAACTTACTC
Source organism: Halovalidus salilacus (assembly GCF_031852275.1). Taxonomy (GTDB): domain Archaea; phylum Halobacteriota; class Halobacteria; order Halobacteriales; family Natrialbaceae; genus Halovalidus; species Halovalidus salilacus. The sequence goes on along the minus strand of NZ_CP134700.1, from coordinate 3,987,435 downwards.
CACCACCTGTTCACTTCTTAAACCGCGCTAACTAGTGTTGCTTCAAGCGTCATTCGAGACGGATAGAGCGTTCGAAGTTTGGTTCGAACGTCGGTCGTTGAGAACTGCCACTCGATAGCAGATGGAACCGTGTTTCGGTGCTGTTCCCACGCAGCAACCTCCGAATGGAGAGTCGCTGCGTCTGGAATACGTCGGTTACGACACTGAGTACTGAGTGCCTTCAACTCGATCTCGGCCATGTTTAGCCAGCTTCCGTGCGGTGGTGTGAAGTGAAACTCCAGTTTTTCAAGTAACCGGCAGGCTTCTACTGGTGGAAGAAACTCGTAGAAGGCATACTCTGTATGAGTACTGAAGTTATCGAGAACTACCCGGATGGGCCTTGTTTAGACGCTCGAAATCGTGCGGCTGAGGGCTTCTCATTCGATTGGTCATTCGGACAGGGTCGTAAAACGAGGTGCAAGAAGATTCGAAATCGGTCACAAACCGAGGCCGATAGCTGAACGGATGGTGTAAACGGAGTTAATCCCTCAACACATTCCCGGTCAATAGTACGGGGAGTGCGTCAGAACCTCTGTAACCTCCGAAATTTGGCGTCTAAACAAGGCCACCCGGATGCAAGCTGCATCCGGGTAGTGGTTATCGACGAGTTGGCGCATTTGCTCGACAAACTCTTTCTTCGTCCGCTTTTTCGTCACATCGACATGGCGCCAGCCGCTGAGCGGTTCGCTAACCAGGAAGAGTTTACGCGTTCCAGCGCGACGGTACGTGTAATCGGTCCGTGCGACCGCTCCCGGGACACCCGGGAGCGGGTCGTGTACGCGCGTGTGGAGTTCTTTGTTCGTTTCGTCGAAGCAAATGACCGGCCGGTCTGGATCATACGGTTCTTGGTAGAGCACAAGCACGTCTTCCATTCGGCAAACGAACTTCGCATTATGTCCGGGCGGAATCACCCATTGTTTGGATCGGTGAGGCTGGAGTTCATTTTTTAGTGTCGGTCGAACAGTTTCGTGAGAAATCGAGTCAATATCGCCTTCTTCAAGCGTGACGAGTTTCTCAGCGAGGAGATGAAGCGTCCAGCGAGACCGCCCGAAGGGAGGTTCGCTGCACGTCAGTGCAACGAGATGAGCTTCAGCGTCGCCGTCGAGTTTACGCGGGTAGATACAGTCGGGTTTCTTTCGGTCGAGAACACCGAGACGTTGTTCCGTAAAGCGCAGGCGTGTGCGCTGGACGGTAGCACGGCCACAGTCCAGCGCGTCAGCGATCTTTGGATCACTCCAGTCCTGATCAGATTTTAGCAGAATGCGTGCTTTCGTCAACTTCTGCGAACTGTGACTTCCAGCTGAGAGGAGCGATTCAAGCTCTTCGCGTTCTTCATCGGTTAGATCAACGAAATACTTCTTTCCTCCCATAAGGCTGCTCTAAAGGTCGTGCAGTAGCTTAACGATATCACGTCATGCTTGAAGCGACACTAGACGGTTCCCAACGGTTGTACCAGTCAATTAACTAGTATACTTCAACGGAGGTGCTAAACTAAACAGTGCCGATTCTTCAATGCGGTTTCTGAGCTGACAACAGCGATCGATACCGCATTTGATCAACACACCATTCAATAAGTGAGTGTATCTGGAATTTTTACATTATATATTCATAGGTAATAAGCTAGGTAAGGGTATGGAACAAGACAGTACCGAATTCCACCCATTGTCGGCCACGAAAATTTCGTATCCTTCTAATTTTACATACGTACGCATGTAACTACCACGGTATCCATATGGCATTTGTTAATCAAAAACGGTTTATAATCCTGTCTCCAGACGGTGGTATCCGTACTCACGAACGTAGCACTGCTGAGGAACAACCGTCTCCTTGAAAAACAACGGATATATAGATAATGCACATTCTCCAATAACGTTTGCAACTAGCAAACAGATTTAGAGCCAACGTATGAATGTCCTGTTCACTTCCCTCCTACCACTATATTTTGGCCGCAGATCAATATAGAATATGTAAATCCATCCAATTTAGCCGTGTAATTTGGTAAGGAGTTTTTCTTCTGAGGTACTTTTCCACGAGTTGTTTGTTATATCGGAACGGCGAGGGCGAGATATTGGGATCCCTGTACTATTGATAAATTGACTCCTATGATATTCGCGAACGGTCGAGCATCTACAAGTCAGAGTGAAAGCTCTCGCGGAGAAATAGTGAACCAAAGTAGAAGCGCCGGGCCCGTCTACAGGTGTTCAGCGTTGTGCCACACGTTCCACGTTTCAGGCGTCTGTGGCCACTGCTGGGCAGGCCGTCCTCCGTCTTCCGGCGCTTCTTCCATTTTCGCCGTCAACTCGATTGGGTAGGCATCGGGATCTGGGAAGTATAGAAAGATATTGTTTCCAGGGCCGTGTCGACCCGGGCCGCGATAGATCGGATGACCGCGCTCCTCGAGCCCATCCGCCGCACGTTTGATGGCCTCGTAGTTGGGTACTTCGAACGCGATGTGGTAGATCGGACCAGTCGTCGGCAGCATCGGCGGGCCGTCTTCGGGGAGTTCTTCGTTGAACTCGTGGAGATCGAGTTCGAGTTCCCCGCGTTGTTCGAGCGCTTCGAGTTCCTCATCGGAGTACTGCGTGATGTTCATCTCGTGGTGGTCAGCGTCCGCGGAGACCGCGGGCGTGCGTAAGAACGCGACCGAGTCTCCGATTCGGTCCGAGACCTCCATGTTCATGACGTCGGTGTAGAACTCAATCGTTCGCTCGATATCTCGTACTTTGATCGCAACGTGGTCTAACCCCATATTTTCTACGACCATGTACTAATGGCCAGAGCCAAACATATTGAGTGTATCGGTTGGGGACTCATTGTCACGGCGACATCTCCGTCGAGGTCAAGACGAAATCGTGAGCAGCCCGACGCCGGTGACAACGAGTATCGTTCCCAGCGCGAGCTGTGGCGTGAATGGTTCCCGCTCGCGCAAGAAGCTGTAGGTCAGAACGAGGCCGAACAGCGGTGTCGCGTTCAGGATTGGAGTCACGATTACAACCGTTCCCGAGCCCAATGCTGCATAGAGCGAGATCAGCCCGGCACTCGAGACGATGCCAGCAAGGATGAAGTACCAAAGGTCGTTCCACGGGATCGACAGTGCTTCTCTATGGTCCACCGCGACGGCGAAGAACGCGCAGGCGATGAGCCACGATGTTGTGAGGGTAACCGCGGCTCCAATGGCTGGCGCTGAGACGAGTTCCATTCCGACATCCCGAAGCAACTGGACACTTCCGTAGATAACTGCGCCGCCAATCGGAAACAACAGATCTCGATATCGAACAGTTCCAACGGAGTCGTCATTTTTTCCCGAAGTTGCGAGGAGGATACCGCCTACGATCGTCGTGAACGCACCGACACCACTCGCTCGAGTCATCGTTTCGCCGAGCAAGAAGACGGCCAGGGCGATTGAGATGAGGGGATTCGAATTACTGATCGGCAGCGTCAGGTTCACACCGACTTGTTGAATGCCGATGTAATTACAGAGACGTCCAAGAACTGGCGCGAACACGCCCGCGAGGATGAAGTATCTCCACGCCCATAGATCAATAGTCACGTCGTAGAACACGAGACTAATCGTCCACAGGACGATGACGTTGACGCTGACCGTCGCGAACATCGCCGCGATCGGTTTCGATCGGTCGACACCGAACCGAATGAACACGGACGAGGTTGCGAACGCCCCGGCTGTCGCGAGCGCGAGGAGTATCTGGACCGGAAATTCCATCGATCTCGTTACGTTCCGATGTCGATCGACATCTCGAGACTTCGCAGCTTTTCGATCGCGGATACCGCTGCCAAATAGCTCGTCTTCGAGTTCGTGGGTGACGGGACGTTTCGTACCGTCGTCTCGATGTCGCCGCTGTCGCCGTTGGCGGAGATCCGGTGAACGTTGTTTTCCTCGTCCGGGTCGGCTATGATCTTAACTGCCGTTTCGTCCGGTCCAACACCCGCGAGGCTAAGTGCGACGGCGACGTTGATGTTCGAAGGAAACGCAGCAGCAGCGTCGGTGGCCGGTCCGTCGAAGATCACCGTCGGCTCATCGATTGCCGAGAGGTCGATGTCATTATCGACGATGTAGGGTGCACCCTCAAGACCGACGGTCGGTTTCGTCGTCGTCAGCGACACTGACTCCAGCTCGCCCGTCAGGGCAGCCGCCTTGATACCATCGAGTCCCGCGATCGCACCCGAGGGAGCATACAGCCGGCCCTCATTCGTCCGTGCTGCGTCGACGATCTCTTCTCGAAGCGTTTCGTCGGCTAACGCACCGATACTCAATAGGAGACATTCACGGTCGGCTTCGAGTGCATCAGTCGTGATCTCCTCGACGGCAGTTTGTCCCGCTGCTTCGACGATCAAATCAGCTTCGAGCAGATCGGCTGGATCGGTGGCCTCGACTGGTTGGGAACGGTCGTCGAATTGGTCTTGAATCTCTTCGATCTGTTCCGGGTGGCGATCATACACGATATCGAGTGTCGCTGGTATCGTTCCGTCAGCGATAGCACGCGCAATCTCAGTTGCAATCGTCCCACAGCCAAAGATAGCGATCGAACGCGTCATAGCAGCACCTCTAGAGAGCAGGGTAATAATTATAGCGGGATCGTCGTTTGTCAACTTCCCGTTGCACATCTCATGATAGGTACACAAACTATAAATACTCTCAGCGGAACGTTGAACTGTACCATGGAAGCAGCAGGACTATTAGTGCCGATGTTTCGTCGGCAGATGGAACACTGTCAGGTAACCGCGGGCGAATCAGTCGCACTCGTTACCGACGTCAAAAGCAATCGTGAACACGTCGCTGCGAGTTTCTCGGCGGCACAAGATCTCGGTGCTGAAGCGTTCGAAGTACAGATTCCCGAATACGGTCGCAACTCCGTCGGTGCCGAAATTTCGACCGGGCAAGGTGGCAGCCTCCGACTGCCACGCGGCCCGGTCGAAGCGTGCAAAACCGCCGACATGGTCTTCGATTTCACACTCGAGGGATTCATCCACGTGCCCGAACGAGACGAAATCCGTGATGCCGGGACTCGAATCCTTCGTGTCGGCGCACGCGAACCATTCGTCCTCCGTCGCCTGATGCCCTGGGAGCCAGCGGAAGCCCAGGCTGTCAAAGAAAAGGTTCAGGCACATCGCGATATGCTCGAGTCGACCGAGGAGATGCGTATCACCTCGGAGTACGGAACTGACGTGACGATGGAAGTAGAACCCGACACGGCGTTTGACTCCTATGGCTTCGTCGACGAACCCGGAAAGTGGGACGTCTGGGGCCAGAACATGGTCTCGAACTACCCAACGAACGTGAACGGAACGATCGTCATCGCCGCAGGCGACTACAACGTCGTGCCGTTTAACGACTACATCGACTCGTCAATCGAATGCATCGTTGAGGACGGTTTCATCGTGGAGATCAAGGGCGATGGCGGTGACGCCGAACTCATGCGCGGGCACATGGAGAGTTACGATGACAGGGAGGTCTTCGCGACGAGTCACTTCGGTTGGGGACTCAACGAAAACGGGACGTTCTACAACATGGCTATCAAGGACCGAAAACCGGATGAAGCTGGCGTGAGCGCGAGTGAAGGTCGCGTCTGGGAGGGCAACATGCTCTGGAGTACTGGTCCCAACACCCACCAGGACCGGTATACGAACTGTCACTACGATATCGCACAGAAGAATTGTAGCGTTTATCTCGATGGTGAGCCAGTCGTCGTAGACGGCGATCTCGTCGAATAATTTGGCGGCACGGGGGGCTAACCTCTCGTTCCGGGATAGTTTCTCGAAACCGGATCGCATGTGACGGTCATGATTGTCGCAGAGCCTCTCGTTTTCAGTAAAATCGACCCGTCAGCCAGTGACGACAAATTTAATAGGCCAGGTTTGCCAACGAGTAGTATGACAACTGGAGGCGAAGTCGTCGGAACCATACTTGCTGAACACGGCATTTCGCAAGCGTACGTTCTCCTCGGGAACCAAACAGTGACCATTGCGGATGGACTCCATGAACGTGGCGGTGACGTAATCAGCGCTCGACACGAGTACAACGCCGCGGTGATGGCCGACACCTACGGGCGGCTTACCGGCGACCCCGGCGTCGCGGTTACCGTCGCTGGCCCCGGCGGCACGAATGCGCTGACAGGCGTCGCACAGGCATACACCGCCGCGTCGCCGATGATCCTCATCAGCGCGGTGTTGCCGGAGGACGAACACACCGAGGCGCTTCACGGCGTTGACGATCAACACTTCCTCCGGAAAGCGTTTGAGCCGGCCACAAAGTGGAGCACGCAGGTTCACGACCCGAGCCAGTTGAAGACAACCCTCGCTCGAGCATTCGACATTGCGACGCGCGGCCGACCAGGGCCCGTTTTTATCGGCGTCGACGAGGACATCCTCCAACACGACGTCGAGGTTCCCGACGACGCATCGATTCCTGCGTCCCACGGAGTTCCACGCGTGTCGGAGAACGCGATCGCGGCTGCGCTCGAGTCGGTACGGACTGCCGAGCGTCGCTGTCTCTATGTGGGCAAAGGCGTCTCGCGTGCGTTCGCTGCGGAGGCGGTAGTCGACATCGCCGAGTCGCTCGACGCACCCGTCGTCTGTCCCCGACACTATCCCGACTCGTTCCCGAACGACCATCCGCTCTTTGCGGGAACAGTTGGAATGTCGGACCATCCGGCTGCCAGCACCGCGCTGGCGAGCGCGAACGCCGTCCTCTCTCTTGGCGTCCGGACCAATTCACACGAAGCGGCCGTGCTCGGCGACCGAACTGCCGACGACGTTCGAATCGTCTACCTTGACGACCCACCCTACGAGTTCCCGGCGTCAACAGCAGTCGAGGTCATTGCAGGGGATCTCGGGCCAGCTATCGAGGACGCCCGAACGATACTCGAGTCAGGCGCGGGCGAGACGGATGCCGCTTATCGACAAGCGGTTCGAGAGGAAGTCGAGCGCGTCGAGACAGACATGTCCGCCTATCTCGAGGAAGTGCGTTCGCAGACGCCGATCCACCCGCTGGTGGTCATGGATGCGCTTCGGGAGGTCGCTGACGACGACGTTCTGCTGACCGGAGATGCGGGTGCCGCAGGCGGTGCGTGGCCAAACGATGTCTTCGAGTACCGAGAGACGAACAGCTTCCTGCATTCCCGGCTCTACGACTCGATGGGGTTCCCGGTTCCAGCAGGAAACGCCGCAAAACTGGTAGACGCCGATCGGCAGGTCGTCAACCTCATCGGCGACGGCGGCTTCTTGATGTGTAACATGGAACTCGTGACCGCCGTCGAGACGGAGACCGACGCGGTCACGATCGTCTTTAACGACGGGAAGTACGGGATGATCTGGAACTATCAACAGCGGGGCAACCACGCCGAAATCGCGACCGACATTCCACTGGTCGACATCGCGACGATGGCCGAGGCGTTCGGCGTTCGTGGCATCCGCGTTAGCGAACCGGACGAAATTCGACCTGCCCTGACCGAGGCCCTAAAGGCCGACGAACACGTCGTCCTCGACGTCCGAATCGATCCGACGGCCGAATACGTCTCACAGCGGATCTGGTAGCTGGCCCCTCTCATTTGTCTCACTCGGTCGCTTATCGAACCTCGGCTCACACCATACGTCTAATTGGTCGGTTGTTGGCTCGAGTCGATAGAATAATTGTCCTCCCGCCTCAGATTCCGAACGTTACGATGCCAGTCATGCAACCGACGCCCGACGACATCACCCTCCGTGGAATTACCTACGAAAGCGACGATGGAACGGCGTTCGACGGGTTCGAACTGACTAGCGACGTCTCGACGTTCGACGGTCGAAATGTCGGCGTCCTCTTTTTGCACGGACTCCGCGGATTCGCCCTTGGCGCTGGCATTTCACGCGTCGCGCATCCGCTCGCTCGAGCGGGAGTCCGGTGTCTCACGATCAACAAGCGAAACAGCGGAAAAAGCTACGTCACGTCTGAATTCGACGAGATTGACAACGACATTCGTGGCGGCGTCGAGTGGCTCACCGAACGCGGATGCGACGACGTCGTTCTCTGGGGCCGAAGTCTCGGAGCTACCGAGGCCGCCTACTATCAGGGGCTACGAAACGACAACACCGTCGACGGACTCGTTCTTGCCGCACCGTTTGCAGATATCCGCGAGCGGTCGACTCGAGGGTACTTCGAAGCGGTCTCGGACGACCCCGACGAGGCGTACGAATCGTTCGTCGACGAGGCGCGCAAACTCGTCGAAGCCGGCCGCGAGAACGAAATCGTCGCGTTACCACGGCCGGTTGGCGACGAAATTGAATACATTCCGATGACAGCGGCAGCGTTTCTTTCCTACCGGTCACCCGAAAGCGCCTGTGCAACAATCGACTGGGTGCCGGAAATCGACGTACCTAGCCTGTTGGTACCGCACGCGTCAGATCGAAATGTCACCCCTGAAGAGGCGACTGAGATCGCTGATGCGTTCCCCGACTCAACACCAGTCACGGTCCATCCCGTCGAGGCCGATCACTTCTTCACCGGCGCAGAGTCCGAGATAGCTGGTGTCACGGCTGATTTCCTTCGGTCCCTTTGAGGAAAACGGTCCACCCGTCGGCTGAAGCAGTACGTTCCTCACCGTGGCGTGTTGTAGCCGTCTACGAATTTTGTGCCATCTGCATATTAATTTCGACGATGTTCGCCGCATTTTTGACTATCTTTGGGATTTCGACCTGAAATCGATCACCCTGTAACCGACTCGTCGGACCACAGACGCCGAGCGCGGCAACGATGGAACTGTCGGGTGCGTGAATGGGCGCTGCGACACAGCGCATCCTTCGGGTCACCTCGCTTCTGCTAAAGGCGACACCGCGCTCGCGAATCGACTCGAGTTCCTCGAGGAGCGTCTCGAGATCGGTTATCGTTTTATCGGTTCTGGCAGGAAGTCCATGTTCGTCGACGATGTCGCGAACCGTAGACTCGGTTAGGTGAGCGAGGATCGCTTTCCCCTGTGACGTACAGTGCAGGTATTCTCGTTGGCCCGGTTGAATCGTAGTTTCGATCGCGTTTTCGCCCTCAGATTTATCGAGATAGACCCCATATCCCTGTTCTTCGACGACGAGTCGAGCGAGTTCTCCCGTTTCCGTGGCTAAGTCGTCGAGCGGATCCTGGGCACATTGGTAGACGAGGTTTTGCCGTTTTGCGAACTCACCGAGCTCGAGCAACTGCAAGCCGAGACGATACTCACCGTTGTACTCCATCACCGCACCATGTTGCTTGAGGGTGCTCAGATACGTATGCACAGATCCTTTGGACATATCTAGTTTGTTGGCAACTTCCGTTACCCCGCTACTCCCCTCTTCTTTCAAGACGCCAAAAATCCGAAACGCTCGATCGACCGATTTGATCCGCCGCCGTTCCTTGTCTTTGTTGCCCATATACCGGGATCGAACGCTAGTGATAAAAATGTTTGCTAATAACAAACAATGTGGACGATCATACTACCAGTATTCCGTCTGGAAACCGGTCCTCGCTGAAGTTATCAGCGGGAAGCGCTCCCCTAGGTTTGAAATTGGCAAACGCCACTAGCGGACGTTACTACTGGTATTTTGGCTCTCTTTGACCATTCTTTACACCCATACTATTGTAATTTTCCCAAAAAAATTCGTTCGTCATTTGCAAACGTTTCATGTAATTGCTTATCGTGGGACTGCCCAACATGCACCGTCCCAAGTCTTTCGCTGGCTTCTCGAGAGACGTATTTTTACCGTCCTTGAGTGGGTAATAGAGGTGCGAAAGCGACCGTCCGCCCTGCTACAATTGCCACCGCGTGTACCAATTGAACTGATGGAGCGTGCAATAAAACAGTAACCCAACGCCCGATTAGAGAGCGCCGTGGTGATGGTCCTCTTCGGGACCGAATGGTGTCTTGAGAAGGTCGGAGAAGAAGTCGATTCGTTTGTGCGTGAGCGCATCGAGTTCCGCCGGACTGAGACGGCATGTATACTCCAGTTTCGGAGATGTGATTGACAGTCGCGGCCCGGCCGTCGTTTCGACCTTCTGGAGTTTGACGACCGTATACTCGTTACTGATCTGTAGTTCGTCCGACGGATCAGTCGCGCTCGTGCCGTCCTCGTGGGGGGATGAAGCGAGTTCCTCAAAGAGTTCGTCGTCTTGCCACGTAAGACTCTCGAGTGCCAATGCGTCTACCCGTGTCTCGGCGCTTTCACCGCTAATTGTCAGTCGTTCTCCAGTCGGCGTTTGTAGCGTCCAGAGTTCGACCGTAAGATCGCCATCCATAAGCGTAAGCGGGTCAATTATTGGTCGTGTCGAGGTCATAGGATGATTGAGAGCGAGTCAGTCGGAATGACCGTGTGGTCGAGCAACACGGTTCGTCGGGCGAGTTTCAGACCTCCGCTCTCCGACCAGTCGGGTACGTAGCCGTCCTCCCCCCGACGGAGCGTATCGTGCCGCTCCATCGAGAGGATGTCGGGATCGGTTTCGCCCTTGCGTGACCGAACGATAACGAGGTTGTTTTTGAGTTTAATTTCGTCGTCTGTACGATCGGTTATACGAAGGTTCGAGACTTGCCGCCGGGTCCGAGAGGGTGGATCCTCCGACCAGGCGAAGTCGCTCGACATCCGTTCTGTCCGCACCTTGAGCGTTCCCCAGTCCTCTTTCATGTGAAAGGCCTCCTCGCTAAACTCCGTGTTGGAAGACCGTTCGCGCGTCGTTCGAATCGGCATTCGGTACTCGATGTCCTTGGCGACGAGGTTGTGCCAATCGCTCAACCGGCGGTCGTCAAGTAGTTCCGCCGCGTGATAGAGGAACTCCTCACACTCGAGGCGGAGCGTTTGCCGGCGTCCTAAGTCGTCCTGCATGTTATTTAGCCCCCTCCGTCGTCATCGTCTCATGCCATTTCCGGTAAAAGTCGAGTTGGTTCTCGTCGGTTACGCCGCCGTTCGCGTAGGCCGTTCCTGGCCCCGCCCAGTCATCGTCGACCGTCGCTGCAGTGTTCTCGCCGCGTCCCATCGTAAACAGCGTTGTCGCCTCTGTTTGTTCTGCGAACACGCTGCCCGCTGCCTCGTCGATCCCATCCCAAATACCGATATCATCCGCCTCGAAATTACCTGCAGCGCTGAACGTCGACATCCCGACTTCGTAGACACGCTCTTTGTATTCGTCGGGCGCATATTTCGGTGCAAGAATCCAGTTCCAGGCTTCCATCTCACTAGGGCCACGGGGTTGCCATTGACGCAGACAGAAGGTTCCGACGGGGTCTTTATTCGGATCATCTCGGCCGCCGAGGAAGATAAAGGAGAGGTTCGGAAAGATCGTCCCGAGGGTCACGCCCGACTTGCGTGCAACCTCGTACTGGTCGTCATCAAGCGCATCGTGGTTGAACGTCTCGACGACCCGTTCGGGGTGGCCCCAGAACATCGGCTTTTCCGACTCGATTTGGTAGATGCTAAAGGCGTGCCCGTCGCAGTCGGCAATACCGTACAGTTTACTTTCCTCCTCACCGGTGGCCGTCTCGCTGCCGATTCCGACGTCGATCGCGGATTTGTGTCCCATCGGAACGTGGTAGTTATCGCCGTAGAAATTCTCTGTCGGCGTTTTCCAGTCGGCATCGACGACCCAGCGCTGCGGGTCGCCGATGACTTCCATGTCGATCAGGTCGAAGTACATGTCGAGATACCACGTCGCTCCACCGAGATAGTCCTCGAGCGACGGCGCTTCGGGCGCGGTACAGGCGAAAACGAGCCCGTTGTACGTGTCGACGTGTGGCGCCTCACGGAGGCCGTGCTCCTCGGCGTTGAGGTGATCGAATCCGGCACCTTTCTGGGGCACACCGACTAGATCGCCCGTGTTCTGGTACGTCCACCCGTGATAGGGACAGCGAAAGTGAGTCGTGTTTCCCTTCTCGGCCCGACAGATATTTGCACCGCGGTGGCGGCAACTGTTGAACAGCACTCGGATCGTGCCGTGCTCGTCACGGACGAAAACGAACGGATCCTCCCCGATGGTCCGTTGGCGGTAATCCCCCGGTTCAGGGACCTCTGATTCATGGCCGACGTATACCCACGTCTGGCCGAATATCTCGGTTAACTCCCGTTGATAGATATCTTCGTCGTTGAGGATCTCTATCGGAACCTCTCCTCGTTCTAGCGTCTCTCCCATGAAGTCGAGTATTCTCCGAGTCCGCTGTGGGCCGGACTCGCCCGCGGACAGTGACTGCTCTATGTCGTGGGACATGTATACATACCAATCCAGCGGGTTACAACTACTTAGTTATTGTTCAACGGGGATACGGGCGACAGTGGCTGTAGTCGTTGTAGATCACTAACTGGTCCGAAGTCACTAATCCAAATCTTATTAAGAGCACAGTCTATATTCGACAGTAATCGGTACCAATGATCGGACATGCCACCCACTACGGACTGAACGTACAGGACATAGAGCGCTCTCTCGAGTTCTACAGGGATCAACTCGGATTCGAGGTCGATAGACGATTCCCAGTGAGCGATGTCCAAAGTGATATCGTCGGCGTCGATGGCGTCGCGGGGGAGATCGCCTTTCTCGATGCAGGCGGCTTCGAAATCGAACTGATCGCGTATGATGCTCCAGAGAACGACGTCGTTCACGAGACTGCAGACGGACACGATGTCGGCGTTGCCCACATCTGTGTTACCGTCAACGACATCGCTGGTCTCTACGAAGAACTCACGCCAGCAGTAGAGTTCGTGAACGCACCGCAAACCGTCGGTAACGGCGCAGATATCGTGTACGCTCGTGATCCAGACGGAAACTACGTCGAACTGTTCGAACCGCCCGCTGCTGACTCAACCGGTGACTGACGAGCGTCTTCATACCCGGTAGATATTAGTATGAACCGGTCTCTGTGAGAACTAATGGGTTGGCTCGATAATCAGGTTACGTTGGTCACCGGCGGCGGCTCAGGGCTCGGACGGTCAGTGATCGAGCGCTTTATCGACGAGGGCGCATCGGTTGGTGTACTGGATATCGACGAGCAACGACTCGAGGCCCTTGAGGCGGAATTCGGGGACGACGTAGTCACCGTCACAGGTGACGTGACGTCGGTCGCCGACAACGAACACGCCGTTGCGGAGACGGTCGACACCTTCGGTAAGCTGGATGTGTTCGTCGGAAACGCAGGCGTATTCGATCAGAACGTCTCTCTGCCAGAACTGTCCAATGAGGATCTCGAAGAGAGCTTCCTCGAACTGTTCCGCGTGAACGTCCTCGGCTACATGATGGGGGCAAAGGCGGCGTTGCCCGAACTGGCTGAAACCGACGGTCGGATAGTGTTCACCGCCTCGCAAGCCAGCTTCGGATCCGACGGCGGCGGTGCTCTGTACGTTCCGGCAAAGCACGCGGTCCTCGGGCTGGTCCGACAGCTCGCCTTCGAACTCGCGCCGACGATCAGGGTCAACGCCGTCGCGCCGGGCTTCGTGCCGACGGACCTCTCGGGGACCGACTCGCTTGGCGGGGAACGCGGCGTCGTGTCTGCCGAGGAGTTCGACCCTAGGAATCACCCGCTCGAGATCACCCCGTCACCGGCCGACTACACCGGCGCGTACGTACTGTTAGCGTCCGAATCCGACTCTCGACCGATGACCGGATCGGTCGTCCGCGCGGATCTCGGTCGGTCCGTTCGCGGGATCACCGAAGTGAGCCGCTCAGCGGTCGAATACATCACTGAGGACATGACTGACTGACCAAGCTCGCATATCGAGTATCGTGCCATGACAGTTCCCCCGATTGGTGCATACATTCAAGTGGAACTTCGCCATACACTATTATATGCCTCCATGGGAGCTCGCTCCGGCAGAATGCTGTCAGTACTGTCCGCACAGAAAGTCGGTTACTGGATCGTGCGAACACGCAATTAGACAAGCAATCGTCAAGCAACTTACCGAAGGTCGACACGGCGCCTGTCCAGTCTATCGAGAAGTGAGACGGCAAGCGATGGACGGCCTCTCTACTCGGCTCGAGTCCCAACCGTAGGTTCTCCCGCCATGGACTACCGATTATGGTAAATTCGGGTGTTTCAACTCGCGCGTGAGTAGCAGGTGCTAACGTTCTCCCTCATTCTTCGCGATCAGTAACTCGCTTGGTCACCGCCACTAGTTGTCGGTCGGACACTTTCTCCGGAATCATACATCAATATCACCACCCGTAACCAGCACATTTATATGGAATCGGCTAGGTGTGTTAAATCATGCCTTGGGGTGAACCATGGCGGTCAGTTGATCGGCCGAACTCGAGCGAGATCCCGGACGAATACAGTCTCTCGGCGCGCTCGACCGAGAAAATGATGCTCGGTTACTTCACGGGTACCACGATCATCGCATACCTCGGAATGAAGTTCATCGGAACTCAAGACCAGCTAATCGCGGGACTCCCCGTGATGATGTGGATGGTCGTCCTGGTCTCGGTGCTGGTAATCCTCGGACTCTATGCGGTGTTCACTCGAAGCGAGCCCGTCGAGGAAATAGCTGACATTGGGGAGTCAACGGAGGCGGAGCATGAGTAGCGTTCCCACCATTCCGATACAAGCGCTTCCACCGGAACTCGCCGAGACGATTTCTACGAACCTGCCGCTCTCGCTCGGCATCTTGGCCTGCTACGTCACTGTCTTCATCGGTATCACACTCTTCGCGAGACGGGGATATTCGGGGAGTCTATCTGAGCACATCGTCGCCTCTCGAGGACTGGGATGGGTCGTCGCCTCGCTCACCCTTGTCGCAACTGTATTGAGCGGCGTCGGGATGGCCGGCTTTCCGGGGACGGTGTACTCAGTCGGCTTCTCGTTCATCGCGATGATCCTCGTCGGCTACGCGGTGACTGCACCGGCGGTCTGGTACCTAGGTCGGCGCATGTGGGTTGTCGGGAAAGAATACGACCACCAGACACCCGGTGACCTACTGGGCGACTACTATCAAAGTGATACGATTCGGCTCTACACAGTGCTCGCGAGCCTCGCGTTCAACACGACGTACATCGTCGCACAACTGCTCGCTGGCGGGCTGATTCTGATGATACTGACGGGCGGGGTCGTCTCATTCGAACTGGGTGTCATCGTGCTCGCACTCGTGGTCACGGTCCACCTCGCCACTACTGGAATGCGCGGGATTGCATACCTCGATACGTTCAACGGAGCGTTGATCACCGTTCTCCTTGGGGGATTCGGCGTGTTCATCGTAAGCCACGCCGGGGGCGTCGGTGATGTCTTCAACAGCCTCGGGAATGCGCGTGCCGGACTCACGACAGCACCCGGCATCACTGGACAATTCACGCCCGAGGTCATCCTCATCGTCGGCGCGCTGTTCTCCATCGGCAATACCCTGCTCTCGCCCGCGGGATGGATCCGTATGTACTCCATAGACGCAGAACGGAACTTCGCTAAAGTCGCCGCGATGATCGTTGGCGTCCTCACCCTGATCTACGTCTTTGGGACGAGCTTTATCGGGATCTACGGGCGAACAATACTCCCCGAGGGGACGAATCCAGATACAGTTTCGTCGCTGCTCGCATTCGACGTGATGCCATTCAGTCTCGCCGCGTTGTTCCTCGTCGGCATTCTGGCTGCGATCGTTTCCACAATCGACTCGTACGCGCACGTACTGGCGGCCACTGTCTCGCGTGACTTCATCAAAACGTTCATCAATCCAGACCTTTCCGAGGAGGGGGAACTGGTCCTGAACAAGGTCGTGATCATCGCCACAATGCTCGCCGGTGTCGCCGGGGCACTCCTGTACTCGAGTCTGATAACCCCGCTCGCGCTGTTCGTCGTCGCAGTGGCGGTCCAGGTGCTACCGCTGCTATTCGGAGCAGTTGCTTGGCCGCGCGCGTCCACGGAAGCCGCGATCATCGCCCCCGCTGTCGGGATGATCCTCCTCGGACTGTTCCAGTTACAGTTGATCCCGAATCCGTACGTCACGCCACTAGTTCCGGGGATCCTGGTCGCAACTGCCGCCAATTTTGTCCTCTTCGTGGGCGTGAGCTACTTCACATCGCCACAGCCACTCGACAAGATGGAACAGTACCACGGCCTCATCAACAGAAAGCTCTGAGATAAGATGGTACAGCGCCCTAATTCGTGACTAGTAGGTTGGACGACAGTACCCGAGCAAAGAAGCAACTACCGCGGCTCATTTCGTGGCGTGTCACGAGAGTTCCATTCCACAGCTACTGGACTACTGTCGACTAGGTAGCCACTCAAGAGCCGGTTCGCTAAACTGCCGGTCGTTTGTATCCACTGGTGATCCGAGCGACTGAAACGACCTGATTTACTGTACCAATAGGCCAGAGATTCCTAATTCGACCGCTGTCTCTCGAATTTTAGCTGGCGGCGGCGTCAGTGAACACGCCGAAATTAAGCTGCGACTGTAGTATGAATTAAAAGTAATTACTCACTCTCGGTACGGAAAGTTGGTCAAGGGCTGTATCAATCGCTGTTATAAGATCCTCGAGTGACTTACAGTAGCGGTTACTAAGAGCAGTTGGGAGTTGCCTCCAGCACCTCTCGACAGGATTTAGCTCTCGCAAGTACGCTGGTAACATGACGAAGTCGAGGTCGTCACAGGCCGCCAGGTCCGTGACGGCCGACGCCTGGAAATACGGCGCTCCATCCAACACAATGAGCAGATCATCTTCGAATTCTTTACATAATTAAAGGATTGAATGTTTGGCGTGTTCGGCGGTGACGTACTCTTCGAATCGAGCGAAAAATCGATCACCGTCTTCGGTGATCGCGCCCAACAGGCACGTCCAGTCGCGTTGGCCGGATAATTCGACGGCCGGCCGCGTGCCGCGAGGAAACCACGCGGCACGCGGCTCGACTTGCACGGATTTTTTGGTTTGATCAATACAGACTACGGTGGCGTCCATCTCCCGCCGCTTTTTTTGAACTCTTCGCGGAACGTTTCCTGCTCGTCAGCATCTGATTCGGCGGCTGTACGGCGTGGTTTTTGATAGCTCAATCCCGCTTCTTTGAGCAACCGCCGGCAGCTCGGGATCGAATACTCGACATCGTACGTCTCGTCAAGATACTGCTGGACGAGCGCCGGCGTCCACGCCGGCGCGTCAAGTCCAACTTCTGCAGGGGGTTCGTGGACAGTTGCTTCGAACTGTTCTTGCTCTTTTTCCGAGAGCTTTCGATTTCTCCCAGATCGGTGAGCATCAGTCACAGCCTGCTCAATCGGCTCATCGGTATCGAGTCGCGTGAGCCAGCTATAGATCGTTCGGCGCTGCACGCCGTACCACTCGGCTAGTTCAGTCTGCGTGACGCCGTTTTTGTACGCTATTGCGGCTAACAGCCGTTGTGTCGGCTTCTTTCCGTCCACGTTGTCGAGGGCTTCTTGCAACTCTTCGACTGAGATCTCGTCGAGGTGATCCACTGTCTGTTCCAAGATACTGCGAGCAAATAATTCTAACGGCTACTATAGCAAGTCAGCGCGCGTCGGTGCGCGCCGACCACCCCCTGTGCCATCCTCATCCCAGGTCGCGGCCCGACCATCGTATAGCTAACGGCCGTTTTGTTCGCCGCAGCCGTGGGGCCGTCCGCTGGCGGTGGCGCCCGGGGGCGGGCGCGCCGGGCGCCCGCCCCGGTTACCGCCCCGCGACGCCCATCACGGCGTAGTGCAGGGCGTCGAGACAGTCGCGCTGGGCGGTCCAGAGGGCGTAGGTGAGCGTGGCCATCTCGGGGTCGTAGTTGATGATCGCGTCGTCCGGCGCCGGGGCGTCGGGCACCCGCCAGTCGACGGTGACGGTCGTCGGCGCTGCGGCGTCGCCGTGGTTGCGTTTGAACTGGTCGATCTCGCAGTCGAGCTAACCTGGGGTCGTACGGCGCATCGGAGAGAGCAGAGAATGGAGGAGTGGGTGGAAGGGGCAGTGCCCAACGACGCGTGCCGCCGGGAAGCGAGCCGAGTGACGGCGGCCATGAACGTATCGCCCAGGGTGAGGTGCGGGCGCCCGGCGGCGACACCGGCGGGCGGGTCCCGTCGCGTGCTATCACCGGCAGAGTGGCGACTCGGGTCGCCCCGTCGGCGGGCGGCCAATCGCCCGGGGGCGACGTCCGGATGCGGACGTCGGCGCGCGGAGGCGGACCACCGGGGCCCCTCGCCGCTGGGGTGTGCGCCAGCCGACGCACGCGTACCTGCCGAGGGCGCGGTGGCGATGATCCGGCCGCCGCGGTGGGTGTGGGTGAGGCCGGATGGAGCCACCCCACCGCGCAGGTCCCGTGGCGACGCCGGGCTCCCAGCCCCCGCACGCCGCTAGTCGACGCAGACGTGCCCGCCAGCACGGACGGTCACCGTGTGGCCCTCGTACTCGAACTCGATCCGAACCCCGTTCGGCGCGTCGGTGACCAGCTCGGTGAGGGCATCCGGATCGACGACCGCGTACAGCGGGTCGAGATCGAGCGGATCGGCCTCGGTCGTGTGCGCGACGGCCATGACGATCCGGGTTGGCAACTCAGACCCCTGCGTCGCGTCCGAATCCGTGGTCGAGGTGTCGGAATGCATACTCGAGCCAACACGATATTCCCTTCTAAACTAATCCGTCCGTTCATCGCTGTTTACGGCGCAGCCGGTTGTGAGCGCCGTGGATGAACCCTCTTCCCCGATCGTCTGACGGACGACAGACGCCGTCATTCCTCGGCCAGAACGGTCGAAACCGTTAACTCGGTGGAGAGGGCCGTGGTAGCAATCCCCACCGCAGAACCCACCCCGTGGCGGAGGCGGGAGAGACAACCGATGAGCCGATCCGAGCTGTAACACGTCGGCACCCGCGGGTGGCCGCGAACGGACCAAACTCCACAACAGGCTGCGGACCTGGCCGGTGAGCTTCCCGTCCAGCGGCTCTGGACAGTCGGGAGCGGGGCTTGAACGACCGGACGCCTGGGACCGTGAGTGGCACGGAACGTGGTTGACGACCAGCATGACCGGCCTGGCATCACGCGGCCAGGTGGCGAAGCGGGACCGGTAGCGGGCCGAGAGCCATCGTCAGTTTTCCCTGTCCGAACGCCCCCGCAGATGCCCCAGGGTTCCACACGAGCGCGTCCGCCTGGGCGCGAGCCCAGCGACGGCACGGGGTACGACACGCCCCGTCGGTCTGGGGGCCACCATGCCGCCGTTGACGGGCGGGCCTTAAATCGAACACATATGTCAGGACGTGTCGTGCTCCGTCAGCCCGGCACTGTCTAGTTTCGCACCTCCGAAGGCGTCTGTCCGTTAATTGATTGGTGCGGCCGTTGTGTGTTATAGTAGTGTACGAACTGGTCAAGCCAGTCTCTGACGCTGGCCCGACTGCCTACCCACGAGGTATGGAAGCGGTCAACCCGCATTTTGAAGGTGTGAACCCACGTTTCGATCAGGTTTCGCTCGACGTAGTTGAGGTGACCGCTCAATCCTACTCGAGAGAGGGCAGTCAGATAGCCGTAGCCATCGACGAGAAACACCGTCTCGGAGAGATCGTGTTTCTCGGTCAGTCGATGGAGAAACGCAGCGGCTGGATCGGTGCCTCGTCGGCCGAGGACTGCGACATTAAGAATGAGCCTCGAGTCGAGGTCTATTGCATCACACACCCAAGACCAGACACCGTTGATCCTGACAGTAATTTCACCAATGGCGACCCGCGACGGCTGCGTCGTCCTCAGAACGCGAAGCGTTCTGATGGGCCGCACAAGAGCTTCGCTCTCGTGGACGTCGGCGGGTCTGGGACGCTGACAGCCAGTCGATGGACCCAGTGCCAGATCGCGTGGTGAGAGCGTTCGACGCCGAGCACGCGAAGAATTGCGTGTGTCTCTCGAAGTGAACAGCCGGTCGCGTGGAACCGGACGGCGAACACCCTGACGGGCATCGCTGTCCGCTCACGCTCCCAAGCTTCATCAAATTCCGCCGTGTAGCACTCGCTGACCAGGTCTACGAGCGGTATAGCCAACCTCACTCTCCGACCTGCTCGTTTCTCAAACCGCGCTACCTAGCGTCGTTTCAAGCCTCAAATAGTGCACAACCAACCATAGCGGTACTCGTATTGACCCCTCTGTTCACGGTTGAAGCACCACAATACAGTGCCGAGCAACACGAATCCTTTCTGGAACGATATTTGTGAGGTGGTGGAGTCTGAGAGTAATCATACTATAGCCTCAACATCGTCGGCAGAGCGACCGATCGTGTGCGGCTCGGCGCCATGGCCGTCTCCGACTGCTGATCGGGGATTGACTTCAGACGGGACACAAACCGCGCGTAACCGAAAAACGGGGGAGGCCATCGCGAAGCGAACGTCGATGGTGCGTTGATCCGGTGGTCGGTGTCCCCAAACTGGTAAGGCCGGATACCACCCCCCGCATAGGGACTCGGTACCACGGTTATATAATTGTACTGGCCAATGTGTTTGGGCGTGTATCCCGCCGGCGGTGGCGGCCGCCATGGCCGTCCGCCGCAGTGCAAGGGAACCGGAAAGAACATTAATGGTTATGTCTAAGAGCAATACACCGATCCAGCCATCCGGATCGGTATCCACATCCCCTTCCCCCTCCCCCTTTCGTCAGTCTGAGCGCTGTCGACAGGGGTACACTGTCGCCGGCCCGAGCCACCGCTGTGTCGGGTCCAACCAACCCCCGAGTTCCCGGTGGCCGTTCGTGGCACCCAGCCCGGAAATCCCGCCAAGAGCCCTGGCCGAGCAATCAGCGGGTCGCCTGCGCAACCGCAGCACCGCGTCTAGACAGCGTCCGGCGATCGAGCGGAGCAGAGCGGCGTCTCTACTCTCCGCGCGCCGATCGGCGCGGCGCCGGCAGTCCTCGAGTCGTCTGCGCCACCGCGACCTGCCGTCGAGATCGAGTGACAAGTGCTTCACCCGGGCCCAGCAGTTGCTGGGCCAATGCGTGGGGTGTTGCGTGCCAAATAGCGATCGGATTCGTCGCTGGGAGACTACGCTCGTTGGCTGTCGTGACGCACGAACCAGTGGTGAGCGGCGTAACGAGCGACCACCCGACCCCCGCTGAGCGGCTACACGGCCGCCACCCACGCCGTTGCCACGCGCGCGGTACAGTACACGCCAGGCGATCCGCATTGCTCGAGGGCACCCCCACTCCCTGCCTCGCGGTGAGAGGAGAGGCGGCCACCGATCCGCCCGACGGTGGTCCGTCCGATCGACCCACAGAGGGGCGACGGAATGCAGTGCACTCTGCCGGCGGTCGCCGACCGCAGTCGGCTCAACTCCGCAACGCGTTCGCGTCGAAGTCGGCCGGCAACCGCCAGACGGCGACCGCCGACGCGAGGGTGCCAATTCCGATCGCTAAGACGGCACTGGCCGCGATCGCCTCGGGGGCGACGACGACGAGACCGTCGAAGCCGACGACCGCGGCGACGATCGTATTTAGGATCTGGGCGAGCGGCACAGTCAGCGCGGCGCCGAGGAGCCACCCGGCCGCGCCGAGGAGGACCCCCTGGGCGACGATGAACGCGACGACGGTCGGCCGCGAGACGCCCAGCGCCGCGAGCGTGGCGAGTTTCGCGCGGGACTGGTAGACGAACAGCGCGAGCAGACTGACCGTCAGCGCTGTCCCCGTGAGGAACGCGACGGCGACGAGCAGTCCGGCCCCCACGAGCACCGTCGCCTGCTCACCGACGACCGCCTCGAGTTGTTCCCGGTTCGTCCGGACGTCGTACTCGGGGTAGTCCGCCTGGAGGTCGTCTTGGACCGCCACCGGCTCAGCGCCATCCTCGAGGGTGATCGTGATCATCGTCGCGGGGTCGGTGCCGGTCGCGCCGGTGAGCGTCTGCAGTTCGCTCAACCGCACGGTGATCGTCGGGGCGCCGAGAAACTCGGAGAACGTGGGTGAGATGCCGACCACGGTGAACTCATTGTCGGCGGCCGCCGCGGTCGTGCCGCCGACGTAGATCGTGTCGTTGACCGAGAGGTCGTAGGCGTCGGCGGTGCACTCGTCGATGATCACCTCGCGACTCATCGGCCCGTCGAAGGACCCCCTCTCCGTCGACGTCGAGATGCCCGACGACTCGCCATTCACCCTCTACCTCTATGACAGTGACGAGAAGACAGTCGAATCGACAGCCGGTTCTGGGTCTGAGCAAGTAACGGTTGACACCGACACTGTCGAGCCGGGCTCGTACGTCCTGGCCCTCTACGTCGACGGGAACTACGAAGCGATTCAGCCCGTTGTCATCGGTGGCTATAACCTGTCTGTGGCCGCAGCGAGCGAGGTCAGCCCCGAGACCGATGTCGAAGTGGATGTGACCATCGCCGAAACTGCCCTTGAAGAAGCCCCCGCCGGCGTCGAAGTCGCCGTCTGGAACGACGAGACGACCGTTCGAGAGCCCGCCGAACGCATCGATGGCGATGAGTACCGGGCGACGATCGCGAGCGACGAACTCGAGGAGGGAGAATCGTACCACGTGTACGCGGCCGCACAAGGGGACGAGGAGGTGCGGGGCGAACCCGAAATACTCGGGCTCAGCCACGGTCACGAGCTGACGGTTGACTCCGATGGAGGTGACTCGAGCGATGGTGACGACGATCACTCGTCTCGTTCGGGCGGTGATGACGGCGAACGTGACGACGATCGCACCGCAGACAGCGATGTGGACGAGACGGACGAGACGAACGAGACGAACGAGTCGAGCGACGAGGTGGACGAGTCGAACGAGACGGACGGCGTCCAGCAGCCGAATCTCGAGGCAAACGGGAGCGACGACGAGGCGGACGGTGCCGACTCGATTCCCCTTCGCGGGGGTCAACTTCTTGCGATCGTCGCCCTACTTGCGGGGATTGGACTCCGGCTCCACAAGATCCATCGCTGACCTCGACCGCGTCTGGTGCGAAATGGGAGGTCCATCGGGCAAGAGGTCCACAAATCGGCCAGTACACTTATCTGGTCCGGCTGACGAGCCAGTATGCGGGGGGTGGTTGTCGCATTGCCAGTTTGGGGAAACGACACCGAATCGACACACCATCGATCTCGACACTCGACGGCCTCCCCCGTCCTTTCATCGACCACAAGTTCGGCCCAGCCAGTGTCATCGACCCACGACTTCAGTCGTGGGCTTTCTCCTCCAATCCGTGTGAATCAAGTGGCGTATCGCTGGTGTTCAGAGGCCGAGTTCACTTGCCGAGTCCACATCGAACCGGAGGACTTCGAGTTTGCCGTCGAGCAGGTCGGGAAGTGCAGCTTCGAAGGCGTTGAAGTGGTCGGTTTGCGTGTGCGCCTCGAACGCGTCGGCGTCTTCAGTGTTCGAAGAACCGCACGACGGTGGGTTCGGTGACGTCGGTCGTCGCTCGGTACTCGAGCATCCCGTCTTCGGCCTGTGAGTGCTCGACGAGATCCTCGATCTGCTCGAGCGCCTCATCAAACTTCTTGGACGCAATTGGGAACGCCGCGTGCAGGACTATTCGAGTGCGGGTGCAGATTCCGGCGGCCGGCGAGGATCGGCGATTTGTTCGTAGGCGTACGCCATCTCGATAAATTCCTCGTCTCGTGAAGCTACTCGGCTTGACCGGACGCGAACGGGTCGTCGGACGCACTTCTTGTACGCACTCTCGAAAGCAATCGTAGAGGAGTGCGTCGAACGAGGCGTCGGAACGCTTGTCGTTGGCGACCTTGGCGGCATCCGCGAGGACGACGAGAGCGGGGAACCACGCAACTGGGGCGACCACGGCAATCTCGACTTGCACGGGTGGGCGTTCGACCGCTTTACGACGCTTCTGGACTACAAAGCAGAAGCTGAAGGTATCGACGTTGAGTTGGTGTTGGAACGTGACACGTCGAAGTCGTGTTCGGCGTGCGGTCACACTGACGACAACCAGCGTGTCGAACGTGGACTGTACGTGTGTGAGGCGTGCGACACGGGTGCGAACGCGGACGTGAATGGTGCGGAGAACATTCGGCAAAAGGTACTCCCGAGTCTCGCCACGGATGGCGGTGATAGGGATAACGGCTGGTTGGCACAGCCAGCGGTTCACCTGTTCGACCGTAGTGAGGGTGTTTTCGCCCCACGAGAACAGGTCGTGAACCGCGAACCTTAATATCCCAACGCGGTCGGGAATCCTCGCCCTGTAGGGCGGGGAGGATGTCAAGTTTATTCAGAAACATTGTATACCTTAGGGCGGTAGTCGAGAATGATACTCAGTGTGTGAATTGTCCGGTTACGGCTAACGTCCCAAGCGCCTCCTCGCCTTCGACAATCACCCGGCCGATAGGCTTGTGCCTGTCATCCGTCAGCTGGTAGAATGTCACGCTCATCGGTCCGTGTAGTCCTCAACGTCGACGACAGCCTGCGTTTCACGGTGCGTGAGGTCGCCATCAGCGCTGACCACTGGTGCATTGAGCTCGCGACCGACAGCCGCGACCAGTGCATCAGGCCCGTCGAGGTAGGGGCCGCCTGGTCCAATCTCGTCCGCGATCTCCGCTGCGGTCACCGCTGTCCGCTCGTCGATCTCGTATACTTCTCCCCAAGCCAGATCGGCGCGAGCACCGGCAATGTCTCCATTTGGAAGGTTCCCTTCCCCGATGAGAGCCTCGGCAACCGCTGGGACAGGCATCACCCAGCGGACATCAGCGCCCCCGCATGCCTCGTAGAATTCGCGAGTAGCCTCGAGACCGTCCAAGTAATCAATTAGGTACGTTGCGTCGAGGACCTTCATGCAGCGTCCCCGACCCGTTCGCGCATCCGACGTTTCCGCTTTTCCTTCGCCTTTCGGCGCCCTTCGCGGACGTGTTCGGCCTCTTCATCTGACCATCGGCCGAACCCGTCGTAGAAGTCACCAGTGTCGTTCTCGTCAAGGATTCGCTCGAGAACATCGTTGTAACTCTCACCTTCCCGCCTTCGTCGTTCGATTTCGCGCTTTACTCGTCCGCTGACTCGAATCTGTTCTTCGGCGGCCATCCTACGTTGACGTTCACGTTGACGCTACTTTGCCCTTTGGTCTGGAGAAGTGGCGATGGGATGCAGTCACTCTCGTCGGATGTCCACCTCAACGAACTCACTGCTGTGGTTCATGAGGAGTGTGTCGGGCCTCGTGTGAGGCATGGTATGCGTGGGTATTCGCTTGCACCGCACAGGCCAGACCATCGACCGACTCATCCACGGGGGTGAGGGTGGAGGTTCCGTTCGGATTCGGGTGCAGTTTCGGTGCTCCGAGCCGCCTGCCGACGATCTCGCCTCAGCGTGCGACGGGGAATCGCCGGGCGGGAGCGCAGAGAGGCTCTCACTGATTCTCGATCTCGATCCGTTTCTCGAGCACATTCAAATACAGGATCTGGGGCGCTGGCTCATGGCCGTCCGGAATCACGTCAGCATCGACCGCTTCCGCCCCCTTGAGGTCGACATCGTTTGCGGCACTCCCGAACGCGACTGATTGAGCGATGATCGCACCAGCCATATCAAACTCGCCAGCACCATCGACCTGCACTTGGTGGTCGCCTCCAGCATCGACATCGAAGTCCTCGTTTTCACCCGCCACGTAAAGGAGGCCCCTGAACTCACTACTCGAATCCTGAAAACTGACGGCAGAGGTGTTGGTGCCATAGAACTGGATGGTCTCGATGGCGTCTTTCGAACATGAGTCCCCGATATCAGTTCGGAGGTCGAAATCTCCTTGCGCATAGATCGTGAGCGAGTGGGGAGTCTCATCACAGTTCTCAATCTCGATCTCGTCCGGGGAAACACTCCCATTAACGTAGACGAGCGCATCCCCCTCCGAGAGATTGAACGTATAGGCGTCGTTCATCGTTTCCACAGAATAGTTACCCGCGGGATTCGGTTCCGATGAGCGCAGTTCTGGAGCGTCCGCCAGGTCTGCACCGAGAGAGTCGATGACCGAATTCAGCGGGGGGAATTCTCCGTCATCCAGCTCAATCTCCCCGTTATTCCCCTTGGGCTCCTCATAATTAGTTTCGGGATTAGGTACGGAGAGCCCGGATTCAAATGCATCGTTGACATCTTCATACCCCAGTTTCACTTCCACTTCACCATCAGCATTTTCACCGCCGTAACAGTCTTCTTGGACCGTCGTATCCCCGGCTTGGGTTTCAAAGTACTCCTCCCAGCCGTCACAGTAGTTGCTCTCAATCGCAACGAATACGTGATCATCCTCGATATAATTCAGGCCCTTTGACGTGGAGTTGCGCTGCTCAATGGCCAGGTCACCTGCCCGAAGGGCTTTATTCTCCGTTAGCTGTGGGACAAAGAAGTTTAATGTGACGGAATCTTGATTATACGTGACGGATGGCGCGGAAAGCAGGTGGACCTGGTCACTCGTTTTCCGAAAGACACCGCTCCCTTCGTAGGCGACTGTTGTCCCATCAGGACTTTCGTACTCGATTGTGCCAATGGTGCCGTTTGCAACATCCGTTCGATTGCTCCCATCATACTTCTCAGTCCAGATTTCATACGTGGCCGCATCGTCGTACGCGACCGCCCCCTGTTCGCCGACCTCGAGTGTTGCCGTTCGCGTCGTCCCGGACGTATTGCTGACTGACTCGATCTGGTGTCGAACCTCGATAAAGGAGTGTTCCACTTGCTCCTGTTCTGCGTGGTGTGCGACAGTATCCAGCTGAACACCCCCAATATACAGAATGCTGAGTGTGACGACACTGACCATCCCAACCAGTAGAATGAATCCGATGACTGAACTCACCCCTCTCGTATCCATAGATACGCGACTATGCTGTAATCATATAAGATATTCTCATGGGCTCACACCCGATAGAGATATCCCAACGGCCGATATTATTTGAATAGCATAATAGGACATGAAATGAACCAGCACAGAGTGCGCTGGTAAACACGACCATCTGGCGTCTCCGGTACACACGGTGGCAGCGTACCACGCACCCATCGCCACCGGCTGGTGGCCAACCGTGCAACGACCAGAGACCACTGGTCGGCGTGCTCCTCAAAGAGGACGCTGACGTCCTCACCCCGAGACGCGCGGCGGACGCACGTTTGCCGAGGCGATGGCCACAGAAGGACCGGCTAGCCCCCTTCGACCGATCCGCCACACCCCAGACAGATGTCATCCTGCCAGGGAACGGTAATTCGAACTTCCCGCTCGGCGCCACAGTTCGAGCAGTACGTCGTTCTCGTCTGTGCTGGCTTATCCATGGATCCCCCCGAGTAGTTACTGATACAACACTCCACCACTACTTTAATGTTAACCATAGACCGGTTTGGTATATTAGGAGTATAAGAGCCGAGAGTTATGGGATGAGCAGGCGCAAAAACCCCGCCCTTCAGGGCGGGGAGGATGTCAACCATGCTGATGAGCATCTGGCGCAAAATTCTATGGACTGTCCTATCTGGCGCGAAAAAACCAGGAGTGTGTCACCACTACGATTTTCTCTTCTCCTCTTCGATTGTTTCTGTGAACTCCTGGTACGCCTGAGGACCCATCCTCTCGGCCAAGACCATTGAGTACTCCCTGAGCTGCTCCCTCAGACGCGCGTACTCCGGGGTCGGCGCAGGGCGGTCTTCCATACGCATCATTTCCTCGTGAAAGATGATGTTGCCGTATAGGTAGGCTACTTTCTTTTTGAGTTCCTCGATGGACATCTCGTATGCCTCTCCTTCGACCATATTCAAACGTCCATTTTTCCCCACAAATAAAATCGTTTCGTCTCATCGATCGCAAATATAGCCACAATACAGTAAAATCTGCTGAATTCAAGTTACCAACCACGGATATAACTATCGGACATTCATTCTGGCGCCGATGAATAAGGTGCACGTTATCGAGATCAATCTCCGAATCGCCACTCGTAGGAAAAGAAGATAACATTCAGAGAATCAACAAGCACTTTGGAGAACGATTTCCAATCTCATTAGGGTAGTCCACTAGGGATCGCAGGAAGACCGTTCGTGCGTGCGTGGGGCTCGAGACAATCGGTATTACCGGCTGTTCAGGTGAAAAACGATCGGAGAACGACCGCAATACCCTACCAATTCCGAAACTAGCGGTGAATCGCGGAGTCATCGGCCCGCGACCAAGTGGTCAGCAAGATAGGCAGGAGCTGGCGGAAAGAAAGCCGTACGACATCCTCTCGCTGGAGGACCCCTCCCCCGTTGCTATCAGACTGACCAAATTTCGTCTTTTTCGTCGGTAATACAGGCACAGGAGAGATATTGTCGCCGGCAGCGGGGACATTCCTCCCAATCGCAGCCGGGGTGATGGTATTCACCCGGTTCTACCCCGCAGTCATGGCACGGCCGACTGCTGAACGAGTCAGGATCCCAGCGCTCGGTGAATTCGTCTAACCGCCTGCGGATCTCTTCTGCCCCCAACTTCCCGCGTCCACCGTTTGCGATCTCTCGTTCATAATTCTCGACCATCTCCTGATACGTCAGGTCACGGTCGGCCTCGCCATACGGGATCGGGTCTACTTCTTCGCCGTCAACGAACCGAATAGTGCGGTCGCCAGTACAGCCTGTGGCGTCGAGCATCTCTTGGCCACAGCGGAAACAGTTAGCCATCTTCTTCCCCCCAGACCGTTCCAACTGTCTCGCCAACGGTCCGTGGTGACGTGTCCTGCTCACGAATCTGTCTGTCGCCCGGTGACTCGAATCTGAGTCCAGCGGTGGTTAGTTCAACCATACAGGCCGACATGGAGAAAGGTGAATTTAACTCTTGTCACGATCAGGATTGGTATTGGTTAGATAAGACAATTCCAGCAGTATGCACAGGTTTGAAGCCAGGTTTCGGCAGTTTCGGCTTCGGCGTTTCTGAAGCAGTTTCCGAACTGGTTGGTTCGGCGTTTTATCAGCGGACAAGGCGAATACCCCGAGGCTTGACCTCGGGGATGAAGCCGACACGCAGGGATACAAACCAGTAAGCGAATACATCTCTAATCAAGAGACAGCGATGGAACACAGTCACCGCTACCACGCTTACCCAACACAAGAGGTAGCGGAGCGACTCGAACACCATCTCGACGTTCATCGCCAGCTGTACAACCACGTCCGCTGGGACTACGAACAAGCCCCGGAGGACGACAAACCGTCCGAGTGCGATCAGAACAACAAACTCCCCGAGTGGAAGCACAAATGGCCTGTGTTCGGTGAACTGCACTCGAAAGCCGCGCAAGCTACCGTCGCACGCTTCCATTGGAACCTCTCGAATCTTCGCAAGAAGAAAGAGAAGGGGTACAACGTCGGTCGGCTCAAACGACAATCACCCACCGACTACCGAAGCGTCACGTACAATCAGTCAGGCTTCGACCTCGATAACAAGAAGGGCCGCGACGGATACGCCTACGTGCGCTTCAGCAAAATTGGCTGGGTCAAAATCCGATACCACCGCTCGATTCCTGAGCAAGCCACCATCAAAGAAGTCACGTTCAAGAAGGAGACGACCGGGGAGTGGTACGTCTCGTTCGGCCTCGAAACCGACGACGTAGACCTGCCCGAGAAACGCGACGTGAACTCGCTTGACGCAAGTAACAGCGTTGGGATTGACCTCGGCATCCAGAACTACATCCACACGAGCGATGGGAAGACTGTGGATTGGCTCGACCTCGAAGACGAGTACGAGCGTCTGCGCCGTGAACAACGCAAGTTGTCGCGGAAGGAAGAGGGGTCGAACAACTACGAGAAACAACGCCGGGAAGTGGCGAAGGTGAAGCGTCACATCAAGCGGAAGGTGCTGGACTACCAGCACAAGATTACGACGTGGCTCGTCCGCGAGTACGACGCTGTATTCGTTGAGGACTTGAACGTGAGGGGGGATGCTCGAACAGTCGCACAACGCCCGCAACAAGCAGGATGCGGCGTGGCGACAGTTCATCACGCTCCTCGAATACAAAGCCGACCTGTACGGCTGTCACGTCAAGCAGGTCGAAGTACGAGGCACAACCAAAGAGTGTGCATCGTGCGGTGTGGAAACAGCGAAACCCATCTGGGTCAGAGAACACTCCTGTCCGAGTTGTGGGTTCGAGACGGACAGGGATGCGAACGCGGCGATGAACGTCTTGCAGAGAGGCTTTTCTAAGCTAGGGCTGGGATGGCCCGAAGACACGCCCGTGGAGACTGTGACCGCTACGGACACGACTCACTTCGAGTCTGTGTCTGCAAGTCATGTCGTGGACACGGGAAGCCTCGGGGCTTGACCCCGAGGCGATTCACCTCTTGGAAGGGGCGTTCGACTGCGTTTCGATGGCCGTCATCGACCCACCCCTTCACAGTAGTCGAACGAGATCGTCGCCGATGCCGTCAAGGTGGACGCGACGCACGTCACCTTCGAGCGGTTGATCCACATTCGGCGACGCATCTCGAACCTGCCGAAGTTCCAGCAGTGATTCTTCCGCAGGGTGCAGGAGTACACCGAGTACAACCTCGAGGAGTACGGGATCGAGTGCCGGTGGGTCGATCCTCGAAATACGAGTAGGGCGTGTAGTCGGACGGACTGCGACTGTGTGTCCGACGCCAACCGGGAGGGGAAATCCTTCCGGTGCGGTGACTGTGGGTACGAGGTGAACGCGGATTACTTCAGCGTACTGAATGCGTTCGCTTCGGAAGAGTTGGACTTGTCCGTGGATTCGGCGTTGTACCCGTCAAGAACAGGAATATTTCCGATTCCGAACCACGATTCCAACCTTGAGGGCGGATTGGCCATCCGTATCGACAAAAAGTATCTCAAGACACATTTTATGATGGAAATCGGCGTATGATTACACAAGCAGAATTCCGCGACGTTATCGAACAGTTGATCACCAACGGAAGTTCGTTCATAGCCGTTTCGAAAGAGAACCTTTGGCGTGAAGAACTGGTGATTCTCTACCACGACCAGGTGGAGAATCTCCTTCAGCCATCTGGTGTCGACGTGGATGAAGTGCTGCTTGACGGGACGGTGTACCCGGTGACCTGTCAGCGCGTCTATGGCACAAATGTCCATTTCGTCCACCGAGTGCCGATTTACAGCCAAGGAGTGCACGGCACGCCAGAGGTCACTCTCGAGGAGGGGATCGAGAACATCCACGACCAGCTCAAGACGGGATGGAATCCAGTTGAAAGCCGCCGGAGGCCGCTTCCGTTCAAAGAATTCGCTGAAGAGCTTGTCGAGGCGGGAGCGTCGAAGATCGAGATCGACAAAGAGTCATTTCGAGACACGGACGGGACTCTGTTCTGGGTTCGGGCCTATACGAAACCTGGTCGTGGCATGCCCATTATCAAACTGACTGATGGGGTACGGTTCGGTGATCGGGGGTACCTTGTTGATGGCTTATGTCCACTAGTCTATCTCCCGACTGAGGAGTGGAGCGTAGTGGTTTATGCCGATTCCACTGACCCGGTGTCCAAGCCGGTCTCCCTCGAGAGAGGGGTTGAAAACCTGCAAGCGTATATCGAGAAGGAGGATTCGATAGAGACCTTCTAGGACGACTAATTCCGTTGTGGCTCCACGGAACACCTCCGCTTCGACCGTGACGCCTCGAACATCAAAATCAACCGGATCGTTCTAAATCCGCCGTTCGATTTCTATTTCTTCGTCTGATACGAAGAGACGTATAACTGCGTACCAGCCGCAAACAGGGCGTTGCTGAGGGGTAGTCTTGACTGTGACATTCTCTGATGGGCCATTTTCGTCCTCGGGATCGTACCCGGCACGGTGGCCGTGTTCAGATTACCTGATTCGATACGTACGCATAACTCTGGAACCAGGTTTCGGCGGTGTTCGGTTCGGCGTTTTGTCTCGTGTCGAAATCGCAGGATGGAGCGATGAAGTGCAGGTTTGAGCCAGGAGCCAGAATCGACGAGAAACACGGCGTCGATGTCGTGTTTCTCAGTGAGTTCGGAGAGGTAGATCGAGGGAATACCTTTATTCCGTGTCGCAAACAGCCGCACATAGAGTAATTCGTTGGATTCGGGATCGACGGCAGCGGTGGAAGTGGATACTGAGGCACATCAATTCACGCGGTGTCGCTTCATACTCCCCCAAAACTGACTGAATCTTGGTGCTAAATCCGTTGTAGCGGTGAAATTTGACATGGATACCTCGAATTCCACCGCCTCACTCCTTCGATCTCTAATCTGAACGGCACTACTAGACAGTGCCAGAACAGTTATAATGTTTTTTCACTATTATTTGTGTGCGCTTGTCGAACCCACGCTTTTGCAAGCAATCCGTTGGCTCCGGATCATTGTATTCATCTTAAGTGCCTTATTCCATTTGCGACATATTCTAAAGATAAATATGCAAAACAAGTATTGGCATATTAGCCATTTTGTGATGTGTGTAGGGATGTTCCACATGTTCCTCCCAAATAATTTCAAATTCGCATCTGTGTCAGCATACTTAATAATTTATATTTCTATCGCGACCATTATTTTAGGAAATGTATTAAAGTATCTGTATTCTCATCGCCTAATAAACTTCTTGTGGATAATGTCTCTGGTAGATATGGCTGCTATGATTTATATGATCAGTTTCTATCGAATTAATATTGATGTTCTAACAGACATATTCATAGCTTATTTTGTCATTGTGATGGTTGTATGGCTTATTGGTGAATTTAATTTATCTTATAGAATTGCTCGAGAAAGTAAATACCCGCCGTTTTCACCTATTGTCTCACCGGGAAAATTCTTCGGTGGTTACTCGGTACAGACTCGTGTCACACTTAGTCTCATGGCAGCCGGGATGGGGTATATGCTTTTTGTAATGCGTTCACATCCGATGTAAAATTCCATAATCTATTGGGGATTCGGTTCAGGTCACTATTAGTTTAGCATCCTGGGCAGGGTCTAGTGTCGCTTCAAGCCTCAAATGGTACAAGGACAATGGTAGTGGAATCTGTTTCACCTCATGGCTTCACAGTTGAAGGGACACGAGACAGTACCGCTCTAACTCACCCATAACCTCAAGTAATAGTTTGATGCACTAGTCGAGGAAGTCAATGCACGAGGGTTTCATATAAATATACCATTTGTACGCTAGCTAATATAAAATTTTAATGTTTCACTCAGGTACGCGTGGACGCATCTTGACACCCAGACTTCCCTTATTGGAGACAGACATATGTCGAGTGATACGATCTCTCCCTCTCCCGAGAGGTGTAATGAAAATCGAGTAGGTAGAAGTTCCTAAGCACTTGTAAAACATTGGAAATGAAGGGCTAGAATCTTGCCCATTTCAATGTGGAGTACCACGGGGAGCTGTTGAACTACTAAAATCCAGGGTCTGAAACCGATATTAACTGCGTTCCCATGAGGACGATTGATTTTATTCTTTACGTCCCGTCGCGTGGGTAGCGGAGGCGGAGATCGTCAGTCGTCTCCGGCTCGCTCCCGGGAGACGCTGTCCGGGTCCTCGTACTTGGCCTCACGACGCTTATGGATGTCCTTGATGGCGTGTTCCGGCGGCACGTCGATAGCAGGACTCTCGTCGAAGAAGTTTACCGGTTCAAGCTTGAAGCTCGCCAGGTGGGCTGGAAGAATCGGCCAGTCTTCCGGCCGGTCGACATGGTTGACACCGAGGGTATACCAGAGGACGATATCTTCGCCATCAAGCGAGCGGTCCTGTTCGGTCCACTCGGGCAGCCCAGCTCCGCCGGAGTGCTGGTTAGGATAATTGCCGGCAGGGAACCGTTCGTCCTCGTTGTAGGGAGTAGCCCACAGGTGGTTATCGATGAACGTGGCCCGCTCCATTACGCTGGAGCTTTCCTGTGCACACGCCTTAACATTCTCGCCGGGGACGAGCTTGTAGCCGACAGGTTGATCGAGGTAGTTCGTCTTGTTCGGGTTTTCGACCTGCCAATACCGACCCTTCAGGGGGTCAATGAGCTCCTGCGCTTCCTGTTCGGTTTTGAGCTGTGTCTTGTCGCAGTAGAACGCCGCCCCGGTCGGATTCACCTCGTCAAGGTCGGCCTCTCCGTCCCATTGGATCTCCTTGTTGGGGCCTTTCGGAATCGGCTGGTTCTGGCGGCGGTAGAGTGTATTCTCTTCGCCGTCAACGTCCATATCAATACGGAAGTTGAAGAAGTGCTGGTGGACCATCCCCTTGATGTGTGGGGCCATCATCTCGTAGTAGCCCGGGTTCTGCTCCTCGCCTGGCTTGACAAGGCCGTTGCTGTTGATGCCCGTCAGCCGAACCTGGGGTTCTATCGAGCCGTCTTGGTAAAAGTACCAGTTGAACTCGTAATCGTAGTTACCGACGGTCGCGACGAAAGAGACGACGAGGCGACGGTTCCGCCGCACCTCGGTGTTCTCCGTCCGCCAGTTCGTGTGTTTCCAGAGTGTCCCGAAGTCCTCTTCATGGACGCAGATGGCGTTCGGTAAGACGTTCACCTGTCCGTCGGTGTCGTTCATCACTGCGTCGAAGTAGTGCATGTAGCCAAGACAGTCACACCCCTCCATGAGCGGATTTGCGAGTCGACCGATGTTGTACTCTCCGACGTCGAATGCGTTCTTCCAATTGTGATTTGGGTCGGGGTCACCGTAGGGCACCGACATCTCAACGCAGGAGGCACGGTTGATAATTTTCCTGACTTCTCCGTCGTCCTCGTAGCCGACATTGTACAATACCAGCCCCTCACGTTGCGTCCAGCCAACGCGGATGTGCCACTTCTGCCACTCGATTTTCCGCCCGTCTATCTCCCAACTCGGGCCGTCGGGCTGGTCCACGTTATACGGTTTAAGGTCAGAACGGAGGTCACGGTCGACCTCTCGATACTTCGCGTCCTCGAGGTCGTTGACAACGTCGTCGATTTTGGTCCCGCGGTCAAGTACCTTGATGACTTCCATGTCATCGAGGTCTACCCATACGTGAAGGCCGTCGAGTGGTCGAGCGTAGCCATTGTCCTCCTCACTGGTCCGGATCCATGACATCGCATGGGCGAGGCGGCGGTCGCGATCAATGTCGTCGGGAACGAGATGATGACCGACGGACCAGGGGTCGACGATAGCGAGGTCGAAGTTCTCGACGCCACGCTTCGCCGCCGCCTCCTGCCACTTTTCGTTCTCTTTGACGACTGCCTCACATTGTTCGAACTCTTCAAGCG
Organism: Halovalidus salilacus; assembly: GCF_031852275.1. Taxonomy (GTDB): domain Archaea; phylum Halobacteriota; class Halobacteria; order Halobacteriales; family Natrialbaceae; genus Halovalidus; species Halovalidus salilacus. Next base: position 3,952,411 of record NZ_CP134700.1, on the reverse strand, counting down.
TGATCGACGGTTGAACGCCCTTAATATTCTCCCAGGAGACAACCGTTTCCTCGTCCAGCGATACGACCGCCTCGTAGGTCGTCTTCTCGGTCCTGTCGCGAATGATGATGAACGCTCGCCGGTCGACGTCGGCCTCGCCCTCTTCGTATGCATGAAGCTCGTCCTTCGACGGCTCGTCCAGAACAATTTTCACGAATCGACTCTCTGGGTCGACGTCGCGTTCGTCTAAAAGTATCTCGCGTGCATCGTCTATCTCCTCTTCTATTAGCGGGTCGAGCGGATGGTCAACCTTTGCTGTGGCTTCAGTTGCCATACATGCTACATCGATATCATTTATCATATATCTTTGGTCGATGTCATCATGGTGCATAGGGTGCGGCCTCACAGATTCCCGACGGTCAGAGGTTCCGACCGAGTGGTCGAGTGTATCAAACGGAGGAGAAAGAGGGGGTCAGTCAGCCGACGCTACGCTCTCGGTGGACGTTCCCGTGTACGACGTCCATATGAAGGCGTAGATGAAACCGACGACGGCGATGGCCAGTCCAAGGCCGACGAGCCAGTAGGCTCCTTGGTATGCCCTCCAAAGGACGAATAGGATGAGGAAGATGCCTGCGAAGTAGATTCCCTTGTTCACGCTAAATGGACGTGTGAGGCCAATGTGTGATGTCCGCAGTTTGAGCGCGAGCCCGAAGATCCAGATGTACGCCAGTAGCCATACCACCGTCGCGGCGTCGATGAGAGGGACGACCTCATGGGAGAGGACCGTCGGAACCAAAAAGAGGAAAAAGGTTAGAATCGTTGCGGGCCACGGTGAGCCGTACTGGGGGTGTTCCCAGGCGAAAAGGTCAGGCCAGAGGCCCTCTCGGGCCATCGCCTGGATGATTCGCGGAATCGAGGCGTATGCAACGTTGACCGAGCCAAGCGTCGCCGCGAACGAGGCGATACCGGCAAGAATCGCGCCGTACGGCCCGAGAAGCATCCCCCCGATTTCTATCTGTGGTGCATTACCCGTGTAGAGTTCCTGGTGGGTCGCTGGGTCAATGACGCCGATAGTACCGAAGCCCATAATGAGGCCCATTGCCAGGATGACCAGTATACCGATGAACATTCCCTTCGGGATATTCTTCTCCGGATTCTTCGTCTCCTCCACAAGCGGCGTCGCGAACTCTAGACCGACGAACGCCCAGAATCCGAGAGTGAGTGTCCCGAAGACGGCCCCCCAGCCGAACGGAGTGAAGTTGAGAATTGGGTCGATATGCCACGCGCCGACGTTATTCAATCCCGTGAAGCCGGCGAGCCCGAATAGGACCCGGACTCCGACCATCGTGATCACGAGGACGAGTTCGACGAGCATTGAGATCCGGACGCCGAGGAGATTGAGGATGAGCGAGATGACATTAATAGCGACGATCCAACCTACGACCGACCCGACGCCGGTCGTCGAAACCATCGCAGACGCCCCCGCTGACCCTTCTGCGGCAAAGACGAGTCCGAAAATCAGCCAGTAGCTCGTCCCAGCTCCGGCGGCGAGCAACACTCCCCACTTTCTGGCTCTGCCGTCCTCGAATGCCCGCTTCGTGAATTCGTAGATTTGCCCCGCCTTTGGGAACATCGTCGTCAGCTCCGCATACGCCCACATGACAAACAGGTTGAGGGCGAACCCTACGAGAATTGCAATCACGTACGCTGGACCTGCTGTTCCAAATCCGTTGAAGTTCCCTGCGAACGTGGTCGATGCGACGACGAGGCCAACAGCCGCCGCCGCGACCCCCGGCCATCCAATCTTATTCCTCACCTCATCCTCTGCCACTCCATTTGACATGAAGTATCACGCATTGCCATTCAATGACATGGTTTTTAAACATACAGGTGTCGACAAAAATACCCCCTATTTGAAGGGGCGATACCTACGCCCACTCTCATTCAGCAGTTTTAGGGCGTCTATTTTGGCGATCAACAGCACTGTCTAGTTGAATACCTCTGCTGGCGTCTGACCGTTCAGTGATTGGTACGGTCGATGTGGGCTATAGTAATGTACGAACTGTTCCATCCATTCGTTGACGCTCACCCGACTGTCTATCCATGAACTATGGAAGTGGCCAACACATATCTTGAACGTGTGAAACTACTTTTCGAACAGGATTCGATCAACGTAGTCGAGTTGACCGTTCAACCCCAATCGGGAGAGGGAAGCCAAATAGCCATAGCCATTAACGGAAAACATCGTCCTAGAAAGATCGTGTTTCTCGGTCAATTTCTGCAGAAACGCAGCGGCTGGATCGGTGCCTCGTCGTCCGAACTCTGCGACATCAAGAATGAGCCTCGAGTCTAGGTCTATTGCATCATCCAACCAAGATCAGTCGCCATTACTCTTGACAGCAGTCTCATCAATGGCGACCCGTGACGGCTTCGCCGTCCTCAGAATAGCGAAGCGATTCTGGTGGGCTGCGAAAATCGCAGAGGCTGTGGATACTGCACTCCCTCCGGGGATCACTTCGGTCCCAGCAACGCGCGTCGTGGAAACAAGAAGTCCCGCCCTCAAGCGCGAGCCGTCAGGGGAACGGTAAGGTGGGGGAGTTCACTCTGGCCCAAACGTATGAACATCATCGATCCCAGCCCGAGGATCATCCTCGACATAGATCTGCTCAGTCACGTCCACCGACGAGTGTCCCATTTGTTTTGAGACTTCCCATAACCCCGCCTCAGTCTGATTCACCAAATACGACCCGAACCCATGCCGGATATTATGCGCCGTAATCTTCCACCGGTTCGGCTCCGGCGCACCATCCTCACCAACAGAGGCGTTGGCGTCCGCATACAGCTTCCGATTGAGCCCCGCATTCGCAGCCGCCTCAACCACAATCTCATTGATTCGGTCGCCCGACAACTGCCCACCGCGCTCACCGACGAGCAAATACGTATGATCCGCGGTCGCCGCCATCTCATCCCGATACCCATACTCCAACCATTCAGTGAGCAACGGATCTAACGACGGCTGATACGCAACAACCCGCTTGCGACCGTACTTCGCAGCCGATTCCCGGATATGAATCTCTCGGCGCTCCCGGTCCACATCCGAAATCAGCAACTCAGACGCCTCACCCCTTCTGATCCCCGTTTGCCACAGTAACCGAATCACCAACTGATCGCGAACACGATGCCGAGAGACGTGTTTTTCCATCAACCGCACATCGCTCTTCGTTACCGCGTACTCCTCGCCATCCTCGAGTTCCTTCGACTGTTGCGAGGTCCGCGACATGCCCCACTTCTCACCCTTGCGGTCATGCCACCGGTCAAGCGGGTTCGAGCGTGTCAGATCCATTGCGCGCAACCAGTCGTAAAACGCATGAATTCGATTCCACCGGTACAGTGGGGTGTTCCCGTTGAACTCGGTACTGAGCGTGCGTCCAAGACGGTTTGAATCGGCGGGACCCAGATCAAACACGGAGGCGATCCCCTGCGCATCTAACCACTCATCAAACCACCGCAAATCCTGTTTATACCGACGCGTCGATTCCGAATTCCGTCGCTCAGGGTCGGTATCATCAGTGCCCGCGTCCAAATCGGCAAGATAATCGCAAATCTCCGGCCGACACTCCTCGACCGGCTTGTATCGCGGCGGCATTCACATCCCCTCCTCCTTGTAATAACGGCGCGTTCCAAACCGCGACTCTCGGAATTCGACGTCCGGGAACTCTTGCGCCCGGGCTAACGCTCGGCGGGCCTTATCCACATCAACGTCAAAGTACGACGCCCACGCATCCACCGTCGACAACTGCCGTGCGGACTCTACCGAATCGGGCGCCATCGGTTCCATCTCCGTCACATCCACTAACTCCTCTTTCGACGGCAGCTGGGCCATGATCTCGTGGGTCAATGATTGAATCTCATCGGACGAGGTGACCGACGCATCAAGTTCGGCGAGCTGGTCGTCTAACTTTTCGAGGCGTGCGTAAACGCCTGAGAGGGCATCCTCGACCGCCCGCGCAATGTCCTCTGGATCGATGGAGACTTCCTGTTCATCCGAGGTCGTGATGTGGCGTCTCGCGGCCGTGCGGAAAAATTGACTCAACGACTGGAACTCGACCGTCTCCTCGAGGTAGTCCTCGAACATCTCCCGTTCCGTCTCAGTGAGCCGTACTCCGACGAATTCGGTGCGATCTGGCATTCTAGCCTCCCATACGATCGCCCCGGGTGTTAAACCCTCGTATTACACTGAGGGGGAGAACCGCGTCATCTGAACGGCCCTCACCGTCACCACCGTTTCCATTGTTTTTCCGTCTGAGCGGCGGCGCCGAACGCCGCGACGTGAACGCCCGCCGCCGGATGGGTAAAAAGATAACACCCCCCGGCTCCTGAGCACACCGTGTGACACTCTCCGGCGCGGTTGCGACGACGCCCGACCTCCTCCGGCTCGTCGCCGTCCCCGTCCTCGCCTGGACGGCCGTCCGGGACGTGAAGACCAGGCGGATCTCGAGCGGCGTCTGGATTCCGCTCGGGGCGCTCGGCGCGCTCCTGCTCGCCTGGGACGGCTGGCTCGCCTGGTCCGCGAGCGGGGACGCCTGGGCCCGCGAGTTCCTGCTCCCGGTCGCCGTCAGCCTCGGGTTCGTCGTCCCCATCGCCTACCTGTTCTGGTGGGTCGGCGGCTTCGGCGGGGCGGACGCGAAGGCGCTCATGGTCGTCGCGTTGCTCTTCCCCGCGTTTCCGGCGTTCGACCTCGGTTCGCGGACGTTCCCGCTCACCTCGACGCCGATCGAGACGTTCTCGTTTACGATCCTGACGAACGCCGTCGTCGTCGGCCTCGCGATTCCGATCGCCCTCGCCGTCGCGAACGCCGCCGCGGGTCGGATCGGCCTCGTCTCCCTCGTCGGCTGGCCCGTCTCCTGGCGGCGGATTCCGACGACCCACGGGAAGTTGCTCGAGACTCCCGACGGTCGCGGCCTCGGACGCGGCGGGCTCGACCTCGACGCGCTCCGGATGTACCTCCGGTGGCGCGGAGCGACGTTCGCGGAACTCCGACGGGACCCCGCGACCTACCGGGACCCGAAGAGTCTCCCCGCGGAGCCGAACCCGCCGACCGACGGCGCCGTCGACGCCGCGAACGCGGTCCCCGACGGTGGCGAGCCCGTAGACGGACTCGAGAGAAACGGCGACGACCGCGAGGACGAAAACGGGAGCGTCACCCTCGAGTTCGACCTCGAGGCGGTCGCCTCCGACGCCGAGTACGACGACCCGTGGGGGGCGGCGGCGTTCCTCGAGGACATCGAGGGGACGGCCTACGGCACGACGCCGGAGGCGCTCCGGGACGGCCTGGACGTCCTCGCGGAGAAGGATCGGGTGTGGATCACGCCCGGAACGCCGTTTCTCGTCCCCATCTTCGTCGGCCTCCTGATCGCGCTGGTCTACGGGGACCTGCTGATCGGCCTGCTGTTCTAGACACGTCGGCTCCGTGTCACGGTCGGCGTCCGGGCGTCCCCCGACCGCCGCTCGCTCGAGCGGTCAGTCGAGGCCGAGAAACAGGCGTTCGTACAGCGGCACCAGCACCGTCCAGAAGACGACGAACGTCGCTCCCACGACGACGATCGCGAACCAGAGTCCGCCGAGTTCGGGCTCTCCGTCGACGGCGCCAGCGCCCGCCGGCAGTCCGGTCGCGAGCGCCGCGATCGTCCCGACGAACAGGAGCGCGCAGGTGACGACGCTGCCTAGCTCGAGGGCGGCGGCAACGGGGTGGTCGCGGAACAGGGCGGCGAGGGAGGCGAGAGACATACGCTACTCGAGGCTCACGTGCGGTCGTCAAAACGTTCACGGCACGTCGTCTTCGCGACGTCCGTATTCGCGGTTGCGGTGCTCGGTCGAGGAGTCGTTACGATACCGAATTCAGGCTCGAGACTCGATCTCCTCTGCGATCTCGTCGAGTTCGTCGTCCTCGAGGTCCTCCGGCCCGCCGAAGAGGCCGTGGATCGGGCCGTTGCCGTCGCCCTCGAAGCGGGGGACGACGTGGCAGTGGACGTGGGGGACCTCCTGGCCGGCCTCCTCGCCGTTGTTGAACGCGACCGTGGTGGCGTCGGCGTCGACCGCCTCCTCGACGGCCGGAACCAGCCGGTGGATCGTCGCGTAGAGGTCGGCCGCGACGTCGTCGGGGACGTCGTTCAGCCGCTCGTACTCCTCCTTGGGGATGACGAGGGTGTGTCCCGGCGCGAGCGGGTTCGCGTCCAGAAAAGCGATCGTGGTCTCGTCCTCGTAGACGATCCGGGCGGGAATCTCTCCCTCGACGATCTGGGTGAAGATCGTGCTCATGTGCGACTGTGCGACGGCTCGTCGTATCAAGGTTTCCCGACGGGCTCGAGCGGTCCGGATCGGGCGGGGAGGATGCCGACGTCGTCCGGTCCGGCACGCCCGGGGTGATGCCGACGGGACGACCGACTGCACCGCTAGAGTGCGGGAAGGTACCCGCACGTCCGACACTCGAAGCCGTGGCGGACGTTCATGAGTTTTCCCGAGCACTCCGGGCAGCTGTAGGTCGTTCGCGCGAACTTTTCTGCGGAAGACATGGTATGCTACCACATGCCACGATGTATTAAACGTATCCCCCAAACGACGATATCGGCCGGGGAGGAATATGGACTCCCCATACGCCCGCCGGCGGCTCACGCGAGTCGTTCGAGGGTCTCCCCCAGCGCCTCGAGGTACTCCGCCGGCTCGTACCCGAGCCGACCGATCCAGACGTCCTGGTACGAGGGGTGGAGAATCGGCAACAACCAGACGCCGAGGCGTTCGCAGCGCACCGGCTCGAGGACGCTGTCGAGGAAGCCCTCGAGTTCTCGGCCCTCGGCGGCGAGCACCGTCGTCGTCGCGTGCTTGCCGGTGGCGAGGACGAGAGCGGGATCGACCGACTCGAGTTCCGTCAGCAGGTGGCCCCGACAGTTCGTCCGCTCCTCGGCGGTGGGCTCGCGGTTCGTCGTCGGATCGTCGGGATCCGGCGGGAAGCACTTGACCGCGTTCGTGTAGTAGGCGCGATCCCGGAAGCCGACGCGCTCGAGCGTGCGCCGGATCCGCCGCCCCGAGTGGCGGGACGTGTAGGCCTTTCCGGTCCAGTTGCCGCCCCGCCAGCGGTCGGCCCCGGGGGAGCCGTACCCCGGCGCCTCGCCGACGACCACGACGTCCGCGTCCGGATCGCCGGTCCCCCATGAGATCCGCTCTCGGGCTTCGGCGAGGGCCGGACAGCGGTCGCAGTTCGGCTCGAGGGCGTGGCGGCGAGCGGGAAAGGCGGGTTCGTCGGACACGCTCGAGGGGTGGGGCCGGACGAAGGTATAGTAGTCGGTGAACCGAGTTCCTCCCCGCTCGCACTCGTACGGCCAACACGAACGGTGCTGGCGATTGATTCGCGAGCGCGACGGAGGAGACGGGTTCCGTCGGGACGAGCGAAGACTGTCCGCCGCCCGAACGGTCCGGCGAACCTGACCGTCGACGAACACGAGGGGACACGTTTACGTTCGTCCAATTAATTAGACCGGGTATGGTATCGGCCAGTACGGAACTCGTCGCGGAACTCGTCCCGGTGCTCGCCTACGCGATCGCCGGCGGACTCCTCACGATCGGCGGCGTCGTCGCCGAGTACACCAGCGTCCAGCACCTGGGCGCGGGCGACACGACCGTCGCGCTGTGGCTCGCCGGCATCGGACTCGTCATGCTCTACGCCGGCGTGTACGGCATCGGCTATCGGAAGGTCCTCGCGCGCGCAATGGCACGATAATACTCCTCTCGAGTCGAGGGACGCCGCCACGATGCGCCGAAGGTGGCCGAAGCGGCCACCCGCGATATCGATTCCTCTTTACTCCCGGAGGCGAGTAGGTGGGGTATGAGCAGGTTCGCCGAGGTCGACGACCAGTACGACCCGCACGCGCTCGAGGAGCGGGTCTTCGAGTACTGGGACGAGGTCGACGCCTACGAACGGACGGTCGAGCACCGCAGCGACGGCGAGTCATTTTTCTTCGTCGACGGCCCGCCGTACACCTCCGGGGCGGCCCACATGGGGACGACCTGGAACAAGAGCCTCAAGGACGCCTACATCCGCTTCCTGCGGATGCAGGGGTACGACGTGACCGACCGGCCGGGCTACGACATGCACGGCCTCCCCATCGAGACGAAAGTCGAGGAGAAACTCGGTTTCGAGAACAAGAAAGACATCGAGGAGTTCGGCGAGGAGAACTTCATCCGCGAGTGCAAGGCGTTCGCGGAGGAGCAACTCGAGGGCCTGCAGGACGATTTCAAGTCCTTCGGCGTCTGGATGGACTGGGACGACCCGTACAAGACGCTCAGTCCGGAGTACATGGAGGCCGCCTGGTGGGGCTTTTCGAAGGCCGCCGAGCGCGGCCTGGTCGAGAAGGGCCACCGGTCCATCTCCCAGTGCCCCCGGTGTGAGACCGCCATCGCGAACAACGAGGTCGAGTACGAGAACGTCGAGGACCCCTCGATCTACGTGAAGTTCGACCTCGAGGGGCGCGAGGGGTCGATCGTCATCTGGACGACCACCCCGTGGACGATCCCGGCGAACACGTTCGTGGCGGTCGATCCCGAGGGCGAGTACGTCGGCGTCCGCGCGGAGAACGGCGGCGAGGAGGAACTGTTGTACGTCGCCGAGGCCAAACACGAGGAGGTCCTGAAGGAGGGCCGGTACGAGGACTACGAGGTCGTCGAGGAGTTGACCGGCGAGGAGTTGATCGGCTGGTCCTACGAACACCCCCTCGCCGACGAAGTCCCCGAGCACCCGAGCCACGAGGGGGCCCTCGAGGTGTACGCCGCCGACTACGTCGACACCCACGGCGACGGCACCGGCCTCGTCCACTCCGCCCCCGGCCACGGTGAGGAGGACTTTCTTCGCGGGACCGAACTCGGCTTCCCCATCTTCTGCCCCGTCGGCGGCGACGGCGTCTACACCGAGGAGGCCGGGAAGTACGAGGGGCAGTTCGTCAAGGAGGCCGACCGAGAGATCACGGCCGACCTCGAGGAGACGGGCGTGCTGCTCGCGGAGACGACGATCAGCCACAGCTACGGCCACTGCTGGCGCTGCGACACGGGCATCATCCAGATCGTCACCGAGCAGTGGTTCATCACGATCACGAACGTCAAGGACGAACTCCTGAATAACATCGAGGACAGCGAGTGGTACCCCGAGTGGGCCCGCGACAACCGGTTCAGGGACTTCGTCGAGGAGGCCCCCGACTGGAACGTCTCCCGCCAGCGCTACTGGGGCATCCCGCTGCCGATCTGGACGCCCGAGGACCGCGACGACGACCAGGACCGCATCGTGATCGCCACGCGCGAGGAACTCGCCGAGCGCGTCGACCAGGAGGTCGACCCCGAGACGGTCGACCTCCACAAGGACACGGTGGACGAGCTGACGATCACCGAGGACGGGACGACGTACACGCGCGTCCCCGACGTCTTCGACGTCTGGCTCGACTCGTCGGTCGCCTCGTGGGGCACCCTGAACTACCCCGGCGAGGAGGAGGCCTTCGAGGAGCTGTGGCCCGCCGACTTCATCCTCGAGGCCCACGACCAGACCCGCGGCTGGTTCTGGTCCCAGCTGGGCATGGGCACCGCCGCGCTCGGAGAGATCCCCTACGACACGGTCCTCATGCACGGCCACGCGCTGGACGAGGACGGCCGCAAGATGTCCAAGTCCGTCGGCAACGTCGTCGAGCCCCACGAGGCCATCGAGCGCCACGGCTCCGACGCCATGCGCATGTTCCTGCTCTCGGCGAACCCCCAGGGCGACGACATGCGCTTCTCCTGGGACGAGATGCGGACGATGGAGAACCACCTCCGCACCCTCTGGAACGTCTTCCGCTTCCCGCTGCCGTACATGCGGCTGGACGACTTCGATCCCACCGAGACGACGCTCCGGGATGTGGACGATGACCTCGAGCTCGTCGACGAGTGGGTGCTCGCCCGCCTCCAGTCGACGGTCGAGACGATGACCGAAGAACTCGAGGAGTTCCGCCAGGACCGGGCGCTCGAGGCGCTGCTCGAGTTCCTCGTCGAGGACGTCTCCCGCTTCTACGTGCAGGCGGTGCGCGAGCGCATGTGGGAGGAAGAGGACAGCCCCTCGAAGGAAGCCGCCTACGCGACGATCTACCACGTCCTGCGCCGGACCGTCGTCCTGCTCGCCCCCTACGCGCCGTTCGTCACCGAGGAGATTTACGGCACGCTCACGGGCGACGACGGCCACCCGACGATCCACATGGAGGACTGGCCCGAGGTGGACGAGCGCTGGGTCGACGAGGAACTCGAGGAGGACGTCGCCCTCCTGCGCGCCATCGAGGAAGCCGGCGCGAACGCCCGCCAGCAGGCCGGCCGGAAGCTCCGCTGGCCCGTCCAGCGCGTCGTGGTCGCGGCCGACGACGAGCGCGTCGTCGAGGCCGTCGAGCGCCACGAACGCCTCCTGCGAGATCGGCTCAACGCCCGCGATGTCGAACTCGTCGCCCCCGACCAGCGGTGGGGCGAACTCGAGTACAGCGCCGAGGCGGACATGAGTAAACTCGGCCCCGCCTTCGGCGGCCGCGCCGGCGAGGTCATGACCGCCCTCAACGAGGCGCGCATCGAGGAGCCGACCCTCGAGGCGCTCGAAGGGGCCGTCGCGGACGTCCTCGAGGCGGACGAGGAACTCGAGGAGGAGATGGTCTCGTTCGTCACCGAGACGCCCGAGACCGTCGCGGGAACGGCCTTCGGCCTGAACGGCGACGACCGCGGCGTCGTCTACGTCGACGCGGAGCTCACCGAGGACATCGAGAGCGAGGGCTACGCCCGCGAGGTCATCCGCCGCGTCCAGGAGATGCGCAAGGAACTCGACCTGGACGTCGAAGAGCGCATCGCCCTCGAGCTCTCGATCGACGACGACCGCGTCGCCGGCCTCGTCGACGAGCGCGCGGACCTGATCCGCGAGGAGGTCCGCGCCGACGAGCTTCGAACCGTGGAGGACGGCCACCGCAAGGAGTGGGAGGTCGAGGACGTCGACGTCGTGATCGCGATCGAGGCGCTCGCGACCGCCGAGGTCTCCGACTAGCTCGAGCCACCGAGGGCCCCCGAACGTCCGTCGAGCGGAGCGCGACCGGGTGAAGCGAGCCGAGCGGTCCGACGTTTTTCGTGGCGCGAGAGCGGGACCGACGGGGGATCCGAACGCAACCTCGAGACGTGGACGGGGTTGCCACAAGAGCCATGACCGCTCGGTATTCAGAGAGAGTCTGTGAGACGCGTATTATCCGTTCTTCTGGGAATCGCGTTGCTCGTCGGAAGTCTCCCGACGGGCGTCGTCGGCCTCGAGTCGTCGGCCGCGCCGTCGATCGACGATCGATCGGGCGACGCGTCGGCGGCGATCGAACCGAGGAGCGTCGCCGAGCCGTCGCCCACGATCGCCGCCGCGACCGCCCCCGCGAGCGCGACGGCGTCGACCGACCGCGACGACGTCCTCCACCGGGAGATCGTGCTCCGTCACCGCCCGGACGATCCGGGCGTCTTCGAGGCGGAGGTGACCGTCTCGGTGCCGGAGCAGGTGTCGCGCCTCGAGATGCGACTCGAGGAGGCCGCCAAACCCGGCGTCGACGTCGACGTGGAGTCGACGGACGGCTTCGAGGAACGGTCGGACGACCGACTGACCTGGGACGAGGAGACCCGGGAGCCGACGGTCCGGTTCACGGTGACGGCCGATCGAACCAGACTGGCCGACCGCCAACCCGGCGAGGCGGACCGACGCGGTGCCGCCGGCTTCGATCTGAACCCTAGCAGCGGCTCCGGGGACGAGAAGTACGTCTTCGCCGACGCGGGTTCGTGGGCCGTCGTGCCGGTGCCGGGGATCGGCCTCGAGTGGTCGACGCCCGAATCGGACCCGGTCGGGACGGACGAGACGGTCGAGATCGACGGCCCCGGCGCGACCGGCGGCGAGATCGCCTATTTCGGGGACGTCGAGGAGTACGAGCGGGAGACCGACCGCGGGACGATCCGGCTGGTCGTCCCGGAGGCGGCCGACCTCGTCGAGTCGCCCGAGGCGATCCTCGACTCGCTCGAGGCGGCGAGCGACTCGATGGACGTCGGCGCGCACAACGAGGAGACGTTCGTGCTCGCGGCGCCGACGGGCGAAGTCGAGTGGGCGCAGGCGGGCATCCAGTACGGCGACGACGACGCCTGGGTGGTCGACGACGCCCGCCTCGACGAGGCGCGAAACGTCTGGCTCCACGAGTACGTCCACACCCGCCAGCACTTCGTCCAGGACGTCGAGACGACGACCGAGACGCGCTGGCTGGTCGAAGCCCAGGCGGAGTACGCCGCCGCGCTACTCTCCCTCGAGCAGGGGCTGATCGACTACCGCGAGTTCTCGGCCGCCCTCGAGCGGGGCGAGGAGTACCCGTACGCCGACGGCGTGCTCGCCGACCCGAGTACGTGGGACGACGAGGACGTCGACTACGTCAAGGGCGCGCTGGTCTACGGCGAACTCGATCGCCAGCTCCGGCTCGCCACCGACGGCGACCGGACGAACGAGGACCTCCTGCGCGAGCTGAACCGCATCGAGGAGGGTGAGGAGCTGACCGAGGAGCGGCTGTACGACCTCGTCGAGGAACTCGACGGCCCGGACCGGAAGAGCGTCGAGAAATACGCTCAGACGACGGCGACCCCGGAGATGTGGGACGGCGCGGACCACGAGGCGGCCTTCGACCAGCCGGTCGCCCAGTTCGAGTACGGCGTCGCCGACGACCCGCTCGAGGTTCGCGACGCGTCGATCGACCTCGAGGGTGCGGACGAACTCGCGATGCCGGTCGGGGAGCCGCTTTCGGTGCCCGTCGACGTCGAGAACGTCGGCGACCGCGAGGGTACCTTCGACGCGACGCTGCTGGTCGACGGCCGCATCGTCGACGCCGACGGCGGCACCCTCGCGCCGGGAGACGGGGAGCGAACCGCGCTCTCGTGGACCCCGAGCGAGCCGGGGACGTACGACCTCCGCGTCGGAAACGACCGCCTCACGGTGCACGCTCGGGGACCCTCGAGCGCGACGGTGACCGACCTCTCGGCCGACCCCGAGCGAGTCGCGCCCGGCGAGGACGTGACGGTCACCGCGACGGTCGAAAACGGCGACGTGCACGCGGTCGACCGCCTCGAGTTCCGGACCGCGAGGGGCGTCGACGCCGAACCGCTCGTCGCGCTCGCACCCGGCGAGACGACGACGGTCCCGGTCACGCTCCGGTTCGACGACTCGAGTCGGTACGAGGTCGTCGCGGGTGATCGAAAGACGGAGGTGACCGTCAGGGACGACCCGATCGGGGCGGTCGCCGACGAAGTACCGGGCTTCGGACCGCTCGCCGCGGGTATCGCGCTCGCGGTAGCGCTGTCCGCGAGGGCGGTCGCCCGTCGGCCGTGATCGAGTCGGACGCCCCTCGACGGAGACGACCGAAAACGGCGGGAGCGGACGCCGCCAGGGAGAATCAGTTCAGTCCGACGCGGAACGTACACGCGGTCTCGCCGTCGCGAACGCACCCCGTTTTCGCGACCGTCGCGTCGGCGCCGTACTCGGCGACGATCCCCTCGAGAATGCCGTGCGCCATCGCGCAGTGGTCGCGCTCGGAGTCGTAGGTGACGACGGCGACGTCGCCATCGGACCCCGACCCGCCCCCGTCGAAGGAGCACGTCAGGCGGGGCGGGGAGAGGTCGTCGTGGTCGGCGAGGTCGGCGGACACCCCCTCGAGGGAGTCGAGGACGGCGACGAGGTCGTCGCAGCCGGTGAGGTGCGCGCTGAACGTCGACAGCAGCGCCGGCGCGAGCGCCCGACCGAAGTCGCGTTCGATCGTCTCGGGCGCGTGGCCCGACAGCGCCGAGAGCGTCTGGAGGATGCCCGCGACCTCCGCGTCCGGGTAGTGGGACACCGGCAGGTAGAGCTTCGGCTCGACGGCGGCCCGCTCGAGGATCGTCTCCCAGGCCGCCTCGTCCGCCTTCTCGATCACGTAGCTCTTGAGCGTCTTGTGGACGATGCCGTGCATTGCTCGGTACCTCGCGTCCGCGAACCGATCGGATCGGTAACACGCTAGCTGTGTCGAGCGATTACTTAAGCGTTCGTGAGCGTCCGCGGCGACCGGAGAACCGGCGGACGACGCCGCGCTCGGCTCAGAGGCGATCGGCGAGCGCCGGCGCGACGGACACCGCGCTGACCGACCGCTCGATGGTGTCCGTTCCGTAGATCGCCTCGACGCCCGCGCTCGAGAGCTTCGCGTACGCGTTGCGCGCCAGCAGCGGGTGGACGCAGGTGACGAAGACGCGGGAGACGCCCCGCTCGCGGCAGACGGCGACGGCCTCGCTCATCGTCGACCCCGTGGCGATGATGTCGTCGACGACCACGACGTCCCGCCCGGCGACGTCGACGTCGCTCGGGGTGATCTCGACCTCGGTCCCCGAGCGCCGGACCTTCTCGAAGTAGTCGACCTCGCCGGCGGCGCCGTCGACGCGGTCGCCGTAGGCGTCCCGGACGGTCTCGGCGAGGTCGATCGCCCCCTCGTCGGGCGAGACGAACACCGGCTCCTCGATGGTCTCGGGAAGGGGGTCGGCGAGCAGGTGGGCGGCGTCGACCGGCGTCGCCGACGGCTCGAAGAAGTCGCAGACGGCCGTCTCGTGTGGGTTCACCGTGAGGACGCGGTCCGCCCCGGTCGAGATCGCTCGCGCGACCGCGCGCGCGGAGATCGGGTGTCCCTCCTCGAAGGCGTCGTCCTGGCGGGCGTAGCCCATGTAGGGCAGGATCGTCACGACCTCCTCGGCGCCGGCCTCGCGCACGGCGTCCTGCAACTGGAGGAGTTCGAGGTGCGCGTCGCTCGAGACCGTCGAGGCGACGATCACCGCGCGGTCGCCCGCGAAGCCGGGGACGGCGGCGAGCAGTTCGCCGTCCGGGAAGCGGTCGTACGCGGGCGTTGCGAGCGGTTCGTCGAGCTCGCGCGCGAGCGCGGCGGCGAGCGTCTGGGAGGCGGATCCGCTGACGATCATACTCGGTCGGTCGGCTCGCGACCTAAACCCGTTTTCGTTCCGCACCCGTCAGGTCGCCTATTCGTCCTCGTCGGGCACTTCGTCCGCCGAGCAGGGGCCGCCGGCGGTGTCGCTGGTGATCGAGAGGGAGCCGTCCCGGTCGATCAGCACGAGCAGGTTCAGACAGCCGGGGTCGTTCCACTTCCCCGGCGTCACGCTCGTGATCTCCTCGCCGTCGAGGCGGGCGGTGACGCGGAACCGAGCGGGGTCGTCCCGCCAGTCGCGCTCGAGGGACTCGCCCGCGCGCCCCTCGAGGTCGTAACTCGACCAGTGGTTCAGGCTCGACCAGCCGTCCTCGCCCTCGCCGAACTCGACGAGGACGTCGAGGTCGTGGGATCGGTCGTCGAGGTTCTCGATGGTGATGTCGCCGAGCACCGTCCCGCCGGCGTCGGCGTCGGACCCGCCGTCGCCATCGTCGCCGTTCCCGTCGTCCACGGAACTGTCCTCCCGCGGTTCGTCGTCGGCCTCGTCACCCCGGTCACCATCGTCCCCGTCGTCGCCGTCGTCGCTCGAGCAGCCGGCCAGCGCGCCGGTCATCGCGACGCCGGAGGCAGCGAGCAGGCGTCGACGCGATAATTCGGTCATCTGGTGGGGAATGGAAGGCGAGCTAATTAAGACGCCGTCAGACGTACGTCAGACGGTAAGCCGGCGGACACGCGTCGCATCGTCGGACGGGCGCAGGCGAAGTGGCGGGGTCGTCGGACGAGCGATCGACACGATCGACGGGGTGAAGCCCGCCCGACGGCGCGCTCACCCGCCGATCGAGTCCGGGTCCGGAAGCGAGACCGCGAGCCCCGAGACGCCGCGAACGCCGAGGGTGTGCGGGCGCCACCGGTTCGCGTCGGGGTCGGCAACGTCGTCGTCTTCGGAACGCCCCGCGTCGCGTTCGGTCAGGAACGTCCCGTCCTCGGTGACCGCGTACGCCGTCTCGCCGTAGCCGACGTCGACGATCCGCCCGCCTGCCGCGTCGCTCGAGCGTGGACTCGCAACCCAGTCGTCGGAGCCGTCCGCACCGCCGACGCCGCCGCTTCCGTCGACGTACGCGTACAGCACCTCCCCGTCGAGGTCGTCCCCCTTCGCGCCGCCGGAATCGACCGCGTCCTCGGCCTCGTCGTCGGTCGGGGGCCCCCCGTCGCCGGCCGGTGGCCGTCCGATCGCGTGGGCGCGAGCGAGTCGCCCCGCCTCGGTTCGCGGATCGGCCGCGACGGCGGTGAACGCTCCCTCGAGCGACTTCATCCAGCCGTTGCCGAGTTTGTAGAGGCCGTCGCCGGTCGCCGCGAGCGGAATCCCGGCGACGGAGACGTCGCGCACGTCCGAGAGCCCCGCGTGGTCGAGTTCGCCCCGGTGGATCCGGTAGACGCCCCCGTCCGTGGCGAGCAGGTCGCCGTTGATCGCCCGAACCTCGGCCGGGAGCGCCTCCTCGAGCGTCTCCCAGGTGCCGTCGACGCGCCGGGCGACGCGACCACCCTCGCCCGCGGCCACGAGGTCGGCCTCGTAGTAGCCGACGGCGACCGCCGAGCCGAACCCGGTCGCTTCGAACGCCGGTTCGGCGTCGGCGCGGTCGCCGTCACCCCCCTCGGCGTCCGCACCGGGGGTACGCTCGAGGACGAGCACGTCCTCGTCGGTCGCCGCCGCCACGTCGTCGCCCACCGCGGCCACGTCCCGCGCGTCGCAGCGCTCGAGGAGGGTGAACTCGCCGACGGCGTCGCCGGAGACGCGAACGCGGACGACGCCGATCGAACTCGCCACGTAGACTTCGATCGCCCCCTCGCGTTCGCCGTAGACGCGCTTCTCTTCGATCGAGAGCATACCCGGTATCGAACTCGAGGCGCCGAAAGCGTTGCCGTCGCGAACCGGCGGATCGGCGGGCGACCGGCGACGGTCTCCGGAATCCCTTTGGGCGATCCCTTCCGAGTACACTACAATGAAGGTCTTCGGCTCGAGCGGGACGCGGGGCGTCGCCAACGAGGAGCTGACGCCCGGGTTCGTCCTGCGCGTCGCGAAAGCGGCGGGAACGGCCTGGGGATCGGGGGCCGACGGGGGTGCCGAGTGCATCGCGCTCGCGCGCGACACGCGCTACACCGGCCGAATGCTCGCCGACGCGGCCGCCAGCGGACTCGCCAGCACCGGGACCGACGTCGACCGACTCGGGATCGTTCCCACGCCGGGCGCGCAGGCCTACGCCGAGCGCGAGGGCGTCCCGGTCATGGTCATCACCGCCTCGCACAACCCGCCCCAGTACAACGGCGTCAAACTCGTCGGCCCGAACGGGGTCGAACTCTCGGTGGCCACCCTCGAGGGGATCGAGGAGATCCTGCTCACCGAGTCGTTCGCGGTCGCCCCCTGGGACGAGACCGGCCGCGTCCGCGAGGTCGAGGGCGTCCGCCGGGCCTACGTCGATCAACTGCTCGAGGCCGTCGACCGGGAGAACATCGCCGACGCCGACCTCACCGTGGCGCTCGACCCCGGCCACGGCGCGGGCGCGCTGACCAGCCCCGACTTCTTCCGCGAACTGGGCTGTCGCGTCGTCACCGTCAACGGCCAGGCCGACGGCCACTTCCCCGGACGCGACCCCGAACCCGTGCCGGACAACCTCGAGGACCTGGGTCGACTCGTCCGGGCGACCGACGCCGACGTCGGGATCGCCCACGACGGCGACGCCGACCGGGCCATCTTCTTCGACGAGAACGGCGAGTACGTCGAGGGCGACGCCACCCTCGCCGCCCTCGCGGCCGCCGAACTCGAGGCGGACGACGTCACCGTCTCCGCCGTCAACGTCTCCCAGCGCCTCGTCGACGTCGTCACCGAGGTCGGCGCGGACCTCGAGCTCACGCCGATCGGCTCGACGAACATCATCACCCGCATCCAGGAACTCGCGGCCAACGGGGAACGGATCCCCATCGCGGGCGAGGGCAACGGCGGCGTCTTCTTCCCCGAGTACCGCCTCTCCCGGGACGGCGCCTACACCGCCGCGCGATTCCTCGAGCTGGTCGCCGAGCGCCCCGCCAGCGAGGTCGTCGCCCCCTACGGCGGCTACGCCAACGTCCGCCGGAACGTCGAGTACGAGTCGACCGCCGAGCGCGACGCGATGCTCGACGCCGCCGCCAACCAGGCCAACACCTCGGACGCCGAACTCAACACCCGCGACGGCTACCGCCTCGACTACGGCGACGCGTGGGTGCTCGCCCGTCCCTCGGGCACCGAACCGCTCGTCCGAATCTACGCCGAGGCGCGCGAGGCCGACCGCGCCGAGGAACTCGCCGGCGACATGTGCGACGCGCTGACCGAAGCGAAGGTGAACGCCTGAGTCGAGTACCCGATTCCTCCGTTCTCGACCGTTCGACCCGAGCGCCGTTCGTTTCGGACGTCGCTCACTCCGGGCCGATCGGTCCGACGTCGACCGCCAGGAGCAGCGCCCGGTGGACCGCGACCAGCACCGCGACCGAGACGACGATCAGCGCGCCCTCGAGGGGCGTCGACAGCAGTCCGAGCGAGACGATGAGCGTCGTGGCGCACGCGGGCGGGTGGCGGGTGTCGGTCGCGAGCATCCCGCCGGCGGTAAGCGTCGTCGCGAGGACGCCGCTTCCGGCGAGGCGCAACCCCTCGAGCGAGGCCGGGTCCGGCGCGGCGGTCATCGCGACTCCCGGCGCGAGCAGGTGGTAGGCGAGCAGGCCGGCGACGACGCCGACGACGTGGCCGCCGATCACCCGACGGGCGTCGCTCGCCTCGCCGTTCGGAAAGAGCGCCAGGACGAACGCCGAGGGGCCGAGGCTCGGAAACAGCATCGGGAGGCCGGAGAGCCACGCCAACGCGGCGGTGGTCGAAATCAGGAATCCGGTGTGCAGCGTCGAGCCGACCCGGTCGTCCATACGCCGACCGTGACGCCGCTCCGGCTAAACGCCGGCGATTTCCGACGCGGTGACCGCGGCACGTCCGCGGACTCCGACGCTCACACCGATTCGGCGGCGGGTCGGGGGACGATCGTCACCGGAACCGTCGACTCCCGGGCGACCCGCTCGGCGACGCTCCCGAGCAGCACGCGAGCGGCCCCCGACCGTCCCTCGCTGCCGATCACGATTCCGTCGACGTCGGCCTCGTCGGCGAACTCGAGGATCGCGTCGGCGGCCGTCCCCTCGACCACCTCCGTCGCGACGGTCGCGCTCGAGTCGCGCTCGCGCGCGATCGCCTTCGCGTCCTCGAAGAATTCGGGTTCCGCCCCCTCGCCCGCCGTCGGACCGCCCCCGTAGCCCGCCTCGAGGTCGTCGATGGCGTGCACGACGGTGATTCGGTCGGCGTGAACGACCGTCAGCGCGTGCTCGAGGGCCGCCCGCGCGGGCTCGGAGTCGTCCATCGGGACGAGGACGTGTCTGGGTTCGGAGTCGGCCACGGATCGGACGTACGGCGACGACGGAGAAAAAGGCGCGTCCGGGGGGCACTCGACCGCCGCCGAAGTCACGCCGGGTCCTCGACCGCCAGCGCCTCGTCGAGTCGTCCCCGCTCCTCCCGCAACCGTTCGAGTTCGGCGTCGACGCGGCCGTCGGCCAGCCGCCGGCGCTCGTCGTCGGTGAGCCGCTCGATGGCGTCCGCGGCCGTCTGCAGCCGCTCGTACTCCGCGTCGGAAGCGCGCGTCAGGAGGCGAAGCTCGCGGAGCAGCGTCACGGCCCCCTCGTCCGCGGCGCGGGCGACGAACGGCCGGTACTCGCGCGTCCGGCGCCGCATCACGCCCGCCGGCTCGGGCGGCCAGGGGATCGTCAGCGGCTCGGCGTCGATCCCCTCGAGGTAGGTCCGCTGGGTCGCCACCCGCCGCTTCAGTTCGTCCGCGTCGTCCACGTAGTGGTCGAGCTTCGATCGGGTGTAGTCGGCGTACTCGAGCAGTTCGGGGATCGCGTACTCGCCGGCCGGGTTCTCGAAGAGATACGACTCGAGGTCGGCGGGCGGCTGCTCGTAGTCGACGAAGGGGTACCACCGGCTCCGGTCGACGAGCGAGAGGACCTCGCGAGCCGAGGCCTCGTGGTAGTAGGCCTCGAACGCCTCCCGCATCGCGTCGTTGTAGGCCTCGATCGGGCCCCGGAGGCGCTCGACGGGGGCCTCGAGGTCGGCCTCGGAGAGCCCGAGCAGCCGCTCGCGTTCGGCGATCTCGTCGTCGATCGCCCGCCGCCGCAGGGTCGCCGACTTCCGGGCCCCGGCGAGCGCCTCGCGGGCGGCGTCGCGCTCCTCGAGCAGGTCCGCGTAGCGCTTCGCGGGCTCGAGGGCGGTCCGGGCGCGCTCGAAGTCCGACTCGCTCAGCCGGCGCTTGTCGAGGGCGTCGACGAGCGCGTCGAAGGCGTCCCGGGCGTTCGCCTCCTCGGGCAGGGAGTCGACCAGCGAGGCGACCTGCGACTTGAGTCGGCGGTACGCCACGTAGTTCTCCCGCCCGGTTCCGGTCGCCTTGTCGACGTACGCGTCGAGCAGGTCGATCGCCTTCCGGTAGGCCCGGGCGGTCGCCTCGACGGACTCGCGGCCCTCGGCGTCGATCGCCTCCTCGGCCGCCGCCAGGCGGTTCCGGGCGCCCTCGAGTTCCTCGAGCGCCTCGAAGCGGTGGTCGTTCCCGTCGTCCGGTCGGGTCGGTCGGCCGGCGTCGGCGCCGCCGCTCGTTTCACCCATGGGAGATCACTCGTGCTCGCGGTCGTAGACGGCCTCGGGATCGAACACCCGCTCCCCGACGTCCTCGCCCTCGATCGTCCGGTAGAAACACGATCGGTGGCCGGTGTGGCAGGCGCCGCCCTCCTGGTCGACGAGGTACAGCAACGTGTCGCCGTCGCAGTCGACGCGCACCTCCGCGACGCGCTGGACGTGGCCGCTCGTCTTCCCCTTCTGCCAGAGTTCGTCCCGACTGCGCGAGTAGTAGTGAGCGAGGCCGGTCTCGCGCGTTCGCTCGAGGGCTTCCGGCGAGACGTACGCGAGCATCAACACCTCGCCGCTCTCGGCGTCCTGTGCGACGGCGGGGACCAGGCCGTCCTCGCCGTAGTCGACCGAAACTCCGTCGTCCATGTGCGAACGGTTGACCGACGGGGCGATAGGTCTTTTGCCGCGCGGGGTCGCGACGCTCGCCCTCGTGCGCGACGACCGGACGAAAACGGACTCGTTTCGCGGGCGGACGACCGATCCCTCGAGTCGATTCGGCTACTGCCCGTTGAGGGTGATGTAGCGCACCTCGATGATGCGCTCGTCCGACTCGAGTTGCTCGCGGGCGGCGTCGGGGATCTCGGTGTCGACGTTGTAGACGGTGAGCGCCTCGCCGCCGATGGCCTCGCGGGCGTTGAACATGCCGGCGATGTTCACGCCGTGTTCGCCCATCACGGTCCCGATGAGGCCGATGACGCCCGGTTCGTCCGTGTTGCGCGTGACGACCATCTTCCCGTGGGGGATGGCGTCGACGCGGTAGCCGTCGATGCGGACGATCCGCGGGTCGTCGCCGGCGAACAGGGTTCCGTCGACCGAGATCTCGTGGTCGCCGTTGCCCACCGCGACCGAGACCAGGCTCTGGAAGTCCTCGGCCTGTCGGGTCTTCGACTCGGTGACGTCGACGCCGCGGTCCTCGGCGATCTGGGGGGCGTTGACCGCGTTGACCTGCCACTCGAGGGGCTCGAAGACGCCCTTCAGCGCGCTGGCGGTGACGAAATCGACGTCCTCGTCGGCGATGTCTCCCTCGTAGGTGACCTCGACGCGCTCGATGCGACCGTCGAGCAACTGGGCGGCGACCTTTCCGGCGGTCTCGGCGATGTTGATGTACGGCTCGAGGCGCGGGAACGCGCTCTCGTCGATCGAGGGGGCGTTGAGCGCGTTCGCGACGGGTTCGCCCTCGAGGGCGGCGACGACCTGCTCGGCGGTGGAGGTGGCGACGTTCTCCTGGGCGGCCTCGGTGGAGGCCCCGAGGTGGGGCGTGACGACGATCTCGTCGTGGGCCAGCAGGGGCGAGCCCTCCGGCAGCGGCTCCTCGGTGAAGACGTCGAGCGCCGCGCCCGCGACGATCCCCTCCTCGGCGGCCGCGGCGAGGGCGTCCTCGTCGATGATGCCGCCGCGACCGACGTTGATCACGTAACTCCCCTCGAGCAGTTCCATCTCCGCCTCGCCGATCAGCCCCTCCGTCTCGGGGGTCAGCGGCGTGTGGATGGTGAGGAAGTCGGCGCGCTCGAGGCAGGCGTCGAACTCGACGAGTTCGGCCCCGATCCGCTCGGCGCGCTCCTCGGAGATGTAGGGGTCGTAGGCGACGATGTCCATCCCGAGCGAGTCGAGTTTCTTCGCGACCTCCTGGCCGACGCGGCCGAGGCCGACGACGCCCAGGGTCTTGCCGTTGAGTTCGGCCCCGAGGTAGTCGCTCTTGGCCCACTCGCCGCTCTTGAGGCGGGCGTGGGCCTGCGGGATCGAGCGGGCGACCGCGAAGGCCATCGCGACGGTGTGTTCGGCCGCCGCGCGGACGTTCCCCTCCGGCGCGTTGGCGACGATGACGCCCTCGTCGGTGGCGGCGTCGATGTCGATGTTGTCGACGCCGATACCCGCACGGCCCACGATGACGAGCTCCTCGGCGGCCTCGAAGACCTCCGCCGTGACCTCCGTCCCGGAGCGAACGATCAGCCCGTGGGCGTCCGAGATCGCCTCGAGCAGATCGTCGCCCTCGAGTTCGTAGCCCGTTTCGACCTCGTACCCCGCCTCCCGGAGCACGTCGAGACCCGCGTCCGCGATCGGGTCCGTAACCAGCACGTTCATGGGCGAGTCAATTGTGCGGAACGGGTAAACGCTTCCGTTGTTCACGGGGCCGGCAAAATATACCTGAGACGCCCGTCGGCGGCCGAAACCGCGTTCCGCTCGATCGTTCGAAGTGGATGGGTGCCAGCGGTCGCCGTAAAAGGGGCCAGTGCTGTCACCAGTTCGCAGCCGAAACTGTTCGAACGAACAGCTATTCGTTGGTCGGGTGGAACGTGGACTCGATGGCACGACTCGAGCGACTCAGGGTCTACCCCGTGAAGGGGCTCGACGGCGTCGGCGTCGAGGCGGCGGACGTCCTCGAGGGCGGGACGCTCGCCCGCGATCGGGAGTTCGCGCTCTTCGACGGGGACGGCGACGTGATCAACGGCAAGCGGACCGACCGCGTCCACGACCTGCGGACCGACTTCGACCCCGACACGGGCGAACTCGCGGTCGTAGCCCCCGACGGCGAACGCGAGCGCTTCGACCTGGAGACGAACGCGGATCGCGATCGGGCGGCGGCGTGGTTCGGCGAGTTCTTCGACGAGGACCTGACCCTCGAGCGCGATCGGACGCTGGGGTACGTCGACCGCCGCGAGATGGGGCCGTCGGTGATCAGCACCGCGACGCTTCGCACCGTCGCCGACTGGTTCGACGAGGTGACCGTCGAGGGGGCGCGCCGTCGCCTCCGGGCGAACGTCGAGGTCGGCGGGGTCGAGCCCTTCTGGGAGGATCGGTTCGTCGGCGAGGACGCGCCCGCGTTCGAGGTCGGCGGCGTCCGGTTCGAGGGCGTCACGCCCTGTGGGCGCTGCGTCGTCCCCCAGCGTGACCCCGACACGGGCGAACCGATCGAGGCGTTCCGCCGGCGGTTCGTCGAAAACCGCGAGGAGACCTTTCCCGAGTGGGCGGACGAGGACGCGTTCGATCACTATTACACGATGATGCTCATCGCGCGCGTGCCGGAGGCCCACCGCGGCGCGACGCTGCGGGTCGGCGATTCGGTCGCGGTCGTCGACTGACGCCGACGGATACCCGACCGTCGTCCTCGAGTACGAAGCCGCGAAACGAGGGCGACGGCGGGCGCTCAGATGGTGATCAACACCGCCCCTCCCACGATCAGCGCCGCCCCGCCGACCACGCCCCGCGTGACCCGCTCGAGGTCGCGCAGCAGGACGGCGGCGAACACCAGCGTGAAGAAGGGCGCCGTCGCCACCAGGGGATCGACGAGCGCGATTCGCCCGCCCTCGCGGCCAAGCGCGGCCATCAGCGAGAGCATCGCGACGGTCGTCAGGAGGCCGCTGGCGGCGAAGTAGCGGTAAGACGCCCGGGGCGTCCGGAACGCGTCGGTCTTCCCGAGCGCGAGGGCGTAGGCGACCAGCGCCACGACGCCTGCGGTCTCGTTGAGCGCGACCGCCTCGAGCGCCGAGATCGGCGACCCGAGCATGCCGTACCGGCGGGCGACGTTCGCGACGGCGAAGGTGGCCGCGGCGGCGATCGGCCACAGGAGGTCGCGGGGTTCCCACCCCTCGAGGTCGCCGCCCCTCGAGATCGTGAGCAGCGAGAGCCCCGCGACGAGGATCACGATTCCGAGGGCCGTCACCGGGCCGAGGGGTTCGCCGAGGAAGACGAGGGCGATCAGCGTGGCGAACAGCGGTCGCGTGCTGAGGATGGCACTGTTGAGGCTCGCCCCCACCCGATCCACGCCGACGAAGATCGTGATCCGGCCGAGGGCCGTCCCGACGACGCCCGCGAAGACGAAGACGCCGGCGGTCTCGGGCGTGAGCCCGGAAAAGGCCGACCCGCCGCGGAGGACGGCGATGACGAGCCAGTAGATCGTCGAGTCGACGAGGGCGACGACGAGCGACGCCTGCACCGAACTCCCGCCGGCGGCCATCCCCCGCTTGTCGAAGATCGGCGTGAAGCCCCAGAGGAGCGCGGGGATCAGCGCGAGGGCGACGACCTCGAGCGTCTGACTCGTCATCGAACGGAGCCGGATTCGAACGCGAGCGCGGCGGTTGGACGGGCGACCGGTCTCATAGGAGGCACTCGCGGCGCTCGAGCCAAAGCGGTTGTGGATCCGGAAGGCGGAGGCGTCGACCGTTCCCGCGACGCGGTGTCGACCGACGACGGCGCTCGAGCGGCCGTCCTCGGCGGCGTCGATCGAGAACGGGCGAAACCTGAACTGGTTTATTCGGTCGGCGTCAATCCGGCGACGATGACAGTCGTCGCTTTCGACTTCGACGGGACGCTTTCGGACTCCGAGATGACCGTGTTGCTCGGCGAGCGCTGCGGGGTCGCCGCCGACATGGCCGAGATCACCGAGCGGGCGATGAACGACGAGATCGGGTACGCCGAGAGCCTGCGCTCGCGGGCGGCCCTGCTCGAGGGGCTCTCCGAGGCCGACGCCAACGACGCCTACGACGACGTGATCCTCCGCGCGGGCGCCGCCGACCTGCTCCGCGAACTGAACGAGGCGGGCGTCACGACCGCCATCGTAACGGGTGGTTTCGAGGGCGGCGTCGCCGCCGCCCTCGAGAAAGCGGGCGTTTCCGTCGACCACATCGTCTCGAACCGGTTGCCGATCGAGGGCGGCGAACTCACGGGCGACGTCGAGGGGCCGCTCATCGAGGGCACCAAGGACGACGCGCTCGCCGGCCTCGCCGAGGACGTCGGCGTCCCGCTCGAGGAGACCGTCGCGGTGGGCGACGGCGCGAACGACCTGCCGATGCTCGAGGTGGCGGGCCTCGCGATCGGATTCGACCCGAAACCGGCGGTCGAACCGGCCTGCGACGTCGTCGTCACCTCGATGGCCGAGGCTCGCGACGTGCTCGTCGAGGAGGGCGTCCTCGAGTCGTAATCGCTGGCTTCCGTCGCGGCCTCGACGCGCAGTCCGTCGACCGCCCGACTCTCGGTTCGTCGGACTCAGTTTTCCGCCGTCGCCGACTCGTCCGTCGCGGTGACCCTTCGGACCAACGGCCGATTTCAATACCGAGAGGTTTTTACTCATAACCGAGTTAGGAATATTGATGATGTGGCAAGACCTCGTGTTCCTGATCGGTAGCAGCCTCTCGATCGTCTTTCTCGCCCCGACCCTCCGCGACGCGAGCGCGCGAGTACCCCTCGGGACGAGCCTCCCCTCGATGGCGATCGGGTTCGTGTACGCGATGACCTTCATGTCCCTCGGCATGACCTACTCCGGCCTCGGATCGTTCGCCGCCGGTTCGATGTGGGCCCTGATAGCGCTCGTCCGCTCGCCGGCCACGCCCGCGTTCGTTCGCAACACCAACCCCGAGTTACTCGCTCGAGACGCCCGCCTCTGGCTCGACGACGTCCGTTCCGACGGCGTGCGCGCCGAGCAGTACATGGACGGCGCGCGCATGGGCAACGCCCACGCCGGCTTCGCACCGGCCGACGACTGAATCGACGGTCTACGCCCGGTAAAACGGTCTTTCTCTCCACCGATTTCGTCCGATCGACGGTAGCGCCGTCCGACGACGCCGACGCGACGGCGAATCACTCCGAAAACAGACTCGTGTGCACCGGCGCGAACGCCTGCGGTTCCTCCTTCTCCTCGTCCGTGTCCGTGATCGACCGACCGCCGAGGCCCGCCTCGAGGAGGTCCGACAGCGGCGGGCCGACCTTCTCGGGTTCGACGAGGAAGGCGTCGTGGCCGTGGTCCGACTCGATCACGTGGTGGGCGACGTCGACGCCCGCCTCGCGACAGGACTCGGCGAGGGCTTCGGCCTGCTCGACCGTGAAGTGCCAGTCGCCCGTAAAGGAGAGGAGGAGGAGTTCGCCCTCGAAGGCGGCCAGCGCGTCTGCGTCGGACTCGTAGCCCGCAGACAGGTCGAAGTCGTCCATCGCGCGGGTCATGTAGAGGTAGCTGTTGGCGTCGAAGCGGTCGACGAACTTGTCGGCCTGGTAGTCGAGGTAGGACTCGACCTCCCGGTAGGGGAAGAAGGCGGCGGCCGGATCCGGCGGCGTCTCCCGGGCCGCCTCGCGACCCGCCGACCGCCGGCCGAACTTCCGGGACATCGAGGCTTTCGAGAGGTACATGATGTGGCCGATCTGGCGCGCTCGAGCCAGCCCCTCGCTGGGCTTCTCGCCGCCGTCGGACGCGTCCGACGAGCCTCCGTTCGCGTCGCTCTCGGAGACGCCGTAGTAGTGGCCGCCGTTCCAGTTCGGATCGGACGTAATCGCCCGCCGAGCGACGGTGTCGAGGGCGAGACACTGCGCGTCGAGGCGGGCCGCGGTGGCGACGGCTCCCGCGCGCTCGACGTCGTCGGGGTAGCGTCGCAGCCAGTCGAGGACGTTCATACCGCCGACGCTGCCGCCGACGACGGCGTGGACCCGGCCCACGCCGAGTTCGTCGAGCAGCCGCCGCTGGGCGCGGGTCCAGTCGCCGACGGTGACCGGCGGAAAGTCCGTCCCGTAGGGCTCGCCCGTCTCCGGGTTCGTGCTCGACGGACCCGTCGTCCCGTAGCAGGAGCCGGGATCGTTCGCACAGACCACGTAGTACTCGGTCGTGTCGATGGCTTTCCCGGGCCCGACGACGTCGCCCCACCAGGCGCGTGCCTGACCGGCCGTCTCGTCGCCCGCGTCGGGCCGCCGGGCGACGTGGGCGCTCCCCGTCAGGGCGTGGCAGATCAACACCGCGTTGTCGCCCGTGAACTCGCCGTAGGTCTCGTAGGCGACTTCGAGGCTCGGAATCGACTCGCCGCACTCGAACGCGAATTCCCCGAGGTCGACCGTCTCCTTCGTCGTGCTCACGGCCACCACCCCGACGGTCCCGGCCGCTCGAGCCGCGCGGACCCCACGGCCCCGGCGAACTCCGCGGGCGGCAGGCTCCGTCCCCCCGACGCCGCCGACGTTCCGTGACGTTTCATGTGTGTCGTGCATATTCTCGAGTCGTCTAATAACCCTCAGTTACGGCAAGATCTGCTCGTACCTGATCGATTCGCGCGGCTGCGGATGGAGACCGCCGAACCGGCGGCTGCCGGGGCGCTACGCGAAACTCACGGCAAAAAGGGGTCGGAAACGGTGGAACGGCGATCGGCGCCGCGACCTACGACGTCGCCTCGGTCGCCGCCTCGATGGCCGCCTCGAGGTCCGCGAGGATGTCCGCCGGGTCCTCGATCCCCACCGACAGCCGGACGAGGTCGGTCGTGACGCCCGCCTCCTCTTGCTCCTCGGGGGTGAGCTGGCCGTGGGTCGTGCTCGCGGGGTGGATCACGAGCGTCTTCGCGTCGCCGATGTTCGCGAGGAACTGGGCCACCTCGACGTTCTCGCAGAAGATCTTGCCGGCCTCATAGCCGCCTTCGAGGCCGAAGGCGATCATGCTACCGTAGTCGGCGAGGTAGCGGTCAGCGCTCTCGTGGGTCTCGTGGCCCTCGAGGCCCGGGTAGGTCACCCAGGCGACGTCCTCGTGGTCGTCGAGGTAGTCGGCGACGATGGCGGCGTTCTCGCAGTGTTTGGACACCCTGAGGGGCAGCGTCTCGAGGCCCTGGAGGGTCTGCCAGGCGTCGAACGGCGATTGCTGGTTCCCCAGGCTCCGAAGGGACCGGTAGCGCGCGGCCGCCGCGAGAGGCGCGTCGGCGAAGTCCTCGGAGAAGTCGACGTCGTGGTAGGCCGGGTTCTTCCCGCCGATCTCCTCGTACCCCTCCGCCTCCCAGGGGAAGTCCCCGCCGTCGACGAGGACGCCGCCGACCGTGGTGCCGGAGCCGTGGAGCCACTTCGTCGTCGACTCCCAGACGACGTCGGCGCCGTGCTCGAGCGGCCGGCACAGCGCCGGACTGGCGAAGGTGTTGTCCACGACGAGCGGGACGCCCGCGTCGTGGGCGATCCCCGCCACGCGCTCGAAGTCGGGCGTGACGAGCGACGGGTTGCCGATCGTCTCGAGGTGGACGAACGCGGTGTCGTCGTCGATCGCTTCCTCGTAGGCGTCGTAGTCCAGCGTGTCCACGAACCGCGCCTCGATATTACGCCGCGAGGCGGTTCGCGAGAAGTAGGCCGTCGTGCCGCCGTAGGTGTCCGTCGAAACGACGACGTTCTCGCCCGCCTTCGCGAGCACGAGGACGGCCGAATCCAGGGCGGCCATCCCGCTGGCCGTCGCAGCCGCGTCCGCCCCGCCCTCGAGGGAGGCCAGACGCTTCTCGAGGGTCCTGACCGTGGGATTCGAGATGCGCGAGTAGATGTACCCCTCGCGCTCGAGCGCGTAGAGGTCCGCGGCCGTATCGGCGTCGTCGAAGGCGTAGGAGGTGGTCTGGTAGATCGGCGGCGCCACCGCGCCCGTCGCCGGATCGGGCTCCTGTCCGGCGTGGACGCTGCGCGTTCCGAATCCCCGTCGACAACCGGGTTCGTCCCCGTCGCTCGAGTCGTCGCTCATGTTTAGTACGCATACTCCCCCACACTCATATGCGCGTCAGTAACGGCAAATACCGCAGGTCGTGGGGGGGAAGTACCACGGCTCGAGCGACATCGACTCCTGAGAAGCGGCGGCTGGCGTCGACGATCGGAACGCTCGACCCTCGAGGCCGGAACGGGAGGCGAAACCGCAACAACCCGGTTGAATTCCACATGTCGGCCCTCTCATCAGGTTTCACGTGTCAGCTTTCTCGTCGAGTCGCGCGTGCCTGCCATCCGTCTGGGTCCCGCGTGTCGGCCATCTCATCTGGTTCCACGCGTTGGCCGGCCGACCAAACCACCGCGGGTGGGAATGAAAGGGGCCGGCGCGCTCGCCAGAGCGCGCCGGGGGCTTTCAGACGATATCTTTTTGGCTCCGTGCCCGCGCATGACAGACGATGACGCTCGCCGATCGCATCGCCGCGTACCGGGCCGCCCTCGAGGAGTGGCTCCGGGGACTGTCCCACGGGATGCTCGCCCACCCCGCCTACGAGAAGATCGAGAAGGAAGCCGAGGACCTCGAGGACGCGTTCATGCTGGCGTGTTTCCCCGACGCCTTCGGCATCCCCTCGCCGGTCTCGTACTACACCGCCGAGTTGCTCCCCTACCTCGAGGACGAGTTCGAGGCGTGGGAGCGCCGCCTCTGGGACCGGAGCACCCTGATCGAGCGCAAGGGCCAGCAGTACCACTTCTGATGGAGCGATTCGTCTTCTTCGGCGGCAAGGGCGGGGTCGGCAAGACGACCGTCTCCTCCGCGTACGCCTACAGGTGCGCCGACGCGGGCCTCGAGACGCTCGTCGTCTCGACGGACCCGGCCCACTCGGTGGGCGACCTCTTCGATCAGGAGTTCGGGGACGACCCCCGCCCCGTCGAGGGCGTCGAGGGGCTCTCCGCGATGGAGATCGACCCCGAAACGGAGGTCTCCCGCCACCTGATGGACGTCAAGCGGAAGCTCTCGGACCAGGTGTCGGCGGCGATGGTCAACGAGGTCGACCGCCAGATCGAGATGGCCCACGGCACCCCCGGCGCCTACGAGGCCGCGCTGTTCGACCGCTTCGTCGACGTGATGCGGGAGTCCGATCCCTACGATCGCGTCGTCTTCGACACCTCGCCCACCGGCGGCACCCTCCGTCTGCTCTCCCTGCCCGAGTTCCTCGAGGGGTGGATCGACCGCTTAGCGGCCAAGCGCCGCCAGAGCATCGACCTCTTCGAGAAGGCGGCGATCGGAAACCTGGAACCGCGGCGGGTGATGGAGGGCGACCCCGTCCTGGCCCACCTCCAGGAGCGCAAGGAGTTCTTCGAGTACGCCGGTGAAACCCTCCGGAACGAGGCGGCCTTCTTCCTCGTGTTCAACCCCGACTCGCTGTCGATCCGCGAGACCGGCCGCGCGATCGACCAGCTCCGCGAGCGGGGCCTCGAGGTCCGCGGCCTGGTCGCCAACCGCCTCACCCCCGAACCCGATCCGGACGAGAACGGTCGCGGCGCGTGCTACCTCCGCTCACGGGTCGAAACGGAGCGCGAGCGCCTCGAGACGGCGAAGGCGGAACTCGAGCCGCCGGTGGTCGCCGAACTCGAGACGCACGTCGAGGAGATTCGGGGAGAGCGGCTGGGGTCGGTCGGCGACGAACTCGAGATCGAGACGGCGCCGGGAGCGTAATCGACTATTACTGATAAAATACCCCGCTACGGTACGTGTCAGCCGGTGAGACGCTTGGTAGTATCCCGCATGATTTATAGGGATCTGCTGTAATTCACAAGGTGAACGCTTATGACAGGGGTCATCTGGATCGTCGCGACGGTGCTCACACTATTCACCGTGGGGTACATCGGGTACGGGCGGTACCTCTCGCGATTCGTCGAACTCGACGACTCGCGCGCGACGCCGGCGCACAAGTACGAGGACGGTCAAGAATACGTACCGGCGAAGAAACCGGTGTTGCTCGGGCACCACTTCTCGAGCGTCGCGGGCGGCGCGCCGATCGCCGGCCCGATCACGGCGGCGCTGGTCTGGGGCTGGGTGCCGGCCCTGCTGTGGGTCGCGATCGGTAACCCGCTGATGGGCGCGGTCCACGACTTCATGGCGCTCTCGACGAGCGTCCGCCACGAGGGGAAGTCGATCGGTTACATCATTGGGGAGTACCTCGGCGAGCGGGGGAAGAACATGTTCCTCTGGTTCGCCTTCCTCGTGATCATCCTCGTCGTGGCGGTGTTCGCGCTGCTGGTGGCGCTCGTCGTCGACGCCTACCCGCCGGCAGCGACCGCGAGCCTGATTTACGTCGGACTCGCGGTCGTCTTCGGCGTCTGGCTCTACCAGCTCGACCTCCCGTTCATTCCGGGGACGGCCATCTTCGTCGCGGCCGTCTTCGCCAGCGTCTGGGTGGGTATCGAGTACCCCGTCGCGCTCTTCGAGCCGTCCGGGTTCGCCGACGAGTCGATCGTTCTCTTCTCAGGAGGGGGCGAGTGGATACCGGGTGCGCAGCTGTTCGGGGCGAACGTCGCCGCGTGGGTCGTCGTGTCGCTTCTCTACGCGGCGGTCGCGAGCATCCTCCCGGTCTGGACGCTGCTCCAGCCGCGCGACTACCTCTCGTCGTTCCTCCTCTACGCGGGGGTCGGCGGGGCACTCGCGGCGGTCCTCGTCGGGACGTTCCTCGGGACGACCGAGGGCGGGTCGGGGGCGCTCGAGATTCAGCTTCCGGCGTACTCGGGCTTCATGGGCGGTATCGACACCGCGATGCCGCTGTTCCCGCTGCTGTTCATCACCATCGCCTGCGGGACGATCAGCGGCTTCCACTCGCTGGTCTCGTCCGGGACCACTGCGAAGCAGCTCAACCGCGAGACCGACGCTCGCCTGATCGGCTACGGCGGCATGCTCGCGGAAGGCTTGCTCGCCGCCACCGCCCTCTCCGCGGTGTCGGTCGTCGCGTTCACCGATGCGGGGGTCTCGGGCGTCGGGGCCGCGCTCCCCAACTTCGCCGACGGCGGCGGGACGATCCTCACGGGCCTCGGCGTTCCGCTGGAGGTCGGTCAGGTGTTCATGGCGCTGATCTTCGTCAGCTTCCTGCTGACGAGCCTCGACACCGGGCTCCGACTCGGACGGTACATGGTCGAAGAACTCGTTGGCACCCCCGAAACTGACGTCGAGGAGGTCGCCGCGAACAAGTACGTCAACACCAGCGTCTCCGTCGTGCTGGCGTTCCTGCTCGTCGTGAGCGGCCAGTGGGAGCAACTGTGGCCGCTGTTCGGGGGCGCGAACCAGTTGCTCGCCGCGCTGGCGCTGCTGACGGCCACCGTCTGGCTCGCCAACTGGAGCGACACCAAACAGCTCCTGAGCACCGGAGTCCCGGTCGTCGTGATGACGATCATCACGATCTCCGGCCTCCTCTGGCTCGCGCTGTACGAGAACCTCTACTCGACGCTGCTCAACTCCAGCGCTCGCGCGGAAGCGTCGACGGTCGACCTGTTCTCGACTGGTCTCCGGATGGTGATCGCGCTCGTGATGATCTGGCTCGCGCTCTCGATCATCAGGATGGGATACGGAAACATCCAGGCGGCTCGCGAGAGCGGCACGGGAACCGGGCCGGGCGGTCCCGGCGAAGGGACGCCGGGAACCGACGACGACTAGCGGCGGACGCGGCCGTCGATCCGCGATCGATTTTTAGCGAGAAACGAGCCCGCGTAGTCGGGCGACCAGTCCGCGTTTTTCGACGAGCGGGCCCCAGAGCGCGAACGCGCGATCGATCTCCGTCCGCCGACTCGAGACGACGGCCTCCCGCTCGGGCGCGACGACGCAGAGGTGGATCTCGTAGTGGCCGTGGAAGCCGAACCGGAGCAGCGTCCGGTCCTTGAAGCCGCGAACAAACGCCGCGACGTCGTCCGGAACCTCGGGAGCGACGAGCACGAACGTGAACTCCGTCGCCTTGTGCTGGTCGCTCGGCTCCACGCGTTCGTCGGCCAACTCGTGACCGATCTCGACGAGGCGCTCGAGGTCGGCCACCGACGCGCGGTCGCGTCGATCGGCGTAGAGGAACTCCCGCATGTGGTGGTTCGCGTACTGCACGGAGGGGTGAAAGAGGTGCTTGCTGCTCTCGACCCGGAGCTCCCCGTACATGTC
This sequence comes from Halovalidus salilacus, assembly GCF_031852275.1. Taxonomy (GTDB): domain Archaea; phylum Halobacteriota; class Halobacteria; order Halobacteriales; family Natrialbaceae; genus Halovalidus; species Halovalidus salilacus. The sequence goes on along the minus strand of NZ_CP134700.1, from coordinate 3,919,119 downwards.
GAAGCGCTCGCCCCGAACGCTGACGTCCTTCTCGAGGTCGTAGCTGTGCATGAGTCGGTCGCTCACTCGATCCAGGTACTCGTCCTCCCAGTCGGGGACCGCCTCGCGGATCTCCGGGGGAAGGTCGCCGAGGCCCGCCTCGGCTTCGTACTCCTGGTCGGCGGCGTCGAACCCGGTCTCGACCGCAGACTCTCGATCGTCGGCGTCGGCCGTCACGGCGACCACCCCCGACCGGCCGAGTCCGCTCGAGCCGCGTCTCGTCGTTCCATGTGGGGTGATTCCGTGCGCCGACCAAAAGTCCGTCGTCGCTCGGGGTCGAACCCGAGGGGTGGCGTCGGTGACAGCGCTTAAACGCGAGGGGCACGTACGGACGACCAACGTATGGCCGAGAAACGCACTCGAGAGGCGTGCGGACGCTGTTCGCTGTCGACGGCCGTCGACGTCGCGAGCGCGGACCGGGAGGAAGACGAGGGCGCCGCCCGCGATCCGTACGGGAAAGCGCGGATCGAGATCGACGAGTCCGACCTCCGGCGCGTCTCGCCCGCGGCGTGGCTCTCGCGGATCGCGACCCGGCTCGACGAGGCGGGCCGGCGGCTCACCTGGGGACGATAAGTCGGCCGTCGGAAGGGGGAGCGCGGTCGGCGATCGAAACCGGGATCAGGTCGTCCGGAACGCGCGGTCGCCCGCGTCGCCCAGCCCCGGAACGATGAACCCGTTCTCGTCGAGGTGATCGTCGATCGACACCGTCAGGAGGTCGACCTGCGGGAACGCCTCGCCGACGCGGAGCAGGCCCTCGGGAGCCGAGACCGCCGAGAGGACGATCAGGTTCTCCGGCTCTGGCGAGTTCTCGATGACGTGCTCGAGGACGGCGCACATCGTGCTGCCCGTCGCGAGCATCGGGTCGGCGACGATGACGGTGTCCGCTTCGGTGATCTCGGGGAGCTTCACGTAGTCGATCGTGATCGGAAACGAGCCGTCCTCGATCCGACCTCCCTCCTCGTCGCGGCTCGCACTGATGACGCCCTGTCGCGCGCGGGGGAACGCCTTCAACAGCCCCTCGACGAACGGCGTCGCCGCCCGCAGGACGTTGATGATGACCACGTCGTCGAGGCCGCGTACCCGCTCGCCCATCGTCGTCTCGAGCGGGGTCTCGATCTCGACGTACTCGGTCTCCATGCGGCCGTCGATGATCTCGTAGCCGCAGATGCGCCCCAGTTTGACCAGTCCCTTCCGGAAGCTCACCTGCTCCGTCTCGACGTCGCGAATCCGCGAGAGGGTGTCCTTGGCCAGTGCGTGGGTGACGAGATACGCCTCGTCCCGGTCTTCGATCGTCATACGAGTACGGCTAGCGGCGGGGTAGTTCACGGTGTCGGTCCGATCCGGACGGACGGCGGATCGACTCGAGACGGGGACTCGAGGGGGACGGCGGAACGCCGACCGCGCGAAAGGAGCGATTGGGACGAATCAAGGACGGTTTAGCGAACGATCGCGCCGCTACGCCGCGCTCGAGGGCTCGAGGCGTCGACGAAGGGGGCCGATGAACGAGATGTTGAGCGCGGGGGTGCGACCGGAGTCGGCCGTAACGGTTGCGCCGGTTTAATCGAGGCACGGGCGTAGCGCGCCCCGCCGAGCAGGACAGGTGGTACTTCGTGAGTCGACAACATCAACAGCAGCCGACCGAGCAGGAGTACGGACGAACCGAACGCTACCCCGAGCGGACGGGGCAGGAACAAATGGGGCAGCAGCCGATGGGCCAGCAGAGGGGCGGCCAACCCGAGAAGGGGACTCACCGGACCGCAGCCGCCTCCTTCGATGATCACCTCACGACCGAACTGCGGATCGCGCTCGAGGACTTCCACGAGGTGACCGGCGTCGCCGGCTGGTGCGCGAAGGAGTGTACCGCGGCGGGGCCGGAACTCTCGACGTGCGCGCGCGTCTGCGAGGACGTCGCGGACCTGGCCGAACTCAACGAGCGGTTGATCGCGCGGGATTCGATGTTCGGTCCCGACGTCGCGAGCACGTTCGTCACCGTCGCGAACGAGGCGCTCGCCGAACTCGAGCGGTTCCAGCACCACCCCCAGATCGCCGAGACGATGGCGACGATCGAGCGGACGACCAACTCCTGTCGGGAGGTGTTACGGCTGGTCGGTCGGGATACTCCGAGCGGCCAGATGGCTCGAGGCGACCGAACGAGCGCTCGAGGAGGTCAGATGGACGCTCGGGGGAGTCGAATGCACGCTCCGGGTGGTCGCGGTCAAACGGGGACGGGCCAGCAGTTCTAGGATCGGTCGGCCCCTCGCTCGCATCACGTTCTTCTCGTCGAGTTCTTTTCGCCGGATTCGGAGGCCGCCTCACGCCTCGAGACGACGGAACGGCGGCGGTGGGCTCGAGCGATCGGCGAACGGGGCCACGGTGTGTCGACCCGACGCGATACCAATCCCTGGCACAGACGGCGAAGAAGTTTATACGCTCTCGCGCCATACCACCCGCTCAGCCGAATGGAAGAGAGTATCTCGGGATTCAAAGTTCGCGGTGACTGGGGTGACGTCGTCGAACACGGCGAGCGCGTCACGCGGGCGCTCCGGGACGCTGGAGTCGACGCCCCCGACGGCGATCACGACGCCCGACTCGCCCGCGCCTTCGAGGAGTGGGAAGAGTGGCGACCCAAAGCACACGAGACCCTCGAGTCCGACGTCAGCGAGAAGACGGCCGACCAGGCCAGCGTCGAGGAGGGTAAAGGAGAAAAGGCCGGCAAACGACCGGACGAGGACATCAAGACCGCCGGCGAGAAGCTCTCGGAATCCTACGAGCGGCTCGAGGAGGACGACGCCGAGGGCGCCGTCGGCAACTGGAAGGAGTCGATCGACTACGTCGCGCGGGCGGCCGACTCGGCCAGCCGCAAGGCGCTCCGCCGGGTCGAGGACACGGTCTACCAGAACGTGATGACCCAGCTCGCGCCGTACTACTTCGACAACGAGCTCGTCAGCGCCAACATCCAGCAGTCGACTCGCGGCGACGGGGAGCGGTTCATCTTCGAGGTGAACATCAACGACGACGTGTTGAAAACCGACGTCTCGGACCGCCTCGCCGAGTTCGACGAGGAGGTCGACCGCTGGCACGTCCACGTCGAGAAGGACACCGACGCCGCCGAGGCGATCGAGGGCGCGGAGCCGCCGCCGGAACCGGATCCGGAGGACAACGTGAAATCGACGACGAACTGACCGCCGACGAACTGACCGCCGACGAACTGACCGCCGACGAACGGCCGATCGTCGGTTTCGCACCCCCTATCGAGCCGCCGAAAACCGCCTCTCGAGAGCGAACGTTCGGCACACACTTGTATCGGCCGCTAATAGAAAGCCGATAGACAGAGATGGTAGACATCGCGACGGTCGGGACGTTCCTCGTAGCCTCGGCCGCGAGCTTCTTTATGGCCTGGGCGATCGGCGCCGGTTCGAGCGGGTCGACGCCGTTCGCGCCGGCGGTCGGCGCGAACGCGATCTCGGTGATGCGCGCCGGATTCCTCGTCGGCCTGTTCGGATTCGCGGGGGCGGTGTTGCAGGGGGCGAACGTCTCCGAGGCCGTCGGCCGGGAGCTGATCGGCGGGGTGACGCTGTCTCCGATCGCCGCCACGCTGGCGCTGTCGATCGCGGCCGCGCTGGTCGCAATCGGCGTCTTCACCGGGTATCCCATCGCGACGGCGTTCACGGCGACCGGCGCGGTGATCGGCGTCGGCCTCGCGATGGGCGGCGATCCGGCGTGGGCCAAGTACCGGGAGATCACCGCGCTGTGGATCCTGACGCCGTTCGTCGGCGGCGGCATCGCCTACGTCATCGCCCGAATCCTCCGGGGGGAATCCATCTCGGAGTCGTCCGTGCTGGTGGCGCTGGCGGCGGTCGTCGGCGCGGTGGTCGCGAACATCGAGTTCGCCGTCCTCGGCCCGCCGGACGGCGGCGCGTCGCTCGCCCAGGCCGCCGCGGGGTACGTCCCCCTCTCGAGCGGCGTCGGCGTCCCGCTCGCGACGGTCGGAATGATGATTCTGTGGGCGGCTCCGACGGCGCTCGGCGTTCGGAACGACCCGGATCGCGCCCAGCGGCGCTTCCTGCTGGTGATGGGCGGGCTGGTCGCCTTCTCCGCGGGCGGGAGCCAGGTCGGGCTCGCGATCGGGCCGCTGATCCCGCTCTCGGGCGACGTCGGCGTCCCGCTGCTCGCACTCCTCGTCGGCGGAGGGTTCGGCCTCCTCGCGGGATCGTGGACCGGCGCGCCGCGGATGATCAAGGCGATCGCGCAGGACTACTCCTCGCTCGGGCCGCGCCGATCCATCTCCGCCCTCATTCCCTCGTTCGCCATCGCCCAGACCGCGGTCCTCTTCGGGATTCCCGTCTCGTTCAACGAGATCATCGTCAGCTCGATCATCGGGAGCGGCTACGCCGCGTCCGGTTCCGGCGGCGGCGTCAGCGCCAGCAAGATGGGCTACACGGTCCTCGCGTGGGTGCTCTCGCTCGCCGGATCGATCGTCGTCTCCTACGCCGGCTTCCGCGTCGTCTCCGCGTTCCTCTGAGCGGGCGTGAGCGAACATCGAACGGTCTTTACCGCGAGCGCCGTCAGTTCGACCATGGCAACGACCGATTCCGAACCGATCCAGTGGCGACGGGACGCCTCGACCTCCCGGAGCGTCCGCCTCCTGTGGTCGCTCGGCGTCGGGACGTTCTTCGCCGCGATCACCATCGTCGTTTTCTGGCGGCTGTACGACATGGCGCGGGTGACCGTCGGACTCGCCGGGCAGGGAATCCTGGTCGCCGTCGTCGGTGCGATCGTCGTGACGATCCTCGCCGTCGCCGCCCTCGGCCGTCCCGAGCGGACCGCCGCGCGGCTCCTGGGCCCGCTCCCGATCGACCCTCCCGAGGGCCGACGCCTCGAGCGGGCGATCGACGCCGCGCTCGGCGCCGTGGCGATGGCCAGCGTGATGGTCGCCCTGATGGCGATCGGCCGGTACGTCTCCCAGCACGACCTCCTCGCGGTCGGCGCCGGACCGTTCACCGGCCTCACCGCGCTGTTCATCCCGCTCGCGCTCGTCGCGCTCGTGCTCTCGTCGTTCCTCCGGTCGGTCGGCACCCTCGACCGGGAGGAGCGGCGGATCTACCTCCACCAACCCGACGAGGTCGTCGACCTCGACCTCATCGAGGACGTCTCGATCAGCCGCGTCGGCGACGCGGCGGTCCTGAAACTCGAGTACGCCCAGCCCGACGGCCAGTACGTCCCCGGACCGCGGCGGCTGGTGGTCCCGCCGGCGGTCGCCCGCGAAATCGCAGGGATCGTCCGATCGACCTGACCCGACGCTCGAGGGGGTGGCGTTCGCCGGAAGAATAGTCCGCGTGCGAGCCGCTGCGGGCCGCGATCACTGCGGCTCCGCTTCGTCCTCCGGCTCCGCCGGCTGCTCGGTTTCGAGCTTGTGGAGCCGGGCTTTCATGATCCGCGTGTTCTCGACGTCCTCGACGGTGATGCGGACGTGGTCGTAGGTGATCTCCTCGCCCTCCTCGACGAGGCGTCCCGCGCGGTTGAAGATGAAGCCCGCGATGGTCTCGAACTCCTCGCCCTCGGGCAACTCGATCTCGAGGGCCTCGTTGACGTCCTCGATGTTGACCTCGCCGCGGACGAGCACGGTCCGGTCGTCGACCTCCTCGATCGGCTGCTCCTCGCCGCCCTCTAAGATCTCGCCGACGATCTCCTCGATCATGTCCTCCATCGTCACCAGCCCCTCGGTGGTGCCGAACTCGTCGATGACGATCGCCATGTGCATCCGGTTTTCCCGCATCTCCGCGAGCAACTCGTCGACGTTCTTCGACTCGGGGACGTGCAGCGTCGGCTGGATGAGATCCTCGATCTCGAGCTCCTCGCTCTCGCCGTAGTTGAGATCGCGCACGAGGTCACGGATGTGGACGACGCCGAGGACGTTGTCGAGGCTACCCTCGTAGACGGGGATGCGAGCGTGACCGCTCTGGATACAGGTCTCGATCGCCTCGTCGATCCCGGCGTCTTTCGGGACGGCTGTCATGTCCAGTCGCGGCGTCATGACCTCCTTGACGATCGTGTTGTTGAACCTGAAGATGCGCTGGAGCATCTCGTGTTCTTCCTCCTCCAGGACGCCCTCGCGCTCGCCGGATTCGATCATCTCCTGGATCTCGTCGCGGGTGACGTACGGGGCCTCGATCGCGCCCGTCGTCCCCGTGATCCGGTTGACCTGCCTAGTGAGGTAATCGAAGAGGACGACGAGCGGGTAAATCATCAACTCGGTCGCCTTGAGGGGCTTCGCGACCTTGATCGACCACGATTCGGTGTTCTCGACGGCGTAGGACTTGGGCGCGCTCTCACCGAACAGCAGGACGATGGCGGTGATGCCGAAGGTCGCGAGCACGACGCCGACCAGCCCGCCGAAGTGCATCGACAGGACGGCGGTCGCGATCGACGACGACGCGAGGTTGACGATGTTGTTCCCGACGAGGATCGTGACCAGCAGGCGGTGAGGATCCTGCTTGAGCGACTTCACCCGCTCGGCACCCGGTACCCCCTCCTCGACCAGTCCCTCGACGCGGTGTTTCGGCAGCGAGAACAACGCGATCTCGGAGGAGGAGAAGAACGCGGAGAACGCGATGAGAACGGCTACCGCGATCGCGCCGAGCGCCGTGATCGTCGTCTCGTCGAACCGGAACCCCACGACGGGGACCTCGTACGCGGCCAGGACGACATCGAAGAGCGGAGAATGCGCCATTGACTTGCTGGCCATTATCACCGAGTCGATTAACCGTTTTCTCTTTTCAGGTGAGGAGACCACACCGGCGACGACACGTTTACACGCTCGTTTCCCGAACGGGCGCACATGTCAGACGCATCCGGCACGAGCGAGACGGTCGACGCGGCCGACGCGGCCGAGACGGACGCGCCGATCACCTTCTACCGCCTCCAGGCCTGTCCGTACTGCGAACGCGTCGCGCGTCGACTCCGCGAGTACGACCTCGAGTACCGCTCGCGGTTCGTCGAACCGCTGCACTCCCGGCGCAACGCCGTCAAGCGCGTCGCCGGCGTGCGAGCCGTCCCGGTCGTCGTCGACGAGACCACCGGCGTGACGATGGCCGAGAGCGCGAACATCGTCGACTACCTCGAGTCGACCTACGGTGACGGCGCCGACGTCGAAACCGACGGCGGGACCGCTCGAGACGACGGAGGTGACGACTGATGCCCGAGTTCGACGTCGTCGAACTCGGGCCCGCCGACCACCCCGAACCGGGCGACGAGGCGCCCGATTTCACCCGCCCGGTCGTCAACGACGAGTACTGGGAGGACGCCTCGCTGTCGGACCTCGCGGCCGAGACCGACGGCGACGAACCGGTCGTCCTCGTCTTCACGCCGATGCTCGGCTCGTTCCCCGCCCAGTACGTCTGGGACGAACTGACCGAGCGGGGGTGGGACGAGCGCGCGACCCTCGTGAGCGTCACCATCTCGACGCCCTACGACGTCGCGCGCTACCTCCGCGAGCGTTCGTACCCGATGGTGGGCGTCAGCGACCCGGCGAACGAAATCGCCGAGGACTACGGCATCGTCCACGACCTCGACGGGATGGCCGGCATCGCCGAGCCCCGCCCGGCTATCTTCGCCGTCGACGACGACCTGACCGTCGAGGTCGCCTGGGTCGCCACCGAGTGGCCCGAGTTCCCGCCGTACGACGACCTCGAGGAAGCGCTCGGATTCGACTGATCGGGCCGAGCGCTCGTCCTGGTCCGTCGACCCCCCGACGATCCCGAGACGGAGCGGACGGCGAACGCGGTATCCTTTTGCCCCCGACGGCCCGAGTGTCGAGCGATTCCGATGTCCACCGACGAACTCGAGCGCGCGGCCGAGGCCATCCGGGACGGCGACCTCGTGGTCTACCCCACCGAAACCGTCTACGGACTCGGGGCGGACGCCCTCGATCCCGAGGCGGTCGAGCGCGTCTTCGAGGCGAAGGGACGGGACCGATCGAAACCGGTCTCGCTCGGCGTCCCGCGCTTCGAAACCGCACTCGATCGGGGGTACGTCCGCGCGAGCGAGCGCGAGCGGCGGTTCGCCGAAGCCTTTCTTCCGGGACCGGTCACCCTCCTCTGTGAACGCACGGACGCGGTACCGGACGTCCTCGTCGCCGCCCGCGACCGCGTCGGCGTTCGCGTCCCGGACTGCGAACCGGCGCTCGAGTTGCTCGAGCGGGCCGATCGGCCGATCACCGCGACGAGCGCGAACGAGAGCGGCCGGCCGAGCGTGCGGGAGGTCGGCGACCTCGCGGACCACGAATCCGTCCGGGAAGCGGTGGCGGTCGTCGTCGACGGCGGTCGAACGGCGGGGACCGAGAGCACGGTCGTCGACGTCTCGACGGAGAGGATCCACCGGCGGGGGGCGCTGGCCGACGAGATCGAGGCGTGGCTGGACGGACGCTGATCGCCCGAGCGCTCGCGGTGCGAAGCGTGGTCAGCCCAGGCCGAGCAGCGACCGCAGCGTCCGCGTCCGGACGCCGCACGTATCCGCGTACTCGCAGGCCTCGCACTTCGACCGGTTCGCGATCCGGGGCGGCGGCCCGTCGAGTTCCCGGACGGTCCTGAGCGCGCGCCGATACTCGGCTTTCCGGCGCGTCGTGAGGTCGATCCGGCGGATCACGCCGTAGGCGGGGTACTCGAGGACCGCCGTCTCGACGGACGTCTTACGCTCCCACGCGAGGGCCTTCGCCGCGGCGACGGCGTGAACCGACTGCGGCGCCCAGACGCCCCGATCGGGCGGCTCCCCGGCCGAGACGAGCGACGGCTCGAGCGGCTCCTCGAGCACCTTGTGGACGACCCCGCGGGCGTGACGACCGCTGGCGAGGACGTTTCGGTCGGCGGGCCGTCGAACGGCGTTCCAGCGGCCGATCCGCTCGAGGCGGTCCCGGGTTCGGGCGAGCGCCTCGCGGTAGCGGGCGGGCTCGAGGGCGATCGGTTCGGACGCGAGGGCGTCGTCGCTCGACTGGAGCAGCCGCTCGTAGTCGGTCGAGAGGGCGCGAATCCGGTCGACCCCCGGCGGCGGCTCCCGGTCGTGGTCGTCGCGCGTACGGTCGTAGTAACACTTCCGCGGACAGTAGGCGGCGGTCCGGAGGTCGGCGAAGGTGACTGTCACGGGCGGTCTGGCCGCCCCCTGGCGTATAAACCCTCGCGAAAATCCGAATCAGAAGTCGACGTTCGTCTCCATCCCCTCGGTGGCGTCCTCGAGGCCGTCCTCGCGGACGTCGGTGGCCATCCGCTCGGAGAGGGCCGAATCCGCGAGGACGGTGTCGAGCTCGTCGCGGTAGCGGTCGTTGGCCGCGCGAGACTCCTCCTTCGCGGCCGCGACGCGGCGGTACCGGCGGATCCGCTCCTCGCCGACGTCGTACTCGTCGGCGAGGGTGGCGTCGTCCTCGTTTCGGTCGCGGATCGCGACGAGGTCCACCTCGTCGGCGTCGTCGTCGCTCACGAGGTGCAGCGACATGCGGGCTTCGAAGACGTCCTCCTCGGCGACGTCGAGGTCCTCGGCGAGGTCGGCGTCGCTCTCGCCCTCGTAGAACCCCTTCGCCACCGCGACCAGTTCGTCGTCGGACAGCGGCGTCTCGAAGTCGTACCGCTCGCGCATGCGTGCGATGACTCGAACGACGCGCTCCTCGACGGAGCGCTCGTCCTGCTCGAGGGAACCGCGGGTGTTCTCCTGAGACTCGGTGACCGTCTCCTCGCCGTCGGTGACGCTGGTGAAGATGTCGCGAAGCTCCTCGGTTTTCTCGTTCATGGATGGACACTGGCGACGGGCGGCTATTTAAGCCTGTTGCCAGATAGCGTTGAGACGATCGGCGCCGACGAGGGAGTAAATTAGAAACCTCAAGGAAATTTCACGGAGACGGCGTCGGGTCGAGTTCGAGACGGTGTAACAAGAATTAAGTTCCACTGCCGCACCTGATAGAACATGAACGTTGTCGCACAGGCGGATGGGGTCCATCGGGAGACGTACCTGGGGGTCGGAAGCCTCGGGAAGGTCCTGTTTTACTTCCTCGTGGCGATCACCCTGGCCGTGTTCTTCTACGGGTTGTATCAGCGGTTCGGCCGGTACGCCCGGGCCGAGGAGGACGCGTTCTCCCGCCTCGACGACCTCTCGAGTCGAATCACGAGCGCGGCGAAGATCGTCCTCTCGAACGAGAAGCAGTTCAACCGGGATCTCTACGGCGGTCTGATGCACTCGTTTATCCTCTGGGGATTCCTCTCGCTGTTCATCGCGACGTCGATCCTCGCGTTCGACGAGTACGCCTACCAGCTCGTGCTCGGACAGGAATCCTTCTGGGAGGGCGACTTCTACCTGGCCTACTCGTTCATGGCCGACGCGATGGGGCTGCTGTTCGTCGTCGGTGTCGGGATGGCGATCTACCGGCGCTACTGGGTCCGTAACCACCGCCTCTGGGGTCGACACACCTCGAACGAGGACGACATCTTCATCTGGACGCTCTTCCTGCTCGGCGTCGGCGGCTTCGTCCTCGAGGGGCTTCGGATCCTCGTCGAGGGCTACCCCGAGTACGAGGTCGTCAGCTTCGTCGGCTACGGCACCGCGATGGCGTTCGAGGCGATCGGCGTCGCGCCCGAGGTCGGAACCACGGCGACCCTCCACTCGGCGGCCTGGTGGGCCCACTCGCTGCTCGCGCTCTTTTTCATCGCGTGGATCCCCTACGCCAAGCCGTTCCACATGATCTCCTCCTTCGCGAACGTCGTCACCCGCGACGAGAAGGCCGGGCAGCGCCTCCCCGGCGTTCCCGCGGACCTCGACGCCACGAACGCCGAGTCCGTCGACGACTTCAGCTGGAAGGAGCTCCTCGACCAGGACGCCTGCACCAAGTGCGGCCGCTGCTCGGGCGTCTGCCCCGCGAAGGCCTCCGACCGGCCGCTCGACCCGCGCAACGTCATCCTCGACCTCAAGCGCTACCGCGAGGAACTCGATGCCGGCGGCGAGGAGAAGCCGATCATCGCCGACGGCGGCACTTCGGTGATCGACACCGCGACGATGGAGTCCTGCATGGCCTGCATGGCCTGCATGGACGCCTGTCCCGTCGAGATCGAGCACCTCAAGTCGTTCACCAAGCTCAACCGGCAGATGACCGACCAGGGCGACATCGCCCCGAGCATGCAGGAGGTCTTCCAGAACGTGATGCAAAACGGCAACACGTTCGGCGACAGCCCGCGCAACCGCGCTGACTGGACCGAAGAGCTCGAGTTCGACGTCGATGACGCCCGCGAGGAGGAGGTCGAGTACCTCTGGTACGTCGGCGACTTCCCGAGCTACGACGAGCGCAACAAGCAGGTCGCCCGCTCGCTGGCGACCATCCTCAAGGAGGCCGACGTCAGCTTCGGCATCCTCTTCGAGGACGAGAAGTACGACGGCAACGACATCCGCCGCGTCGGCGAGGAGTTCCTCTACATCGAACTCGCCGGCCACCACGTCGAGTCCTTCGAGGCCTGCGACTTCGAGAAGATCATCTGCACCGACCCCCACTCGTACAACACGTTCGAGAACGAGTACCCGGAGGTCGACTTCGAGGAGTTCGCCGACGACCCGATCATGCCGTTCGAGTACGACGAACACTGGAACGAAGACGGCGAAATCGAGGTCTACCACTGGACCGAGGCCATCGAGGAGCTCGTCACCGAGGGTACACTCGACCTCTCGGGCACCGAACTCGACTACACGGTCACCTACCACGACCCGTGCCACCTCGGCCGGTACAACGACGTCTACGAGGCCCCGCGCGAACTCATCAAAGCCACGGGCTGCTCGCTCGAGGAGATGCCGCGCAACCGCGCCAACTCCTTCTGCTGCGGCGGCGGTGGCGGCGGCCTCTGGATGGACTTCGAGGAGGACCCCAAGCCCAGCGAGGAGCGCATCCGCGAGGCGCTCGAGGACACCGACGCCGGCTCTGCGGTCGAGAAGTTCGTCGTCGCCTGTCCGATGTGCATGACGATGTACGAGGACGGCCGCAAGACCGGCGGCTACGAGGACGAGATCGAGATCGTCGACGTCGCCGAACTCATCGTCGAGGCGATCGGAAAGCAGGAGGAGGCGAACCTCGAGGTCGCGGCGGACTGAACCGGTGTAGTCGGGAGGAGCGCTTTTTCGAGGGGCGGACGAGACGGCCGACGATTTCACCGACCGGTGAAGCGGTCGGTTCGGTGTTCGCGCACCGAACCCTACTCACGTAGGAATAGCGCCCACTCTTCCGCGACGTATCGGTAGTCGTGTATGTCACGACAGAGCGGCACGGAGTGGGAGTTTCGCGTCGACGGCGACGTCATCGTCGGCGAATTTCCCGAGGAAACGGAACTGAGCGGCACCGAGAGCGACGCGATGGTGGAGCGATTCACCGAACTGCTCGAGCGGCCGAACACGGACGCGCACGTGTCGGTGCTGCGATCGACCGAGCCTTACTCGAAGGAGGGACAGGAGAACCTCCGCCAGTCCGCGCTGGCGAGCGTCGAACGCGGCGTCGACCGGTGGGCCGTCGTCGCGGAGGGGACGAAGCGGCTCACGATGAAAACGAACGTCGACGTCGACGGCCTCGACGTCGAGACGTTCGGCCTCGAGGAGAAGGCGGAGGCGATCGAGTGGGCTCGCCGCGAGTAGACGTCCGGCGACGGACGGATTCGAGCGAGCGTCGGGTTCGGACCGCCGGCTACGGGATCAGCTGTTCCCCGTCGTCGTCGTAGATCGTGATCGCGTCGACGGGGCAGGTCCGGGCGGCGAACTTCGCGTCGAGTTCGGCGTCCTCGGGCACTTCGCGCACGAAGATGCCGTCTTCGACCTCCTCGCTGTCGTTGAGGACGGCCTTCCCCGCGGACTTATCCTTCTCGAACTCGCTCCACTCGGCGACGCACTGGTACATCCCGATGCAGGTGTCTCTGTCGAACTCCACCTTCATGGCCGACGATTCGGCCGTTGTGGGTAAATCCTTGACGGGACTCCCCGACCGCGGTCGCGCGGCGGGCTGTGCGCCGGCGAGCGGACGGCGGAGTCCACCAGCAGTACTACGGACGAGGAGGTGGTACCGACCCGCTCGCACGATGGTGAAACGATGACGGTCGACTCGACGGAGACAATCGGCGTCTCGTTCGCCCGGATCGATCCCGACGAGGCGGCGTTGCACCGCCTCGATCCCCCGAACGACCACTGCTGCACGGTCTCCCAGGAACTCCTCGAGCGCGCCGACCTCGACGTGGGCCAGCAACTCAGGATCGGTCGCGCCGACGAGCGTCGGGTCGAAATCCGCGAGGAGGAGCGCTCGGACGCGTTCCGGGACGCGATCTACACCGTCGCCGGCGCACACGCCCGTCCGGATCGAGCGGACCTGCGGCTCACCGACGGCGGACTCGAGCGGATCGGCATCGCCGACCCGGCGGCCGCGCGGGGGTTCGTCCGTCCGCTCGCGGTTCACCCGTCGTACGACTCCCCGGAGGCCGCGAAGCGCCACGACGAGTTCGTCGAGTTCCTCGTGAACGGTGACGACGCCGTGGAGTCGAGCGATTCGGCCCGCACCCTCGTCGTCGCCCCCCACGGCGGCTACGTCGAGTACGGAACCGACCGGCAGGCCGCTGCCGTCGCGACGCGCCTCGACGCGCTCGCGTGGGTCTGCGCCGGCTTCAGCGACGGCGGCGCGTTCGACCGCTGGCACGTCACCTCGACGGCGATCCACCCCCGATCGTTTCCCGCCCTACAACGGATACTCGAGGCGGGCGCCGACCGCAATCGACCGTTCAACCGGGCGCTCGCCCTCCACGGCTACGGCGGGGACGAGACGCTCGTCGGCGGGACGAGCGACGCGTCGACGCGGGCGGCCGTTGCCGAGGCGATCGAAGCCCGGATTCCCGCCCACCGGGTTCGAGCTCGGGGGATCCCCCCGGAGTACGACGGCACCGCGCCCGAGAACGTCCTCAATCGACTCGCGCCCGAGGGGCGGACGATCCAACTCGAGCAGCCGAAGGCGGTGCGAACCGACGAGGAAAGCCGGGAGGCGATCGTCGACGCCGTCTGCGAGGTGTTCGGTGAGCGCCTCGAGCGGTGATCGAAGCGGCGTCGGTCCTCGACGGACGCCATTCGGCACCGAATGTCGGGAAAGCGTCATCACCGTCGGCGGTATCGAAGAGCGTATGGCGAACCGAGGGCCGGCCTCCGCGGCGGACGCGCTCGGACGGGCGGTGTACGACTACCTGCGCGAGGACGCGGAGGCGGGAGCGCTCACGTACCGCGACGGAGCCGGCGTGCGCGACGGTCGCGTTCGCGACTTCTACTTCTCCCCGCCCGATGAGTGGCCGACCGGGATCCGGGAGGCGCTCGAGCGGCTCGCGAGCGACGAACGAGCGTGCGGGTGATGCCTACTACGTCGCGGTGCTTTCGACCGAGCGGAACTGAGGGTGGTCGCCGCCTCGTCCGAGTTATCGGGTGTACAGCTCGAGGAACGCGGCGACCGCCTCGCCGCTCCCCGCGACGATGACGTCGTCGTCCGGCTCGATCACGAACTCTGGACCCACGTCGACGAGCAGTTCGCCTTCGCGCTCGACGGCGACGACGGTACAGCCCGTTCGCGCGCGAACGTCGGCCTCGCCCAGGCTCCGGCCCGTCAGTGCGGTCGCCCGCGTCCGAACCAACTCGAACTGCGTCAGGGGCGTCAGCACGTCCTCGCCCTCGATCAGCAGCGAGGCGAGCATCCGACCGGTGACCGTCGACAGCGACACCACGTAATCGGCGCCCGCGTTGTACAGTTTCCAGACGTTCTCCGGCTCGTTCGCCCGGGCGATGATCTCGACGTCCGGCGCGACCGCCTCGAGCACGAGCGTCGCGAACACCGTCGTCGTGTCGTCGTCGAGCGCGAGCACCACGGACCGAGCGTTCTCGACGTCCGCGGCCCCGAGCGTCTCGGCGTCGGTGACGTCGCCCACCAGATCGACGCCCTCGAGGTCGCGTTCGTCGACTATATCGACGGGGATCGACTCGGACTCGAGCGACTCGGCGACGGTTCGACCGACGACGCCGTAGCCGCAGACGACGACGCGCTCCGGGACGGGGGCGTCCCCCCGCGGATGGATCGTCCGCGTCTTCAGCGCCTCGAGGACCTCGTGTCGGCCCGCCACGACGAGGATGGAGTTCTCGTCGAGGATCGTGTCCCGATCGGGCGCGGGAACGAAGTCGCCGTGGATCCACGCCCCGATTACCGTGGGGCCGGCCCCGCCGAGTCCCGCCTCCGCGAGGGTCCGCCCGGCGAGGTCGCTGTCCGGGTGGATCACGAGTTCGGTCACCTCGAAGTCGGTCGCGACCTCGGTGACCTCCTCGAGGCGCTCGGAGAAGGAGGTCCGCGCCTTCGTGGCCAGGCTCTCGCCCAGCACCCGCCGGGGTCTGACGACGTGGTCGGCGCCGGCGTACTGGTGGTAGACGGTCACGTCCTCGTCCTCGACGACGCTCAGGACGTCGAGGTCCGGATCGAGCTGTTTCGCCGCCAGGATCACGACGGGGTTCTCCTCGTCGCCGACGTCGGCGACGACCGCGCGCGCGTCGGCGACGTTCGCCTCCTCGAGCGTCTCGATCTCGGACGGGTCGCCGGGGATCGCGTCGACGTCCTCCCTCAGGAGGTCGAACACCAGCTCCCGATCCGGATCGACGAACAGCGTCTCGACGCCGGCGGCCTCCAGTTCCGTCCGCAACGCCTCGCCCCGCGGGGTGTACGAACAGACGACGACGTGGTCGGAGCGGTCGCCGACGTCCGGCGGTCGCCCCCGAACCGCCTGCTGGAGGAGGGGAACGAGAAACACCGGGACGGCGAGGAACATCAGGACGACGCCGGTGACGTTCATGAGGATGACGAACAGACTCATCGCCGGGCCCCACGGCGCGTGGCCGCCGAACCCGGCCGTCGTGATCACCTCGAGGAC
This sequence comes from Halovalidus salilacus, assembly GCF_031852275.1. Taxonomy (GTDB): domain Archaea; phylum Halobacteriota; class Halobacteria; order Halobacteriales; family Natrialbaceae; genus Halovalidus; species Halovalidus salilacus. The sequence continues at coordinate 3,903,139 of NZ_CP134700.1, read as the reverse complement.
CACCTGCAGCGCCTGCACGTACGAAACCGACTCGCCCTCGAACGTCGCCATCCCGGCCGCGTAGAGGGCGGCGTAGACGAGGACGATCAGCAGGACCGAGACGATCGCGCCGACGATGCGTCGCGTCCAGTAGTTCACTGGTCGAAGGTTTGAGGCCGAGACCAAGGGGATTTCGGTCGTTTCGGCGGATCGAACGTGAACGGCGCCGCGGCGGAAGGCGGACGCGACACTTTAAACCGCGGGAGGCCCCAACGGCAGGTAATGAACGTCGAGGAGCTGTCGGGGCTCCCGCCCGGTGCCGCCTCGCACTTCCAGGACCAGGGGATCGAGGAGCTCTACCCGCCCCAGGCCGAGGCCGTCGAGGCCGGCGCGACCGACGGCGGGAACCTCGTCGCCGCCGTCCCCACCGCCAGCGGGAAGACCATGATCGCCGCTCTCGCGATGCTGTCGGCGGTCCAGCGCGGCGGGAAGGCGCTGTACATCGTCCCCCTGCGCGCGCTCGCGAGCGAGAAGAAGGCCGAGTTCGAGGAGTACGAAGCGTTCGGCGTGACGACGGGCGTCACGACGGGCAACTACGAGTCCACGAGCGACTGGCTCGCCACCAAGGACATCGTCGTCGCCACCAGCGAGAAGGTCGACTCGCTGGTGCGCAACGGCGCCGACTGGCTCTCCGAACTCACCTGCGTCGTCAGCGACGAGGTCCACCTCATCGACGACCGGAACCGGGGGCCCACGCTCGAGGTGACCCTCGCGAAACTCCGGAAGCTCAACCCGCAACTGCAGGTCGTCGCCCTCTCCGCGACGGTCGGCAACGCCGGCGAGATCGCCGACTGGCTCGACGCCTCGCTCGTCGACACGGACTGGCGGCCGATCGACCTCCGGATGGGCGTCCACTACGGCAACGCGCTCAACTTCGACGACGGCTCCACGAGGGAGGTTCCCGTCGAGGGGAACGAGAAGCAGGAGGCCGCCCTCGTGGGCGACATTCTGGAGGAGGGCGGCTCCTCGCTCGTCTTCGTCAACTCCCGCCGGAACGCGGAAGCGGCGGCGCGGCGGCTCTCGGCCGTCTCAACCCGTGAGCTGACCGACGAGGAGCGGGCGTCTCTCGCCGAGTTGGCCGAAGAGATCCGGGACGTGAGCGACACCGAGACCAGCGAGGACCTGGCCGATTGCGTCGAACGCGGCGCGGCGTTCCACCACGCCGGCCTCTCGAGCGAGCACCGATCGATGGTCGAGGACGCCTTCCGCGAGCGCCTCCTGAAGGTGATCTCGGCCACGCCCACGCTCGCCGCCGGGGTCAACACCCCCGCCCGCCGAGTCGTCGTCCGCGACTGGCGGCGGTTCGACCCGAGCGCGGGCGGGATGGCCCCCCTGAACGTCCTCGAGGTCCACCAGATGATGGGGCGCGCGGGGCGACCGGGCCTCGACCCCTACGGCGAGGCCGTCCTGCTCGCGAAGAGCCACGACGAGAGCCAGGAGCTGTTCGATCGGTACGTCTGGGCTGACCCCGAGCCCGTCCGGTCGAAACTGGCGGCCGAACCCGCCCTGCGGACCCACGTCCTCGCCACCATCGCCTCCGGCTTCGCCCGGACCCGGAAGGGGCTCCTCGAGTTCCTCGAGGAGACGCTGTACGCGAGCCAGTCGACCGAAGCGGGCCGGCTCGAGCGGGTGACCGACGACGTGTTGCACTACCTCGAGGCGAACGACTTCGTCGAGCGCGAGGGCGGCGGTAACGGCTCGAGCGAGGGCGAGGAGTCCGAGTCGGCATCGGCCGTCGACGGCTTCGTCTCGGCGGCCGACCTCGGCTCCAGCTCCGGGTCCGGCGGCGAGGACGTCGAACTCTCCGCAACGAGCCTCGGCCACACCGTCTCCCGGCTCTACCTCGACCCGATGAGCGCCGCCGAGATCGTCCACGGGCTCGAGTCGGCCGACGAACGCCCGAGCGCGCTCGGGCTGTACCAGCTCGTCTCGCGCACGCCCGACATGTACGAACTCTACCTCCGTTCGGGCGACGACGAGACGTACGCCGAACTGTTCTACGAGCGCGGGGACGAACTGCTGGGCGACGCGCCGAGCGAGTACGAGGACGGCCGGTTCGAGGACTGGCTCGCCGCGCTGAAGACCGGAAAGCTGCTCGAGGACTGGGCGAACGAGGACGACGAGGGCGCGCTCACCGATCGGTACAAGATCGGCCCGGGTGACCTCCGCGGGAAGGTCGACACCGCCGAGTGGCTGCTCGGGGCGGCCGAATCGCTCGCCGCGGAGATCGGCAGCGAGTGGACCGTCGCCGTCCGCGAGGCCCGCACCCGCGTCGAACACGGCGTGAGCGAGGAGTTGCTCGAACTCGTCTCGATCCGCGGCGTCGGCCGCAAACGGGCCCGACAGCTCCACGAGGTCGGCCTCGAGACGCCCGCCGACCTGCGGGAGGCCGACAAGGGCGTCGTTCTCGGCGCGCTGAAGGGGGAGAAGACCGCCGAGACGATCCTCGAGAACGCCGGACACGAGGATCCGTCGATGGAAGGCGTCGAACCGCGGACGCCGTCGGGAGCGAGTGCGGATACGACCGGTGCCGACTCGAGCGACGACCGCGCGGGTACCGGGTCGGCCGACCCGACGAGCGAGGAGTCCGACGAGAGCCAGGCGAGCCTGGGTGATTTCTGATGCGGCTGCTCGAGTGCGATCTCGAGATCGAGGACCTGGACTCGTTCGTCGCCGACCTCGGCGAGATCGGCGACCGCCACGGAACGACGGTGCAGGCGTTCGACGCCCGCTACGTCGTCGGCCCGCGCCACCTCGAGCGGGCCGTCGAGTTCGCCGACCGCGCGATCGAGCGCGGGGAGAACGTCGCTCGCGACCGCGCGGTCGAGATCCTGCTGTACGCCGCCGGGCGCCGACAGATCGATCGGGCGCTCGAGATGGGCGTCGGCGAGGGCGAGGGTCGCGCGGTCGTCCTCCTCGACGGCGGCGACGAGGCGGCGGCGCTCGAGGGACTCGAATCGAACCCCGCCTTCGCGACGGTCGAGACGTTCACGGGCGGTGACGACGCCGGCGACGAGGAGACGCTCGAGGCGTTTTTCGAGATCACCGACGCCGAGCGCGCGACGACCGACGCCGACCTAGAGGACCTCGTCTGCGAGCGCGTCGCCCTGCTCGAGGTCGAAAAGTAACGGCGACCGAGGGCGTCGCCGGACGTCGCCCGGATCTCAGTCGCCGGCGGTGCCACTCCCCTCGAGGCGGTGTTCCCTGGCCTCGCGGAGTCCGTCGCAGATACCACCCTGGCCGGACATGTTGACCGTCGCGAGTCGACCGCGGCGGTGGACGAGGTCGAACGACTCGGGGTCGATCGGTTCGCCCTCCGGCGTCCGGAAGAGGACGTCGTCCGAATCCGAGACGACGACGGTCTCCCGGGCTGTCTCGAGGTACCGATCGATCGGGTCGGCGGGCACCGAGACGGCGAACGAGCGGTCCCGGAGGAAGATCGCGTATACCGCCTCGTCACAACCTTCGCGTTCGACGCGCTCGAGGTCGCGCGGGCGGAGGTCGACGATCGTGTCCGGGTCGATCCCCGCCTCGAGGAGCGTCTCGACGGCGTCGTACTGGCGGGCGACGCGGGCCTTCTCGTCGAGTTCCGCGCGGACGGCCTCGACGTCGCCGTCGGCGTCCGGGAACGCCTCCGCGAACGACAGCCGTTCGTTCACGCCGCGGTTGATCTCGGCCTCGTGCATGTGCTCGCGCAAGGTGATCTCCGCCTCGTCGACGCTCGGCAGCGACTCGACCTCGTCGCGGGCGTCGACGGCCATCATCCACGCGAACGCCGGCGAGCACCAGGCGGTCGGGAGGGTGATCGCGACCTCGACGCGATCGCCGTCGATCCAGATCCGGTCGACGTACTCGAGGGCGACGATCGACCGATCGAGTTCGGGGTCGGTGACGCGGTCGAGTCGCTCGGTGACGGACGCTTCGGTCGTCTCGGTGGCATCGCCGGCGGCGCGGGCGGCGTTCGAATCGGTCATGGATTCAGTCGTCGGCCGCCGCTGGTTGCTCGCTCGCGTAGTGGTCCCCGAGGTCGAACCGCTCGCTGATCTCGTCCTCCTGGAACGCCCGTCGCTTCTCCTCGAGGTCGATGTCGTAGAGCTCCGCGGCGTTCTCGCCCATCACCTTCTTCTTCGTCTCGAGGTCCCACTCGACGCCGTACTCCGCGCGGTGTTCCTCGGTGAGTTCGGCCTCCATCACGGCCTCGACGAGCCAGTCGGGGTTCCAGAGCGCGTAGTCCGAGCCGAAGAGGATGCGATCCTCGCCGAGCCACCACAGCAACTCGGACATGATCTCCGAGAACTTGCCCGGCCGGTTCTGGGCGAACGGCGCGGCGACCGCGAGGCCGCCGTAGACGTTGTTCTCCTGGGCGGCGATCCAGCAGAAGTCGTCGAGTCGCGGGAGACCGACGTGCTCGACGACGAAGTTGAGTTCGGGGAACGACGAGGCGGCGTCGTCGACGTCCGCGACGTCGAACGCGTCGCGATTGAGCGGGCGGATCGTCGGCCCCTTGTGCGCGTGGATGTTCTCGATACCGAGGTCCGAACACTTCTGGAGGAACTCGAAGGCCTCCTCGTCGTCGAGGCGCCACCCCTTCGAGTCGTCTCGCCACTCGGCGGTGTAGAGTTTGACGCCGGGGACGTCGTACGTCTCGTGGAGGTGCTCGAGGTACTCGAGGCCCTCCTCACCGTCGCGCGGGTCGAACGAGCCGTTGAGGATGAACCGCTCCGGATACTCGGTCGCCAGTTCGGCGTTCTGCTCTGTGGTGTTGAACCCTTCGACGTAGAAGTCGGTGAGGTACGTCGGCTGGAAGACCGCCATATCCGTGGCGGCGTTCCCGAACAAGTCCTCGATCATCCGGTCGGGGCCGTACTTCCGGTACTCGTCCATGCTCCACTCGCGCTCTTCCGGCGTGAACGTCGTGTGGTAGTCGTAGAAACACTGGATGAACTCCTCCCCGCCCTGGTGGTCGATGTTCTCCTCCGTGGCGTCCCACAGGTGGACGTGCGCGTCGACGACGAACACGTCCTCACCGTTGTGCTGATACATCCCATAATGTACATCGATACCACCTACCATGATCCTTTTTCAGAGTTTCACGAATTGCCACTCCAATTACCGAACCGGGAGGATGAATACGGTACGATCAGCCGTCCAGTTTCGATTTCGCGCATTGATACGTTGGGCGAACGTTTTCGTCCGTCGGAGAGTAGTGTCCCACGCTATCATGGAAGCAGCCAGGCTCCACGAGTACACCGACGAAATGAGCGAGGCGCTCGAGATCGACGAGATCGACCGTCCGGAGATCGACCGATCGGACGGCGTCCTCGTCGAGGTCGAGGGCGCGGGGTGGTGCCAGACGGACAACCACATCATCGAGGGGATGTGGACCGACTACGCGCCGCAGGACCTGCCGATGACCCTCGGCCACGAGAACGCCGGAATCGTCGCCGAGGTCGGCGACGAGGTGACGCTGGTCGAGGAGGGGCATCCGGTGATCTGCCACCCCGTCCAGACCTGCGGCATCTGCCGACCCTGTCGGCTCGGCGAGGACATGTACTGCGAGAACAGCCAGTTCAACGGCCTCACCACCGACGGCGGCTTCGCCGAGTACCTCCTGACCAACGAGCGGGCGGTGATCCCGCTGCCCGAGGGCGTCGATCCGACCGATATCGCACCCCACGCCGACGCCGGAATTACGGCCTACCACGCCGCGAAGAAGGCGGTCCGGGAGCTCAATCCGGGCGACGCGTGCGTCGTCATCGGAATCGGCGGACTCGGCCACATCGGCCTCCAGTGTCTCGAGGCGATGAGCGCCGCCGACGTCGTCGCCGTCGACGTCAAGGACGAAGCGCTCGAGTTGGCCGAGGACCTCGGCGCGACCCGCACGATCAACGCCGCCGAGGAAGACCTCGCCTCGGTCGTCGCGGACCTGACCGACGACGTGGGCGCCCAGCAGGTGCTCGACTTCGTCGGCGCCGACGAGACGACGGCGACCGCCCCCGACGTCGTGGCCGCCGGCGGGGACCACCACGTGATCGGCTACGGCGGGCACATCCACGAACCCTGCCAGGCGCTCGTGAACGGCGAATTTTCGTTCAAGGGAACGCTCGTCGGCCGGTACGCCGAACTCCAGGAACTCGTCGCGCTCGTCGACCGCGGCGACGTCGAACTGCGAACCGAGCGCCACGACCTGGACGAGATCAACGAGGTCGCAGAACGGCTCGAGCACAACGAGATCGAGGGGCGGGCGGTTATCCTCCCGCCCTGAGCCGTCTCGTGCGGGCGGCGATGCGGTCGAGGCGGCCAACCCGGGGCCCGACCCCCGATCCGCCGGGCGTCGAGGTGGTCCGACGCCACGCTCTTGTACCCGACCGTCGAACCTCGCCGTCAATGGCCACGCTCGAGGATCCGCTTCGTATCGGCGGCGTCGAACTCCCGAATCGTCTCTACCGCGCGCCGCTGCTCGAGTGCGCCGGGAACGGCCCGGACGCCGTCGACGCGCTGATCGACGACCTCGAGCCCGCAGCCGAATCGGGGGTCGGACTCGTCTGCCAGGGCGCCACCATCGTCCGCGGCGAGGGCGGTTGTGCCGCGCCGGGGATGACCCGCGTCCACGACCCCGGGTTCGTCTCGCGGCTGTCGCGGCTGACCGACCGGATCCACGACCACGGGAGTCGGATCTTCGTGCAACTCGAACACGGCGGGCTTCGGAGCATGGAGACCTGGCACGCGGAGTACCGGGCGGAGCACTCGGACCTCGAGCAACTCGCCGTCTCGCGGCCGCCGTGGCAGTTGCGGCTGCTCGATCGCCTCGGATTTCTGCAGTACGACCCGCACGTCCTCTCGACCGACGAGGTGTACGACCTCGCCGCGGATTTCGGCCGCTCTGCGGCGTACGCCGTCGGCGCCGACTACGACGGGATCCACCTCTCGGGGGCCAACATGGGGATCGTTCAACAGTTCCTCTCGCCCTTCTACAACCGACGGGGCGACGAGTTCGGTGGCTCACCGGAGGCACGCCTCGAGTTCCTCGCGCTGGTCCACGACGAGATCCGCGACCGGGCGGGCGACGTCCCGCTGATGACCAAAGTCCCGGCCGAAACGCCCGCGCCCCCGTCGCCGATCGTCCGCCGGAAGCTCTCGCTCGAGGACGGAGTGGAGATCGCCCGCCGACTCGAGCGAATCGGCTACGACGCGGTCGTTCCCGTCCGAACCTCGGTCGTCTGGGACATGAGCATCGTCCGCGGGGAGTACCCCGAGCGGGCGTGGTCGAACGAGGCCCTCCAGGCGGGCTACGAAGCGGCCTTTGGCGGCCCGCTGCGGAAGCGACTCGTCGCGCTCGGAAACCGACTCGAGTCGCTGCGGTACGACTTCGAACCCGCCTGGAACGAGGAGTTCTGCCGGCGGGTGCGAGAGGCCGTCTCGATCCCCGTCCTCGCCGAGGGCGGGATCCGCGAGCGGGCGCAGATGGACCGGTTACTGGGCGCCGACTCGAGCACCGAACCGTCCTGCGACGCGGTCGGTATGGCCCGCCCGTTCTACGCCGAGCCGAAACTCGGAGCGCGCCTGCTCCGGGGCGGAAGCGACGGCAGGGCTGCGGGCGAGGAGAGCGACGAGACGCGAGCGCTCTGTGAGAGCTGTAACAACTGCACCGTCCCGCAGGTGACCGGCGCACCCGGCATCTGTCGGACGCCGAGCGTGCTGCGAAGGCGCGGCGAACTCGAGCGAGCGGGGGCGTACGAAGTCGATTCCGACGCCGAAATCGGCGGTGGACCGTAGGCCGCTCGAGATCTTACCGTCAGTCGCCGGCCCGGTATCGACTGACGGAAGACCCCTTCGTTTCGGGTGGAGATCGACTGGCACGGCCGTGGTGAGTCTCGAGATGATCCAAAGGAATCGGAGGGAGTAGTCCCGGCTGGATTCGAACCAGCGTCCTAGCCTCCAGAGGGCTAGATGATTGGCCACTACACCACGGGACTGCTCGCTTTGCGCGCTGCATTCGACGGGAAGGGGTCGCGACATTAAATCCTATCGTTTTCCAATCCGGCCGCTGGCGGCCGATAGTGCTCGATTCGATGGCAATTCGCACACAGCAGTTCGCACTTCGCCATCTCGGTACGGACGTCGCGCAGCGGCCGGCCGTCGGAGAGGAGTCGGGCGACGGTCGTCTGCTTCTCTCCCTCGACGTGATGGAACTCGAGGCAGGCCGGGTCACGAACGTCGCATCTGGCGCACCCGTCCAACGCCAGTTTGCGTTCCCACACCCACCACCGTCGGGACTGGGTTCGCTTTGGCGGAGTGAAGTGGCGGCGCCGGTGACAGTTGGCACACAGAATCGTACACTTCTCGATCTCCTCGCGGAGGGCTTCCCTCCCGTGACCGTACGTGACCATTCGGCCGACGGCCATCGTCTTCTCCTGGGGAGTCTCGTGGTGGAAGTCCAGACGGGCGGCGGTGTCATTCCCGCAACTCGCACACCCGGCGTCGCGTTTTCGTTCGTTAAGCCACCGGCGGAGTCGAGCGCGTCGTCGTAGCGTCCGCTCTGCGTTCCACTCGGCGTTCCGATAGTGCCACCGCTGGTCGACCGTGAGTTCCTCCCAGTCGAGTTCGGGCGGGAGCTCGACGTCGGGCGGCTTCGGTTCGACGCGCGATCCGGTCGACGGGGCCGTCTCGAGACCCGCGCGCGCTTTCGCCTCGTTCCACCCGCCCACGTTTCGAATGATCGTCGCCGAGGCCGGTCGCAGCGCCAGCTCCTCGTACTGGGCTTTCGTCGGCGACTCCCCGAGTCGCCGGGCGGCCTCCCGCAACGCCTCGAGGCACTCCGTTTCCGTGGTCACACCGGCGTTAGCCGCGCTCTCCTATATAAACTCGAAGTCGACCGACGTCTCGGCCGGGCCGAAACCGGTCGTTCAACCGCGAACCGATACCCCTTTTCGTCTCTCCCACTCAGTTTCGAGCATGTACGTCGGACGGTTCGTCGTCGTCGGCCCCGGGGTCGGCGCCTACCGCGTCTCCTCGAGATCGTTCCCCAACCGCCAGATCACCGACCGGGGTGAGGCCCTGACCGTTGGCCCGACCGAGGACGCCCCCGAGACGGACAACCCGTACGTCTCGTACAACTGTCTGCGCGTCGTCGAGACGCCGACGGGCGAAACGGCCGCCTTCGGCAACGGCTCGCAGGTGGACCCCATCGCCGAGAAGCTCGAGCTCGGCTACCCCGCTCGAGACGCCCTCGCGGAGAGCCTGCTCGCCCTCGACTACGAGAAGGACGACTACGACACGCCGCGGATCGCCGCGACCATCGACGACGAGGGGGAGGCCCTGATCGGCACGGTTCGGAAGGACGCCCTCATCGTCGAGACCGTCGAGGAGCCGACGCTCGTGGCCACGTACGAGAAGGACAGTCCGGAGCCGTTCGACTTCGACGCCGAGACGGCCGCAGATGCCGCGAGCGAGGCCTACGACCTCGAGTTCGAACACGCCGTCTGCGCGGCAGGGGTCGCACTGACCGACGACGGCTTCGAGACGGCGATCGAGAACGGCGACTGACGGTCTCGCCCGAAACGGATCCGCCCCGGTTTCGCCCAAGCTACAAACCGATCCCCCGCGTGACTCTCGAGTATGAGGGTCGGACTCATCTCGGACGTCCACGGAAACCTGGTCGCCCTCGAGGCGGTGTTCGAGGACATGCCCGAGGTCGACGCGCTCGCCTGCGCCGGCGACGTGGTGGGGTACAACCCGTGGCCGGCCGAGTGCGTCGACGAACTCCGCGAGCGCGAGGTACCGACGGTGCTCGGCAACCACGACGTCGCGGTCGTCGAGGGATCTGCGTTCCGCTTCAACAGCATGGCTCGTGCGGGGGTCGAACACGCGCGAACGGAACTCGACGACGAGCAGCGCGCGTGGCTCGAGTCACTCCCCACAGAGCGCCTCGAGTTCGACGAACGGGTGAAACTCGTCCACGGGCACCCGGACGATCCAGATCGCTACACGTACCCCGAGGAGTTCTCGCCGCGACTGCTCGAGGACGAGGACGTCCTCGTGCTGGGCCACACCCACGTCCAGCACGCCGAACAGTATTCCGAGGGGATCGTCGTCAATCCCGGCAGCGTCGGCCAGCCGCGGGAAGGCGATCCGCGGGCCGCATACGCCGTTGTCGACCTCGAGGCGCTCACCGTCGACACCCATCGCGTCGAGTACGACGTCGAGGCGGTCCAGGAGGCGGTCGCGGAGGCGGGGCTCCCGTCGCAACTCGGGAGCCGCCTCGCGCGCGGAAAGTGAAAGCCGACCTGACCGTCGATCCGAGAAACGAATCTTTTTACGGGGAAGCGGACAAGGGACCGGTATGAGCCACACCGGCCACACCGCTCGGATCGCTCGAGAGCGACGCGTTCGCGACGTGGCCGGCCCTTGTCGACCGTTCCGAATCCGTTCACCCCGGTCGGAACAGCGCCGACGATCGACGCGCCGCGACGCGAAGGACCATGCTCGGGCGCGTCCGTGAGGACGTCCGGGCGATGATCGCCCGCGACCCGGCCGCCTCGAGTCGCCTCGAAGTCCTGCTGACGTATCCGGGCATGCACGCCATCTGGGCCCACGTGCTCGCACACGCGTTCTGGAAACGCGGCTTTCGGCTGACGGCGCGGCTGTTCTCCCACGTCGTCCGCTTGCTGACCGGCGTCGAGATCCACCCCGGCGCGATGATCGGACGCCGGGTCACGATCGACCACGGGATGGGCGTCGTCATCGGCGAGACGGCCGAAATCGGCGACGACGTCCACATGTACCACGGGGTGACCCTCGGCGGCGACACGAACGAACCGGTCAAGCGCCACCCGACTATCGAAGGCGGCGTCCAGATCGGGGCGAACGCGACGCTGCTCGGCGATATCACCGTCGGCGAAGGCGCGACCGTCGGCGCCGGGTCGGTGCTCACTCGAGACGTCGAACCGGGGGCGACCGTCGCCGGCGTTCCCGCGAAGCGCGTCGATTGAGTCGGTGGCGGGACGACGAGGTCGTCCCGCCGGCCCTCCTCACCCCTGTTCTTCGCCGACCACGCCGTCGGAGCCGGGCACCGGTTCGCCGTCCCCCGGAACGCCCTCGCCCGTCTCGGCGTCGCTCGCCGACTCGCCGACGGCCTCGTCGGTCATCGTCTCGTCGGGATCGGAGACGTAGCCGAGTTCGAACCAGAGCTTCGCCGTGCAGTCCATCGCCTCCTCGTCGACTTCGGTCTCCTCTTCCCGCTGGTTCAGGTAGCCGTTGCACCGGCCGTGCGTGACGACGTTCATCAGCGTCGCCGCCGATCCGCACTCCGGGCAGTCGATGTAGTAGTTGCCCTCGTCGTCCTGGTGCCAGGCGTCGGGGGTCAACTCGGTGTAGGCCGCGTCCTCGCGTTCGCGCTTCTGTCCACTCATGTCCCTACCGTGGAGACCGACGCCGGTAAAGAGCGACCCGGAGAGCGCAACCCGCGATTGGCGATGGCCGCCGGCGCTCCTCGGTCGGCCGCCGACTCAGACCAGCGGTTCGACCAGCTGTCGACCCGCCTCGAGTAACGACTCGACTCGCTCGCGATCGGTTGCCTCGGCGTACACCCGGAGTACGGGCTCCGTTCCGCTCGGGCGGACGAGCAGCCACGAGCCGTCCGCGAGCAGGAGCTTGAATCCGTCGTCGGTGTTGACGTTCTCGACCGGCGTCCCGGCGACGTCGCCGGGGATCTCCGCCTCGAGGTCCGAGAGGACCCGCGCCTTCTCGGCGTCCGGACAGGCGACGCTGATCTTGTCCTGGACGACGGCGCCGTGTTCCTCGAGGAGGCGATCGACGCGGTCGTCGAGGGACTCCTCGGCGTGCATCGCGGCAGCCAGCAGGGCCATCGCGACGCCGTCTTTCTCCCGGACGTGGCCGCGGACGGTGAATCCGCCCGACTCCTCGCCGCCGACCAGCGCGTCGCGCTCGGCCATCGCCTTCGCGACCCACTTGAAGCCGACGGGAACCTCGTAAACCTCCTCGCCGTGAGCCTCGGCGACGCGATCGATCAGGTACGTCGTCGAAACCGTCCGGATCGCCGGACCGGCGTCGTCCTCGAGCAGGTAGTCGTAGAGCGCGGCTAAGAACAGGTTCTCGTCGAGGTAGCCCCGCTCGGGCGTGACGACGGCGATGCGATCAGCGTCGCCGTCGTTCGCGATCCCCAGCGCCACCTCGGCGCCGGCGTCGGTGACGGTCTCGATCAGCCGCTCGAGGTTCTCCGGCGCCGGTTCCGGTGCGGACCCGCCGAACTCGGAGTCGCGCTCGCAGCGGAGGCGCTCGACGCTCGCGCCGGAGCGCTCGAGCAGGGCGTCGGTCGCGTCGCGGCCGCTGCCGTGCATCGCGTCGTAGGCGACCGTCAGGCCCGAGAGGTCGGGGTCGGCGCCGGTAATCTCCGCGACCAGCTCGAGGACGTGGTCGGCGTGCGGCTCGGCGAAGTCGACCTCGCGCACGGTGCCGTGCTCGGACTCGGGGAGGGGGGCGGGCGCTTCGAGGTGCTCAGCGACGGCGTCCATCACCTCGGGGAGAGCCGGCGCGCCGTCCTCGGGGATGAACTTCACGCCGTTGTACTCCGGCGGGTTGTGCGAGGCGGTGACGACGAGCGCTCCGGAGAGGCCGCGGTCGACGATCGCGTGAGCGACGAGCGGCGTCGGTCGGTCCCGTTCGGATAGCAGCACGTCGAAGCCGTTCGCACAGCAGACCCGGGCTAACTCCTCGGCGAACCCGCGGGAGGTCTCGCGGGCGTCGTAGCCGATCGCGATTGGGGCCTCGAGGCCCTCCTCGCGGAGGAAGGAGGCGACTGCCTGACCGACCATCCGAACGCGCGGCTCGGTGAACTCCTCGAGCGTCGCCCGCCAGCCGTCGGTCCCGAACCTGATCGCCTGCGCCTCGGTCTCCGTCTCCGTCTCCATACTCCGCACATCGGCGGCCGCCGCGAAAAAGCCGACGCCGTCGGGGTGACGATTCACGCGTCGGCGTCGATGGTGTCGACGCGCTGCTCGAACAGCCGCTCGCCCGTCTCCTCGCAGGTGACGGCGACGACCGTGTGGGAGGTACAACAGGACTCGACGGTCTCCTCGCCCATCCGGATCTCGCCGCCGGTCGGGCACGTCTCGAGGAACATCCGGAGGCTGTTGAGGATCGTCCCCTTGACGTGGGGCTCGTACTCGTTCCAGTCGGGCACCCACGCCTCGAGGACGCGACTGGCGGCGACGTCGGCGACGAGCGCCGCGCGGGACGGCCAGTGACCGACGCGTCGCGAGTCGGCCCGGAGGACGTACGCTTCGCCCGTCGACTCGAGTTCGTACGTCGCTTCGTCGAGTTCGACGCCATGGGGTTTGCCCGCGTCCGATTCGGTGTCCCCCTCGTCCGACACGTCCGCACCGCTATCGCCGTCTTCCGACCCCGGCACGTCTTCCAGACCGAACGCCGCGGCGATCTCCGCGGGGTCGATCTCCTCGACGGATTCCGACGCCAGCGGTTCGATCTCCTCGAACCAGGCCGCCTCGAACGAGTCGGTGAGACAGAGATCGTCCTCGTCCGCGCAGGGCTCGAGCACCTCGTGGGCGAGGAAGTATTCCTCGAGGTCGACGGTCGCGGAGGGGTCCGTTTCGGTCGCGTCCCCGTCCTCGACGGTATCCTCGCTCCCGTCGGCCGCCACCGTCGCGTCGGCGGCCGCTGCGGTACCGTCGTCGTCGACGGACTCATCACCCGCGACGGCCACACCCGTTGGGCCGCCGAGTCCGCTCGCCACCTCGAGGTCGGCCTCGGGGTCCTTGCCGAACCAGCGCAGGACCTCCGGCGGCAGGTAGCGCTTCGTGAGCGTCGGCGTCCCGGGGACGAGGTAGCCGCGGAGGTAGATCAGCGCGATCGACACGCCGAGGGCGATCGCGCCGCCGAGTCGAGACTTGCGGGCGACGACGGAGCTCAACAGCGCGGCGATGACGAGGTTCACCACCGCACACGGGAGACACCGGTTCTCGCCGGTGTACTCCGGCTGGCGGAGGTCGTCGACGATATCGACGTTCATTTCATCCAACATTTGGTGCGATATAGCATCTATTTTTGGGTTCGGCCGATCGAACCCGACCGATAGTCCCCTCCCTCGAAGCCGGTCAACCGTCGCGATCCCGCCCGAGGCCGATCAGTCGTTCTTTCTCCGCGCGCGTGAGTTGCTTGATCTCGTACTCGCGGGACATCGCTTCGGACTTCGAGTCGTACCGCTCGCGGTAACGAAGGCGAACCGGCGTCCGACCGCGGGTGTACTTCGCACCGTCGCCGGCGTTGTGCTCGGCGATCCGGCGGTCCAGGTCGGTCGTGTAGCCGGTGTAGAGCGTTCCGTCGGCGCACTCGATCACGTAGACGATGTGGACTCCCTCCGCGTCGAATTCGCGTTCGTCTACGGCTTCGGCGTCGGACTCGTCGGCTACCCTGGCCATCGCTCGTCGGTTCGACCGGGGTGCGGAAAAGTACCTCGTCTGGCAGAGTCGGGTGGTCGGTCGTCGCGGTGCTCGAGTCGCGGGTCGGGTCAGGCCCCTCGAGCGCGTTCTCGTGCGACTTCGGCGATACCAGCGTTCGCCGAGCAGTTGATACACGCGTGGATCACACCGTGCTCGTCGGCGAACACGCGCGCAAAGCGCTCGGACACGTGCGCGTCGCAGTGATTACACCTGGGCATGGTCACGCCGGTTTTCACCGGCACGTGGAACTATGGGGAGACCGAATAAATAGTCTTACCCAAACACTGCTAGGTTTTCCTACTCTGGAAGGATTTTTTTACGCTACCCCAAGCCAGTTTCGTCTCGGCCGTCGATCGCCCGGGCGATCAGCGACGCCTGGGCGCCGGCGACGAAGCCCGCGTCGACGTTGACGACCGAGAGGACGGTACAGGACTGGAGCAGCCCCGAGAGGGCGGCCTCGCCGTCACCACCGTGACCGTATCCGCTCGAGACGGGGAGGCCGATGACGGGTGCGTCCACGAGGCCGGCGACGACCGTCGGGAGCGCCCCCTCCCGTCCCGCGGCGACGATCACGACGTCGGCCCTCCGAAGTCGCTCGAGCTGGTCGAGGATTCGATCGAGGGCGGCGACGCCGACGTCGTCGACCCGGTCGACGGTCGCGCCGGCGTCCTCGCAGACGACTTGCGCCTCGTCGGCGATCGGGCCGTCGACGGTACCCGCAGTGACGATCGCGATCCTGGCCTCGAGCGACGGCGACTCGTACGCCGGCGTGCGAGCGACGACGGTCGTGCCCCGACGGTCGACGGTCGCGTCGGGAATCGCGTCGGGGAGGTCCGACTCGAGTCGCGCCGCCTGCTCGTCGGAGACGCGGGTGACGAGCGCGTGCTCGGTCGCCTCGAGGGCGCTCGTCGCGAGCGAGACGACCTGGTCGGCCGTCTTCCCTTCCGCGAGGATCGCCTCCGGAATGCCGCGTCGGCGCCGTCGGGCGGCGTCGAAGCGACCCGCGTCGTCGGTCACGTAGCCCCTGAGTTCGGCTTCCGCCTGCGTCGGCGAGAGGTCGCCGTCGGCGACGGCCTCGAGGAGTTCGCGCATGCCCGACCGTTCTCGTCGCACGTACTCGAATCCGTCGACCCGAAGTGCGCGCGAGGACCCTCGACGGGCGCGCGCGAGCGGGAATTCCCCGAATTCCGGCGATCGATTCGGTTTCGCTACTTCATCGCTGATATACTTTCCGGTGGAATCGGGTGCCGAAACGGGCGAACTGGGGGCTACAACCCCGATTTCGATGGTCGTAACCACAACACTTATAATATGAAAACGGGAAGCGCTATACCGTATGGCAGACCTTATCGTCAAAGCCGCTGTGAAGGAAGCGCTCGATGACAAGAACGTCGCCTCGGACTTCTACGACGCACTCGACGAGGAAGTTTCCGAACTGCTCGACGACGCCGCCCGGCGTGCGGAGGCGAACGACCGGAAGACGGTCCAGCCCCGCGACCTGTAAGGAGCCAGCACAGTCGTTTCGTTTTTTGCGCCGAATCGCCCGACGAGCGATCGCGTTCGTAGGCCGCGCCTTCTTCGCGTCGACGACTGAGGTGCGTCGCCGGTCGTACCGGGACCGGGTACCGGTTCAGCGAGAGGTTTCGCGACCCTCGAGGTACTCCCTCGTCCGCCCGAGGACGACGTAATCGACGTGTCGGAGGTCCGCGACCGAGGCGCAACCGGTGACGAACATCGCGGTCGTCAACTCGAGGACGAGCGTCTCGATCAGGTCGACGACCGCCTCAGTTCCCTGGCCGGCCGGCGCGAGGAACGGCTTCGCGAGGCCGCCCGCGTTCGCGCCGAGGGCGATCGCCTTCGCGACGTCGAGCCCCGAGCGGACGCCGCCGCTGGCGATCACGCAATCGTGGGCGCTCGCCGCCTCGAGCGTGCTCACCGCCGTGGGGACGCCCCAGGCGCGGAACAACCGGCCGACGTGCTCCTGGCGCGTCGCCCCCACGGCCGCCGCGCGGTAGGACTCGATGCCCGACCACGTCGTTCCGCCCTTACCGGCGACGTCGATGGCGTCGACGCCCGCCTCGGAGAGGCGCTCGGCCGTCGACCGCGAGATGCCGTTGCCCGTCTCCTTGACGATCACGGGGACGCTGAGTTCGTCGGCCACGCGCTCGATCTCGGCGAGGCAACCGCGAGCGTCGACGTCGCCTTCGGGCTGGACGGCCTCCTGGAGGAAGTTCAGGTGGATCGCCATCGCGTCCGCGTCGATCATCTCGACGGCCTCCTCGACGTCGCCCACGTCGTACTCGAGCAGTTGAGCGGCGCCGACGTTGCCGTAGAGGAACGCGTCCGGGGCGACGTCGCGGACGACGGTGTAGGACTCGATGAGGGCCTCGTCGTCGAGTTCGAGGCCGGCGCGCTGGCTGCCGACGCCCATCGCGATGCCCGTCTCCTGGGCCGCCTCCGCGAGCGCGCGGTTGATCTTCGTCGTGTTCGGGTGCCCGCCGGTCATGCTCTCGATGACGATCGGCGCCTCGAGTTCGCGTCCGAACAGGGTCGCGCTCGTGTCGATCTCGTCGCGGTGGATCTCGGGGAGGGCCTCGTGGACGAGTTCGACGTCCTCGAACCCCGTCCCCGACGTTTCGACGTCTTCTTCCTCGATGATGCGGATGTGGTCGTCTTTCCTGTCGGATGTCTCGGGCATCGCTTCGTCTCCACGCGTCACGTGGCGGCACGGTCTTGAAAAGATGTCCATTCGTCCCGTCCGTCCCGGTGCGATGACGGAACGGCGACGACGCCCCTCGTCGGAGCGCGTCCTTCGTTCCGACCGGGACCGCGTTTTTTGCCGCTCCACGGTGTTAACGGAGACGCCCATGCTCCGGAAACTGCTGATCGGCTTCGGGCTGGTCGAGATTGCCAGACCCCGCCCGATCATCCGCGCGTGCGAACTGATCGGCCTCGAGAACCCGAACGAGGCGCAACTGCGGCCGTGGGCGATCGCCATGGCCCGCCTCGAGGGCTTCCTCTTCGTCTGGCTGCTCGCCCGAGGCCGGAAGAGTTCGACCCTCGCCAGCACGCTGCTGGGCGTCGGCGGCGTGATCCTCGCGGTTGTTCCCCAGCCCATCATCGTCCTCAGCCAGGCGATGGTCTACGAGAACACGGCCGACCTCGAGTGGAAGCCGTACGTCGTCCCCGCGGCGCGCCTGCTCGGGATCGTGTACGTCACCGTCGCGCTGCTCTCGCGGGCGACCGGATCGGCGGAGGCGGAACGACCGGAACCGCGCGCCGAACGATCCGGCGAGGAGTCGACGTCGAAGCCGCTGCTGCGAGCCTGACCCCCGTCGATCGCGATCGCACCGATTTCCCACCCGTCGTCCACACGTTAGAGCGATCCGTCGGTTCCCCGCTCCCTCGAGCACACCGTACGCGGATTTTTGCCGACACGCCTCCTACACACGTCCATGCTCCGAACCTTGCTCCTCGGCCTGTCTGCGCTCCACGTCGTCGCCCCGCGGGCGATCGTCGACCGCGCCGAACGCATCGCCTTCGCGAACCCGACCACGGGTCGCCTCAGGCCCTGGACGCTCGCGACCGCCCGCCTCGAGGGCCTGCTCTTCTGCTGGCTTTTGCTTCGCCGTCCCGGCGGAGATCGGTCCGCCGGAGGCGCCCTCAGGAGCGCGACCGCGCTCCTCGGCGCGGCCATGGCGCTGGCCCCCCGGTCGGCGCTCGAGTTCGGCCTGCGGATCGCCTACGAGAATCCGGAGAACCTCGAGGTGCGATCCTGGGTCGGGCCCGCGACCCGCCTGATCGGCGCGGTGTACCTGGCGGTCGCGCTGTTTTCCGGTCGTGCAGGGTCCGCCACTGCCGACGAGTTCGAGCGAGAATAGGACGATCTAGTACTCGAGCGCGTCCACGCCGTCGTCCGTTCCCACGTACGTCGCGTCCGCGAGGTCGACGAAGAGGCCGTGTTCGACGACGCCCGGAATCCGCGAGAGCGCCGTCGCGAGCGCGTCGGGATCGTCGATCCGGCCGAATACGCAGTCGAGCACGAGGTTGCCGTTGTCGGTGACGACCGGGCCGTCCTTCCGCTCGGCGTCCCGGAGCGTCGGGTCGCCCTCGAGTTCCCGAACGCGGTCGGCGACGACGGTGTGGGCGTCGGGGAGCACCTCGAGCGGCACCGACCGGTCGAGCGTCGCCGTCCGTTTCGAGGGATCGGCGACGACGACGAACCGGTCGGCGGCCGAGTCGACGATTTTCTCACGCGCGTGAGCCGCGCCGCCGCCCTTGATCAGGTTCCCGTCGTCGTCCACCTGGTCGGCGCCGTCGATCGCCAGGTCGATCCCGTCGACCGCGTCGAGGCTCGCGAGGGGGATGCCCACCTCGAGCGCGAGTTGCCGGGACTGGAACGAGGTCGGAATCCCGCGCACCTCGAGGCCGTCCTCGGCCGCGCGTCCGATCGCCTCGATAGCGTAGGCGGTCGTCGACCCGGTTCCGAGGCCGACGACGAAGCCGTCCTCGACCTCCTCGGCCCCCCGCTCGCCCGCGCGTCGCTTCGCCGCGTCCGAGCCGCCCGCTGTCTTCATACGCGGACGAGCGTGCGGCGACGGCAAAAACGTTGCATCTCGAGGCGGCCGTCGCGGGTGCGCTCGAGGCGGCCGATCCGTCGATCGGCGCGCCGCGCCGTCGATTCCCGGACGGTCACTCGAACTCGGGCTCTCGATCCTCGACGAACGCGTCCATTCCCTCGCGCTGGTCGTGCGTTCCGAAGAGGCTCGCGAACGCCCGCTTCTCGTAGTCCAGGCCGGCCGCCTGCGACCCCTCGAGGCGCTGGTTGAGCGACTGCTTGGCGGCGCGCATCGCGACCGCCGGCTTCTCGGCGATCCGTTCGGCGAGTTCGGCGGCGACCACCTCGAGGTCGTCGTCCGGGACGACCTTGCCGAAGAGGCCGACCTCGGCCGCGCTCTCGGCGTCGAGGCGCTCGCCGAGGTAGATCATTCGCCGGGCGACCTCGTCGCCGACGAGTTCCGGGAGGCGCTGTGTCGCGCCCCAGCCGGGGATGATCCCGAGGTCGATCTCCGTGTTGCCGATAATCGCCGACTCGGCGGCGACCCGGAGGTCGCAGGCGATCGCCATCTCGCAGCCGCCCCCGAAGGCGTAGCCGTTGACCGCGGCGATCGTCGGCGCGGGGAACGCCTCGAGCGCGTCGGCGACGCCGTGGCCGAGTTCGCCCCACTCCTGGGCCTCCGCGACCGAGAGGTCCTTCATGTATTTGATGTCCGCCCCGGCGATGAACGCGTCGTCGCCGGCGCCGGTGAGCACGAGCGCCCGCGCGTCGCCGTCGGCCGCGGTCGCGAGCGCCTCGCCCATCGCCTCGAGGGTCTCGACGTTCAACGCGTTGAGCGCCTCGGGGCGGTCGACCGTGAGCGTCGCGACCGTCTCGGCGTCGTTCCAGTCGAGGGAAACGGTGTCCCACGTCATTACCGGCCACTCGCCGGCCGGCGGCAAAGGCGTTCGGTTGGGGGAGATCGAGGCACCGCCACGAACGTTTTTCGGCGCCGTTGTGGACGAACCCCTATGGGAACCACGGACGCGGATACGACCGCGGATACCGGCGCGGACGCCGCGGTCGAACTGCGAGACGTCCGCAAGACGTACCACACGGCGGAACCGGTTCACGCGATCGACGGCGTCAGCCTCGAGGTCCCGCGGGGCTCCTACACCGCGATCATGGGCCCGAGCGGGTCCGGGAAGTCGACGCTGATGAACCTGATCGGCTGTCTCGATACGCCGACGGACGGCGCGGTCGTCGTCGACGGACGCAACGTGAGCGACCTCGACGACCGCGAGCGGACCGACCTCCGGGGCTCCGAGGTCGGCTTCGTCTTCCAGACGTTCAACCTCATGCCCCGGCTGACCGCCCTCGAGAACGTCGCCCTGCCCCAACTCTTTCAGGACGTCGAGCGGGCCGAACGGCGCGAGCGCGCCCGCGACCTCCTCGAGCGCGTCGGCCTCGGGGACCGGACGGACCACCTTCCCCAGGAGCTCTCGGGCGGTCAGCGTCAGCGTGTCGCGCTCGCCCGCGCGCTCGCGAACGATCCGGCGATCGTCCTCGCCGACGAGCCGACCGGCAACCTCGACACCGACACCGAGGACCGGATCCTCGAGCTCTTCGCCGAGTTTCACGACGCCGGGGCGACGATGATCGTCGTCACCCACGAGCGCCACGTCGCCGAGCGCGCGGGTCGAGTCGTCCACCTGCTCGACGGGAAGCTCGAGCGGATCGAACGACTCGGCGAACCGGGACGGGCGCCGTCCGGGTCCGGGCTCGGATCCGACCCGTCCGGCGAAGACGTCCGCGCCGACGCGGACCCGGGGGAGTGACGGATGCGACCGCTCGAGCACCTCCGGCTGGCCTGGCGGTCGATCGCGGGGCACAAGCTCCGATCGGCGCTGACGACGCTCGGGATCGTGATCGGCGTGGCCGCGGTGATCGCGTTCGTCACGCTCGGGACGAGCCTGCAAGCGGGGATTATCGGCGACATCAGCCCGGACGAGGGACAAAACGTCTACGGCTGGGCCGGGCCCGAGGAGACCGACGAGGGACCGCTCGCCGGCGCCCAGCCGGTGTTCACGCAGGACGACGTCGAGGCGCTCGAGGAGCGCGAAGAGATCGACGCCGCCTACGGCTACACGTCGCTGCAGACCCAGTCGTTCGCCCACGAGGGCGAACCGCAACCCCAGACGGAGGGGTTGGTCGCCGCCGGGCCGTCGTACGTCCCCGAAGAGGAGATCGCCGAGGGGCGCCAGTTCGAGGCCGGCGAGCGGGAGGCCGTGGTCAACCCGGCC
The DNA here is from genome assembly GCF_031852275.1 of Halovalidus salilacus. Taxonomy (GTDB): domain Archaea; phylum Halobacteriota; class Halobacteria; order Halobacteriales; family Natrialbaceae; genus Halovalidus; species Halovalidus salilacus. The sequence continues at coordinate 3,881,783 of NZ_CP134700.1, read as the reverse complement.
GCCGCGGGGATGTTCGAAGAGAACCTCACCGTCGGCGACGAGCTGACGATCACCCTCCTCGGGGGCGAGGAGATGACGGCCGAGGTCGTCGGGATCACCGACTCGTCTGCCGGCCTCAGCCCGTTCGAAGGGTTCGAGTCCTCCCCGCGGGTGTACGTCCCGACCGATCCCTACTACACGGAGTTCGTCGGGTCGACGATCGGCGGAGAGGAACCCGGAGGAAATGACGGCGGCGACGAGGGCAACACGACGGAAGACGGCGACGGGGCCGACGGAGCGGGAGACGGTGGCCAGGACGGAAGCGCCGACCAGGCTCGCTTCCTCGCCGTCGTGATCGAGGCGCACTCGAGCGACGAGGCGGACGTCGACGCCGCCCGCGAGAGCGCGATCGACTACCTGGAGAGCGACGAGTCGGACGCGAGCGAGCTCATGGGCGACGACCTCGAGGTGACGTTCCGGACGAGCGCGGAGCTGCTCGAGCAGTTGCAGGACGTGCTCGACCTGTTCCAGAACTTCATCGTCGGCATCGCCGCGATCTCGCTGCTGGTCGGCTCGATCGGCATCGCGAACATCATGCTGGTGTCGGTGACCGAGCGCACCCGCGAGATCGGGATCATGAAAGCCGTCGGCGCGCAGAACAGGGAGGTACTCGGACTCTTCCTGACGGAGGCGATCGTGCTCGGCGTCGTCGGCGCGATCCTGGGAACCGGCCTCGGCCTGGTCGGCGGCTACCTCGGGGTCCAGTACGTCGACCTGCCGCTGATCTACCCCTACGAGTACGTCGCGCTCGCGGTCGCCGTCGGAATCGTCGTGGGCGTCGCCTCGGGGCTGTACCCGGCCTGGCGCGCCGCGCGGACGGACCCGATCGACGCGCTCAGGTACGAGTGAGCGCGCTCGCAGCGATCACTCGGTCCGGTCGGTCGCCTCCCCCTCCGGTTCGCGGTGCTCGTCTGCCTCGCCCTCGGGGCGATCGCGGACCCCGTAATCGGTGCGATCATCGTCTACCGGCCCGGTCCGACGATCCGCCCGGTACTCCGCGTCGGAGACCGTTCGGTACTCGGTCTCGGCGTCCCTCCCCATCCCGAGGGTTTCGCGAGCGGTGCGGCTGTGCTGGGGGAACTCGGCGGCGGCCATCACCCCGAGGACGCCGCCGAGCAGCGCGAGGCCGACCGTGTAGGCGAAGATCATCGTGGTGACGAACGCGACGACCAGAATCACCGCGAGCAGCCCGCTCAGGGGAACCGCGTTCGCGACGACGCCCACGCCGACGAAGGCGAGAATCGCGAAGGCGAACGCCGCCATCGGCAGGAACGCGATCGCCCCCGAGAGCGCCCCCGCGGCCGCGCCGTCGCCGACGTCGGACCCCTCGAGGAAGCCCGCGACGAGACCACCGAGCACCGTCGAGAACGGGATGAACGAGAGGAGCAGGGAAACCGCCGCCCCGATCACCGCGTTCACGAGCGTTCGTTTCCGGACCATGCTAGTTCTAAGCACGGCGGGCGCGAAAAAACGCGGGGCGGCGCTCTCCGGCACCGGTCGCGGGCCGTGGATGCGAGCGAGTCGGCCTGGCGGCTCCGCGACGGCCAGTCGTAGGAAGCGCGACGGGCGGTCGCGGGGGAGCGCGACTCAGTCGTTCGAGGCGGACGGGCCGGAGGCGCTTCGGGCGGCGTCGTCCGCCTCGAGGGTCGGCGGTCCGTCGTCGGCGTCAGGGTCGGTAGCGTCGCCGTCGAAATCACTCTCGACGTACCCGTTCGAATCGCCGGGACCGTCGTCGTCCGTCGCGGCGTCGACGTGGTCCGTGAACGAGTAGCTCGCGTTCACCTCGTCGGCGAGGAGGTCGACGGCCTCGACGAAGACGGCGACGACGAGCGGGCCGACGACGACGCCGATCGCCCCGAGGGTGAAGAGACCGCCGGTGAAGCCCACGAAGTAGAGGCTCCCCGGCAGGTTGGCGGATCGGCGGGCGAGGCGGGGGCGAACCGCGACGTCCGGCAACGATGCGATCAGGGCGAAGCCCAGGACGGCGACGAGGACCCCCGCCACTAGATCACCGACCGCGACGTGGTAGATCGCGATTGGGGCGATGAGCATGCTCGGCCCCAGGATCGGGATAAACTGGAGGATCCCGGCGATCATCGCGAGTTCGAACGCCGCGTCGTAACCGAGCACCCAGAAGAGCGGATAGGCGACCGCCAGCGTCGCCACGGACGTCGCCAGCTGCAGGACGTAGATAGCGTACAACGTCTCGCGAGCCCGGCGAGCGAGCGCGTAGACCACGTCGCGGTACTCGATGGGAACCGGCGCGATCGCGGCCCGACCGGCGGCGTCGCCCTTGTACATGATCGCGAACAGGAGGAGGACGAACAGCGTGAACTTGATCGCGAGCACCGGTAGCTCGGCGGCGATCGAGAGACCGACGTCCTGAATGACGTCCACCGCGTAGGTCCGAACCTCGTCGGTCTCGACGGTGATCGTTCCGCCGAAGGCGGTCACCGACAGCTCCGCCGGGAGCCCCCTGACGAGTTCGGTCATCTCCTCGAGTCGGAGCGAGAGCGCGACGAACAGGGGCGAGAAAACGGCGACGGCGCCCATAAAGCCGATGCACGTCGCCGACGCCGACGCCGTCCACTCGGAGAGTCCCCGGCGGACGAGCCACCGCTCGACCGGGAGGAGGACGTACGCGACCGTCAGGGCGAGCGTGATCGTTCCGAGCACCTCGAGGAGGATCACACCCGTTACGAGCCCGAGCGCGAGGACCACGCCGGCGAGCACGTAGCGGCGGTTCGCAGTCACAGTGGAGCGTCTCGTCGTGAGTCTAAAACTGTTCGGACTCGACGACGGTCAGCCGTCGATGGCCCTTCGACCGGCTCGTCCGATCCGCGTGAGAAAACCCCGCCGAACCCCTGAAACGACCTCGCGGGAGGTCCGGAGTCGTCCCTCGAGGCGTGACCGGCGATTTCGGTTGGGAGCGGCTGATCGCCTCGAGGCGGACGAACGCGGCGTCGTCGATCGTCGCCCGACGGCGAACTGACCCGGCCACCCTATCCGAACAGGTTCGGGATCGTTCTTTCGGCATGGGAACGGAAACCGCCACTCAAGTGAGTAACCGATGCAGATACCCTCGAGTTCGAGCGCGGTCCGTCGAGACCGGCGCGGACCGATTCCCGCGCCGGTCCCGACGGCCTCTCCGCAACCGAGAGACGACCATGGACGAGTACACCGCGATCATCGCCGCAGCGAACACCGCCACGTTGATCACCGGCGGGGCCGTCGCGCTGCTTTCGTTCCGCGCCTACAGGCGGACGGGGGCGCCGCCGCTGCGAGCCGTCGCGGTGGGCTTCGGCTTCATCATCGTCGGCTCGATCCTCGGCGGCCTCGCCCACCTGCTGGGCGGCGACGTGGCCCTCGGCGTCAGCCTGCAGAGTTCGTTCACGGCGGGCGGCTTCGCGGTCCTCCTCTACTCGCTGTACGCCGAGACGGACCGCACCGTCACCATCAAGTCCGCGAAGACGAAGCCGAAGTGACGGTGGCCGGAACCAGTGTCGGAGCGCACGCGGAGGCGACGCCGGAATGACCGCCGACGGCGCGGATACGACTCGAGCCGACGACCCCGCGACGACCCGAGGCGACGACTCCTGCTTCGACTCCGATCCGGTCCGCGTCGTCGCCCAGGGAACGTTCGACCTCCTCCACCCCGGCCACGTCCACTACCTCGAGGAGGCCGCCACCTTCGGGTCCGAACTGCACGTGGTCGTCGCTCGCCGCGAGTCGGTTACCCACAAGCCGACGCCCGTTCTCCCCGACCGCCAGCGCCGAGATACCGTCGCCGCGCTCGAGGTCGTCGACGAGGTCCACCTCGGCCACCCGTCCGACTTCTCGGTCCCGATTCGGCGGATCGATCCCGACGTGCTCGTCCTGGGCTACGACCAGCACCACGACGAACGGGAGGTCGAGTCGATGCTCGAGTCCTGGGGAATCGACTGTCGCGTCGAGCGAGCGGGTCCGCGCGAGCCGCGAGACGGGGAGGTACTCTCGAGCAGCGAGATCAAAGCGCGGATCCGCCGGCGACGAACCGTCGACGCGCGCTCGCCGTAAGCGGACGGGGCGCATCGGTGCTCGCTGCGCTCGGTCCGGCGTCAGCTCGCGAGTACGGACCCGACCCTCGCTCCGTTCTCGATCACTCGAGTCGCGAGCGGAAGCGCTCGAGACCCATCCCGAGCATGTCGAGGCTGACGGGCTGGAACTCCCCGTCGTCGGGCAGGTACGGACGCACGGAGTCCCAGCTGTCGCGGGCGTAGCGCTCGTCGAGCAGGACGCGGACGCCGACGTCCTCGGGGCTTCGAATCACGCGGCCGATCGCCTGACGGGCCTTTCTGACCGCCGGAACCGTCAACGCGTACTCGAATCCGTCCCCGAACTCGTCGTCGTACGCCCGACGAACCGCCTTCGTTCGCGGGCTCGAGGTGTTCACGATCGGAACGCCGCAGACCACGGCGGCCGAGAGACGGTCACCCTTGTAGTCGACGCCCTCGGTGAGCGTCCCCCGGAGGCTCGTCACCAGCACTTTCCCCTCGCCGGCGAAGAACTCGTCTTTCAGCGACTGGGTCGCCTCGTCGCCGCTCGAGGCGTCGAGCAGGACCGGCTTCTCGATCCGCCCCTCGAGGGCGCCCGCGGCCCACTCGGCTTCGGCGTAACTGGGCATCCCCACGAGCACGTTTCCGGGGAGCCGAGCGATCTTCGCGAGCGCGTCCGCGTAGGCGGTTCTCGTGGGGTTGTCGTCGCCTGGCGAACCGCGGTTGTCGTACGTGAATTTGGGCGCGGCGACGGCGAAGCTCTCTCGGTTCTCCTCGGGGAAGTGCAGGCCGTAGCGTCGTTCGACCACCGGTCGGCCCTCCTCACGCGCGAGGTACTCGAGGCCCGTCACCTCGGTGAACGCGTCCATCGGCTCGAGGGTGGCGCTCATGAGGATGCCGCCGCCGAAACTGGCGAGGCGCGAGCCGATGGCGTCGCTCGGGACGCAGTTGTGCAGGGCGAATTTCGCCGTGTAAACTCGCCGCCAGGAGTCGGCCGGTTCGGTGTCGTTCCACGTCCGCTCGAGTTCGATCTCGCGGAAGTGATCCGTGTGGCCCCGGCGGTACCACTCGCCGAGGACGCGGCCGACGGCGGGAGCCGCCCGAGATCGTTCCTCGTCCTCCGCCTCGTTCAGAATCCGGGCGACGACGGCGCCGACGGACTCGGCGCGGACCCAGGTCGGGTCGGGGTAGCCCGCCCGCCGCGCCCACTCGGTGATCTCGTCCTCGGCGGGGACGGCCGGATCGCGGAGCGGAATCTCGTCGTCGTGAAGGGCGGTCATGTCGTCGAGGTCCGCGTTCCACCCCGGGTGCTCCCGGTCGAGGTGGGCCCGCACCCGCCGGTCGAGTTCGCCCCGCAGGTCCTGGACGAACTCGAGGGTGGCCTCGAGTTCGTCGAACGAGACGTCGGTGTCGGCGAGTTCGGCCCTGACGAGGTCCGCGTCGGCTGTCTTCGAGCCGCCGGTCGCTCGCCGACCCTCGCGTTCGAGTTTCACCGGCTGAATCACCCGGGAAAGTTCGGTCTCGGCGTCTCTGAGCGTCGTGTCGGCGACGCGCTCGCTGACGAGGTCGCGAACCCGGGGCTCGAGCATGTGGGCTTCGTCGCAGACGACGAAGGTCGACTCGTCGAGGAGGGCGCCCGTGAACGCGGCGATCGTCGTCGGGTCGAACGCGTGGTAGTAGTTTCCGATGACGACCTCGACGTGGGAGAGGAGGGCCCCCATCACCGAGTGGGGGCAGGTGCCGTGGCGGACCGAGAGCGCCACGAGTTCCTCGGGGGTGACGAGGCCGGTCTCGGTGAAGTCGAACGGGACGGCCTCTGCGGCCTCGCCCTCGCCGTCGTCCGGCAGGTCCTCGAGGTAGCGGGCGTAGAACGGGCAGTACTCCACCTCGCTCCCGACGGGACCGCCCGTATCGTACTCGGGAATTTCGGGCGGGTACGGCGTCGGTTCGCCGGCGGTCTCGAGGAAGCGCGCGCCGGCGTTCGGCCGGCCGCTGTCGGCCAACCCCGTCTGTTGCTGTCGCGCGCGAGCGGCCAGCGTCCCAGCGGTCGTCTCCCCGCCCTCGCCGGTGAGGTCGCGCGTCCGGTCTCGGAGGGTTTCACATCGGTCGTAGACGGTTCCGTCGTCGAATCCGGCCGCCCGTTCGCGGTTGTACGGGCAGACGTCGGCCTTTCCGACGAGGGTGAGCCCCGAGACGGGATTCCAGTCGTCGGGGAGAGTCGCGTTGATCGTCTCGAGGTCCGCTTCGAACTGGCGCAGTTGCTGTTTGACGCTCGTGAGCACGAACACGCGCTCGAAGTCGGTCTCGGGGTCGCGCACGAGGTCGATCCCCGCGGTGAGGGCGATCATCGTCTTCCCGGTCCCGCAGGCGCCCTCGATGACCGCGTAGCCGCCGTCTCGAGCGGTTTCGACGGCCGTTTCGATGCCGTCGACCTGCTCGTCGTAGGGCTCGTCGTGACCGAAGACCGCCCGCCAGTTCGTCATGCTGCCCGTACTCATCGTCGGTCGTCCATAGCGTTGACGGAGTGGGGTCGTCGAGACATCACCGATCGGTTGCCTCGGCTTCGCATATAACGTCACGGTGCAGTAACGCCGCCGCTCCGGTCCACGTAGTATAGTATATCCGAAATGTTTTTATTTCTATTTAATAAACCAATGATTGTGAAAGTATGATTGACCGACGAATTGCGACCGTACTGGTCCTCACTCTGCTGGTCGTTACCACCGGCTGCCTCGGCGGCGTCGGCCTGACCGACGAGTCAGGCGACGACGAAGACGACGATACCGACGACGAACTCCCCGACGGAGACGAGTTGCTCGAGAACGCCCTGGAAGCCGACGCGAACGTGGAGAACGTCCACGGCGTTCAGACGGTAACGATGGCTACCGACGACGAGGTCGTGGAGACGAAACAGGAAGTGTGGGCCCGAGGCTCCGACCAGATGCGAACCGAAGTGCTGGAGAGCGACAACCCCGACGAGATCGACGTGATGGTCGCCAACGGCTCGACGACGTGGATGTACGACGAGGACGCGAACAAGGCGTCCGTTATGGAGTTGGCGTTCGGGGACGAGGACCTCGACGCGTTCGGTGACGCGCTCGTGGACGTGGGCTACGGCAACGTGTCCGCGTCGGTCGAGGGAACCGACACCATCGCCGACCGCGACGTCTACGTCCTCGAGCTCACGCCCGACGGCGACGACGCGATGTTCGAATCGACGACGATGTTGATCGACCAGGAGACGCACTACCCGCTGAAACAGGAGACCACGACGTCCATCGGCGGCGACCTGACGATCACCCTCGAGTTCGAGGAGATCGATTTCGATCCCGAGGTAGACGACGACCTGTTCACGTTCGAACCGCCGGAAGACGCCGAGGTCTACGACGCGAACGACTTCGAGCCCCAGCAGTTCGACGACGTCGAGGGGGCGGAGAGCGCCGTTCCGTTCGAGATCCCTGAGCCGGACGTCCCCGAGGAGTTCACCCTCGAGACGGTCACCGCGTCCGAGAACATGTACGGCTCGACCGCGACCCAGCAGTACGCCGACGAGAGCGGCACGTTCCTGTCCGTCAGCGTCGGCGATGCGGCCGGCACCGCGTCCGTCCTCGAGCAGGACGGGGAGACGGTGGAGATCGACGACGTCGAGGCGGTCGTTCGCGAGGCCCCCGATCTCGGAACGGCGACGGTCCGGTGGCAGGACGACGGCCTCACGTACACCGTCAACGGCGACCTCGAGACCGACGAACTGGTCGCGATCGCCGAATCGATCGTCGAGTAGCGACCCGGCATCCGCGTCGGTTACCGGTATTCGCCCCAGTCACCGTTTCTCGGAGCGGCCGACGCCACTCGCCAGCGGCGCGAACGCGGCTCGACGCTCGGCGAGGTACGCACCCGTGGCCCCCATCCGTTCGTCGCGACGACCGCCGGCGCGACCATCGATGGTCGATCGGAGAGGGCCGACACAGTCGACGAGTTCGCTATCTCGCAGCCCGAACGCGACGGCGACCGGGCTCGAAGATCACAACGCCTTCGGACGTAGACCGTCTCCGATCGGTATGGACGATTCCGACGCCATCGACGTCGACCGCTGGCGCGACGAACTCGAGTCGAAACGCGCCGAGAAGGACGAGTTCTTCGCCGAGCACCCCCAGTCGCCGATCCCGCCGGACGAGCGCGACTCGTTCGACGGGCTCGCCTACTTCGAACCGGATCCCGACTACCGCGTTCGCGCGAGGGTCGAGGTCCACGACGACCCCGAGCCGGTCTACGTCGAGACCACCGCGGGTCGGGAGATGCGGTACCTCCGCGTCGCCACCCTCGAGTTCGATCTCGAGCGCGAAGCCGAGGGGCTCACCGGCGGGACGTTCGGACTCCACGCCTACCAGCAGGAGAGCCCGAACGAGCAGCCGCTGTTCGTCCCGTTCAGGGACAAGACGACCGGCCAGCAGACCTACGAGGGCGGCCGGTACATGGAACTCGAACCCGAGCGCGACCTCGAGACGGGCGACGAGGTCGTACTCGACTTCAACCTCGCGTACACCCCGTTTTGCGCGTTCAGCGACACCTTCGACTGTCCGCTCCCCCCGGAGGAGAACTGGCTCGAGGTGGCGATCCCGGCCGGCGAACGGGTGGATCGGTGACCGGCGTCGACCCGCGGTCGTGATCGACGGGGGTTCAGGTTCGGCCGATGATCGGCGTTGGTCCGTGACCGAGTTCGATCGGTAACTCGTTCGTCGTGCCGACGGCCCTGGTCCACCGGACTCGTCGGCGAGAACGGTCCGACTGCAAGGCCGTTCGAGCCGACGGATTTTCGCCGATCGAGACGCGTTCGACCTCGAACTGGGGATCGGGTTCGTTTCGACTCGAGTGAGGTGAACCGCTCGACGCTCTCGCCGCCGATCTGACGGCTCGAGTAGAAATGAAGGGGTTGGCTCCGTCGGGGCGGACGGGCGCCGAAAGCTAAACTCGAATTCGTATTTCGATTTCGTTCGTTCGCGTTCGACCCCGTCGAGAGCGACGGGAGGTCGTCCGGAACTACGGCGCCACGCCCACGGTCAGCAGCGTGCCGAACTCACGGTAGCGCTCGACCATCTCCTCGCGGGTGTCCCAGTCCTCGAGCGGGAACTCGGCTTCCGCAGGGATGGTGATCTCGCGGTCGGGGATGTTGTCCTGCTCCGCGACGTGGAGGCCGGCCGTCCGGAACGCCTCGCGGTACTGCTCGCGGTTCCAGCGGGTCATCTCGATCGAGATGAACTCCTGCCACTCGTGGGAGTGGACGTTCTCTTCGTAATAGTTGACGGCACAGTACAGCGTGCCGCCCGGACGGAGGACGCGCGCGATTTCCGCGAGCGCCTCGTGGGGGTCAGCGGCGTAGTAGAAAGCTTCCATCGTCCAAACGTGGTCGATCGAGTCGTCCACGAACGGGAGGGCGCCGAAGTCGCCGACCACGTAGCCCACGTTCGGATCGTCCGTGTAGCTTCGCGCGTTGCGGGCCATCTCGGGGGCGCCGTCGAGGCCGTACACCCGGCCGGCGTCGTAGGTATCGCGAAGGGCCCGTCCCGCGTAGCCGCTTCCGCAGCCGAGGTCGAGAACGACGTCGCCGGGTTCGACGGGCATCCGGGCCAGCGCCTCCTTCGCCGTGTGCCAGTGGCGTTCCTCCATTCCCCTGTCGCGACCGCTCGTTGCCCACTCGTCGAACTCCTCGCGTACGCTCATCGCTCGAGGAGAGGGGGGGCCGGACACAAAATCCGTTCGCACGGCGCGTCGGTCGCGGCGCGACCGTCGACCGACGGTATTACGTCCCATCGTCGACGAGGGCCTCCCCCCGAAGGCGAACAGCGATAGATTTTTAGGGTTGCCTAAAATACTACGAGATAGGGGAAGCGCCAGACCGAATCCGTGGGCATCGGATCGACTGGCCGTCCCCGGTGAGAGTCACCCCACCCATCCCACCCGATTTTCACCCTTCCCGATCGTCGACGCTCGAAGAGCGACCGGGCCCGTTACTGCCGTCGGAGGCCCCACTCGAGAGCAGGACCTCGATCGACCACGCTCGGGGGCGAGCGCCGACGAAACGGAAAGATCCGCACCCTTAAGTCCGTGCCCAAAGACGTTCGTCAGTATGGACTACTCGCTCGAGATCGAGGGGACGCCGGAGTCGGTACCCGGAGGCACGGGCGTTCTCCTGTTGCACCCGAGCACCGGTGAAACCGACCGGATCGACACCGACTTTCTCAAGACCGACACCGACCGCTTCCTCGTCGTCTCCACGCGGACGACCGCCCGCGAAGTCAAACAGAAACTCGAGTACTACGACGTCGACGAGTCCCGCGCCGACATCCTCGACACCCTGAGCATCGAACGGGGCTACTCTCGCCGCTCGGGCGATCACGTTCACTACGTCTCCGCCCCGGACGACATCGACGGCATCGTCCTCCAGATCGAACGGTTCCTCGACGCCCACGAGGGGAAACGCCGCATCAGCTTCGACTCGGTCACGGAGCTCGCCTACTACGCCGGCGAGGAGAACGCGCTCGAGGCCGTGACACGGATCTACGCGCTGCTCGAGGAGTACGACGCAATCGGCCTCTTTCACCTCTCCGAGGAGGTCCACGACGACGCGGTCGTCGAGGCGTTCGTCGACCTGTTCGACGGCGTGATCGACCTCGACGAGGACGGAACGGTCGACGCGGCGTTCTAAGCTCGACGGTCGAGGCGGCGTTCTACGCGAGACAGCAGAACCGGGTTCTACGCTCGAATCGACGCGATCCCGAGCGTTCAGTCGAACGAGTCACTCGAGGAGCGCGTCGAACGTCTTCTCCGCCCACCGAATCGCGTAGGGGGCGCCGTGGTCGCGGTAGGCCTCGGTCTCGAGCGCGGCGAACGGCGCGGGGAGTTCGATCGCGTGTTTGATCGCGGCGCAGGCCAGTTCCGTCGCGTCCGCGACGTCCGTCTCCCCCCGGGCGATCGCGCGCGGAAGGTCGGCGACGCGCCCCTCGAGTCTCGAATCCGCGTCGTGCCACGCGTCGGCGAGGTCCGGGTGGTCGTCGTGCCACGTCGCGAACACTTCGCGGGTCCGCAGGCCCACCCAGCCGTCGAACAATGCCGCGGCGATCTGGTACGTGGCGTTTCCGTCGAGCGGCACCGCGGCGTCGAGGTCGCGGTACCCGTCCTCGAAGAATCCGAGGAAGTGTTCGGGGACCGACGGCTCGAGGCCGAGTTCGACGAACGCCTCGGCGAGCAGGAAGTCGACGAACGATTTCGGCGACCCCCGGACGCGGGGTTTCACGAGTACGACCGGCGGCTCCGTCTGACGGGTCCAGACGACGCTCCCGTCGCCGGGCATGCCGATCGTGAAGTCCGTGCCGGCGTACCGACGGAGGAGTTGCGGGGCGTCCGGGGGGAGCCACTCGTCCGGATACGTCGCCGGTGAGAGGGAGTCGACGACGAGACCCAGATCCTCGGCCTGCGCGGGAGGAAGCGTCTCGAAGTCGCGAGCGCAGTCGAAAACGAGCGTCGACGGTGCGTGCTCCTCGCGGACCGCCTCGACTCGACTCGAGAGGTCCCGAGCGTCGAACATCGGGCGATTCAGGCGAACACCGACTGGACGACGAGGAGAATCGACAACAGCCCCGATACGCCGACCGTCGCGAGAACGATTTTGGTTGCAGTGCTCATACCCGGAGGGTCTCGTCGGCGTCGCTTAAATCCATCTTTCTGGTCCGACCTCCGATCGTTCTGGTCGGATCTCAGCCGCGAGATCGGCTGCTCGAGGGGTCGAACGGCGCCGTCTGCCCGACGCCGATGTACTCGGACGGGTTCGGAAGCGGTCGCCGCCTGGGCCGGGTCGCTGCGACGAAGGTTACTGTTTCAAGTGGTAACGAAACATTCACCGTTTCTAGTGGAGACGTAAATCGTACGGAAGCGGCACGTGGTCGAATAGAAAGAGTGTTTGCAGTCGAAGTAAAGGGGTCGAGGAAACGGGAAGAGACGGATTCAGACGTCGCCGGCCGAACCGATCTCGGTGATCGGAATCGGGAGACAGTTCGTTCCCGATCGTCCTCGGACGGGAAGCGTCGGACCGGTTCGACGCCGACTCCGGCGATCACTCGCCGTTTCGCCACGAGTCCGGAACGTCGATCACGTACCGACCGTCCTCCTGGAGCGAGATGATGTACTCGTCTCGATCGTAGAGCTCCATCAGGTTCAGTTCGTACTGGCCCGGACTGAGGATCTTGATGCTCTCGAACTGCTGGTTGAGTTCCTCGCGAAGGTCCTCGAGCGAGGGTTGCTCGCCAGTGGGTTCGCTGACGACCCGGCCGTGTTCGGGCGGTGCGTCGGAAAGCGCCGGCGATTCGTGAGCGGGCGGCAACTCGTCGTCGGAGACGACGTCGGCCCGAGCGTTCGCCTGGGCGGAGTTCTCCGAGTCGGCCGTCACCGCGTTCGTGGGTGCGGCGGGTCGATCGGACCCGGCCGATCGAGACGTGGCGCGCTCACCGCCGGTTCGGTCGTCGACCGGGTCCTCGGACGAGGTGGCGATTTCGGCGCGAGCACCGCTCGAGTCGTTCTCCGCGTTCGCACCGGTTCGGTCGGTCGTGGTCGATTCGGACGATCGGGAGTCGGATCCGGCTTTGGTACGCGCGGCCGCGGACCGATCGTCGGGCCGTCGGGCCGTGTCGGGCCACTCGGAGAACTCCGTCGACGACGAAGAACGCTCTCGCTCCGGCGGTCTGCGACCGTGTTCGGGCCACGAGCGTTCCCGGGCGTCGTCGGACGAATCGCCCGCTCGAGTGGATTCCGTCGCATCCGACGGTCTGCCGGTTCGGGTAGCCGAATCGGACGGAGCGGTCGACGACCGGTCCCGGTCGTCCGACCGCGAGTTCGGTGGCGTCGCAGCCGACGATCCGGTCGATTCGGACGTCGCCTGTCCCGACGACACGGAGTCCGCCGATCCCGACGACGTCGACGAACTTGCTGTCGACGAGGGGGCGAACTGAAACTTGTTGCCGCCGCAGTCGGGACACCCCGAGAGCATCTCCTTCGAGCCGTCGGGGAACGTGCGGCCGCAGTTCGTACACTGGTGTGGCATTGTGTGATCGGTTAGTTTCGGGATACGAGGGCGCTGATCAGGGTTTCATCCTTGTGGAGCGTTTCGATCTGGTTCGCCGGGCCGATCACCGTCAGCTTCGCCGTCGACTCGTCGGAGCCCATGATCCGCCCCAGTAGCGAGGAATCGCGCGTGCTCGATTTGGGGTAGGTCTCGATCTCGATCCCGTTGAATTCGTCGGGGCTGATCTCGGCCATCGTCACCTCTATCAGCTTGCTCTCCTCGTCGGGGGTCAGCCCCTCCTCGAGGATGACGATGTTCCCGTCGTGGACGCCGTCTAAGATCATCCGGATCTTCTCCATGCTGGCCAGCTCGTCCATCCGTTCGCCGCTGATGAGATCGATCTGAACGCCCTCCGACCGCTCGCCGTCGTCGGCGTTGGTAGCTTTCGGCATGGATCTCACGCGAAGTATTCCGCGATGCTATCGTACACTTCGTCCATGTTCTCGCCCTCTTTGGCCGAGAGCGGGACGGTCTTGTGTTGCGGGAACGCGTCCTCGATTCGCTTGATGCTCGACTCCTCGAGGTCGATCTTGTTCGCGAAGATCAACACCGGCAGGTCGCGGGACTCGATGATGCCGATCAGCATCGTGTTGACCTGGGTGATAGGATCCTCGGCGCTGTCGAGAACGTAGATGACGCCGTCGACGTCCTCGCGAAGCCAGTGCATCGCCTCGGCGACGCCCTCGGTGGCCTCGCGGGACCGACGGATAGCGTCGTCCTTCCCCATCTCGTCGGTGAACTCCTCGTAGTCCACCTTCGTCGTCACGCCGGGCGTGTCGACGATGTCGATCGTGACCGACTTCCCGTTCCGTTCGATCTCGACGTTTTCTTTTCTTCGCGCGCGTCGCGTCTCGTGGGGGATGTGGCTCTCCGTCCCGATGGCGTCACCGGTCCAGTCGCGAGCGATCCGGTTCGCGAGCGTCGTCTTTCCTGCATTTGGCGGACCATAGATACCGATTCGTTTGGGTTCCTGTTCGGAGAACAGGCGGTCCGTAACCCGAGAGATACTATCTTTGAGTTCTGTGAACAATCCCATACGTTAGGGCCTCCTGCACACGGGGTGTGTCTGCGCGTACTACTGAACCGAACTCACTTAAGCCTACGTCAAACGTGTTAACAATTCAACAGCAGTGAACTAGTATCGTTCGATCCGATTCTGGTATAGATCAGGTCGGTCGATATACGAACGGAGCGGAGAACAGGCTCGTTCGAACGGAAGTGCGACGGTGAATGCCCGTGCAGAAGTGTGAACTGGCGGAATAGCAACCCCCTCGTTTCGTGTGGAATGAATCGGTCGATCGTCGTGCCAGGTGTCGAGAAGCATCCTCGAGGGGCAAAAGAGCGGTGCAGTGGAACACGCGGGGATCTGGAACGATCGTCAAGCGGTCGACGACCGTCCGATGGACGAGTTGGTCGTCGTAGAACGGGCAATTGGTCGTCCTCCTCGAGCTCACGCTAGAACGGCCGGCAGTTCTAGGAGTTCGCCTCGCTGGCGCTCGATATAATTGACTAGATGGTGCTAGTATCGGATGTCGAACCACCCCCACCCCTCCGTTTCAACTGGAGAGCGAACAGGGTGGTGCGTGGGTGGCGAACGTGAGTTGGTAGAAGAGATCCTGTCGGAGGGGGAATTTCCGTTCGGATGGAAGCGAGAAGCGGTTCGACGCCCGATCTAACGGAAATCGGGAAGTCTAGTAACTGAAGCCTCGAACCGCGATGTTTCTAGTAACTTCTAGTAATATATCTCCTATCTTCTAGGAAAAACCTTCTTTTGCTAGTGTTGCGGATATTGTTTCTACTCTACTGACTTATAACTTGCCACTCTATAGTCCCCCGTACCCCCACCCCCTCTCTCGTCCGGCTCCAGTTGAAACGAAGGGGTGGGGGGTTCGGAAAACGTCTCGACTATCTTTCATCAGAGCCGATTCGCGATCGCGCTGGCGATAACGACGGTCTCATGGCTATTTCTTAACACAATTCTCGAGCGGCGGGCATGAGTATTCGATCGATTGTTCCACCGACCGGTCGTCGAGTAGCATCGCACGTTTCTCGAGTCGAAACGGTGGGGAACACGCCGAGACGTTGGAACTCCCTGCGCGCGTCGGCGTTCTCTCACCGCAGCACTCCCACACCTTCGCACTCTCTCATCGCTCGCGTATCCGTTCGTCGGAACCTCGACGGTGGGCGGTTTCAATCCGTCCGTTCGAGAATTCCGTAGGAGCACATCGACGTCGATTTCCGAAACGGGACGGCAATCCTCGACCGGACGCCGCCGGACTCGAGGTCCCGGCGTTCGATATCCAAGTTCCCGGCGTTCGATGTCCATCACCTAGCCGTTTCGCTCGATATCGTCGGTCACCCCAAGCTCTCGTCTTCCACGCGAAACTCCACCCGTTCGCGGCCCCGAAATCGAACCGACTCCGTTTCGTCACTGTCGGTACCCTCCCTATCGGGCGGCTCAGGTCCGTGTCGTCTCGTTCTCTCTCTCTTTCCGAGTACCGTCTGTGGAGCGGAAGTGTTCCGGTCCGCCCGTACCGTTTCGTTTCGGTCCCACGCTTCCCGTTCGATGCTCACTACGCGTGTGCGTTAGATACACATAAAAATCAGTGGTTCCATCCGACTTTTGGGGCCCGTTCCGCTCGAGCGAGTCGACGAACCCCTTCGTTTCCCCTGAAGGACGGTCGACGGCGATAGTCGTTCTCGTTCGATCCGTGGCAGTCGTCCGATCGGGTTCGGTCCCACGAGGTGAGTCGACGGTCGTCGACACCGTGGGACGTCCGTCGAGTGGACCGACTGCTCGAGTCGAACCAGACCACCCTCTCGAGGCGTCCGTGGGTTCCCCCGCTCGACCATTTCAGACCCCGATCGGAAACACTGATAGTCGCCACAACTCGTTCTCGATGAACGCGCGAGCGTGGCCCGTACACCACCGATTTAGGGTGCTGACTAGCAATCTTTTTTACGCAGTACGATCCCGTTTAGCGACGTCAGGGTTCCTCAACCGGCGCAGTGAAGAGACAAATTTAATAGTCAGCTATTCCTCTGGTTCGTTTGCATCAACTGGACCCGAATCGTGAAACGCCGATCCTAATACGGGCTTCTACGGCCGTGTTACGGCTTATTTGCGCGGTTTCGAGGTTCGGGCTCCAGGTGAAACAAGGGGGTATACGTACGACGAATGTCCGACGACAATCCAGAGACGAGCGGGTCAGGTCGAGACGTCGGCGGCTCCGGCCGAGACGTTTCCCTCGGCGGGACGAACGAGTTCTCGAACGCGCTCGAGGGAACCGATCTCGATCTAGACTCCGACGGCGACGGTGGCGATTCGAACCAGGGGTTGTTCGACGATCTGCTCAGCGGCGAACCGATTTTCGAGAACAAGGAGGTCCTCAGACCGTCGTACACGCCCCACGAACTCCCCCATCGAAGCGATCAGATCAACAAGATGGCGACCATCCTGGTCGCGGCGCTCAGGGGTGAGACCCCCTCGAACATCCTCATATACGGAAAGACGGGAACGGGAAAGACCGCGAGCGCGAAGTTCGTGAGCAAGGAACTCGAGAGCACGTCCCAGAAGTACAGCGTCCCGTGCGAGGTCGAGTACATCAACTGCGAGGTGACCGACACCCAGTACCGCGTGCTCGCACAGCTCGCGAACAAGTTCATCGAGGAAAACGAGCGGGTGATCGACGATCGAATCGATTCGCTCGAGTCGCTCGTCGAAGCCGTCGAGGAGTACGAGAACCACGACGACTCGCCGTTCGACCTCGCGCTCGCCGACGACGAGGTCGGCGTCGACGCCGATTTCGATCCGAACGCCGGGTCCCGGACGTCGGGCGTGATCGACTCGGACGAGGACCCGGCCGACTCGCCGTCCGGCCATTCTCCAGTCGAAACGAAGGGGTCGATTCGGGACGGTGACGGATCACGGGCCGCCCCCGATGCGACCGAGCGAGGAGGGGAGCCGGACGGGACCGGTCCGTCCGATTCGGCTTCGCCGTCCGATCGGCCGGGATCGGCGGACCATCCGCTCGAGTCGACGCCGTTCTCGTCGGTCGAGGAGGTCGAGTCGCGACTCGAGTCGCTGCGCGAGGACAGGGAGTCGTTCGAGGAGGTCCCGATGACCGGATGGCCGACCGATCGCGTCTACAGCGTCTTCTTCGAGGCGGTGGATTACTCCGAGCGCGTGGTCGTCATCATGCTCGACGAGATCGACAAACTCGTCGAGAAGAGCGGCGACGATACGCTCTACAACCTCTCGCGGATGAACTCCGAGCTACAGAACTCGCGGGTCTCGATCATCGGCATCTCGAACGACCTGAAGTTCACGGACTTCCTCGACCCGCGCGTGAAGTCCAGCCTCGGGGAGGAGGAGATCGTCTTCCCGCCGTACGACGCGAATCAGCTGCGGGACATCCTCCAGCACCGCTCCGAGGTGGCGTTCAAGGAGAGTGCGCTGTCCGACGACGTCATCCCGCTGTGTGCGGCCTTCGCCGCCCAGGAACACGGCGACGCCCGTCGCGCGCTCGACTTGCTGCGGACCGCGGGCGAACTGGCCGAGCGCGCCCAGGCCGAGACGATCGTCGAGGAGCACGTCCGGCAGGCGCAGGACAAGATCGAACTCGACCGGGTCGTCGAGGTCGTCCGCACCCTCCCCACCCAGAGCAAGCTCGTTCTCTTCGCGATCATCTCACTCGAGAAGAACGGCGTCCACAGCATCAACACGGGCGAGGTGTACAACATCTACAAGCGCCTCTGCGAGGAGATCGACGCCGACATCCTCACCCAGCGGCGGGTAACGGACCTCATCAGCGAACTGGACATGCTCGGCATCGTCAACGCCGTGGTCGTCTCGAAGGGGCGCTACGGCCGGACCAAGGAGATCAGCCTCTCGGTCCCGCTCGACGAGACGGAGGCCGTCCTCCTCTCCGACTCGCGGTTGAGCGAGATCGACGACGTCCAGCCGTTCGTCCAGGCTCGGTTCGAGAACTGACCGCTCGGTCGGACGCCGTCGAGCTGGTTCGATCTCATCGGCACGTCAGAACGTCTCGAGAACTACCTTGTTTTAGCGCTTCGGCGCGTCATCGTTCCGTCCGGGAAATCGCGTATTGTGACCCCTCCATTTCGACTCGAGTTCGGAGCGCGATCGCCCGACAGGGCTCCGTACGGAACGAATTCGGTGGTGTGAACGCCCGAGAGTGGCGACTCGACGGGTTGGGCTCGAGCAGCGCCCGTCTGTCGGTGCGGCGAGTCCGCAAGAGAAGACGGGGTGGTAGTCGCGATAGAACTCTCAACTGCAGTACCGCCCTTGGCGTTTGTCAGGGTCGGCCGGGTCGTCGCCCCGCCACGACGGCGGCGCTGGTGACGCCGAGGAGGCCGAGGGGGAGGCTCGACCAGAGGCCCGGAGCCGCCGCGTTCGCGAGCATGCCGTCGAAGGCGAGGCGGACGTATCCGAGGTACGGGATCCGGAACATCGCCTTGCCGGTGACCCACTCGTCCTTGACGACGTCGGAACCCGCCCCCTGGTTGCGGAAGTCCTGGTCGTAGCCGTCGTTCGCGTCGCCTTTCGTGACGAACCCGTCGTGTTCGGCGGGGCAGGTCTGGATGTCGGAACAGCTCGCGCCGCGAACGACGTCGGAATCCGCGCGCTCGACCCAGTTGTCGCCAGCCTCGACGTGGTACTGCGCGCGGTGGATCACCGGCGTCGCCCGATCGTTTCCGTTCGGCTGAAAGATGATCACGTCGCCGTCGCCGCCGAACTTCTCGTAGCCGGAGTCCTCGCCGGTGGCTGCGGTGACGATGCCGGTACCCGCCGCCGCGCCGTCGCCCGCGTACCGATCCTCGTCGACGACGAAGATGAGGTCGCCTCGCTCCATGTTCGGCTCCATGCTCCCGCTCTCGACGGCGACCAGCGGGGGCCAGACGCCGCTGACGGCGAACAGCAGGAGGCCGATTACGGCCACGATCGCCACGCTGCTCAGCACGTCGCGCAACAGGACGATCGTTCCGTCGTTCGTCTTCAGGAACCAGCGAACGACGCCGTCGTCCTCGATGGTGACCCGATCGCGCCCGCCGGTTCCGGACTCGGTGCGTTCGCCGCCGTCGACTCGACGGGGGGCGTCGGCGTCGGCTGAACCGGCCCGATCGGTCGAGGAGGCGGAATCGGAGGGCCCGGCGAATCCGTCGGAGGGTGGGGCGGAATCGCCGGAGGAGTGGGAACCGTGATCCGAGGACGCGTCGGGATCGGATCCCGATCCGTCGCGGTCGTCCATCGAGATCCCGTCGGCGTCGGAATCGGCATCGGGATCGCTCATTGCACCCTCGTTTTGCCGGGCCCGCCAATCAACTTTCCGTTCGCCCTACCGGCCGAACCCCACGCCGACCTCGAGTCGACCGGTCCGCGCCGTCGGTCGGGTCGGGACGATCGATCTCCTCCGCCGACGACCATCGCCACCCTTTTTTCGTCGCTCGCGAATGCGAAGGGTGTGCCACTCGAGGGACCCGCCCGGATCGTGAGCGAACTGACGAACCGCGGCTACAACGCGGAGCGGGAGGCGGTGACGTTGATCGCGGCCGCGGACGATCCCGGAACGGCGCTCGAGCGGGTCGTCGACGTGGTCCCCGAGGGGACGCTCGTCGTCCGGTCCGAACACGTGCGCTCGGCGCTCGACGGCGCTCACCCGACGGATTCGACCGATTCCGAGACCAGTGACCCCTCCGTTTCAACTGGAACGCAGTCGATCGAACGGGGTGACGACGGTGGGACTGCTCCAGTTGAAACGGAGGGGTCTCGTTCGGCCGGTTCGAACGCCAGTTCGGTCGACTCGAACGGCGGGCGATCGGCGGCGCGTCGGTCGTCCGATCCGGGGGAGCGGTCGCTCGAGATCGTCGGCGACATGACCGGCGAGAGCACGGGAACGGGCGAGTACTCCGACTTCGTCGCCGTCTTCCGCGACCGACTCGAGCGACTCGGCTCGAAGCTCAAGGGCAGGGTCAACCACCGTCCAGCGACGTCCATCCAGGCGATGCCGGGCGGGAGCGAGGTGGGAATGGTCGGCCTCGTGAACGACGTACGGTCGACGGCCAACGGTCACTGGCTGATCGAACTCGAGGACGCCACGGGCACCTTTCCGTGGCTGGTGATGAAAGATCGCGAGTACGTCGACCTCGTCGAGGAGTTACTCTGCGACGAGGTGCTCGCGATGGAGGGGACGCTCTCGGACGACGCGGGGATCGCCTTCGTCGACTCGATGTACTTCCCGGACGTCCCCCGGACCCACCAGCCGTCGACGGCCGACCGCCACGTGCAGGCGGCGCTCATCAGCGACGTCCACGTCGGCAGCCAGGAGTTCATGCACGACGCCTGGACCGCCTTCGCCGACTGGCTCCACACCGAGGAGGCCCAGCACGTCGAGTACCTGCTGATCGCCGGCGACATGGTCGAGGGCGTCGGCGTCTACCCGAACCAGGACGAGGAACTCGACATCGTCGACATCTACGACCAGTACGAGGCGTTCAACGAGTACCTCAAACTCGTCCCGGGCGACCTCGAGATCGTCATGATCCCCGGCAACCACGACGCGGTGCGCCTCGCCGAACCCCAGCCGGGATTCGACGAGAACCTCAGGGGGATCATGTCAGCCCACGACCCCCGGATCGTGAGCAACCCCTCGACGGTGACGATCGAGGGCGTCTCGGTGCTGATGTACCACGGCGTCTCCCTCGACGAGGTGATCGCCGAACTCCCCGCGGAGAAGGCCAGCTACGACGAGCCTCACAAGGCGATGTACCAGTTGCTCAAGAAGCGCCACGTCGCCCCGCAGTTCGGGGGCCACACCCGCCTCGCCCCCGAGGAGCGCGATTACCTCGTCATCGAGGAGGTTCCCGACATCTTCCACACCGGCCACGTCCACAAGCTCGGCTTCGGGAAGTACCACAACGTGCTCGCGATCAATTCGGGCTGCTGGCAGGCCCAGACCGACTTCCAGAAGAGCGTCAACATCGACCCCGACTCGGGCTACGCGCCCATCGTCGACCTCGACACGCTCGACGTCACCGTCCAGAAGTTCAGCTAGGGCCGTCGCTCGCCGCGTTCGACGGCGGTGATCCGGCTCGAACGTCTCCCTCGAGCCGACCATACGGGTGGTCCGCTCCGAGCGGGGCGTCGGAACCGCGACGAATCGCGGACGGGCGGTCGCCTGTTTCGATCGACCACGGATGATTTCTGGCGTGGGATCTTCAGGGATCGAGTCGGAACCGCTCCGTTCGCGCGCCGTCGAACCGGGGGCCGTAGCCGTCTCGATCGAAGCCGAGGTCCTCGGCGGCGCCTTTGACCGACTCGTTGTCCGGGGAGACGAGCAGTTCGACGGCCATCGATTCCGACTCCGCGAACCGGACGGGTTCGGCGAGCAGCCGCCTGCAGGCGTCGTCCGAGCCGCCGATCTGCGTGACGTGGACGGTGTCGTCGTTCGCGTCGAAGCTGACGAATCCGAGCAGGTCGTCGCGACTCGAGCTGCCGTACCGGGATCGGTCCGATTCGTCGACGGGCTGACCGGGCCCGTCGGCGTCGGTGCCGTCCTCGGCGACGCGCACGGTCCGGTCGTGGACGAGATTCCGCATTACGTCGGTCGGCGAGTCGGCGATCGACGCCAGCGCGTCGGCGTCGGCCTCGAGCGCATCCCGTACGTTCATCAGCGTGTGGTAATGGCACCCACGAACATAAATCCCGCCTGGCGGCGCGCGCGGGTCGACCGGCGGGCGTTCGGGACCGTTCGATCGGCGGACGGTCTTCGGATCGGACGGCCGCGCGGCCGCCGGTCGAAACGGGCGCCTCGAGGGCCGGTGCCGGCGTTCGTCGGGACGGCTAAAAGTGGGACCGATGGGACACAGTTATCTGCCCCCTGTGGTAACCATGGGAGTATGAGTCTCACGTGCGGCACTCACAGCAGTCACGAGGTGGCGGTATGCGCGTAGTGGCGAAGTTCGGCGGTACGAGTCTCGGCAGCGGCGACCGGATCAACCGCGCGGCCGACTCGGTCGCCGCCGCCGTCGAGGACGGCCACCAGATCGCCGTCGTCGCGAGCGCGATGGGGTCGACCACGGACGACCTCCTCGACGAGATCACGTTCGACACCGACGAGCGTGACCAGGCTCAGATCGTCAGTATGGGCGAGCGGACCTCCGTCCGCATGCTCAAGGCGGCCCTCTCGGCCCGGGGCGTCGACGCCCGGTTCCTCGAACCCGGCGGCGAGGACTGGCCGGTCATCACCGACGAGTACGGCGAGGTCGACGTCGAGGAGACCCGGCGGCGGGCCCTCGAGGTCGCCGACACGCTGGACGACGCAGTCCCGGTCATCACCGGCTTCCTCGCGGAGGGCCCCGACGGCTCGATCACGACGCTCGGCCGCGGCGGCAGCGACACCACGGCCGTCATGCTGGGCAAGTACATGGACGCCGACGAGGTCGTCATCGTCACCGACGTCGAGGGCGTCATGACCGGCGACCCGAACGTCGTCGAGGGCGCGCGTAACGTCGGCGAGATCTCCGTCGACGAACTGCGCAACCTCTCGTTCCGCGGCGCCGAAGTCGTCGCTCCCTCGGCCCTCTCCTACAAGGAGGGCGATCTCACCGTCCGGGTCGTCCACTACCAGCACGGCGACCTCCTCTCGGGCGGGACGAGCATCGAGGGCGAGTTCCAGAACCTCGTCGACCTGCGCGAGCAACCGCTGGCCTGCATCACCGTCGCGGGCCGCGCGATCCGGAACCAGCCCGGCGTCTTCCAGTCGCTCTCCGCGGCGCTC
Organism: Halovalidus salilacus; assembly: GCF_031852275.1. Taxonomy (GTDB): domain Archaea; phylum Halobacteriota; class Halobacteria; order Halobacteriales; family Natrialbaceae; genus Halovalidus; species Halovalidus salilacus. The sequence continues at coordinate 3,858,798 of NZ_CP134700.1, read as the reverse complement.
GGCGAGAGCGAGATCAACATCGACGCCGTCGCCAGCGGCCTCGACACCGTCACGTTCTACGTCGACGTCGACGAGGCCGAGCGCGCCGAGAACATCCTCCACCGCGAGGTCGTCGCCCGCGACGAACTCTCGAGCGTCACCGTCGACGAACCGCTCGCGGTCGTCCGCGTCACCGGCGGCGAACTCCCCAACCAGCCGGGGATCATCAGCGACATCGTCAATCCGATCGCCGACGCGCGGATCAACCTCCACGACATCATCACGAGCGCGACCAGCGTCGCCCTCTTCGTCGACTGGGACGACGGCGAGGACACCCTCGAGATCACCCAGGACCTCTTCTGAGCGTCGGAACCCGCGTCTCGACGCTCGATTCCGTTCTGCGTCCGTTCGTGTTCGTGCGCATCAGACTCGCCGACCCACGCGTCCGGTCCTCGAGTCCGATCGGACGTCGGATCCGCTCCCGCTCCGCCCCGACTCGCGGCTCGTCTCCTTCGGTTTTGCACGCTACCCCCAGCTACAGCCCCCGATCCGATCGTACTGGGTCCGAGCGCGGACTCGGTACGACCCACCTGCGCGCCCCGCGACGGCCGGTAATCGGTGCGTAACGAAGGGTACCTTCGTGGGAGCCGACGGTATGAGCACGAACTCGAGCGGCAGGGAGGTCTTTCAGGACGTCGACCCCGATCCCGACGCGGTGCTCGAGGCGTTCGGGGGCGACGACCCGGACGACATCCTCGCGATCGCGGACGACCAAGCGCGCGGCGACGCCGAATCCGATTCTGACGCCTCCGGCAGGCACGACGTCGTCCCCGACGACCGCGTCGACGCCGACGACGTGACCGCCGCGGAGCTGTTCTCGGACCTCGATCGGGCCTCGAAACGCCTCTCGGCGGTGTCGAATGCGAACGAGCGGGCGGACCCGGGTCCGGCCGACTCGGTCGACGCCGCCGACGGATCGACGGCGTCGGACTCGACCGCGTTCGATTGGGTCGACGTGGCGCGCGACCCGGAGGAAGCCGACGCCGACCCGTCCGACGCCTTCGACGCGGTGTTCGAGACCGACCCGACGGTCGACGTCCTCCCGGACGACGGCTCGGCGGTCGACGTCGCGGTCGAGGCCGTCTCCCTCGAGCGATCCTCGACGGGGCCGGCTTCCGACCTCGAGTCCGCCGACACCGCCAGTTCGGGCCCGGACTCGCACGATTCGGTGGGCTCGAACTCGTCCGAATCGGTCGGTGACGCGCGCGACGAATCGACGTCCGTGACCGACGACGACGGCGCCGGCGGGCCCGAGTTGGTCGGCCCGGATCCGACGCCGACGAGGATCACGAACGACGCCTTCGGTACTGGCGGTACCGGCGAGTAACCCCCTTCTCGCGTTCCGCCCCGATCCCGTCCGACGGCGGACCGATTCGTCCGTCGCCGGCCACGTCGGGGCGTCGACGTACAGGAGTCCTCGATCGAATTGATCACGAACGGAGCCGTCTACGGCCCATGGTCGCGTACAAATCGCGAACGGTCGAACGGATCCGCCTTCCCTCGCGGGAGCGTCGCGAACGAGCCCTCGAGGGGGCCGGCTACAACGTCTTCAACATCGACGCCGAGGAGGTGTTCGTCGACCTGCTGACCGACAGCGGAACCGGCGCCATGAGCGACCGGCAGTGGGCCGCCCTCATGCGCGGCGACGAGTCCTACGCGGGATCCCGGAGTTTCACGGAACTCGAGTCGGCCGTCGAGGAGGTGATGGGCTTCTCCCGGGTGATCCCGACCCACCAGGGCCGGGGCGCCGAGAACGTCCTCTACGGCGCGCTCCTCTCGGAGGGCGACGTCGCCCTGAACAACACCCACTTCGACACGACCCGTGCGCACGTCGCGAATCAGGGGGCCGACGCGGTCGACTGTCCCGACGAGACCGCCCGCGACCTCGACGCCGACGAGCCGTTCAAGGGGAACTTCTCGCTCGAGCGCGGGTGGGAGGTCGTCGAGGACGTGGGCGCCGACCGCGTCCCGCTCGTGATCCTGACGATCACGAACAACTCCGCGGCGGGCCAACCGGTGAGCGTCGAAAATACGCGGCGGGTGGCCGAGTTCGCCGACGAGATCGACGCGACGTTCGTGATCGACGCCTGTCGGTTCGCGGAGAACGCCCACTTCGTCCGGGAGCGCGAGCCCGAATTCGAGGGCCGGTCGGTCGCCGAGATCGCCCGCGAGCAGCTCGGGTACGCGGACGCGGTCGTCATGAGCGGGAAGAAGGACGCCCTCGCGAACGCCGGCGGCTTCGTCGCGACGGCTGATCCCGACCTCGTCGAGCGCTGTAAGGCGCGGGCCATCCTCTACGAGGGGTTCCCGACCTACGGCGGCATGTCCGGCCGGGACGTCGCAGCCATGGCCGTCGGCCTCCGGGAGGCGGTCGAACCGGGGTACGTCGAGGACCGAGTCGAGAGCGTCCGCACCCTGGCGGCGCTGCTCGAGGAGGCCGGCGTTCCGATAGTCACGCCGCCCGGGGGCCACGCGGTCTACCTCGACGCCGAGTCGTTCTACCCCGAGATCCCGCCGGCGGAGTTCCCCGGTCAGGCGCTCGTCTGCGAACTCTACCGCGAGGGCGGCGTCCGCGGTGTCGAACTCGGCAGTTTCGCCTTTCCCGACGCCGACCGACCGGAACTGGTCCGACTCGCGGTCCCGCGGCGAACCTACCACCGCGAGCACTTCGAACACGTCGCCGAAACGGCTCGAGCGGCCCTCGAGCGTCGCGAGGAGGCCTCGGGACTGCGACTGGTGACCGACCCCGAGATGCCCGAAATTCGCCACTTCACGGCCGAACTCGAGCCCGTGTCGGATTCCACGTCGATCCGAACCGAAGGCCGTCGGTGAATCGGCGACCACGACCTCGAGACGAGCCGCTCTCCCAGCACCTTCTCGGAGCGGCGTGGAATCGGATCGATTCGAGCCGAGAACCGACCCAGAAATAATCGAAAACCGGTCCCTTACCGGCCCGAAATCGCGTTCAGCGCGCGGTCGGTGAGCGTCGGTTCGGGCTCGGGTTCGCTCCCGAGGCGGCGTTTCGCCTCGGCGCGAATCGCCGAGGTCGGGACCCTCGTCGACGATTCGTCGCCGCCGGCGATCCAACTCGGCAGCTGTTCGCGCAGTTGCTGTTGCTTCTCGGCTTTCATCTTGCCGTACCGCCGCAACGCCAGTCCGGCGCCGATGAAGAGGCCGGCGTCGAGCAGTTCCCGTTTGAACCGCGTCGAGTCGTTTCTGAGCGCGAGCGCCTTCGCGAGCGAGACGACGCCGATGGCCAGGTAGATCTTCGAACTCCTGGCCGGGTCGCCGGTGAGCATCCGTCGTAGGTCCATGCGCGGCGACGTACCACGTTCTCGGTGATAAAACTGCGGCGGGAATCTCACGGCCGAGTCCCGACGGTCGATGGCCGTTCTCGAGGAATCCGTCCGAATCGTCCTCACTCCCGGTGCTTCACGCCCTGATAGCGCCGGTCGTCGATCGGCTCGATCGAAAAGCCGAGTCGCTCGTAGAACGGCCGCACGCCCTCGTCGAACCGCGCGGTGAGCCGTGGCTCGCGCTCGAGGGCGGTCTCGATCAGTCGCCGGCCGAACCCCCGACCGCGGTGCCGACGGCGGACCCCGATCGCGACGATGTGGGCGCCGGCGTCCACCCCCACGTCCGGCGCACCCTCCCCGACGGAGTGCGGCTCGAGGACGAGCGTGCCGAGGATCCGCTCTCGAGTCCCGCCGCCGTTCGCCGGCGGCCGGTCGGGCCGTCCGAGGTGGTCGCCGGCGACGAGCACGTCGCCGGCCCGGATGCGTCGCTCGACGTTTCCCGGCTCGAGCATCGCCGCGTCGAGGATTCGGCGCACTTCGAGGTGATCGTCGGGGGTGGCCTCGCGAACGAACATGGTCACCCCGTTCGATGGTCGTCTCGAGCGATCGTCGGGCGCTCGAGCGCGGACGGACGCGGGACCGTCCGTGGGAGGCGTTCGAGTCCGTACGAGAGGGGGACGTCGCTCACTCGACTCACGTCACCCCGTTCGACGACGCCCGTAAAAACGCTCGTCCTTTCCCACTTCGCGGACGACGGGTGTTCGACCCGTTCGGTTCGATGGAACCGGCGGCGTCCGAAACGCCCGGTTTCGGCCGACGCGGTTCCCGTCGGCCGAACCGAGCGCCGGCCGCGTTCCTCACCCGCCTTTGATCAGTCGCAGCACGGTCACGCGGTCGACCGCCACCGGCTGATCCTCGGGAACGGGGCGTCCGTCGACCAGCACGGTCACCTCGTGGGGGCTCAACCCGACCGCCGCGAGCAGGTCGGCGTAGGTCGCCTCCGATCCGCCGCTCGAGACGTCCTCGAGGGCGAGTTCGTGGACGTCCTCGCCCTTGACGTCGACGGTGACGGTGGCGGTGACGGTCTCCGCGTCGGGTTCGGCGCTGCGGTCGTCGTCGGGCATCAGTTACGGGCTCGCTTTCGCCGCCGGAGGCTTGAGGGCGTCGCTCCTGCCCTCGTCCCCGTGGCGTCCGCCGTCACTCGAACCGCGACCGCCCCGCACCCGGTTCCGGTCCGCGGGCGTCGAGGGCCGGTTCCTCGCGACGGATCCGGCGTCGGTGGCCGACCAGCCCCCTCGAGAGGCCGCCGAGGCCGAGCAGGAAGACGAGCAGCGTCGCCAGCCCGCCGACGATCGGGATCGCGGAGACGATCGCGCCGCCGACCAGGCCGACGACGAGCGCGAGCCAGCGGTTCTCGACGTCGACCGCGGAGAGCAGCCACGAACCGACGGCGAACCAGCCGTAGACGAGGGCGATCCAGCTCACGAAGCCGAAGGCGAACGCGCCCAGCAGCGCCAGCGGAATGCCGACGATCGTGACGATTAGCGCGGCGAGCAGGAGGGGTACGGCGAAGAGGAGCACCAGGCCAACGAGCCCCGATCGGAGCGGTTCGCTCGCGACGCGGTCTGCGACGACGCCGGAGAACCGGGGAAACAGCGCCAGCAGCGCCGCCCCGAGCAGTAGATTCGCCGCGAGCGCGTAGAGGGAAAGTACATACGACGCGAACGGCTGGATCTGCGGCGATACGTCCACCAGCGACGAGTCGCGCGTCACGTCGCCCGCGACTGCGTCCGTGTTCCCCTCGAGACTCCCGCCGTACCGGAGGTCGCCGTCGATCGAGGCCGCCTCGCCGAGGGTCGTCGTCTCGGCCGCGACGGTCGCGTCGTCCTCGAGCTCGCCGTCGATCGTCACGCTCCCGGCCGCGATCTCGGTTTCACCGCCGATCGTCGCTCCCTCGTCGATCTCGACGCTCCCCGCTACCAGCCCCGCGTCTCCCTCGACCGTCCCGTCAACGTCGACGCTGCCGGCCACGGCCTCCACGTCGCCCTCGACGGTGCCACCCTCGGCGATCCTGACGCTGCCGCTGCCCACCTCCACGTTCCCGTCGACGGTCTCGCCCTCCTCGACGACGATCGAACCGCTGATGCCGTCGCCGGGGCCCGCCTGTGCGACCGGCCGCGCCTGCGCGTGCGACTGCGATTGCGCGGCAGCCGCGACCGGGAGACTCACGACGCTCAGCACCACGAGGGTGATCAGCGCCGTGAGGGCCGCCCACTTGCGTCGGTTCGAATTCCTCGATCTCGCCATATCGCACGGACGCCGCCGAGGTCCATAATGCTGTCACGAGAACGACACACACGGGTGCGAGCCGGAACTCGTCGGTCGGCGCTCCGATCCGTCGGTCCGCGCCGGCGGACCTTCGGTCGTTTTATCTGCGGTCCTCCCCTTGGCGCGTGTATGAGTGAGGCCGACGCGGAGTCCGAGCCGGCGGAGCCTGCGGAGCCCACGGCGGGCCGGACCGAAGTCTGGATCGAGAAGTACCGGCCCGAAACGTTGGACGAGATCAAGGGCCACGAGAACATCGTCCCGCGGCTCAAGCGGTACGTCGAGAAAGACGACCTCCCCCACCTCATGTTCGCCGGGCCGGCGGGCACCGGCAAGTGTCTGACCGGTGAGACGCCGGTGCTGACGAACCGGGGCCTCTTCCCGATCGAGGCCGTCGTCGGTGTCGTCGACGGCTTCGACGAACCGGACGACGACCTCGAGATCGTGACGTTCGGCGACGAGGGGGCGTTCGAGTACGTCTCACCGTCCCACGTCTTCTCCAGGGAGGCGTCGGATCTCGTTTCGATCAAAACGCGGGACGGAAACCGGATCACGGTCACTCCTGAGCATCCGCTTCTCGTGATCGACGGTGACGGCCTCGAGTGGCGCCGCGCCGACGCGCTCGACAGGGGTGAACGACTCGTCCGTCCGCTCGAAACCCCCGTCCGCGAGACGGGGGCGTCAGAGCAACCCCCGCTCGAGTGGAGGTCCGCGATGGACGGGGATCGAACGTTCGTCACCGTTTCCGAGGAGTTCGCACGGAAACACGAGATTCCTCGGGAGGAGGATCACGTCGGCCAGAAGAAGTCGATCGTCGAAGGATTGCGTCGCGGTCTCAGCATCTCCGACATCGTCGCCGAGTACGACGTCGAACGGAAAACCGCCACCGCGTACGCTCGAGCGGTTTCCGACGACGAACTCTCGACCCCGTCGACGACGTGCTCGCTATCGTACCTCAACTCGCTCGACGTCTCCGAGGTGGAGCTGCGTGCGGCCGTCGAATCGATCCAGTACGTCACTCGATACAACAAGCGTTCGCGATCCGTTACGCCCCCGTGGTCACTCACGCCCGAGATCGCGACGTTCGTCGGCCTGGCGATCAGCGAGGCGCGAATCGACAACGGTCGCATCAAATTTTACAACACGGACGAGGAGTTGTGCGATACGTTCGACCGCATCGCGACCGAGGCCTTCGGCGTCGAGACGCATCGCGGCGTCCAGAAGGGGGTTCCGTACGTCGCTATCAGGAACAAGACGCTCCACCACTTCCTCGAGTCTTGCTTCGACGCGTACGGTGACGGTATCGGATCCACGCTCGTTCAGGCGCCGACGGAGTCGCGGACGGCGTTCCTCCGCGCGGTGTTCGATTGCGAGGCGTACGTCTCTCCGAAAGGGTGCATCGAACTCACCCAGAAGGACGAATCGATCGTCACGCTCTGTTCGTACCTGCTCTCGACGCTCGGAATTCCGTCGCGACGGAAGCGCGTCGAAAAATCGGCGACGAACGGCGCGGGAACTGTCAGGACGTACCACAGGCTGTACGTTTCCGGCGCGTCGGCCCTCGAACGATTCGAGTCCGAGGTCGGGTTTACGATCGAGCACAAGCGCGACCGTCTCGCCGAAATCGCGTCGAACGTCGGTAACCCGAACCACGACACGATTCCCGCTCAACGGGCCGTCGACGAACTCTGTGCGACGCTCTCGCTCGAGAAGGGCCCGCTTCTCACCGACAGTTTGAACCCCGAAAACCCCGGCCGAGAGGCGTATCTCGAGGACGTAGACCGCGTCCTCGAGGCGGCGTCGGATCGCCTCGATACGGCCCAGCGCGTCCGGGGGGAGATCGACGACCTCCGCGATCGTCTTCGAGAAGCGACCGCCGTTCCGGCGACGTGGATCGGCGCGCGCGAGGCTCTCGAACCGCTCGCGGTGCGAAAACCGATCGAGTCTTCGACCGGGATTCGAACGGATCAATTGCTCGAGTACGCTGACGGCAGACGGACGCCGGGTGCGAGTCGAACCGGCGACCTGCTCGTCGAACTCGAGGCGCTCGAGGCGGTACCGGACGTCGAGACGATACAGGCCCGATTGCGGGCGGCTATCGAGGATCTCGGCGTCTCCTACAACCGGATCGCGGAGGGAACGCCGATGCTCGGTACCCACGTCGTCAAACTCCTCGAAAACGACGACCACGACCTGTCGTCCCTGCCACGATTCGCGACCGTCGCGGACCGAGTCCACGACGTCGCGTCGGAGATGCTCTCGATGGACGTGATCGAACGGCTCGTCGCGCTCGACCGACTTTCCCGCGGCACGCTCTACTTCGATCGCGTGACGAACGTCGAGCGGATCGACGACGACCGCCGCGTGTACGACCTCACCGTTCCGGGAACCCACAATTACGTCGCCGGTGACGTTCCGACGGTGATGCACAATACGACGGCCTCGCAGGCCGTCGCCCGCGAACTCTACGGCGACGACTGGCGCGAGAACTTCCTCGAGTTGAACGCCTCCGACGAGCGGGGCATCGACGTCGTCCGCGACCGGATCAAGAACTTCGCGCGCTCGAGTTTCGGCGGCTACGACCACCGGATCATCTTCCTGGACGAGGCGGACGCCCTGACGAGCGACGCCCAGTCGGCCCTGCGCCGGACGATGGAGCAGTTCTCCCACAACACCCGCTTCATCCTCTCGTGTAACTACTCGAGCCAGATCATCGACCCGATCCAGTCGCGCTGTGCGGTCTTCCGGTTCACCCAGCTCTCGGACGAGGCCGTCGAGGCCCAGGTGCGCGAGATCGCCGCGAACGAGGGGATCGAGGTGACCGACGACGGCGTCGACGCGCTGATCTACGCCGCCGCCGGCGACATGCGCAAGGCGATCAACGGCCTCCAGGCGGCGGCCGTCATGGGCGAGACCGTCGACGAGGAGACCGTCTTCACGATCACCGCCACCGCCCACCCCGAGGAGGTCGAGGAGATGGTCGACCAGGCTATCGCCGGCGACTTCACCGCCGCCCGCGCCACCCTCGAGGACCTCCTCACCGAGCGCGGCCTCGCCGGCGGCGACGTCATCGATCAGCTTCACCGCTCGGCCTGGGAGTTCGACCTCCCCGAACGTGCGACGGTTCGCCTGCTCGAGCGCCTCGGCGAGGTGGACTACCGAATCACCGAAGGTGCGAACGAGCGCCTGCAACTCGAGGCGATGATGGCGGCGCTGGCGCTCGAGGAGCGGTAAGGCGGAACGAACCGTCGAATCGGCCGGCCGACCACGTCGAACGCATTCGTTTTCGCGATCCTTCGACCACGTCAGTTTTCGCGACGCGCCATCGACGCCCCTCCGGTGCTCGCTCACTCGTTCCAGATCCACTCGCTCACGTCGCCGCCCGTCTCGTCGCGCTCGACGCGCTCGTCACGCTCGTCCTGCGCTTCGTGCCGATCGCGCTCATCGCGCTCATCACGCTTTTCACGCGCTTCGCGCTCGCCGCGTTCCGTTCGCTCGACGCCTCGAAACGCGAACGCGGCGGCGCCGTCGCCGTCCGCGACGCCGACGGACCAGCCGTGGGCGTCGGCGATCCGATCGACGACCTCGAGGTGGACGGCGGCCTCGTCGGCCGCCCCCGCCGATCCGCCGGTCCCGTCACCGTCCCAGCGTTCGCCTCCGGACCCGGATGCGGACCCGGCTTTCGAGCCGCTGCGGGCGACGTAGAAGCCGTCGTCGGTCGTTCCGACGGTCACCGTATGCGAACCGTCGTCCCCGCCGCGCCCGTCGTCTAGCGTCAGTCGGAACACGCGCTCGAGCAGCTCCACCAGCCGGGTCTCGTCCGCCTCGAGGCGGACCTCCCCCTCCTCGGCGACGAGTTCGGCGTCGCCGGTGTCGAGCGCGTTCCAGGCGCGCCGGGCGACATCCCCGAGGGCGGTCGGTTCGGCGTCGACGAACGGCTCTCCGACGTCGGCGTCCGCTCGAACGTCGACGAGCCGCTCCCGGAGCTCCTCGAGCGCGGCGTCGACCTCCGCGAAGTGCTCCGCGTCGCCGGTGGCCTCGAGGAGTTCGAGGAAGCCGCGGGCGACGTTCAGCGGTGCCTGCAGGTCGTCGATCCCGGACGTCACTCCCTCCAGGCGGACTTCCGCCGCCTCGAGTTTCCGCTCGAGGCGGTTCGCCCTCGTTACGTCGCGGTAGCGGATCAGGCCCGTGCGGCCACCGTTCCCGCTCCGTTCGTCCCCGTCGCCGACGCCGACGGCGGTGATCCGGAACGTCCGGACACCGTCGACGGTCTCGAGGCGCCGTTCGATCCGCCGGCGCTCCCCCGCCTCGAGTCGCTCGAGGAGTGGGAACTCGTCCCCGTCGCTCCCGATCGGAACGTCGGCCGGAGGGGTGCCCTCGATACCGTCCCGATCGACGCCGAACGTCGCCTCGAACGCCCCGTTCGCGTCCGTGACGACGCGCGCGCCGTCCTCGAGCGCGTACCGGACCGTCGGATCCGGGTGGCGCTCGAACAGCGCTCGGAACGCGTCCCGCTGGGCCGCGAGCGCGTCCCACTCCTCGCGAAGCGCCTCGCGGTCGTCTCGCGCCGCCTCGAGGTCGGTGCGCACCGCTTCGAGGTCGGCGGCGAGCGCGTCGCGCGCGGATGCCGCTTCGTCCCTCGCCTCGAGCCGTCCGATCGTCGATTCGAGGAGCCGGGCGAACGACTCGAGATGCTCGCGGTCGCGCTCGTCGAGCGCGTTCGGCTCGGCGTCGACCGCCTGAAGGACGCCCGGTTCGCTTCGTCCGCCTCCGTTCTCGTCCCGGTCGCCGTCCGCGGATCCGAACGCGGCGATCGGAACCGCCGCGACGGATCGGACGCCGTCCGGTACTCGCACCGCTGAACCCGCCGTCGCGTCCTCGAGTACCGTCGGCTCGGACGCGCCGATCGGAGTTCCCGCCGCGTCGAGCACGGGGCGGCTCGAGTACGTACCGTCGCCGTCCGCGTCCCGCTCGGAGTCCGTCGCGGGACCGGACGTCACGTACTCGACGTCGTCGGCCCCCTCGCCGGGGCGACAGACCAGGCACCGGTCGACCTCGAAGGTCGCCCTGACAACCTCGAGCGCCCGCTCGATCGCCTCGTCGACGTCCGCCGCCGCGACGATCCGGGCGGCGTCCTCGAGCGCTCGAGGGGCGGCCGAATCGACGGCGTCGGTCGGCCCCGCGGCCGGTTCGGCGACGATGACGTCGTCGGACTCGGGGCCGTCTTCCGCTCGGGACTCGTCGTCCGGCGCCGTAACGCAGCGCGCGAGATCGTCGGCGCCGTCCGTGGTACCGCCGTCCTTCGCCGCGTCGCCGTCGCCCCCGTCGTCGTCCGCGATCTGCCGCTGAGAGATCCAGACGACCTCGTCGGCGAGGTGCGCGACGGCGTCGGCCGCGTCGCTCCGGACGTACCCCGCGACCCCCTCGATCGACCGCGCGGTCCCCGGGGGGAACGTCGAGTCGGTGAAGAGGACGAGCGGGACGCCGTCGCAGGCGTCGATCACCTCGAGCAGGACCGATCCGGCGGCCGTCGTCGGCGTTTCGGCGAACACGACGCAGTCGGCGGGAGCGAGCCGGTCGGAATCCGTCGCCGCCTCGCACGTGACGGGTTCGGCGGACAGCGACTTGGACGCCCGCTCGAGCGCCGCCGCTCCCTCGCGTGCCTCGGGCTCGGTAGCGGCGACGTAGCGAATCGTGTGCGGTGTCATGGGTGGACGCCCGTCTTCGGCGAGCGACGTTCAGCCGGAAACGACTGTCTCGTCTGCGTGAGAACGCACGGTTCAGCGTAAAGAGTCTATTGTCAGTGAACTGGAGTAAACCGAGCCGGCGAGGACGTTACCGGTCGCCTCGAGGCGGTTCGGGGCCGTCGACGTTCGCGAGTTCGGGTTGGGTCTCGTCCGCCCGCGAGCCGTCGAACTCGAACCGCGCGCCGCCGTCGCGGCTCGCGGAGACGGTGACCGTCCAGCCGTGGGCGTCGGCGATCCCCTCGACGATGGCGAGGCCGAAACCGGTGCCGTTCTCGGCCGTCGTGTACCCCGAGTCGAAGACGGCGCTCCGGTCGGCCTCCGGGATCCCGGCGCCGTCGTCCGCGACGAAGAAGCCGGTCTCCGTCGCGCCGATTCGGACCGTGATCGCCTCGTCGATTTCGCTTTCGTTCCCGTTTCCGTGTTCCACAGCATTTCGGATCAGGTTCTCGAGGACCTCCAGCAGCCGATCGCGGTCGGCCTCGAGGACGGCGTCGTCCTCGAGTTCGAGCGCGGGGGTTGGGCGCGTGTCGATCTCGACGGCGTTCCAGGCCCGATTCGCCGCCTCGTGGAGTGAGAGGGGCTCGGGGTCGTCGATCACGGCCCCCTCGCGGGCGAGCGCGAGCAACTTCTCGAGCAGCCCGCTCATCCGGTCGTGGGCCGCCTCGATCTCCCGGAAGGCGGCCGGGTCGCCCGTCTCCTCGGCCACCTCGAGGTAGCCGCGGGCGACGGACAGGGGGTTCCGGAGGTCGTGGCCCACGATGGTGGCGAACTCGTCGAGGCGCTCGTTCTGGGCGACGAGTTCGCGCTCGCGGCGCTTCTGCTCGGTGATGTCCGTGTAGATCGAGAACCCCTCGAGGCTTCGTTCGCCCACTTCGACGGGGACGACGTCGATCACGAAGTCGCGGTCGCCGTCGGCCGTCCGCCGTCGACCGACGGCCTGGATCGGTTCGCCCGAGAGGAGCTTCTCGTTGAGCCTCGCTGCGTCCGACTCGAGGTCGGGCGGGACGATGTAGTCGTCGACGTTCTCGCCGACGACGTCGTCGCGGTCGTAGCCGAACACCGCCTCGAACCGGTCGTTGACGTCGCGGACGATCGGGTCGTCGTCGACGAACTGGTACCTGACGGTCGGGGCGGGGACGTTCTCGAACAGCGCCGTGAGACGCTCGTGTTCGCGCTCGAGAGTTGCCCCCCGCTCCTCGATCGGTTCAGCGCCAGCGTCTCGCGGGTCGTCGTTTGCGCCTCCGTCGGCGCCGCACGCCCACTCGATCTGGGTCGCGAGGTGAGTCCACTCGCTCGGATCGTCCGTCCGTCGGACGTAGCCGTCGATTCCTTCGAGTCGGCGGGCCGCGGCCGGGTCGGTCGTCGCCGCGCGGAGGACGATCGGCGTGCGCTCGCCGCCGACCGGTGGCGCCGCGCAGGCGTCGACGACGGTCGCTCGAGTCGGCCTCGTTTCGCCGGCCCCGTCGTGCGCGGGTTCCTCGTAGACGACGCAGTCGACCGTCGGCGCTCGCTCCCTGACGACCGCCGCCGAGTCCGTGGCGTCGACGTCGAGGCCGTCCGCTGCTCGCTCGAGGGCGGCTACAGCGTCGGCTGCCGCGTCGACGGACGGAGCGACGTACAGAACGGTGTGCGTGGCGGTCATCGGTGAACTCGGTGGAGCGAAGTGGGGTGGGACGGCGCACTTTGGGTGCGATCGGCGGTCGACGACGTCCGAACGACGGCCCGCCCGGTCTCGGTGGGACAGAGTGGGTCTTCCGGTATGAACCTTTGTCCGTTTCTCAGTTCGCGTTCCGTCGTGAGCGCGCGGTTCTACACGAAAAATCGGGATCGACCGGGGCGGGCGCGAGGTCTAGCCCTCCGTGGCATCGGGATTCGGACGGATCACCGCGGTGCGGAGCCACGCGTTCAAGTAAGCGAGTACGACTGCGACCGGGACGAGCCAGAGCGGGGCGAACGGCGCGTACCACTCGGTCGCGTACGCCGGCGTCGCCAGGACGAATCGGACGGCCCCGACGAAGGAGACGACCGAGACGACGGTCACGAACAGGAGTCGGCTCTCGTCCGCCCGGTCGATCCCGTCGACCTCGAGTCGCCGCCAGGGTCGGGCGGCGTTCGTCTCCCGAACGTCGTTCGCGAAGATCGCCAGCGCGCTCGCCGCGGCGCCGACGGTCAGCGCGACCGTCGCGTCGAGGTCGAGTACGTACCGTCCGGTCGCGATCGAGGCGACGACGACCGGGGCGAGCGCGATCGAGAGCGCGGGGGCCGGCCCGCCGTTCCAGACCGCGTAGACGGGCGGGGCGATCGCGATGGCGACCGTCGCGACGACGATGACGACGTTCGCGATCGTATCGAACGCGAGCGTGAACGTGGGGGGCGAGGTCCGGGGGCGGGCGATCGCCGCGCCCACGGTGTCGACGACGACGAGGACGACGATCACCCCGAGGAACGCGATCGCCGCCGCGGTTCGTCGCCGGTGACGCCCGAGCATCGGGTGCTCGAGGAGGGTCGCTACCGTCCCCTCGCCGTCGTCGGCCTCGTATCGGTTTCCATCGCCGTCACCACCGTGGCCAGCGTCGCCACCGTCTCCGGCGGCGCTCTCTCCGGCACCGGTATCGGCGCCGGACTCGAGATCGTTGCGTGCGTCCGCGGACCGACCTGCGGCGCTCATCGATCCACCTCCGCGATGACCGTCGCCGTCCCGTCGTGGTCGGGGCCGCGTTCGTTCCCGAGGTCGATCACGCCAGGGGGGACGGCCCACCCCTCCTCGTCGAACAACGTTTCGATCACCGTCCTGGCTTCGGCGTACGAGTCGATCGTGTGGTGCGGTCGTGCGCCGGAATCCTCGTGGACCTGCATCGAGATCACCCCCTCGAACGACCGGCACCGGACGTGGTGTCTGCCGCTCGTTCCGTAGAACGCCTCCGCGGCGGTCGCCTGCTGTTCGACGTAGCGGTCCCGGGCGTACCGCACGTACTCCTCCGGATCCAACGTCCACCCGGCGTCGCCGAGAACGCTCATCACCCGTTCCAGGCCGTCGTCCTCGGCTCCGCCGCCGTTCCTGTTCCCGTTCGCGTACACCGTCCCGTCCGGCGATCGCGGTACGATCACTACGTTGATCGGCGCGGTCGCGACGTACTCGCTGCTCGCGATCGGCTGATAGTGGTGCCGAGCGATCGGCGTTTCGTCCTCGCGTTCGATCGTCGATTCGGTCCACGGGTCGACGCGCCCGGGGAGGTCCGCCACGTCGGTCGCCCCCACCACGCCGGTGCGTTCGGCCGACGACGGTGGCGAGGGGAGAGCCGTGATCCCGGCCGCGGTCCCCGCGACGGCCAGTCCGCTCATCCTGAGCAGCGACCGCCTGTTCGTGATCCGATCGGTCATCGCCACGCCTCGAGGCGGCCCGGCGTTCGGCTTCGTCCCCGTTCGCGCCCCCTCGAACGGTTTCGGTTCGGCGTGCGACGCGCGGGCCGTTTTCCGTCCGCACCGTGGACCGCCGGTCGCTCGATCAGAACGTCGATCCGTCCCACCGTCGAACACGTATTTACTAACCATACTATTATAACTTCATATCACGTCTAATAGATGTGTAATACAGCGCGCGTCGATACGCCGACCGGCGCACGCGACGTCGCGATTCGAGGGGAACCGATCGAACGGGAATTCTCCGTCCGAGTTCGAAGTCAATGCACCGATCGCGTCGGTCGCGCGACCCCGGACCCGTCCGCGCTGGCGGTTCTCCGCGGGCGATCCGGTCGTCTCGCGATGAACGTTGCGGAACTGTTTTACCCGTTGCATAGCCAACAACGTGTAATGAGCACCCTGGAGGATGAGTACCGCCTCGAGTACTTCGAGGAGGAAGGATTCGAGCGAAAGGAGTGTCCCGAGTGCGGCGCTCACTTCTGGACCCGCGACCCCGACCGGGTGACCTGCGGGGAGCCGCCCTGCGCCGAGTACGACTTCATCGAGAACCCCGGCTTCGACGAGGAGTACGCCTTAGAGGAGATGCGCGAGGCGTTCCTCTCCTTTTTCGAGGAGCACGATCACGAGCGCATCGAGCCCTACCCCGTCGCGGCGAACCGCTGGCGAGACGACGTCCTCCTGACCCAGGCGTCGATCTACGACTTCCAGCCGCTGGTCACGAGCGGCGAGACGCCGCCGCCGGCCAACCCGCTCTGCATCTCCCAGCCGTGCATCCGGATGCAGGACATCGACAACGTCGGCAAGACGGGGCGGCACACGATGGCCTTCGAGATGATGGCCCACCACGCGTTCAACACGCTCGAGGACGCCGACGAGGACGAGTACGCCTACCACGGCGAGGTCTACTGGAAGGACCGGACCGTCGAACTCTGCGACGAGTTCCTCGAGTCGATGGGCGCCGACGTCGAGGACGTCGTCTACATCGAGGACCCGTGGGTCGGTGGCGGCAACGCCGGTCCCGCCATCGAGGTCATCTACCGCGGGCTCGAGCTCGCCACGCTCGTTTTCATGTGCATGGAGCAGGACCCCGAGGGCGAGTACGAGCTCAAAGACGGGAACCGCTACTCCTACATGGACACCTACATCGTCGACACGGGGTACGGCTTAGAGCGCTGGACCTGGATGAGCCAGGGGACGCCGACGGTCTACGAGGCGATCTACCCCGAGATGATCGACTTCCTGAAGGAGAACGCCGGCGTCTCCCACACGGACGAGGAGGCCGAACTCGTCGGCCGCGCGGCCCGCCTCTCCGGTCAGCTCGACATCGACGACGTCGACGACGTGGAGGCCGCCCGGGGCGACATCGCCGATCAGCTCGGCGTCTCGGTCGACGAACTGCGCGACCTCGTCGAGCCGCTCGAGTCGATCTACGCCATCGCCGACCACTGCCGCACCCTGGCGTACATGCTCGGCGACGGCATCGTCCCCTCCAACGTCGGGACGGGCTACCTGGCCCGAATGGTCCTGCGCCGGACGAAGCGCCTCTGCGACACCGCGGGCGTCGACGCCCCGCTCGACGAACTCGTCGACATGCAGGCCGACCGGCTTGGCTACGAGAACCGCGACACCGTCCGCGACATCGTCCGCACCGAGGTCGAGAAGTACCGCGAGACGCTCGAGCGCGGCGGCCGCCGCGTCGAACAGCTCGCCGAGGAGTACGCCGAGAAGGACGAGCCGATCCCCACCGAGGAGCTGATCGAGCTCTACGACTCCCACGGCATCCAGCCCGACATGGTCGAGGAGATCGCCGCTGCGGAAGGCGCCGCGGTCGACGTGCCGGACGACTTCTACAGCCTGGTCGCCGAGCGCCACGACACGGCCGACGTCGCCGCGGAGACCCAGTCCGACGAGGAGGAGCGCTTCGATGACCTCCCCGAGACCGAGCGGCTCTACTACGACGACCAGCAGCGCACGCAGTTCGAGGCGGTCGTCCTCGACGTCTTCGAGCGCGAGGACGGCTACGACGTCGTCCTCGACCAGACGATGTTCTACCCCGAAGGCGGCGGGCAGCCGGCCGACCGGGGGACGCTCGCGACCGACGAGAGGACCGTCGAGGTCGAGGACGTCCAGATCGAAGCCGGCGTCATCCTCCACCGGACGAGCGCGAACCCCGGCAAGGGCGAACTCGTCAAGGGACAGATCGACGCCGCCCGACGGCGGCAGCTCATGCGCCACCACACGGCGACCCACGTGATCATCCACTCCGCGCGCGAGGTGCTGGGCGAGCACGTCCGCCAGGCGGGCGCCCAGAAGGGCGTCGAGAGCTCCCGGATCGACTTGCGCCACTACGCCCGGATCTCCCGCGAGGACGTCAAGAAGATCGAGCGCGTCGCCAACGAGATCGTCGTGGAGAACACGGCGGTCACCCAGGAGTGGCCCCACCGCCACGAGGCCGAGGCCGAACACGGCTTCGACCTCTACCAGGGGGGCATCCCGCCGGGAACCAACATCCGCCTGATCCACGTCGCCGAGGACGTCCAGGCCTGCGGGGGCACCCACGTCGCCCGCACCGGCGACATCGGCGCGATCAAGATCCTCAACACCGAGCGCGTCCAGGACGGCGTCGAGCGCATCACCTTCGCCGCCGGCGAGGCCGCCCTCAGGGCCACCCAGAAGAAGGAGGACGCCCTCTACGAGGCCGCCGAGATCCTCGACGTCTCCCCCGAGGAGGTGCCCGACACCGCCGAGCGTTTCTTCGAGGAGTGGAAGGAACGCGGCAAGCAGATCGAGGACCTCACGGAGCAACTCGCGGAGGCCCGCGCGGGCGCCGGCGCCGACGCGGAGGAGGTCGAGGTCGGCGACGCGACCGCGGTCGTCCAGCGGATCGACGCCGACATGGACGAACTCCGGGCGACCGCGAACGCCCTGGCGGAGGACGGCACGATCGCCGTGCTCGGCAGCGGCCTCGACAGCGCCCAGTTCGTCGTGGCCGTCCCCGACGGCGCCTCGGTGAACGCCGGCGAGGTCGTGGGCGAACTCGCCTCCCGCGTCGGCGGCGGCGGGGGCGGCCCGGCGGACTTCGCGCAGGGCGGCGGTCCGAACGTCGACGCCCTGGACGAGGCGCTCGAGGAGGCGCCCGAGGTGCTGCGGCAGGTACAGAACGCCTGATCCGCCACGGTAGTTCGATTTCTGCGCGCGATTCGTGACCCTCGAGTCGACGCCGAACCGTCGCATTCACCCCCGTTCGGCCCCTCGAGTCGACCATGCCGACCGCATCGAACGGCTCCGTCTCGCTGTACTACGAGGTGGACGGCGGAGCGGGCGAACCCGGCGGTGGAGGCGACCACCCTGAGACCGTCGCGTTCGTCACCGAGGCGGGCCTCGGCGGCTGGTCGTGGGGCTGGCAGTACGAGCACCTGGCCGGTCCCTTCCGAACCGTCGTCTGGGACCCGCGGGGGACGGGCCGCTCCGACGCGCCGTCGGAACCCGCGGACCTCGAGACGCTCGTCTCCGACCTCGAGGCCGTCCTCCGGGACTGCGGCGTTCGGAACGCCCACCTCGTCGGGGCCGGCCTCGGCGGCGCGGTCGCTCTCGAGGCCGCCCGGACGACGAACCGCGCGAAGACGCTGACGCTGTTCGGCGCCGCCCCGCGAGCCGGGGCGTTCGACCTCGAGGCGCTGTACGCGCCGCCGGACGACCGCGAGGCGCTCCGCGAGTCGCTCGAGTCGGCGCTCTCCCCGGAGTTCCGGGCCGAGCAACCCGAGGTCGTCGACGGCATCGTCGACTGGCGGGCCGACGGCGACGCCTTGCCCGAGGGGTGGGAGACGCAGGTCGCCGCGCTCGAGGGGTGGGACGCGAGGCGGCGACTGGTCGAGGTCACCCAACCGTCGCTCGTCTTCCACGGCACCGCCGACGAGATCGTGCCCGCGGAGGCGGGCCGCGAACTCGCCTTCGGCCTCCCGCGGGGGGAGTTCGTCCCCCTCGAGGGCGCGGGCCACCTCTGTTTCGTCGAGCGCTCCCGGGCCGTCAACGATCGACTGTTCGGCTTCCTCGAGGAACACGCCGGCGACTGAGGGCTCGGCGGACGACCGGGTCCCTCACCGGGGATCCGCGGACCGTACCAGCGTCGCGAACCGCGGCAACGACGGCACCCGTCAGAAGGCCTATCAGCCTCGAGGTGCCAACGATAAGCCGATGGAACGCCTACGCATTGCCGTCCTGAACGCCGCCCACCAGGACGAGAACGCGACGCGGAACTTCCGACGCGAACTCGACGCCTCCCTGGCCGAGTTCGACGCCACCGAGGGGGAGGTGCCCGCGGACTTCGACTACGACGGCGCCGTCGTCACCGGCTCTCGATCTTCCGTCTACTGGGCCGAAGCGTGGATGGAGCCGGTCGAGGCGTGGGTCTCGGAGGCGATCGATCGCGGCGTCCCCTTCCTCGGGATCTGCTGGGGCCACCAGCTGCTGGCCCACGTCCTCGGCGGGACCGTCGAGGACATGGGCGCCTACGAGGTCGGCTACAGCGAGATCGAACGCGTCGGGAACTCCCGGCTCTTCGACGGCATCGGCGAGCGGTTCCTCGCGTTCACCAGCCACTCCGACGAGGTCTCCGAACTCCCTCCCGGCGCCGAACCGCTCGCGGAAAACGACTACTCGAACCACGGCTTCCGCAAGGATCGCGTCTTCGGCGTCCAGTTCCACCCCGAGTACGACACGAAGACCGCCCGCGAACTCGTCCACCGCAAGGACCTCTCCGAGAGGCGCCTGGCGTCCGTCCTCGAGGAGATCACCGAGGATAACTATCGGAACGCGTGCGAGGCGAAACTCGTCTTCGACAACTTCCTCGAGTACGTCCGCGAACTGAGCGAGCGCTCGGACGCTGAACCGGCCGAACCGATCGACTCGAGCGACGTTCCCACCGCCTAGCCCGCTCGCGTCGGTGACCGTCGCCGGATCTCTCGGCGGAGCCGTCGTTTCGGGAGGACGACGGGAGACTCCACGACGGTATCGCCGCCGATGAAACGAGGGCGACGGAACGCTTATACCCTCTCCCTTCGACACAAATAGGGATGAACGAAACGCAGTCTCGAGCGTCGTCTCCCGCTCGCGCGGCCCTCGTCGCGGTCGCGCTCACCGTCGCGGCGTTCCTCGGAACCGTGATCGTCGGGGTCGCGGTCCTGATCCCGATGTTCTCTGCGGGGTACGAGCTCACCGACACGCCGGTGCTCGTCGTCGCGACGGTCGCGACGCAACTCGCGTTCCTCGCCGTGGGCTTCCTGTACGTCCGGCGGTACGGCCTCCGGATCTCGCTCTCGCGGCCGGGTCTGCGGTCGCTCGGCATCGTGATCGTCGGCGTCGTCGTCGCGCTCGCGGTGGCGATGGGACTGCTGCTCGTCGTGTCCGTCCTCGACCTCCAGCCGGACTCCGCGCTCGAGGAGTCCGCCGCGGCCGATCCCACCTACCTGCTCGCCCTCGCGGTCCTCTCGCTGGTGTTGATCGGCCCGGCCGAGGAGTTCCTCTTCCGCGGCGTGGTGCAGGGGCGCCTCCGCAAGTCGTTCGGTCCCGCCGGGGCGATCGTCGGCGCGAGCCTCCTGTTCGGCTCGATGCACCTGTTCAACTACCTCGGCTCGCCCGCGGAGGTGCTCGCCGGCGCGCTCCTCATCTCCTGCGTCGGCGTCGTCTTCGGCGCGCTGTACGAACTGACCGACAACCTCGTCGTCCCGATTCTCGTCCACGGGATTTACAACGTCGTCCTCATGCTCTCGAGCTACTTCGCGCTCTGAGCCGTTCGGGTCGGCGGGACGGTTCGCGAAAATGGGGTCGCGGTTGCTGTCCGGTGACTTACGCGATCTTCTCGTACTGCTCGGACAGCTTCTCGGCGGCCTCGCCGAGCTGGTCGCGCTCGAACTCCGAGAGATCCCACTCGACGATCTCCTCGACGCCGTTCGCGCCCAGCTTCACCGGGACGCCGAAGGCGGTGTCCTCGTGGCCGTACTCGCCCTCGAGTTTCACGCTCGCGGGCAGCACCTCGCCCGTATCGCGGACGATGGCCTCGACCATGTGGCCGACGCCGGTGGCCGGCCCCCACTCCGTGGCGCCCTTCTTCTCGATGACGTTCATCGCCGAGGTCTGGAGCTCCTCGAGCAGTTCCTCCTTCTCGTCGTCGTCGAACTCGAGGTCGCGGCCGTTGACGCGGACCTTCGAGAAGACGGGGACCTGTGCGTCGCCGTGCTCGCCCAGGATGGTCGCCTCGACGTTTTGGACGGGCGCGTCGTAGCGCTGGGCGATGACGTAGCGGAACCGGGCGGAGTCGAGCCGGCCGCCGAAGCCGATCACCTGCTCGCGCGGGCGGTCGCCCGCCTCGTAGAGGTGACGGTTGAGCAGGTCGACCGGGTTCGACGTGGTGACGGTGATGAAGTCGTCGTTGTGCTCGGCGAGCGAGGAGCCGATGTCCTCCATGATCGGCGCGTTGTCGCCCGCGAGGTCGATCCGGGTCTGGCCCGGCTGGCGCGGGATGCCCGCGGTGATGACGACGACGTCCGAACCCGCGGTGTCCTCGTACCCTCCCTGACGGATGACCGTGTTCGAGTCGTAGGCCGAGCCGTGGTTCACGTCGGCGGCCTGTCCGATGGTGTCCTCCTCCTTGTCCGGGATGTCGACGAGAACGAGTTCGTCCGCGACGTCCCGAAGCGCGATGTTGTAGGCGGCGGCGGCCCCGACCGTTCCGGCCGCTCCGACCACGCTAACTTTCGTCATACCACGTAAAACTCCACCTGCAATCGCGTTAAATCCGTCGGAATCGGTCACTGTGGGCGGTATGACGATAACTCGTTCGACGATCGTCGACGCGATTCGGTCGCGGACGAATCGAACCGATCATGATCGTTCCCGTCGCCCGCTCGAGCATGCGACTGCGCGTGAGCGTCATCGGCGGCGGACGGATCACCGACGAGCAGGCCGAGACCGCGGAGGGGGTCGGTCGAGAACTCGGCGCCCGGGGGCACGTCGTCGTCTGCGGCGGCCGCGGCGGAACGATGGCGGCCGTCTGTCGGGGCGCGAAGGCCGAGGGGGGCACGACGATCGGCATCCTGCCGGGCGAACGACGGAGCGAGGCGAACGACTTCGTCGACGTCCCGATCGCGACCGGCCTCGGCCACGCCAGGAACGCGCTCGTCCCGATGAACGGCGACGCGGTGATCGCCCTCGCCGGCGGCCACGGCACCCTCTCGGAGATCGGCTTCGCCGGGATCTACGGCCGGCCCGTCGTCGGACTCGGCGCGCCCGACCTGCGGAACCTCGACCTCGAGGTGACGGTCGCCGAGACGCCGGCGGAGGCGGTCGACGCCGTCGAGGCCGCCCTCGAGTGACCGTCGTCGCCCCTTCGCAGCATTTTCGACGCCCCGGAACGTCTAGGCGACCATGAGCGACTTCGACAAGGAAGCCGAGCGCGAGCGCCTCCGGGAGAAGTACGAGCGCGACAAGGCCGACCGGGAGGCCACCCAGCGCATGAGCGACCTCCTGTTGAAAGGCGCCCGGATGACGAACACCCACTGCGGCACCTGCGGCGACCCCCTCTTCCAGATGAACGGCGTCACCTTCTGTCCGACCTGCCACGGGAGCCCCGAGGCCGTCGAAGGCTCCGCCCTCGAGGCCGACGCCGAAGGGGGAGCTCAGTCGACGGCCGAGGCCGAAACGGGAACGGAAGCGGAGGCCGCCGACGCGGACGCGACGGACGCCGACGGCGACGGCGAACCGGCGCCGATCGACGTCTCGAGCGACTCCGGAACGGCCGACGACGCGAGCGCCGCCAATCGGGGGGACAGACCGGACGCGGAAACCGTTTCGAGCGCGAACCGGGACGCCGAATTCGGGACGGGACCGGCGTCAGAAACGGAGCCACAGTCGGAGTCGACGGCCACTTCGAACCGGACACCGCGGACGGATCCGACGCGCTCGCAGGCGGTCACCGTCGACGGCGACCTCGAGGCGGGCCGCGACGCCCTCGTCGAGGCGCTCGAGCGCTTCGCCCGGACGGCCGCGGCGACGGACGACCCGCGGTACGCGAAGGAGTGTCTCGAGGCCGCTCGCGAGGCGGCGGAAGCGCTGGCGGCGCTTCGGTGAGCGGGCGCGCGACGGCGAGTCGACTCCGGGTGCGCAATCCTACTTCGAACCGGCGTACTCGTTCCCGATAACTTCCCGAATCCGCTCCGCGGTCACCTTCCCGACGCCGTCGGCCTCCTGCAACTCCTCCTCGCTCGCGATCATCACCGCCTCGACGGTCCCGAACTCCTCGAGCAGCGACCGGGCCGTCACCGGACCGATCTCGGCGATCGAGGAGACGACGTACTCCTGTTGCTCGCCGAGCGTCTTGGTCCCCTTCTCGCCGTGGACCGACACCTCGCGGCTCGAGAGCTCCTGCTCCCGTTTCGCGATCACCGCGAGCAGTTCGGTCGTGTCGGCCTCGCCCTCCGTGCGCAGAACGCTCGCGCCGAAGTCGACCGCGAGGCTCGAGAGCGCCCCCCGGATGGCGTTCGGGTGGACGTCGCGCTGCTCGTAGAGCCCCTCCCCCTCGACGATCACGATCGGTCGGGAGTAGTGGCGGGCCATCGCGCCCACCTGTTCGAAGACCGAGCGGTCGCCCCCGACCAGCGAGTCGACGAAGTCGGCGACCGACTTGCGCTCGACGACCACCCGGTCCGAGCACACGTAGTCGCCGACGTCGAGCGTCTCGAGGCGGATCTCGATCCCGTCGCGCCGGGAGAGTTCCCGGGCGATGTTGGCGTCCATCTCGCGCTGGTCGGCGACGATCTCGATAGTCTCGGGATCGTCCGTGCCGGGGACGTGGCGGTCGATCTCCTCGATGGGTTCCTCGTCCCCGTTCTCGTCCTCATCCTCGTCCCCGCCCCCTCCGTCGTCCTCGTCACTCGAATCCGAGTTCCGATTCGCGAAGTCCTGCAACCCCGGCTGTGTCGAACCCCCTTCATTTCCACTGGAAGAGTCGCCGACGGCGTCGGGGTTTCGGGTGTCAGCGGTTGCCCCGGACGCGGGGTCGGTTCCGGCGTCCGCGTCGGCGCCCGACCCGCCGTCGAACGCCTCGAGCGACCGCTGGGCGTCGTCGAGCTCCTCGGCGATGTCGTCGGCCATCCCCTTGAGCTCCCGCAGTTCGCTCTCCATCTCCTTCTCGCGCCGGCGGGAGATCCAGAAGTAGGCCTCGTCGCGGGTGTCCTCGGCCATCAGGACGACCACCCGTCCCTCAGACTGACGGCCGGTCCGCCCCTTGCGCTGGATGGAACGGATCGCCGTGGGGACGGGTTCGTAGAAGAGCACGAGGTCGACCTCGGGGACGTCCAGCCCCTCCTCGGCGACGGAGGTCGAGACGAGCACTTCGAACTCGCCCGCCCGGAACTGGTCGAGCACCTCCTGTTGTTGCTTCTGGGTCATCCCGTCGGATCCCTCGCGGTCGCCCTGGCCGACGAACCGCTTCGCGTCGAAGCTCTCCGAGAGGAACTCGGTGAGCGCCTCGGCCGTGTCCCGCGACTCGGTGAAGACGATCACCCGTTCGCCGCCCTCGAGTCCCAGCGTCTCGGCGAGCAGCATCCTGGTCTTGCGGTACTTGGGGTGGAGTTCGTCGAAGCGCTCGGCCCTCCGCATCGCCTCGCGAACGCGGGGGTCCGAGACGAGCCGCTGGCTCGCTTTCGACGCCCCCGACGTTCGGGCCTGGTTGCGCTGGCGCTCGAAGTACCGGCGCAGCGCCTCCACGCTCTGGGTCTCGACGAGCGTCACCGCCTGCCGGAGCTTCATCACCTCCGCGTGCACGGACATCCCCTTGTACCCCTCCGACTGGTCGTTGTTGATCAGCTTCTGCAACTCGGCGCGCATCCGGTTCAGGTCCTTCTGGGACTGGTCGGGCTGGGTCGACCGCGCGACGCCGAGTTCCTTGAGCTTCTCGAGGCGATCTTTGATCACCTCATTCAGGGCGTCGCGGATCTCGAGGACCTCGTCGGGCAACTCGATGCGCTCCCACTCGACGTCGGTGTCGTGGGTGAACTTCGCGACGTCGGCGTCGTCCTCGGTCATCACCTCGACCTCCTCTAAGCCGAGGTTCTCGCAGACCTCGAGGATGGCCTCCTCGTCGCCCCCCGGCGACGCGCTCATCCCGGTCACGAGCGGGTCGGCGGCGTCGGCGTGGTAGCGCTCGGCGATGTAGTTGTAGGCGTAGTCGCCGGTGGCGCGGTGGCACTCGTCGAAGGTGACGTGCGTGACGTCCCGCAGCGAGATCCGGGAGCCGACGAGGTCGTTCTCGATCACCTGCGGTGTGGCCATGATCACCGTCGCGTCGTCCCACGTCGCCGACCGGTCGTCGGGGCTGACGTCGCCCGTGAATACGACGATTTCCTCGTCGGGGATGGCGAGCGCCTCCCGGTAAAAATCGGCGTGCTGCTGGACGAGGGGCTTCGTCGGCGCGAGCATGAGCGATTTTCCGCCGACTTCGTCGAGCCTGCGGGCGGTCACGAGCAGGCTCACCGTCGTCTTGCCCAGCCCCGTCGGGAGGCAGACGAGGGTGTGGTGGTTCGCCGCCGTCCCCGCGAGTTTCAGCTGGTAGAGGCGTCGCTGGAGGAAGTTCGGCTCGAGGAGGGGGTGTTCGATGGAGGGCGGTTCCTCGTCCGTGGTTGCCATTGCGGGGTGGTTCGAGAGGGTCGCGAATAAGGGTTCCCGTACCGCGGTGGAAGTGAAACGGGGACGTCGGAGATCGATCGCGCCGGACGGTTCACCGTAACAATAAAACGCTCCGTATACGTCGTATACGGCATGGGGACGAAGACCGTCCGGCTGGACGAGGACACCTACGAGCGCATCAAACGCCGGAAGCGACCCGACGAAACGTTCTCGGAGGCGATCGATCGTCTCACTGGTTCGCCGTCGCTCGCCGAATTCGGTGGGGTGGTCGAACGGGATCGCGTCGAGCGCATGGAAGCTGCGATCGAGGCGGCCGACGAAGCCGACGAGTCGGGGGTCGACGACGTCCTCGAGGAGTTCGACGGCGTGCGATGATCGCCGACACCTCGTTTTTGATCGATTTGATGAAGGAGGATCCCGGGGCGCACTCGAAGCTCCAGGAACTCGAGGAGAGACACGAACCGATCAAGATCCCCGCGATGGCCGTTCTGGAACTCGGGATCGGGATCGGCGCGGAACTCACGGACGACGAGGCGAGGGCCGTCGAGGCAATCCTCGAACCGCACCCGGTCGTACCGATGGACGAAACGATCGCGATGCGGGCGGGGACTCCAATCGGCGAAGTCGACGCGTCGACGATGAAGAAACGAAAGGGCGACGCCGCGATCGGTGCGACAGCCGAACTCGAGGGCGAGCCGGTGCTCACGCGGAACGTCGAGGACTTCGAACGCCTCGGGTTCGACACGGTGACCTATTGATACCGGAGCCGATCCCGCGGGGGCGGTAACGTCGGCCGCCCGCCGCTATTTCCGTCCGCGGGTCTTACTGACGGTATGGCCACTCGAACGCCCTCGAGATCCGCCCCCGACGCGCGGTCGCTCCTTCTGGCGGCGGCCTTCGTCGCGCTCGTGAACGTCGTCGGTGGCCTTCCGGGCGTCCTGTTCGGCCCCGACACCGCCTGGTTCCGCGCGCTCGAGAAGCCGGCCTTCTACCCGCCCGGGATCGCGTTCCCGATCGTCTGGACGACCCTGTTCACCCTGCTGGGCGTCGCGCTGTGGCTCGTCTGGCGGCGGGACGCGCCCGGCCGACGGCTCGCGCTGGGACTGTTCGCCGCCCAGATGGCGGTCAACGTCGCCTGGACGCCCGCGTTCTTCGGCCTCGAGGCGCCGCTGCTCGGCCTGCTGGTCATCGTCACCCTCTGGGTCCTCGTCGTCGCGACGTTCGCCGCGTTCCGTCGCGTCGACCGCCGCGCGGCGGCGCTGCTCGTCCCCTACCTCGCCTGGGTGACGTTCGCGGCCGCCCTCAATTTCGAACTCTGGCGGTTGAACGGCTGACGCGGCTCCTCTCGAGCGCGCTCGCGTTAGCCGCGCCCGCCGGTCGACGGCAGCCACCGCACGAGCGCCATCGCGACGAGCGCGAACCCCGCCAGCACGAAGTACCCCTCGTCGAAGTACCCGTTGTCGGCGAGGACGCCGAACAGCGCAGGACTCGAGGCCCCGATCGTCATGTAGAACGTCCGCAGGAAGCCCAGGCCGGTCCCCTTCATGTCCTCGGGGAAGGCGGCGGTCATGTACGGGAGGGTCATCGTCCCGTAGCCGAGGATGCTCGAGAGGAGCACCGTGCCGCCGACGAGCGGCCAGAATCCCTCGAGGAACGGCAACGCGACGAGCGCGACGACGATGACGGCCAGCACGGCCGGGAGCGACCGGCGGATGCCGAACCGGTCGTAGATCCGGCCCGTGAGCGGCTGAACGACGATCCCCAGCGCGAAGAACGTGCTAAAGAGCGCCGTCGCCGTCCCCTCCGGGAGTTCCTTGATCTCGATCAGGTACGTCGGATAGAGGCCCGTAAAGCCCTGCCAGACGAAGTAGGTGAGGATCTGGATCGCGGTCACGACCACGATCGCCGGCTGGCGGAGCTGGGTGGCGACGTACCTGCCCGCCTCGAGCGAGAGGTCGTCGACGGCGCTCGTCTCCCCCGAGGTGCGGGCGGGGACGACCGCCCGGAGCAGGAGCGCGACGACGAGGAACGTCGGCACGGCGAGCCCGAAGCCGTACTGCCAGCCGACGGCGGTCGCGATGGCCCCCGCGGCGAGCGGGAGGAGGGCGTTGCCGACCTCGCCGGCGGCCATCGTGATCCCGATGGCGGTCCCGTCGTTGTTCGGGAAGACGTCGGAGAGGATGGTGAACCGGGCGACGCCGTAGAGGGCGGTTCCGAAGCCGAAACACGCCGTCGCGAGGAACGCGACGGGTGCGGAGCCCGCGACGGCGACGAGGCCGAGCGCGCCGGCCGAGACGAGCGTGCTCAGGACGAGGACGTTCCCCTCGCCGAGGCGGTCGGCCAACACCCCGCCCGGGAGCTGGCCGAGGGCGTAGGCGAGCCAGAGGCTCGTCAACAGGAACCCGGACGTCGTCAGGCCGAACTCGTAGGTCTCCCGGAGGTGGGGAAGCAAGACCGGATAGGAGAGGCGCACGCCGATCGAGAGGAACCAGCCGGTCGCGACGGCGACGAGGATCGTCCCGCGGCCGTCGGTAAGGGCCGCGCGCGCCGTCGACGAGTCGGTTCCGACGTCCGTCGGTCGTGCCACGGTACCCGCCCCTCGGCCGTCGCCGGTCATGATCGCTCCTTTCGGCGAGGGTGTTGCCGATATCCGAACCCGACGCTCGTCGTTCCGAGCGCGACCCGGCGACCGGCGCCGAACGGCGTCGTCGCCCGGAACCGACCGGAAAAAAGGCACTCCGTCGAGACCGGCCGGAAAACGGCGCCGTCGGCCGGAATCGAACGGTAAAAGGCGACGAATCCACTCGAGCCGGGCATGGAGCCGACGACGCCGGTCGCGCTCGTTTCCTCGCGGGAGCTCGAGGTGTTCGGCCGGCTGCTGGCGATGCTCGCGGTGTTGCTGGTCGGCACCGGATTGCGCGCGTCGGGCGTCCTCGACGCGCGCCGGACCGCGCGGTTGAACGAACTCACGTACTTCGTCGCGCTGCCCGCGCTCATCTTCGTCTCGACGTACGACCGGTCGATCGCCCGGCTGGCCTCGCCGACGCTGCTGGGCGGGCTCGCGGCCGTGGTGCTCGCGACCGCGGGCGTCGCCCTCGTCGTCCACCGAAACCGCCCCTCGAGTCGGCGTCGGAGCGTCGCGATCGTCCAGTCGTACCACTCGAACCTCGGCTACCTCGGCCTGCCGCTCGTCGCGGCGACGTTCGACGCCGACGTGACCGCGATCGCGAGCGTGGTCCTCGGGGTCGTCTCGCTCGTGCAGGTGCCGCTGACGGTCCTGGTGCTGGTCTTCGCGAACGACGCGTCGACCAGCCTCGGTCGGGAACTCGGACGGCTCGCGCGCAACCCGGTCCTGATCGCCCTGACGGCCGGCCTCGTCGTCGGCTCGTCCGGACTCGAGGCGCCGGGTCCGGCTGTCACCGTCCTCGACGTCGTCGGCGCGCTCGCGCTCCCGCTGGCGCTGCTGTGCGTCGGCGCGTCGCTGCAGGTCGACCTCCCCGGGGTCGACGTCGGCGCGGTCGGGTCGGTCGTGGCGCTCAAGATCTGCCTGATGCCGGTGCTCGCCTGGCTCGTCTTCTCGGCGCTCGCGGTCGACGCCGCGACGTTCACGGCGGCCGTCGTCATGCTCGGGACGCCGACGGCCGTCTCGACGTTCGTCTTCGCGACCGAACTCGGCGGCGATCCGGAGTTCGCGTCGCTAAACGTCTTCGCCAGCACGCTCGTCTCGATGGCGACGCTGTTCGTGCTCATCGCGCTGGTCGGTTGAGTCGCCTCGGGCCGTCGCCGGCGCTCGCGCTCACACCGATCCGAACGCGAGGACCGCCCACGCGAGGACGGAGGCGTAGA
The DNA here is from genome assembly GCF_031852275.1 of Halovalidus salilacus. Lineage (GTDB taxonomy): Archaea > Halobacteriota > Halobacteria > Halobacteriales > Natrialbaceae > Halovalidus > Halovalidus salilacus. The sequence continues at coordinate 3,829,445 of NZ_CP134700.1, read as the reverse complement.
TCGGGATCGTCAGGTTGTCGTCGACGATGTACTCGCCGACCCGGTGGGTGATCCCGTCGGCGATCGTCGCGCCGAGGGCGGCCGCGAGCGCCGCCGCGAGCGGGAGGAAGAGGGAGGCGATGAGCGTCGAGACGACGAACATCGTCACCAGCACGCGCGGGGGTTTGATCCGTTCGAGCGAGTCGGACGAGACCGCCCCGCTGATCGGATCGCCGAGGGAGAGCATCAACATCGCGGGGAGGGCGACGTCGGGTCCGAAGACGAGGACGACGAGCGTCATACTGATCATGTAGTAGCCGTAGCCCGCGAACTGCTTTTGCTCGTACTCTCGGGTGAGCTTGTCGTAGAGCCACAGTTCGAGTCCGACGCGCAGTCGCAGGAACTCGAGGACGATCGTACCGAGGGCGAGCACGATCATCAGGAGCCGGAATCGCCCCCACGTGAGGGGAACCTCGAGGGCGTTGGCGAGGAGCCAGAGGGCGACGAGGCCGGAGCCGCTCGCGTGGACCAGCCGTCGCTTCAGTTCGTCGGCCATCTCGTGACCGGTCGAACGCGGTGACCTTCAGTTCGTCGGTTGTCCCGGCGGGGAAAAGCGATCGCCGGCGCCGACTCGTCCGGCTTGCCGCGGGTGCACAACGCTACGCTCCGCTACGGAACGGAAAACGGCCGCGAACGCGGACGTGCGCGCCGCCGCCGTGCGGTTCGACCCGTCGGCGTCTGCGTCCGACCGGCGGACGCGTCCGACGGGTGGGGCCCGTCGACTCGCGTACAGGTGATCGGGGCGTGTGACGGAGACTCAGTGGTGGAACGCCCAGTTGTAGTCCATCAGCAACACGGCGACCATCCAGCCGAAGCCGACGATGAAGGAGCCGATCGCCAACAGCAGGTCCTTTCGTTCGATGTCCATGGATGTACCTCGTTCGGTACTCGTCGCTCTCGCATCGACAACCTTTCGGTTCGTCTCGCGCGGTCGGACGGTCGTCGCCCTCGTATCGACGACCGTTTGGTTCACCTCGAGCGGTCGGTATCGGCGATCGTTCTCAGTCGGAATCGAAAATCGGTCCGTACCGCGTCGACGGTCGTTCGGCCCTCGTCTCTCGTTACTCGAGGTCGTCGAACGCCGCGTCGCCCGCCCGCAGCGCCGACAGCGTCGCCGCGAGGTCGGCGATCGGGATCCGCTTTTGCGCGGTCGTGTCCCGCTCGCGGACCGTCGCGGCGTCGTCATCGAGGCTCTCGTAGTCCACCGTCACGCAGAAGGGCGTACCGACCTCGTCCTGCCGGCGGTACCGGCGGCCGATGTTGCCCGAGTCGTCGTAGGTGACCGACAGGCCCGCCGCGCGCAGGTCGGCGACGATCTCTCGGGCGCGCTCCTCGAGTTCCTCGTCGCTCTGGAGCGGGAAGACGCCCACGAACGTGGGGGCGACTTCGGGTTCGAGCGCGAGGTGCGTGCGCTCCTCGCCGTCGACCTCGTCCTCGCGGTAGGCGTGGTGGAGGACGGTGTAGACGGTCCGGTCGACGCCGAAGGAGGGCTCGACGACGTGGGGGAGCACGTGCTCGCCGGCCTCGGTCTGCTCGTCGACCGAGAAGCCGGTCCTTTCGACGGGAATCTCGTGGGTCTCGCCCTCGAGGGTGATCTCGACGGCGTCCCCCTCGAACGCCGATCGGTCGCGGGCGGCGAGATCCTCGAGTTTCTGCACCACGGTCTGGGCGTCGCCGCCGAACTCCGGACCGAGGTAGCTCATGTCGGGGTCGACCGCGGCGCGCTCGACGGTGATCGGCTCGTCGTACTGGCGGAAGACCGTGAAGCGGTCGCCGGAGTGGTCGGCGTGCTTCGAGAGGTCGTAGTCGCCGCGGTGGGCGAAGCCGGCGATCTCGATCCAGTTGCCGTCGATCTCGCTCTCCGCGTCCCAGCAGTCGCTCGCGTAGTGGGCGCGCTCGCCCGAGAGGTGCTGGCGGTAGCGGAATCGGTCCATGTCCACGCCGATCGACTCGTACCACGGCCTGGCGATCCCGAGGAAGTACGCGACCCAGGGGTCGCCGATGATCCCCTCGGCGACGGCGTCGCCGATCGTCGTCTCGATCTCGGCGCCGTCCTCCGCCTGCTGCTCGCTCGCCGGATACAGCCTCACCTCGACGTCCGCCACGGCCGTCAGGTCGGGCTCGTCGACCTCGGGGTCGACGAAGTACTCGAGTTCGGCCTGCGTGAACTCGCGCGTGCGGACGATCGAGCGACGGGGGCTGATTTCGTTCCGATAGGCCCGCCCGATCTGGGTGACGCCGAAGGGGAGCTGGTTGCGCGCGTACTCCTTGAGCCGGGGGAACTCGACGAAGATGCCCTGGGCCGTCTCGGGCCGGAGGTAGCCCGGGTCGGCGTCGCCGGGGCCGATGTTCGTCTCGAACATGAGGTTGAAGTCCTCGACGGCCTGGCCCGCCAGTCCCGCCCCGCAGTTCGGGCAGACGAGCTCGTACTCGGCGATGATCTCCTCGACCTCCGGGATGGGGAGGCTCTCCGCGTCCTCGTACTCCGTCTCGTCCTCGACGACGTGGTCCGCGCGGTGACTCTCGCCACAGTCCGGGCACTCGACGAGCATGTCGTCGAAGCCCTCGAGGTGGCCCGAGGCCTCGAAGACGGGCTCGGGCATGATCGTGGGGGCGTCGATCTCCATGTTCCCCTCGGCGACGGCGAACCGGTCGCGCCAGGCGTCTTCGACGTTCCCCTTCAGAGCCGCGCCCTGAGGGCCGAACGTGTAGAAGCCGCCGACGCCGCCGTAAGCACCGGAGGACTGGAAGAAGTAGCCCCGGCGCTTGGCGAGTTCGACGAGCTTCTCCGCCGTGGCGGCTCGTTCGTCCGGTGCGTCAGATTCGTCCGCGCTCTCGCATTCGCGCTCACTCATAGAGCGCCTCCAGCAGGTCGACGTCGCAGACGATCCCGACGAGTTGCTCGCCCGAGACCATCGGGATCTGTTCGACGTCGTTGCTGATCATGAGCTGTGCGGCCTCCTGGATCGACTTCTGGGTCGAGACGGTGATCAGGTCGTCGCTCATGAACTCTCGGACGGGGCCGGTCGGGATCTCGATGTCGCGCGTCGGCAGGTACCGGCTGCCGACGCCCTTGATCCCCTCCCAGGACCACTCGGAGTCCTGGTCAGGGAAGTTGTCGCCGGTCTCCTCCTCGCCCTCGACGATGCGGGCGACGTCGATGATGTCGACCTCCGTTAAGATGCCGCTCATTCGCCCGTCGTCGTCGAGCGCGACCGTGTAGGGGACGTTCGCGTAGGAGAGCTCGCGCTCGGCGACCGGCAGGGGCGCTCCCTCGTAGGTCGTGTTCACGTCCGCGCTCGCGTACTCCTCGACCACGGCGTCGGTCTCCTGGTCGCCCGCGGCGATGGCGTGGATCACGTCGGTGACCGTGACGATCCCCTCGAACTCCCCGTCGACGACGGGGACGCGTCGGGCACCCTCCTCGACCATCAACTGCGCGACCTCCTCGAGCGACGTGTCGGCGGTGGTCGTCGGCACGTCCTCCATCAGCATCACGAGCTGGTCCTCGTCGGGCTGTTCGATCAGGGCGTCGCGCGAGACGATCCCCCGGTACTCGAGGCCGCCGTCGGTCGGTTTGACGACCGGGACGGACGAGAACGATCGCTCTTGCAGGTACTCGAGTACGTCGGTTCGCGTCCCGGGCAACTCGACGGTCACGACCTCCGACCGCGACGTCATCGCGTCGGCTACGTTCATGTCCCGTGCGTACGGCCAATTTGAGTATAAACCCAGTGTTTCACGCGCTGGACGCGCGTCCACTCGACGGCCGAGCGAACACCTCCGATTTCCGGAGTGTCATTCCGACGAGTTTATAGGGGGGTGGGTGAGATATACACGCATGGTGCCGAACCCCCACACCTACGGCACGCCCTCCGGCGGCGCCGACACGATCGTCGGATCGCTCGATTCGGCCGGCCCGAGCGACGAGTACGTCATCGCGGACATCTCCGCCGACGGCGCGTGGCTCTCGATGCGAGCCGACGACGCGATGACGCTCACCGACTGGCGGTGAGCGTGTTCCTTCCTCGAGTCGATCCCCGGACTATGACTGATCACCGCTTTGTACCAGCCCGGCGTTTCGTCGACCGATGAGCGGCTCTCGGACTCTCTCGAGGCGGTGGCGACCCGCTTCGAACCGCAGGCGACGTTGCTCTGCGCGTATTCCGTTGCCGAATTCGCGCACGCACGTGTATCGGGCGTCGCCGCGGATCGAACCGTCACTCGAGCGTCGCCACTGATCGGGATCGAGGCGTGGGTCACGAGAGCGGGTAAAACGAGGGGTCCGCACCGCGGTCGGTCATTCGTTCGCTCCTCCGCTCATCCGGTGAGGAAGCCACCCGGCGGAATTCGGCCCGAGGGGCTGTCCTCGTCGGCGGTTCGGTCGTCCCCGAAGTCGGGGGAGTGGGCGATCGTTCGGCGGGTCTTTTCGAATCGGCGGTTCGCCACGGTCAGGACGGTCATCATCTTACTCATACAAGAGTAAATAGTTGCCCGGGGCTAATAAGTATTTTCGAACCGATAGATCGTGTTATACTGACGGCTGAATGTCGGATTGGGCTGAATTGCCGTTTCCTCCGGTCAGCCCTCGAGGGGGCAGTTTGAGACGGTTTCTCACACGCGGGTTGTGTCGGATCCGCAGGCTTCCGATCAGTGTACAGAATCAGATACGTGCGGTCGTGGCTTCGCGAGCGGCGCCCGCTCGAGTCGCCTCACCGGTGAAGGTGACACGCCGCGAAGTGCTCGCCGCTCCCGTACTCGGACTCGAGGAGGTAACTCGGACGCTCTCGAGCGCAGACGCTTTGCTCGGCGAAGGACTCGATCAGGAAGTCCGCCGCGTCGTCCCAGCGTCGTCGAGTCTCCTCGGCCTCGTCCGCGGCTTCCTCGTCGCCGGCCGACCCGGCGTCGCGGCCGGAGTCCGAGTCGACCGCGATCATCGAGATGGCCTCCTCGACGATCGCGCCCGCTTCCCCGCGGGGCAGCCCCGCCGCGAAGAAGCGCGCCCGAATCTCCTCGGCCGTCGTCGGCTCGAACGTCCGCCGGTCGACCGCCCGCATGAACTCCCGCGTGCTCGCCCACGTCTCCTCCGTCCACTCGTACTCCGGGGGCGCGATCAGGCGCGGACACCGCGTTCGGAACCGACACCCGGACGGCGGGTCGACCGGACTCGGCACCTCACCCTCGAGCACGCCCCGGGAGCCCTCGTCGCGCGGGTCGGGCACCGGGATGGAGTCGAGGAGCGCCCTCGTGTATGGGTGTTGCGGGTTCTCGAACAGCTCCTCCTTCTCGGCCAGTTCGACGATGTGCCCGAGGTACATCACGGCCACCCGGTCGGAGATGTGGCGGATCACCGAGAGGTCGTGGGCGATGAAGAGGTAGGTGAGGCCGAACTCCTCCTGGAGCTTCTCCATCGTGTTGAGCACCTGCGCCTGCACGGAGACGTCGAGCGCCGAGACGGGTTCGTCGCAGACGATGAAGTCCGGATCGACCGACAGCGCCCGCGCGAGGTTGATCCGCTGGCGCTGCCCGCCCGAGAAGGCGTGGGGGAACCGGTTGTAGTGGCGCGGATCGAGCCCCACTTTCTCGAGGAGTTCCTTCGCTCGCGCTTCCCGGCCCTCGTCGTCGAGCATGTCGTGGGCCCACATTGGCTCCTCGATGATCTGCCCGACCTTCATCCGCGGGTCGAGCGAGGACTGGGGATCCTGGAAGATCATCTGCATGTCCGCGCGCGTGCGCCGTAGCTTCTCGCCACCGAGGTCGGCCAGGTTCTTCCCCTTGAAGTAGATCTTTCCCTCGGTCGGCTCGACCAGCCGGAGGATCGTCCGGCCGAGCGTACTCTTTCCACAGCCCGATTCGCCGACCAGCCCGAGCGTCTCGCCGGGCCGGATCTCGAGGGAGACGTCGTCGACCGCCCGCACGGTCCCCCGATCGACGGTGAACGGCGGAAACCGGTTCGGATCGAACTGTAGGCCGGCGAACAACCCCTTCTCCTGAGCGAAGTGCTTGGAGACTCCCTCGAGTTCGAGCAGCGGCTCGTCGCTCTCGTAGACGCTCTCTTCGTCCAGCCGGATGCCGCTACTCACCGCCCTCACCTCCGCTCTCGTCGCCGGTCGGGCTCGGCGCGAGCTCCGATTCGGTCGCCGAGTCGTCCGCGGCCCGGGCCGTCGGCTCGGACGCTGCCGTCGCCTCGAGCGGCGAACTTCCCTCGTAGTCGACGTCGAACGCGTCGTGTTTGACGCAGGCCGAGCGGTGCGGTTCTCCGTCGGCGTCTGCGACGGCCTTCGTCTCGGGGTGGATCCGCGTGCACACCTCGCGCGCGTCGGGACAGCGCGGGTGGAACCGACAGCCCGACGGCGGATCGATCGCCTCGGGCATCACGCCCCGAATCGGATCGAGGTCCGCGACGGTTCGGTCGGGCCGGGGCATCGAGTTCAGCAGGGCGTCCGTGTAGGGGTGTTTCGTGTCGTAGAACAGCTCGTCGACCGGCGATTGCTCGACGATCTCGCCGAGGTACATGACGTTGACCCGGTCGCAGATCTCGGCGACGACCCCGAGGTCGTGGGTGACCCAGATGAAGCTCGTCCCGTATTTCGCTTGGAGGTCGGCCACGAGGTCGAGGATCTGTCCCTCGACGGTGACGTCCAGGGCCGTCGTCGGCTCGTCGGCGATGATCAGGCTCGGCTCGCAGGCCAGCGCCATCGCGATGAGCACGCGTTGGCGCATCCCGCCCGAGAACTGGTGGGGATACTCCTCGTAGCGCTGTTCGGGATCGGGAATCCCGACCTCGCGGAGCATGTCGATCGCTTCCGCGCGCGCCTCGTCCTCGGACACGTCGCGGTTGAGTTCGATGAACTCCCGGAGCTGTCCCCCCACGGTGAAGACGGGATTGAGCGACTCCATCGGGTCCTGGAAGATCACCGCGATCTCGTTACCCCGAATGCGAGTTCGGATCTCCTCGTTCGAGAGCATGTCGGAGCGTTCCCGACGCTCGCCGTCCGGGCCCTCCTCGAAGCCGACGATCGTCTCGCCCTTGTAGGTGATCTCGCCGGCGACGATCTCGCCGGGGCTTTCGACGAGCCGCAGGAGGCTCATCGAGGCGACGCTCTTGCCGGCGCCGCTCTCTCCGACGAGGCCGACGATCTCGCCCTCGTAGACCTCGAAGGAGATGCCGTCGACGGCGCGCACGGTTCCGGTTTCCGTTTCGAACTGCGTTTTGAGATTATCGACGCGGAGTAGTGGTTCAGAACTCATCGTTAGTCCTTAATTCGGGGGTCGAGGGCGTCCTGCAGGCCGTCGCCGAACAGGTTGAACCCCATGATGGTGATCATGATCGCCAACCCGGGCCAGATCGAGAGCCAGATGTTCGAGTGCATGTAGTTCCCGTGGGCGACGTTGAGCATCTGGCCCCAGTCCGGGGTCGGCGGCTGTGCGCCGTAGCCGAGGAAGGAAAGACCGGCCACGATGAGGATCGTGACGCCGATCTGGAGCGTCGCGTACACCAACACCGGCGCGAAGCTGTTCGGGACGACGTGTCGCATGATGATGTGTCGGTCCTTCACGCCGGCCGCCCGCGCCGCCTCGATGTAGTCCATCTCGCGGATGCTCAGGACGCGACTGCGGATGATGCGGGCGAAAACGGGCACGAAGGCGATGCCGACGCCGAGCACCGCGTACCAGATGTTCGCCCCGCCGACGAAGACGGTGAAGACGATGATCAGAATCAGCGGCGGGATGGAGTACACCGTCTCGATGACCCGCATCAGGACGTCGTCGACCTTGCCGCCGTAGTAGCCCGCGACGGCGCCGACGATCGTCCCGCCGGAGAGCCCGATGAACGTCGAGGCCAGGCCGACGAACACCGACACCTGCGTCCCGTAGACGATCCTCGTGAAGTAGTCCCGGCCGTCGGGATCGGTTCCCAGCGGGTGCTCGAGCGTGCCGCCGGCCGGCAGCGGATTCCACGGCTGGTCGGCCAACGGGAAATACGGCGGCACGTTCTGCTGTGCTTCGCCGGGCGGCGGTATTCGCGTGGGGTGGTCGAATATCGGTAATAGTTCCGCGAACGTGTAATCCGACAGCACCCCGAACGTGAGCCGGGAGAGGTTGCTGTCGACCAGGGCGTACACCGCCACGAACAACACGACGGCCACGATGTACAGCCCCCACCTGGCCGTCGTGTCCCGCTTGATCCGCGCGAGAGTGTAGCGCCAGCCGACGCGGGCCTCCACGTCGTCCTCGGTCGTCGAGTCGGTACCGGTCCCGAGTTGAGAGTCGCCAACAGCCATGGTTACTCACGCTCCCCGTACGTGACGCGCGGGTCGACGTACGCGTACGAGATGTCGGTAATGATGACGCCGATCACGAACAGCGCGCCGAGGACGATCGTGATCCCCATCACCAACTGGTAGTCGTTCGTCTGGATCGCCTCGACGAACAGCCGACCCATGCCGTTGATGTTGAACACCGTCTCGGTCAGCACCGCCCCGCCGATCGCCGTCGACAGGTTCAGGCCGACGATCGTGATGACCGGCAGCTGCGCCACCTGAAACGCGTGCTTTCGGAGAATCGTCCGCTCGGGGACGCCGTACGCGCGAGCCAGCTTGACGTACTCGCCCTGCAGCGACTCGATCATCTGCGTGCGCTCGACGCGCATGATCGTCGCCATCTGCAGCGTCCCCAGCGCGATCATCGGTAGCAAGAGGTGTCGCAGCGTCTCGTAGTACAGCTCGAGGTGGCCGTCGATGCCGTGGTAGGTGCTCGGCGGTCGCCACGGGTAGACGAGCCCGCTCGAGGGGAGCCAGCCGAGTTTGACGGCGAAGATCAGGATCAACACGATCCCGATCCAGAACGAGGGGGTGCTGACGCCGAAGAGCGCCGCGATCCGCGAGAGGTGGTCGGTCGGTTCGTTGCGTCGATCGGCGGCGATCACGCCGAGCGGGATCGCCGTCACCAGCGCGAACGCGTACGCCGACAGGACCAGCAGGAGCGTCGGCCCGATCCGACTCAGCATCAACTCGGAGACCGGCCGCTGGTAGTGGATGCTCTGCCCGAGGTCACCTTCGAGCAGGCCGGCCATGTACGTCACGTACCGCTCGTGTATCGGTCTGTCGAGCCCGTACCGCCGTTCGATCGCCCTGACCAGTTCTTCGCTGTGCTCTTGTCCCTGTAGCATGAGGCTGACCGGATCGCCCGGCCCCAGGTTCGCGAGCAGGAACGTGATGATGGAGATCCCGATCAGCACGGGGATCGCCTGCAAGAGCCTGTATATTGCGTACTTGAGTAGTTTCATAGGTTCGCGAGTCGTGGGGAACTCTCCCGTCGTCCACTTCGATACTGCGACGGTTCAACGACGGACCCTCCGTCCGACCGGTCCGCGCCGATCGCACGGCGGCCGCCGTCCCGTCGGTCACTCCAACGACACGTTCGTGTAGTCCGCGACGAGCCTCGGGTTGTTCGTCACCTCGGGGTGGGCCTCGAGACCCTGGACGTAGTCCTGAGAGGCCATCGTGTTATCCTCCGTGAACGCCGGTAGCACGGGCAACTCTTCGACGATCTCGCGGATGACCGGCTCGTAAATGTCGTATCGCTCCTCCTGATCGGCCGAGTAGCGTCCTTCTTCGATCGCCTCGTGGAAGCCGTCGCTGCCCTCGTAGAAGTGGCCCTGATTCACCTCCTCCTGGCTCTCGTGGAAGAGCGAGTAGAGGTAGTAGTCGGGGTCCGGACCGCCGGTCCACCCCAGCAGGTACATCTGGTAGTCGTCTTCGCTGCCGCTGGTGTAGGTGTCGACCAGCGTCGCGAAGTCGAGCGTCTGCACGTCCGCGCCGTAGCCGATCTCGTCCAGTCGAGTGGCGACCCGCTCGGCCAGCTGCGCGCGGATCCCCTCCGGCGTGATGATTATCGGCTCGAAATCGTCGGGCGCGTGTTCGTCGAGCAGCGACTGCGCCTCGTCGGGGTCGTACGACGGGAGCGCCTCCTGGTACTCCTCTTCCGGGAACCCCCAGATCTCGTTGACGACCGGGGGGATCGGGCTGTACATCGGCGAGGCGACGTTCCCCGCGTTGGACTCGATGAAATCCGACATCGAGAACGAGTGCGCGATCGCCCGCCGAACCTCGGGACTGGTCGTCGGCCCCTCGTTGCAGTTGAACGCCATGTACATGAACGAGGGGCTCTCGGCCGAGTGGATGGTCACGCCATCCTCGTTCTCGAGGACGTCCCAGTCCTCGTTCGGTACGCCCGCGATGGCGTCGGTGTTCCCCGCCCGGACCTCCGAGACGCGACCCGCGTCGTCGTCGTGGGCGACGAAGCGGACCTCGGGGATGTTCGGCTCGAGGTCGTCCCAGTAGTCGTCGTTGCGCTCCAGGTCGACGTACTCGTTTTCCTGCAGTTCGACGAACTTGAACGGGCCGGAGCCGACCGGGTTCGTGTTGTACGCCTCGGGGTCCTCCGTCCGCGCGCTCTTGGAGACCACCGTCACGCCCATCGTCGCGAGCTCGAAGGGCCCGTACGGCTCGTCACCGAGGTCGACCTGCAGCTGGTAGTCGTCGATGACCTCGGTGCTCTCGATCATGTCGTACTCGGCGGCGTTCTCCGTCTCCTCCTCGACGGGCGCGACGAAGGAGTGTTCGACGTCCTCTGCGGTCACCTCGTCGCCGTTGTGGAACGTGGCGCCCTCCTCGAGTTCGAAGATGTACCGCGTCCCGTCGCGCTCGACGGTCGGTTCGTCGGCCGCGAGCTTGGGCTGCAACTCGAGGTCCTCCCCGTACTCGTAGAGCCCGTCGAAGACGAGCTGAATCACCTGAAAGCTGTAGGCGTCGTTCGAGACGACGGGGTCGAACTGCTCCTCGCGCGATTGCTCCTGGGTGAAGTGGAACCGATCGCCGCCGCCGGACTCACCGCCACCACCTATGCAGCCAGCAACCAGCGCGGCGCTAACTGCGCTACCAGTTACCATGGCCTGGCGCCGCGTTAGGTATTGTTTATCACTTCCCATACCAACCCAAAGAGCAATCTATGAACATTTATAGGTTTTGGTGTTGACGGAACGTCATGCGATATATTCGAACACCACATAAAGAAAGTAATTATTGGTGGGCCGGAATGCGCAACTTTGCGGGAGATTGTACGAATATGTCTACCTGCTCCCTCGTGACGGTGCGTCGGCTTCGCGGCCGTCCGACCGGTGAACTTTTTCCACCGGCCGACACAGGTAGCGAGTATGAACTACAGGGCTGTCGAGACCGAGTCGGAGTACGTCGCCCGCCTCGAGACCGGCGCCGACTGGCGCGCCGAGATCGAGGCGCTCGCGGAGGCGGTCGAGGCCGACGCGGCCTGGTTTACCGCCCTCGGCGCGGTGCAGGACGCCGAACTCTGGTTTTACGATCAGGACGAGTGCGAGTACTATCCGATCGAGTACGACGAACCGCTCGAGGTCGCCAGTTGCGTCGGGAACGTCTCGTGGCTGGACGGGGAGCGCTTCGCCCACACCCACGCGGTGCTCTCCGACCCCGACGGCACCGCCTACGCCGGCCACCTGAACGAGGCCACCGTCTGGGCCGGCGAGGTCCACATGCGCGTCTTCGCGGAGGGCCTCGAGCGCGAGCACGACGAGACGACCGACCTCGACCTCTGGCCGCTCTGACGAATGCGCGAGGAAGACCGACGGTACTTCGAGCGCCTCGAGACCGAACTCGAGCGTGCGATGGACGTCGCCCAGGAAGCGAAGCGCCGTGGCGGCGACCCGAAACCCGAGGTCGAGATTCCGGTCGCGAAGGACATGGCCGACCGCGTCGAGAACATCCTCGGCATCGAGGGCGTCGCCGAGCGCGTGCGCGAACTAGAAGAACAGATGTCCCGCGAGGAGGCGGCGCTCGAACTCGCGAAGGACTTCGCCGAGGGTCGGGTCGGCGACTACGAGACGAAAGCGGGGAAGGTCGAAGGCGCCGTTCGAACGGCGGTCGCCCTGCTCACGGAGGGTGTCGTCGCCGCGCCCATCGAGGGCATCGACAAGGTCGAGATCCTCACGAACGACGACGGTTCGGAGTTCGTCAACGTCTACTACGCCGGCCCGATCCGCTCGGCGGGCGGCACCGCGCAGGCCCTGTCGGTGCTCGTCGCCGACTACACCCGCGCGCTCGTCGGCCTCGAGCAGTACGACGCCAGGACGGAGGAGATCGAACGCTACGCCGAGGAGGTCGCCCTCTACGACAAGGAGACAGGGCTGCAGTACTCCCCGAAGGACAAGGAGACGAAGTTCATCGCGAAGAACCTCCCGATCATGCTCGACGGGGAGGCGACGGGCGACGAGGAAGTCTCCGGGTACCGGGACTTAGAGCGCGTGGACACCAACTCCGCCCGCGGCGGGATGTGCCTGGTGATGGCCGAAGGGATCGCCCTCAAGGCCCCGAAGATCCAGCGCTACACCTCCCAACTGGACGAGGTCGACTGGCCGTGGCTGCAGGACCTCATCGACGGCACCTACTACGACGACGCGGGTGACGACGAGGCCGACGGAGACGAGGGCGGGGCGGACGCGGACGCCGACGGCGAGGGCGGCAGCGACGGGGCCGACGAGGGAGACGGCGACGAAGACGCCGAATCCGCGTCCCTCGAGGCCGACGAGGACGGAGAACTCGAGCAGGACGACCGCTCGACCGGTCCGCCGCGCGTCGAACCCGCGACCAAGTTCCTGCGGGACCTGATCGCCGGCCGCCCGGTCTTCTCCCACCCCTGCGCCAAGGGCGGTTTCAGACTACGGTACGGCCGCTCGCGCAATCACGGCTTCGCGACCGCGGGCGTCCACCCCGCCGCGATGCACCTGGTGGACGACTTCCTCGCGACGGGAACCCAGATCAAGACCGAACGGCCCGGCAAAGCGGCCGGCGTCGTCCCCTGCGACTCCATCGAGGGGCCGACGGTCAAACTCGCCAACGGCGACGTCCGCCGGATCGACGACCCCGATGAGGCCTTAGAGTACCGAAACGGCGTCGAGAAGATTCTGGACCTGGGCGAGTACCTCGTCAACTACGGCGAGTTCGTCGAGAACAACCACCCGCTCGCCCCCGCCTCCTACGTCTACGAGTGGTGGATCCAGGATATGGAGGCCGCCGGCGCGGACGTCCAGGCCATGCTCGACGACCCGCGGATCGACACCGAGCACCCGCCCGCCGAGCGCGCCCTCGAGTGGGCCGCCGAGTACGACGCGCCGCTGCACCCCGACTACACCTACCAGTGGCACGACCTCCCGGTCGCGGACTTCTGCGCCCTCGCCGAGGCCGTCTCGTCGGGGCGGATCGAACGAGGTGCAGGGGGCGGCGACGACACGCTCGTCCTCGAGCGCGCCGACGAGATCGGGCGGGCGCTCGAGGCGATCGTCATCGAGCACCGCCAGCGCGACGACCGGATCGAGGTCGACGACTGGGTCCCGTTCGCCCGCACGCTCGGCCTCACCGAGGATCTCGAGCGCACGTGGGCCGACGAGGATCTCTCCGAGCGCGCGCGCACGTGGGGACACGATACGAAGGGCGACAACGCCATCGTGGCGGTCAACGAGGTCGCCCCCTTCGAGGTTCGCGAACGGGCCCCGACCCGGATCGGCAACCGGATGGGCCGTCCCGAGAAGTCCGAGAGCCGGGACCTCAGCCCGCCGGTTCACACGCTCTTCCCCATCGGGGAGGCCGGCGGTGCCCAGCGGGACGTCGCCAAGGCGGGCAAGCACGCCGAGACGATGTCCGACACGCCGGGCGTCGTCGAGGTCCAGATCGGCCGCCAGCGCTGTCCGTCGTGCGGGACGGAGACGTTCAAGAACCGCTGTCCGGAGTGCGAGGAGCGGACGACACCCGACTACCGCTGTCCCTCCTGCGACCAGCGCGTCGAACCCGACGAGGCCGGCCGCGTCGAGTGCGGGCGCTGCGAGGTCGAAGCCACCTGCGTCGAGGTCACGGAGGTCGACGTTCACGGGGAGTACCGCAACGCCCTCGAGCGCGTCGGCGAGCGCGAGAACTCCTTCGAGATATTCAAAGGCGTCAAGGGGCTCACCTCGACGACCAAGACTCCCGAACCCATGGAGAAGGGGATCCTCCGGGCCAAACACGGCGTCTCCTCGTTCAAAGACGGCACCGTCCGCTACGACATGACCGACCTCCCCGTCACGGCCGTCCGCGCGAGCGAACTCGACGTCGACGTCGGTCAACTGCAGGCGCTCGGCTACGAGGAGGACGTTCACGGCGAACCGCTCGTCCACGAGGATCAGCTGGTCGAACTCAAGGTGCAGGACATCGTCCTCTCCGACGGCGCCGCCGAGCACATGCTCAAGACGGCGGACTTCATCGACGACCTGCTCGAGTCCTACTACGGCCTCGAGCCCTACCACGAGTTCGAGGACCGCCAGGACCTCGTCGGCGAACTGGTGTTCGGGATGGCCCCGCACACCTCGGCGGCGACCGTCGGGCGAGTGATTGGCTTCACGAGCGCCGCCGTGGGGTACGCGCACCCGTTCTTCCACGCGGCCAAGCGTCGCAACTGTGACGGCGACGAAGACTGCGTCATGCTCCTCATGGACGGGCTCATCAACTTCAGCCGATCCTTCCTCCCCTCCTCTCGAGGCGGGCGGATGGACGCCCCTCTCGTCATGTCCTCGAGGATCGACCCCTCCGAGATCGACGACGAGGCCCACAACATGGACGTCGTCAGCCAGTACCCGCGCGACTTCTACCTCGCGACCCTCGAGCAGGCCGACCCCGGCGAGGTGGACGTCGAGATCGCGGAGGACACCCTCGGCACCGACGAGGAGTACACCGGCTTCGAGCACACCCACGATACGACCGACATCGCCATGGGGCCCGACCTTTCGGCGTACAAGACCCTCGGCTCGATGATGGACAAGATGGACGCTCAGCTCGAGCTGGCGCGAAAACTCGAGGCGGTCGACGAGACGGACGTCGCCGAGCGGGTCATCGAGTACCACTTCTTGCCGGATTTGATCGGAAACCTGCGGGCGTTCTCGCGCCAGGAGACTCGGTGTCTCGACTGCGGCGAGAAGTTCCGCCGGATGCCCCTGACCGAGGTCTGCCGGGAGTGTGGCGGCCGGGTCAACCTCACCGTCCACAAGGGGTCGGTGAACAAGTACATGCAAACGGCGATCGAGGTCGCCGAGGAGTACGACTGCAGGGATTACACGAAACAGCGCCTCGAGGTGCTCAAGAAGGCCCTCGAGAGCATCTTCGAGAACGACAAGAACAAGCAGTCGGGCATCGAGGACTTCATGTGACCGCCGGAGGGGATCGCCCCTCGTCCGTTCGTTCGCACGTTCGATAGGCGTCTCGACCGTCCGTAATCACGTTTTCCGGTTTTCTCACCCGCTCGAGCCGCGTTCGGTCGTACGACGATGGCGGCTGGCCCGATTCGACCTGGAGGTAATTTCCAATATAAAACCAGCGAGATCTATAATAATCGACAGTTTCGGAGCTTCACGAGCGGGTCGGACGCGTTTCAGGGTTGCGGCGGATCCGGATGGGCCCTCACTCCATAAACTATAGGGCGCTATATCAAATTCGGCGGTCGTCGCCCGATGGCCACCTCGAGCGACGGCCGACGGGTTCGTCGCAGGTCCGAACCCTTTCGCCCCGTCGTGCCGGATTCGTCCGACTCGAGCCGTGTCGCTACCGATCCGATCTCCTCGGACGATTCTCGGTCGCGTCGGCGACCGGCCGATCGGTAGCTCTGCGGCGGTCGTCATCTCGACGGCTCCGGCTCCGTCGGTCCGGAACGCGACCGCTCGCCGGTCGACGTGTCCGAAAAATCGTGTCGCCGTCGCGTGCTCAGTCGTCTTCGCCCGCACACGCCTCCACGTCTGACTCGTTCGCGATCGAGACGAGCCAGTCGCCGTCGAGATCGACCGCCGTCATGTACACCGACTCCGTCCGTTCCTCGTCGTCATCCTCGTACGCGACCTCCATCCGAAGATGGCGTTCGTCCTCGAGTCCTTCCAGGAGTTCGATGGTCGCGTCGAAGTCCTCCAGGACCTCCGCTTCCAGTTCTCCCTCGTCGACCAACGCTTCCATCTCCTTTCGGTCGTCCTCCGCCTCTTCGAGTTCTTCGTCGTGCTCCTCTTCGTCGTAGACGGATTCGGAGCACTCACAGGAGACCGATTCGATCTCAGCGTCCGGGAGGTTCGCTTCCGCCATCGATTCGGCCGTGGCTTCGGCGTCCGATTCGTACTCGTCCGTGTACTCGACGAACGGGACGTCCTCGCCTGGCAGGTACTCCGCCGCCGCTCCGTACTCTTCGTCACCTAACGCCTCGAGGAACGTTTCGCAGGCGTCACACGCCGACTCATTGTCGCCGAGAAATCCGGAGCAGCCGGCGACGCTAACCGCGATACCGGAACCCGCAGCCGCTTTGAGGACCGCTCGCCGAGCCAGTTCGTTGCACATGGGTACGAATTGGAAATATATGGCTTATAAACTCTCAGGGCGGTACGTCGTCGAGTCTCGATGTCCGGTTCGTGAACGGTTTGCGGATCCGGCGTTCGCCGAGCGGGGTGGCGTCGCGACCACATCGTTCCGACAGCGACTGTCCTGATCCGCGACCGGTCCCTCGCTGCTTTATGGCCGTCCGCGTCCTACGTACGCGTATGGCCCAGGAAGAACCCCGCCTCGGATTCGGAACGGAAGTGTACGACGAAAACGGGGAGAAGATCGGACGGATCCGCGGGTTCGACGAGGAAGGTTTCTTCGTGACGCTCCGCGACGGCATCGAGGGGATGAGCGTCCACCACGTCCGGTCGGGGAAGAACTTCGGCGAAGCGGAGCTGATGTGGCGCTGCTTGAACTGCGGCGAGATGGGCCAACTCGAGGACAACCTCCCCGAGGCCTGTCCGAACTGCGAGGCGTCGCGAGAGGAACTGTACTACTGGACGGAGGACTGACCCCGTCGACGGAACCCGGATCGGACGCCGTAGTCGGCCCCCTCCTCGAGGGCGAATCGCCGATACTCGTTTTCGGCCGATCGGGCGTGTACCCGGCGCTCGGGCATCCCGGTGGGTTCCGCCCGGTTTCCGCCGACTTCAGCCACGTTTCTCGCGTACGCGTACGCAATAGACGCCATCCTTTCGACGGTCGAGTGTAGAGCCTACCAGAGGATTTTGTATAGCACCATACGATTCATGTCCGTTGCGAGGCCGTTTTCGGAATCGCCCGTGGGACGGCCGATCGGATGGATTCAGAGCGTCTACCGTCCGTTTCCAGCCGTTCGCGATCCCGATCCGCTCGATCGGTCGATTCCCGGGCTGATGGGGAACCGTTATCACTGCGCTCGCGTCACTCACGGCCATGCGCATCGTCGTTTTCGGCGCCGGAAGCCTCGGAAGCCTCGTCGGCGCCGCGCTGGCCCGCGACTCGGATCACGACGTCGTCCTCGTCGCCCGCGATCCCCACGCGAGCGCCGTCCTCGAGACCGGGCTCCGCCTCGAGGGCGAACTCGAGGCTCGCGTCGAACCGTCGGCGACGACCGACGGACGGGGGCTCGAGGCCGACCTCGCGGTCGTGACCGTCAAATCCTTCGACACCGAGACGGCCGCAGAGGCGCTCGAGACCGGCGACTACGGCGCCGCGCTCTCGCTACAGAACGGGATGGGAAACGAGGAGGTCCTCGCCGATCGCCTCGAGCCCGGCACGCCGGTTCTCGCCGGGACGGCCTCCTACGGCGCGATCCTCCGGGAACCGGGGGTCGTCGAGTGTACGGGCGGCGGCGAGGTCGTCCTCGGGCCGCGCGAGGGTGGCACCTCCGAGGCGGCCGACCGCGTCGGCGAGGCGTTCGCGTCTGCCGGCCTCGAGACGACCGTCGCCGACGACATGCCCCGGCGCTTGTGGGAGAAACTCGCGGTCAACGCCGGGATCAACGCCGTGGCGGCGCTGTCGGACGTCGACAACGGCGCCGTCCTCGAACCGCCGGCGAGCGCCCTCGCGAGGACCGCGTGCCGCGAGACCGCTCGCGTCGCCCGCGCTTGCGGCGTCCGGCTGTCGAACCGAGAGGCGCTGGCGGCCCTCGAGCGGGTGGCAGAGGCGACGGCCGCGAACGCATCCTCGATGCGCCAGGACGTGGCGGCCGGCCGCCGGACCGAGATCGACGCCATCAACGGCTACGTGGTCGAGAAGGCGGTCGAGTCCGGGTACGACCTCGAGGTGCCGGCGAACCGGCTGCTCGCGGACCTGGTTCGGACGTGGGAGCGCGCTCGAGGACTATGCTGACGGTCGAATTCCGAGAGACCTAGGGTTATGCGCCGGGATGTCACACTCGAGGTATGTCTCGCCAAGACGCCCGCGTCCCGTTGCTGAGCCGCGAGGACCTCCCCGAGGAGTTCAGGTACCTCTTCGACGAGGACGTCCTCGGCGAACTGAACCTCTTTCAATCAATCGGGCACGTCCCTCGAGCGATGCGGGCGTACATGCGCTACGGCACCGCGCTGTGGAACGCCGGCGACCTCTCGACCCGCGAGCGGGAGCTCGCGATCTTGGCCGTCGCTCGAACGGTTCGGGCGCGCTACGAGTGGCACCAGCACGTCGAACTGGGTCGCGAAGCCGGCGTCACGACCGAGGAACTGAACGCGATCGCCCGCGCCGACGACTGTCCGTTCTCCGAGCGCGAGCGGGCGATCGTACGCTACGCGAGCGCCGTCGCGACGGGGACCGTGACCGACCCGATGTTCGAGGCCGCCGTCGAGGTCACCGACGTCGAAACCGTCGTCGGCCTGACGATGCTCGCCGGCCACTACCTGATGACCGCACGGATCCTGGACTCCCTCTCGGTCCCCATCGACGACGGGGAGTTCGCCGGCTGGACTCTCGAGTAGCGTTCCCGACCTCGTCGCTCACGGAGCCGCGGATTCCCGCCGAAAAACGGAACTCGAGCGGACGGTCCGAGACGAGGACGTTAGAACGGCGCTTCCGGGCCTTCGTCTTCTTCGCCGTCGTCGACGGTCTCGCCGGGGAACGACGGGGACATGCCGCCCATGTCGCCACCGCCGCCCATGCCGGTGTGGGCGTTCACCTTCTCGATCTCGGGGATCTCCTTGACCATCCGGGTCTTGATCGCCTGGATCGTCATCGGGGAGATGCCACAGCCGCTGCAGGCGCCGCCGAGGGCGATCGAGACCTCGCCGGATTCGCGGTCGATATCCTGGATCGCCGCGCTGCCGCCGTGCATCTGGATCTGCGGGAAGTTGCGACGCAGGAAGTTCGTCACGCGCTCTTCGAGGTCGTCCCCGTCCTGGGTTTCGGTGCTCATAGATCGCAGTTAGGGTCGAACCTCCTTAGACCTTCCGTCGCTGGTGTTCGGTTCCGTCGCCTCCAGTCGGCTTCGGTCCGGCCTCCCGCCGTTCGCGGTCGGTACGCGCGGCATCGTCGTCGGGCTACTGGAACCCGAACACGCGCCGCAGTTCCGTCTCGATCTCCTCGACGTACGTCTCGAGCACCTGCTCGAACCGCTCGCGCTCGACGAGGACGCCGTTGAGCCGGTCGTAGGGGTTCTCGGGGAGTTCGACGCGGAACTCGCCGTCGTGTTCTCGCGGGCTTTGCCCGCTCGAATCGTCCGCGGAGCTTTGCTCCGCGCTCCCCTCGTAGAACGGTTCGCTCTCGTTGAGCACCTGCTGATCGATGGCGTGGACCAGTTCGGAGTCGTAGCGCTCGTTCATCCGGTTGAATGCGTTCTTGTACGCCTGCTGGAGTTCGGGAAAGTAGTTTGCGTACTTGTCCTCGAACTGCTCGGGGTCGAAATCGGCCATATCGACACGAACGGGTAGTGAGGACAAAAGTCGGACGATCGACGGCGTCGGTCGAGACGACCGTTCTGACCGGCTTTGTTGTAAGGGGGTCTACAAACGGAGGTTGAGCACGCAAGCCCAATGGCCACTCATCGGAGCGGCGATTGGCAACGACATGTCTTCGGATCGCAGTCCCATCCCGCGGGAAGCGCTCCCGCCCGGATGGGGTCCCGCCGACGTCAGCGACGAGCGGATCGCGTATCGTCGCGGTCGGCCGCCGATCGACCTCGTCGCCGTTCGCTTGCCGGCGTCACAGGCCCATCCCGGCCTCGGTCTCTGTCACTACTGGGAGTTGCGCTATCGGTACGCGATCGGGGAACGAACCGTCAGGAAATCGATCGGCCGAGTCACGACGCGGACGGCCGCCCTCGAGGGCCTCGTCGAGTGCATGCACCGGATCCACGACCGCGCCGACGACCTGTCCGACCCGCTCGACGTTCGGGCGGCGCTCGAGGGCGTCCGCCTCGCCGATCCCGTGCCGAACGGACCGTCGTCACCGTAGCAGCGACGCGGTCGCGAACCCCGGTCGCCTCCCTCATACGCGTCGAGTGAGGTGATCGCGAACCGACCGCTGACAGCCCGCACAGATCCCGTACAGTCTCGCCGTCGTCGCGAGCACCGGATACTGCGAGGAGAGGCCGCCGTAGAGGTGCGGACACAGCGTTCGGTGTCGAACGCCGATCGAACCGGTAGCGCCGGATCGTCGGTGTAACTGGTCCTGTCGGTCCACGGCGATCGATCGCAGCCGGTCGCGGAACGACTCGAGCCGCTCGTGCTTCGCCCGGAGGTCGTCGAAGTCACAGCGGACCAGCGAGCGTTCGGCCGTCGCTCGCAGCCAGTCGACGATCTCGTCGATCGGCTCGGACGCTCGCCGGAGCGAACGCGCTTCCGCCCGAAGCGCCCGCTCGAGGGCGACGGCTCGCCGTCGCTTGTGCGCGATCCGCTCGAGGATCGTCGACTTGAGTTCGGGCGTGAACCGACCCGCGGGTGCCGTCAGCGCGGTCGCGACGTCCTCGGTGAACTCGACGGCGATCACCCGCTCGAGGGGGTCGTCGGTCGCCTCCTCGGTGCTGTGGGGGAGGATCGTCTCGGCGAACAGCCGCCTGACGCGCGCGCGACGATCCGGCGTCGATTCGATCGAGTTCGCCGCCGTCGCCGCCCCGCTTCCATCCGCGCTCGAGCCGCCCTTCCTCGCGCGCGCACGTTCCGTCGACAGGGGTCGGACCAGTCGTAGCTGCGCCGGCGATCCGCCCGGGGGTCCTCCCCGCGGGGCAGCCGTCTCGACCGCCGTCGCCGGGGAGAGCTCTCGAACCCCGGATTCGAACGCCTCGAAGGCCTCGATGCGCCTCCGGGTCGTCGTCCGCTCCTGGGCGACCCGTTCGAGGGCGAGGTCGATCGCCGTCGTCGCGCCGTCAGTCATCCTCTCCCCTCGCTCGGAACGCCGATCAGGCCGCTCGGGTGCCGCTGATCGTCGGTGACGACGAGTCGCCACCCGCCGCCGGCGAGCCGACGCGCCCGGACGACGCTGACGGGCGACGCCATCGCCCGCCGCAGCAGGTCGACGCCGATCGGCAGCGTCGGGAACCAGCCGTCAGTGCGCTCGAGGGCGTACCCGCCGAGGGTGACGATCCACGTCGATCCGTCGTCGCGGTCGTCTCCGACGCGGTTCTCGCCCGTTCCGTCGTCGGGTTCGACGTCGGGGACGGTCACGTCGTAGGTCGACACCATCGACCGCGAGCGGAGGAACGCGAGGCTCGCCTCGACGGGGTCGCCCTCGTCGGTCTCGGCCGGTGCGAGCCGTTTCGCGGCCCTCGAGAGTACCTCCACCCCTTCCGCCTCCGAGAGGTGTCGATCGAGCTCCCTGGCCATGCTGTCGAGTAGGACGAGACAGAGGGCGTGGCGGTCGGTCGCGGCTTCGGCGGCGGCCAGGTACGTGTCGACCACCGCGCGCTCGACGGCCTCGTGGCCGTCCGCCGACAGCGTCTCGAAGACCGCGCCGACGACGTCGTGGCAGAAGCTCACCAGTTCGGCGGGCAATCGGACGTCCACCGCGTCCCCGTCGGCAGCCGCACTCGAGCGCCCTTCGCCCGGCGCCGGCGCGTCCGCCTCCGTCGACTCCTCGGCGACGGAGCCGGGGATCCCCTCGCAGACGATCGGATCGTAGTAGGGGAGATCGGGATCGTACCGCCGCAGCGCCGCCCGGTACTGCTCGGTGGCTCGAGCGGCGGCGACGGCGTCGTGCCGCGTTTCGAACCGCTCGCCGGCGACGGGTGCCGGTCGGACGCCGGAGCGACCGCAGACGACGTAGTACGCGCCGTCGTCGCTCGAGAGCGTTTCGACGTGCTCGCGGATTTCCCGGAGCGTCGTTCCGACCACGGGATCACCCCCGCCCGCCCTCGTTCGCGATCGTCGTTCGGGAGCCGTTCGCCGTTTCGTGAGGTGTTCGCATATCTTTTAGGCTTACCTAAACTCTATTAAAACCGTCGGATTTTAGGGGCGCCTAATTCCGTGGTCGCCGCGCACGTCGACGGGGCCTCTCCGTGACTCCGATTCCGGAATTCTATATCGCGATATCCAATTTATGGGTGCTATCCAACCTCGGTGCCGAATGCGGTCCTCGTACGGTTGAAACGGCGAAATTCGTCGCACGATGGCTCTCTGCGTTCTGTTGGTCCGTCTCGCTTCGCAGGGCGGTCCGATCGTCGGCTAGGCTCGACGGGGAAGTGCATCGCTAGCCCCGGGGTCGCTCGGTCCGACGAACCGATCGCACTCGAGGTGGTCGAGTCCTCGCTTCGACCGCACGACCGCGCGACGGTCCAGCGTGCTGCCGGCGGTTTTGACTTCCTCGTGACGGTGCCGTTCGATCCTCCCGGTTTCGAGTCGCCGACTCGAGTACACCGGTTCACGGTTCGTGCGCGCTGCGTGAGGCCGAACCGCTGTCCTGTGACGCGAGACGTGGCGGAGAAATCGGGCGTCCGGACCGTAACGCCCGAACGCCGGGGTACCGACGGGTCGACGCGCACACGGCGTACTCGGGGGACTCGTCGGCGATACCGACCCGTCTGTCGCGCGTCGTTCACGGCGACTTTGAGGCGGTTCGGCCCTCGTCGCGGGTGTCCTCTGATTTCCGCCGAATCGTCGGCCCATTCGGGCGTTTCGCGGACTCTCGAGCGATCTCACTCTGAGATCGGAATTCGTGGCCGACACGACGATAAACTACATAGTGCGATATTGAATTAAATCTCGTCCACGTGATTTCGCCGTAGCACAGCGCTTATTGCCGACACCGCGGTACTGGGGTACACCGACCGTTCTCGAACCGCCCTCCTATGACGACGCAGATACCCTTCGCAATCGACTTTCACGTGCACTCCGACGACTCCTACGACGGCCACGAACCCGTCGAGCTCATCCTCGAGCACGCGGCGGACATCGGCCTCGACGGCGTCGTCATCACCGACCACGACGAGATCGACGAATCCCTCCGGGCCGCGGACATCGCGCCCGACTACGGGCTCGTCGGCATTCCGGGCGTCGAAGTCTCGACCCGCCACGGGCACCTGCTGGCGATCGGCGTCGAAGAACGCCCCGACCCCGGCCGGCCGTTTCTCGAGACCGTCGAGCGGGTCCGCGAACTGGGCGGCATCGCCATCGTTCCCCACCCCTTCCAGCGCAGCCGTCACGGCGTCAGGAAGGGCCACATTCGGGACGCCGACGCGATCGAGGTCTACAACTCGATGCTCTTCACCGGCTACCGGAACCGCCGCGCGCGGACGTTCGCGAACCGACGGGGATACCCCCAGATCGGCGCGAGCGACGCCCACTACCTCCCGAACGTCGGTCGGGCCTACACCGAGATCCTCGTCACGCCCGACGAGAAGAACCCGACCAAAGCCGATATCGACGGCGACGACCTCGTCGAGGCCATCCTCGAGGGCCGCACCCAGACCCGCGGCAAGCGAACCCCGATCCGAAAGAGCGCACAGCAGTACGCGAAAGCGGCGGTCCGGAAGTCGACCTACCTCGTGACCTCGAACGCGCCGCTGGTCCCGACGGTGCCGGCGTCGATGGAGCGCTCGTGAGCCGTTCCGGACGACCTCAGGAGAGTTGCTCGCCGACGATTTCGTCGGCGCCTTCGATGAACTCCCGCTCCCTCCCGGCGGGAACGGTCGCGCCCGCGGCGACGTCGTGGCCGCCGCCGTCGCCGCCGACCGCCCGCGAGGCCTCGCCCATCACGACCGAGAGGTCGAGTCCCCGCCGGACGAGCGCGTGGGTGCCGCGGGCCGAGACTTTCACTTCCTCCTCGTTCTTTTCGGCGAACGCGAAGATCGGCCGGCCGCGGTCGATCCCGCTGTTGCCGAGGGCCATCCCCGCGACGATTCCGACGATCGTCTCGCGGATGCGGTCGCCCGCGTGGAACCACTGGACGTGCTCCTCCTTCGTTACCCCCTCGCGCGTCACGAGGTCGATCCCCGACGAGAGGTTCCGGCGGTGGTCACGCAGGAGTTTCCGGGCGCGCTCGAGCGCCTCGCCGCGATCGCCGAGGCAGACCCCGAGGCCGACGTCGGCCCGTTCGTAGCGGGCGGTGGCGTTGAGCAGCGTCGAGAACTCGCTGGCGTCCCGGAGTTCGGTGCCGACGGGCTCCTCGCTCAGGACGTAGGCCGTGCCGACGAGGGCGTCGATCTTCGAGGGCGGGACCCCGCGCGAGACGGCGCGCTTGATGAGCGCGGAGACGACGGCCCGCTTCTCCTCGCTCGTGAGGCCGGACCAGCACCGCCACTCGCCGTCGCGCTTCAACTCGAGGTCGAGGCCGTCCAGAAAGCGCAGCGCTCCGCCCTCGTCGTTCGAGATGCCGGGGATGTGAACGTCGGAGGCGTACTCGAGCAGCTTCGGGAGCGGGCGGGTCTGCTTCCCGTAGAGGGCGAGGTCGGTGCCGGTCTCGAGGACGCCGGCGTCGACGCCCTCCTCGACGATGTTCGCGTTGGCGCCGTGGAGTTCGCCGCCGGAGGCCTGCATGTCGCCGACGGCGCCGACGACGGCCAGGGCGGCGAGGTCGCGGTTGTCGCCGTCGGTCTCCGGGTGGAGGCTCGCGAGCGCGCGTGCGAGAACGTAACTCGCGCCGGCCCCCGACAGCTCGGAGGCGCCGTTGATGCCGAACAATAGGGGGTTGAGGTGGTACTCGGTGTCCGTCTCGGCGGGCTGGTGGTGGTCGGCGATGACGGGCGTGAAGTCGCCCGCGTCCTCGTGGCGCCCGATGACGTCGAGCTGGCCGCTGCCGAAATCCGTGAAGAGCACCGTCTCGTAGTCGGCCGCCGCGATGCCGGCGATCGCCGCCTCGTCGAGTTGCTTCTCGAAGACCGCCTCGAACGGAATCCCGGCGCGCTCGAGGGCGCTTGCGGCGATCGCGGCGCTCGTCAGTCCGTCGGCGTCGATGTGGGAGGCCAGCAGGACGCGGTCGGCGTCCAGCAGCCGGTTCGCACACGCCGTCGCCCGCTCCTCGAGTTCGGGCACCGGCCCGGTCGCGCTCATAGCCGTGACGTTGGTTCGGCTTCCGAGATAAACCTGCGGTCCCGATCCTCATCCGCGGTTCCGGACTTAAGCTCGAGCGAATCACCCGCTGGGACCACGAACGTCACGAAAGCCCCTGGCCCTTTCATTCCCACCCGCGGTGGTCGGCCGGGCTGCCGACACGGGTGGGAACGGAGGACGTTCGTGATGGTCTCGTTCGGTTCTCTCCGTGCGCACCGACGATACGAACCGACAACGAAAACGGTGTACGCGACGACGTCGATAGCCCGCCCATGATCGCGATCTTCTCCGACACGCACAGCGTTCGGGGCCACGAACTCGAGGGCGAGGCGTTCGCGGCGGCCCGCGAGGCCGATCGGGTGATCCACGCGGGGGACTTCACGAGCGTCGCGGCGCTCGAGGCCTTCCGGGGCGAGTGTGGAACGCTGCTGGCGGTTCACGGGAACGCGGACGACCCGGCCGTGGCGGATCGTCTGCCGACGGAACGCGTCGTCGAGGTGCCGGTCGGATCGGACGACTCGACGGACGCGACCGACCGGACCGTTCGGATCGCCGTGACCCACCGCCGCGACGGCGGCGAGACGGGGCTGGCGATGTTCGGCCGCTCTCGGGGCGCCGACGTCGTCGTCTTCGGCCACAGTCACCGGCCGACGGTGGTCGAGACCGAGGACGTCCTCCTGCTCAACCCCGGCAGCCACGCCCAGCCGCGGGGGAACCGGCCGGGGTTCGCGGTGCTCGAGCCGCGCGCCGACGGCGACGGCCTCGAGGGGCGCGTGCTGGGACCGGACGGCACGCTCCTCGAGTCGTTCGACGTGCCGAGGTGAACCGGTTCGTTCGGTCCCACGATCGGTCGCAGGAGGCGCGTCGCCGGTATCGTCAGCGGGACCCCGTCTCGGTCAACAGAACTCCGTCGGCGTCAGCGGGCCCTCGTGGGCGTCAGCAGGGACGAACGGAGCGGAGGATCCGGTGGAGAGGGTGTGACTACGGATCGTCGCCGTCGGGCGGCGGACGGCGGTGCCCCCGGCAGCGACCGTTCGCTGGCGATCGTGGAGGGCCGACCGGGGCGCACCCGTACGTAGGCTACCGGACGAAAAGTACCCACCGTAAGGTGAAATACCGCTTTAAGCTAGTCCGACGGCCGTCAGGAACTCGATACGTCGCCGCTCGAGCGTCCTCGATCCGGTACTGGACCGGTACGTGGCGATCGTCGTCGTTCCGCGCATCCCCTTCGAGCGACGGGTACTCGTCCGCACCGGATCGAATTCCGTTCGAGACGCGTCGAAACGATTTTGCGTGCGCGCCCGATATCCGTCTCGTATGTTCGGCCCGCTCCCCGACGATCCGGTGATCCTCGCGATCGTCCTGATCCTGCTCGCGTTGATCTTCTTCCTGTACCTGCTCGTCCGCCGGACGATCCTCGAGTTCCGCGACGGAATGCGCGGGCGCTAAACGGCGGTACTCGCTCCCTTTTCGGGCTACGGCGGCGACTCGAGCGCCGTCCCGACCCGATCGATCGCCTCCTCGATCTCGTCGCCGGAGACGTCCCGGTGGGTGCAAAAGCGGATCGTCGTCGGGCCGAACGGCGTCGCCAGCACCTCTCGATCGCGGAGGCGCTCGAGAACGGCGTCCACGTCGAGCCCCGTCCCCTCGACGTCCGCGAGGACGATGTTCGTCTCCGGGTCGGGCACCTCGAGGCCCTCGACCTCGGTGAGGCCCGCGGCCAGTCGCGTCGCGTGCTCGTGATCCCGCTCGAGGTCCGAGACGTTCTCGAGCGCGCGGAGGCCGGGAGCAGCGGCGATTCCCGCCTGGCGCATGCCACCGCCGAACAGCTTTCGCGTTCGGCGGGCGCACTCGACGAACGCCTGGGGTCCGGCGAGCACGGAGCCGACGGGGGCGCCGAGCCCCTTCGAGAGGCAGAACAGCACCGAGTCGACGTGTCTGGTGAGCTCGGTGACCGAGACGTCGAGGGCGGTCGCCGCGTTGAACACGCGCGCGCCGTCCAGGTGAACGGGGACGTCGCGCTCGTGAGCGGCCTCGGCCGCCGCGGCGATTTCTTCCGGGGCGATCGCGACGCCGCCGCGAGCGTTGTGGGTGTTCTCGAACCAGAGGAGCCCCGTCCCCGGACGGTGGAGGTCCTCCTCGACGTACCCCTCCGCGACCTGCTGGGGCGTCGGAACCCCGCGCGGGTCGGCGTCGAGCATCCGCACCTGGAGCCCCGCGTGCTGGGCCAGCCCGCCGAGTTCGTACTTCACGACGTGGCTCTCCCGGTCGGCCAACACCTCCTGGCCGCGATCGGCGTGGACGCGGGCGGCGATCTGGTTTCCCATCGTCCCCGACGGAACGTACAGCGCGGCCTCCGTTCCGACGGCCTCCGCGGCGCGCGCCTCGAGTTCGTTCACCGTCGGATCCTCGCCGTAGACGTCGTCGCCGACCGCGGCGGTGCGGGCGGCCTCGCGCATCTCCTCGTCGGGCTTCGTCACGGTGTCTGAGCGAAGATCGATCATCGCCCCGAACTCGAACGGAGATCGCCCTAACGGTGTCGACGGAGGTCGGTCCCCACCGCCAGAGTAGTCAACATATAGAAACGTTTTCGCTCCCTCGGCGGTATCGTCTCCGCACGATGGTCCCCGACGATCCTCCTCCGGACGATTCCGAGCCGGGTTCCGGACCGCGTCTCGACGGCGGCCCCGACCGATTTGCCGGCACCCCCAGGCCGTTCACGCGGCACGTCTCCCGGATCGTCGATCGTTTCGACTCGCTCCTCCCGTTCGCGCTGGTTCCGTTCGTCACGACGCTGATCGACCTCGAGCGGGTCGAACGCGCGACCGCGATGGGCGGCCGCGCCGTCTCGATCACGCTCGAGTTCGCCCTCCCGTCGCCCTTGCTCGACCTCTGGTCGTTCGTCGATCCGTCGACGTCGGGGTCGGGGTCAGGCTTCTCCGGCGGCGGGTCGGCCCACGTTCCCGGTGGCGACCCGTTCGGGACGCCCGCCCGCTCGCCGGAACGGGTTGGCCCGACGGGCCCGACGACCTCGAGCACGTTCGACGTAACCGTCGAGACGCCGACCGATACCGTCGCGATCCCCGTCGAAGCCCTCACCGCGTCGGTGCTCGTATGGATCGCGCTCGTCCTCCTGCTGTACGCGGCGCTCGGAGCGGTCCTCCAGGCGGTGTACCTCGGCGGCCTCGACCGCCGGCTCCGGGACGAACCCGTGGCGGCGGTCGAGTGCGTGATCGCGTACGCGCCGCGGTTGTTCCTGTACGATCTCACCGCGTTCGCCGCCGTGTTGCTCGTCGTCACGTTCGCGGTCGTCTCGCCGGCGATGGTGGTGCTCGCGATCCCCGCCGGCCTGCTCCTCGGGTACCTGTTCTACGCCGTCCCGTTCCTGTTCGTCGTCGACGACGCCCCGTTCCTCGAGGCGTTCCGTCGGTCGTACCGGCTCGCGTTCACCGGGCCGTACGTCAGGTTCGCCCTCGCTCACGCTCTGGTGAGCGCCGCGGCGTCGCTCGTCCTGTCGGTGCTCGTTTCCGGCGGCGCGAGCGGCTTCATCCTCGGGTTGCTCCTCGCGGTCCCCCTCTCGCTCGTCCTGACCGCCGCGACGGTGTCGTTCGTACAGGACTTGACCGGCGACCGTCCGGGAAGCGTCCGATCCGGTTCGGCCCCCGCTTCGGGTCTTCGGTGATCTCCGTCGACTTCGGTCGGGCCGTACCGCTCCGAAAACGGTATCCGCCCGTGGGGGGAGGTGTGGGACATGGATCCGCGCATCCGCGAACACGCCGAGATCATCGCGAACCACTCGGTCGACCTGCAGGAGGGGGACAACGTCGTCATCGACGCCCACCCAGTGGCGGAGGACCTCGTCGTCGCGCTCCACGAGGTGGTCGGCGATCACGGCGCGAACCCGCTGACCACGAGCCAGCGGACGGGCGCGAGACAGCGCCGGGCGTTCCTCCGCGCCTCCGACGGCGAGTTCGAGACGCCCGAGCACGAACTCGCGCTCATCGAGGAGACGGACGTCTACGTCGCGATCCGGGCGAGCGACAACGTCACCCAGACCAGCGACGTCGATCCCGAGGTCAACGCGGCCTACCAGCAGGCTCACAGCCCGATCCTCGAGGAGCGCCTCTCGACGCGGTGGTGTCTCACGCAGTTCCCCGCGCCCGCGAACGCCCAGCTCGCGGAGATGAGCACCGATGCCTACGAGAATTTCGTCTGGGACGCCGTGAACAAGGACTGGGATGCCCAGCGCGACCACCAGGAGCATCTGGTCGAGATCATGGACCCCGCCGACGAGGTGCGGATCGTCAGCGGCGACGAGACGGACGTGACGATGTCCGTCGAGGGCAACCCGACGATCAACGACCACGGCGAGCACAACCTGCCCGGCGGCGAAGTGTTCACCGCGCCCGTTCCCGACAGCGTCGAGGGCGAGGTGCTGTTCGACATGCCGCTGTACCACCAGGGCCGGGAGATCACGGACGTCTTCCTCGAGTTCGAGGGCGGCGAGGTCGTCTCTCACTCGGCGGGGAAAAACGAGGACCTGCTGACGGAAGTGTTGAACACCGACGACGGCGCCCGGCGGCTGGGCGAACTCGGCATCGGGATGAACCGGGACATCGACCGGTTCACCTACAACATGCTCTTCGACGAGAAGATGGGCGACACCGTTCACATGGCCGTCGGCCGCGCCTACGACGACACCGTCGGCGAGGGCAACGAGCAGAACCACTCGTCCGTCCACGTCGACATGATCGTCGACATGAGCGAAGATTCGTTCATCGAGGTGGACGGGGAAGTGGTGCAGCGAAACGGTACGTTCCGATTCGAGGAGGGCGGGGTCTGAGCCCGCGAAGCCCTCGAATCGGAACGGCGAGCACTGCGAGCCGTGGAGACGGGTTCGAGGAGTAACGACCGCTCGCGCCCCGGTTGTTTTCATCGACGGTTCTCCCGCTGTCCGATCGAATCTCCGCCGAACCGCTTCCTCCTCGAGCTGCATCTTCCCCTCGCGCCGCCCGATTCCCCTCGAGCCGCGCGGTTCGCTCTCCGACGTTCGCGCTGGCGGCCGAGCGAATCGGTCCGTGGTGGACGATCGTTACGTTCGAACGATATATCACGTGTGTTATTGACACGGCTCGTGATCGCGGTGTTCTTTGGTAGCACGTGCCGTCGAATTCGGCAGCTTTGGGCTCTGTAGTACCGGTTTCGGAACATAGAAATGCGGCGAGGCCCTCTCGAGAATACATGAGTCTAAACAGGGACGTTCTGCTGTTCGTCGCGCTCGCGATCGTCTGGGGGGCGTCCTTCGCGGCGATCGAGGTCGGCATCGCGGCGGTGCCGCCGATCAGCTTCGCCGCGTTTCGACTGACGCTCGCGGCCCTGGCGTTCGCCGGGGCGACCGTCGTCCTGGGTCGGCGCTGGCGCCCCCAGACGAGCGCCGACTGGACGCTGATCGCCGTCGGCGGCGTGTTGATGATCGGCGCCCACTTCGCGCTGCTGTTCCTCGGCCAGTCGTACGTCTCGAGCGGCGTCTCGGCGATCGTGCTGAGCCTGATTCCGATCCTGACGCCGCCGCTGGCGATCGCGCTCCTGCCGACCGAGCGGATCCGGGCGCCGGCCGTGCTGGGCCTCCTGCTGGGCCTGGCCGGCGTCGTCGTCATCGCCGTCGACGGGGGGTCGCTCGACGGGCAGGCGATCGGCGTCGCGCTGCTGTTCGCCTCGGCGCTGTCGTTCTCGGTCGGTTCCGTCCTGACCGAGCGGATCGACGGGACGCTGCCGATCGTCTCGCTGCAGGCCTGGTCGATGGGCGTCGGGGCGGCGCTGCTGCACGTCGTGAGCGTCGCCCACCCCGGCGAGTCGCTCGCCGCCGCCGAGTGGACCCCCGCCGTCGTCGGCGCGCTGGCGTACCTCTCGCTCGTCGCCACGGCCGGCGGCTTCTTCGCCTACTTCGTCCTGCTCGAGCGCGTCGGGGCGACGGAGATCAGCCTCGTCAACTACGCCGTCCCCGTCGTCGCCGCGCTCGTCGGCTGGGCCGCCCTCGGCGAGGCGATCACGCCCGGGACGCTCGTCGGCTTCGCCCTGATCCTGCTCGGCTTCGCGCTGTGCAAGGTCGAGGCGCTCTGGCGGGTCGCTACGCCCGCCCTCGGCTACGGCCCGCGGCGGCCTGCGACCGGCCGGAACGGCGCCGACGGCCGAATCGTCGTCGGCGGGAACGTCTACGTCACGGCCGTCTCCGACGGCGGAAACTGCGCGGACCCGTCCCGGTCGGACTCGAGGCCGTCCAGCCCCTCCCGACCGTCGTCGGGAACGCCCCAGAGCGCCGACTGATCAGGCCGGCAGGCCGACGGCGACGTGCTCCTCGCGGCCGGCGAGCACGCGATCGAGCCACCGCTGCCCGGTTCGCAGGTCGGTCGGGATCTCCTCGCCGAGGGCGCAGCGCGTCCGCTCCGCCTCGCAGGGGTTGCCCATCACGACGTCGATCGTCGGCTCGCCGCCCTCGAAGACCGCGCCGCTCGCGGTCGTCAACTGGCCGAAGGCGTACGGCTCGTCGGTCTCGGGCTCCGGGTGGCGACAGACGGATTCGTCGCCCGGGCCGTTCTCGTGATCGCGCGCGACCGACCAGAGGTCCGCCCGGCCGATCGTCCGGCGGCCGCCGTCCGCCTCGGCTCCCTCCCCGACGCTCGCCCCCGTTCCCGAATCGGCGCTTCCCTCGAGCAGTTCCAGCGCCCGCTCGCGCCGCGCGATCGAACTGGTGGAGGCGGGCGAGTCGGCGCTCACGAAGTGGTTCGTCCGGACGACGAGCGGCTCGTCGACCGCCCGAATTCGCTCCGCGACGGGGTCGACCTCGAGCAGGATCGTCTCCTCGGCGTCGGCGAGAAACAGCGTCTGGGCCATGAGGCGGTGGGTCGGGTAAGCCTCGAGCAGCCGCCTGGCCTCCCGAACCGACGCGCACTCCTCGAGGATCCGGCGGACGGCGGTCCCGTTTCGAAGCTGAACGGCCGGGTCGACGTCCGACCGCCCGACGTCGACGTAGGTGTTGGCGGCGACGAGCCCCGCGTCGTTCACGCCCTTGTAGACCGCGACCGTCCCGGCGGTGTCGACCGTGAGGAAGCCGTGGTACTCCCCGATCGGCGGCTGTTCGACGATCGCCTTCGGCCGGACGCCGCGGCCCGCGATGTCGCGGTTCTTGAGCACGAGCGAGCCGCCGGTTTCGGTCCGCAGCGGCGCCACGAGGACGTTCGTACAGCCGTCGGCCGCCGGCCCGCCGAGGGCCTCGCAGAGGCCGCTGTAGGCGAAGGCGTACGCCTCGTAGACGTTCGGGTCGACGTCGAGCACCTCGGCCATGCCCTCGTAGGCGGCGCGGTGGCGCTCGGGCAGGCTCTTCTGGCTCTCGCGGGCGTACTCGAGCAGCGGCTCGAGGTCGACGTCGCGCTCGCGGCGCAGTCGGTCGAGTTCCGCGATCGCCCACTCGACGACCTCGCGCTCCTCGCGCGCTCGATCCCGCGCCCGTTCGCGGAAGGCGTCCGTCGTTCCGTTCATGGGCGACCTCGGGACTCGAGGGGTTTGTATGGCCGGCCTGAATGAACTGCGAGCCCCGGTCGGCGTCGACCCGATCCGGAGTCGCCGCTCGTCACTCACCGTCCGAGCCAGCGTCGACCGTCGGTCCCGGGGTTGAACCGCCGCCTCGAGCGGGCGGTACCCCCTTGTTACCATCTCGCTAGGACGGGTTAGGACCGGCGTACGCAGGCTCAATCCACTCCCTCGAGTGCCAGTTATTTCCGGATCCGTCAGGCGATCGTGGCCGAACCCGCGGACGGCGGCCGTCCGCCGGTCATCGCGCAGACGACCGATCCCCGACAACACGGAGCCCAACCATGAACACGAGCCTCGAGGTGGAGTACTGGGTCGTCACCGACGACGGCGACCTCGCACCGCCGAACGAACTGCTCGACCTCGCCGACTGGGTCGATCCGGAGTTCGTCGAGCCGATGATCGAGATCAAGACCGACCCCTGTCCGTCGATGGCCGACCTGCGCGAGCAACTGGCCGCGCGCATCGACCGCGCCGTCGACGCCGCGCGCGAGGAGGGCAAGCGTCTCGTCCCGCTCGCGACGCCGCTCGACGCCGCCCCGTCGGACCTCCCCTACCGCGAGAAGCGGTCGACGGACCTCCAGCGGCGGATCGTCGGCCCGACGTTCGACGACGCGCGCTTCTGCGCCGGCACCCACGTCCACTTCGAGCAGTCGAGCGTCGTCGACCAGCTCAACGCGCTGACCGCGCTCGACCCCGCCTTCGCCCTCGTCTCGAGTTCCGCCTACCACCGGAGCGAGCGCCTCTTCGAGTGCGCCCGCCCGTACCTCTACCGGCGCTGCTGTTACGCCCCCGCGCCCGACCAGGGACAGCTCTGGCCGTACGTCGACGACGTGGACGAGTGGGAGGCGCGTCTCGACCGGGCCTACGACCGGTTCCGCGATCGGGCGCTCGAGCGCGGCGTCGACGCGTCGACGTTCGACGACCAGTTCGGCCCCTACGACGCGGTCTGGTCGCCCGTCCGCCTCCGCGAGAAGTTCCCGACGGTCGAGTGGCGCTCGCCCGACGCGGCCCTGCCGAGCCAGGTGCTCGATCTCACCGAGCGCGTCCGCGAGATCGTCGTCCGAGCCGACGAGTTCGGGACGACCGTGAAGGCGAACGGGTGGGCGACCGACGTCGGCGCTCGACCCGGGACCGGGAACGGACGCGGGTCCGGCCCGGCGTCGACGGCCCGCCCCGTCACGCTTCCCGAGTTCGAGACGGTCGAGCGCATCGTCGACGTGGCGATGCGCGACGGCGTGGACAACCACCGCGTCTGCCACTATTTGCGCGGCATGGACGTCGACCCGACCGCGTTCGACCCGCTCGCCGGGGCGGTCACCGAGCCCCGCCTCTCGTCGGACCGGGCGCGAACCCTCCGCCTCCGCGCGGCCGACCGACTCGAGGCCGACCTCGAGCGAACCCGCGTCCGGGCCTGATACGACGGATTGCGTCCGCTCGGGTGCGGGTTCCCTTCGAAGGAGCGAGCCCCAACGAGGCTGTATTCGGTTACCGGCCGACGTTCGTTCGTTTTCGACGGCCGGTCGCACGCGTCCCGACGACCGTGGGGTTCGCGAACCTCCAAGCGAGTAATCAAATCGCCGAGTTCGCGGCTCGCGACGGACGGGGGTGGACGCGACGCGAAGCGTTCGCGTCCTCACTCGGACTCCTCGTCGCCACGGCCGGCTGCACCGAGATCTTCTCCGGCGACGAGGACGACGACGGCGAGCGAGCGCCGATCGACCTCGTTCCCGCGGACGCGACGGCGCTCGTCGCCGACTCGGCCGCCGCGTTCGAAGCGGCGCTCCTCGAGGCGAGTGGGACGACGCGGACGCGGTCGAACTGTATCGGAACGCGCTCGAGTGACCGGGGCCGGCGTCGGGTCCGGCCCCGTCAGTCGGGATCGGAGCGGTCGTCCGTCGGAATATGGGCGTTCGCCCGTCGGGATGAGGGCGGCCGTCCGTCGGGATCGGGTTGGGTGCACTCGAGGATCGAGTGGATGTGCGCGCTCAAGGTTGATCTAACTCCGCCGCGTAGGCAGGTCCCACGTTCACGGGCCGCGCGAATCGCTCGTCGCCGACGGCGTCGGTTTCGGGTCGCACGCGATCGTGTCGTCTCACCGAACGCATGACCCAGCGAACTCGCGTCACCGTCGCCCTCGTCGTCGTCGTCCTGCTAACCGCGTCACTCGGCGTCCAGGCCGCCACCCTCGACCGCGGACAGCGCGTCGTAAACGATGACGGCCGCTACCCGGGGAACACGCTCGTCGGCGTCCACTCGTACGACGACACCGGGCGGATCGTCGAGTTGACCCCGGAGGGCGAGGTCGCCTGGGAGTGGTCCGTCCCCGACTCGCGCGTCTTCGGCGTCGAACGCCTCGACGAGGAGACGGTGCTCGCGGCCGTCGCCGAGCGGACGCCCGCCGCCGAGTGCCCCGAGGAGTACCTCGAGTACGAGGAGCACGACGACCAGTGCGTCCACAACCGCGTCGTCGAGATCGACACCGAGACGGGCGAGGTCGGCTGGGAGTACGACTGGTACGACGAGCACATCGCCAACCACGAGGTCCACGACTTCGACCGCCTCGAGGGCGGCCGGACGGCGATCGCCGACATGGGCAACGACCGCGCGTTCGTCGTCGACCGCGACGGCGAGATCCTCTGGGAGTGGGACGCCGAGGAGCACATGACCCCCGGAACCCCCTTCTACGAGGAGTACGGCGGGCCGGAGAAGGAGGGGCTGCACGACGACTGGACGCACATGAACGACATCGACCGCCTCGAGAACGGCAACTTCCAGCTGAGCATCCGCAACTTCGACGTCGTCATCGAGGTCGACCCCGAAACGGACGAGATCGTCGACGTCATCGGCGAGCCGGGCGATCACAGCGTGCTCGAGCGCCAGCACAACCCCCACCGCCTCGAGGAGGAGGGAACGGCGGTCGTCGCCGACAGCGAGAACGGCCGCATCGTCGAACTCGACCTCGAGACGGAGGAGCGAGTCTGGCGGTACACCGGCCCGTCGGACGACCCCCTCCAGTGGCCCCGGGACGCCGACCGCCTGCCCAACGGCAACACGCTCGTCACGGATTCGCGGAACAACCGGCTCCTCGAGGTCGACCCCGACGGCGAGGTCGTCTGGCAGTACGACGACCCCGACGGCGAGGTGATCCCGCTGGCCTACGAGGCCGACCGCCTCGGCGCCGACGAGTCGGGCGCGCCCGCGGGTGACGAACTGACGACGGTCGACGAGAACCCCGGCGACCTCGAGTCGACGATCCGCTACTGGGAGGCGATGGCCCAGTACGTCCTCCCGACGTGGATGGGCCCGCCCCAGATCCTGCACCTCGTTGGGATCGCGCTGGGCGTGGTCTGGCTGGGACTCGAGGGCGCGATCTACGGCTGGCGGCGGCTTCGCGGTGGACGAGCTAGTAGTAGCGCGTGAGACGTCGGCGCGGAGTCACTCGATCAGCGGCAGGACGATCCCGAAGACGAACGTCGACGTGAAGCCGACGACGACGCCCAGCACCAGGAGGGCGAACAACAGCGTGTTCTCCCAGGCGGGCAGCGGTTCGAAGAACGCGTGACCGACGAGCTCGCCGACCGCGCCGACGGCGAAGATGCCCAGGCCGAGTAAGAAACCGTACCTGGTGAGTTTCGGGTACTCGAGTTACCCGTACCGTCCCATGGGTGATCGTGCGATTTCGGATGTTGTAGGTATTTTGAATGCAGCGACTCTCGAGCGGCCTGTGGACTCGAGTGCGGCCCACCTCCCTCGGACGGGTTGTGCGTCCAGTTATCGGCGGTCCGCTTCGTCGATGCGCCCGCGAAGATCCTCGAGCCGGGCGCGCAGTTCGTCGTCGCTCACCGGGTCCTGCTCGGCGCGGGCGAGCAACTGTTCGACGCGGAGCGCCGCGATCGCTGGCTCGTCGTTCAGTTCGAGCAGGTGCCGACGGACCGCCTCCTCGATGAACTCGCTCTCGTTCGCGTAGCGGTCCGTCTCCTCGAGGAACCGCTCGAGTTCGCGGTGGAGTTCCTCGGGGAACTCGACGCTGACGTCGGTGTACGTCATGGTCGCTCGATACGGCGCCCAACGCTCGCCGTGGCGATAACATCTCTCATCAGTGGTCGACGGTTGTGGCCGTCTTCGTTGCGCTCGAGCGGTGGTATGGTGACGCGCTCCGGGTTCGAACGTTGTTCGGACAGTTCCGAGAACACGTTCTGAAAGCGGCAGTGAGAACCGTCGAACTCGCTCGGTCCCATCGCTCAGTAGAGTCCGCATCCGTGTCGCAGACCGATTATCCATCGATTAGTGATAATTTCTCACGTTTCTCAGCCGGGATTGGATTGACGTATTTCACGTCTTCACCCTCACAAAGATCGTCGAAATCACCGTCAGTCGTAAGTAAATAATCGGCGTCGTATGCTCGTGCTAGCGCAACGATAAATGAATCGTACACGTCGTGGTTTTTCTCGGCGCTGATCTCGTACGCCTCGAGCAGCGTCGTCTCGGTGGCACCGACGATTCGTGCAGGGCTACGAACGAGTGATTGAATCGCATTTCGAGCAGCAACGTCGTCTACGCCAAAATTGCTCGTCATCAGATACTGCGCTCGCAACGGATAGTAATCGAACACGAGCAATACGTTTGGTCCATCGATCGCGTTCTGGATCCACGGATACACGTCGTCGTGTGCAGGATGGTTATCGGTGAGCGCGATTGCGAGCACGTTCACGTCGGTGAGAACCGTCACTTCGGTCGGGAGAGGATCAGTCATCGGATAGTCGCTCACTTATCCATCGGCCCGAAGAGCGCTTCTCCGGCATCAGTCGGCGTCGTGTTCTCCCAGCTCTCTCGGTCGGCCGTTGCCGTCTCTAATTTCGAGCTCGGTTTAGGGTTGACTTCGAGGACCGACCCGACGAGGGTTGCAGGAATCTCGTCGTTCGATTCGATTCCGAGTCGCTCCCGAACCTCTTTCGGGAGCGTTACCCGCCCTCTGTCATCCACTCTGAGGGTGAGCTCTTCCCCGTTGTCCGCTTCGAATGAAGTCTTTCCCACTTTGAATCACCTACTTCCCACTACTCTGCTGATATACAAAACGCTTGCGTCACTCGAACTGCTACTCAGTTCGCACGCACTCCGAGCGGCCGCTTCGCGGCACGATCGGCGAAATCTGTCAGCTGGTTCCGCGTCCGAACGACGCCCGGTTCCTCGAGTATCGGCGCCGGTGAATCGAAGCCGGTCTCGACTTCGACCGTGAGATCCGGAACGCCGACGTCAGACACCGTATGGCGATTCACTAGCCGGTCAGGTTCCATTCGCCGACTCGAGCGCCCTGTAACTTCAAGTGTCGATCACCCCTCTGTGGTAGTGTGTCACTCAGAGCGAACGACCCCCGGTTTCGACTCGAGTCCGCATCCGGAACGCTCTCGAGCGACCCACCCGAGTGACGGGCCGATGAACGTCGCGAACTTCGGTGCCATCGACGGCGGCCCGGTGTTCGGCGCCTGTCGCCCCGGCCACCTCGGCGGCGACCTCGAGGCGTGGACCGAGATACTGGGCGCTCGAGGCGTCGAGACGGTCGTCTGCCTCCTCTCAAAGGGCGAAGCCCGACGCTGGCGGCTCCCGGCGGCCTACGAGGGGGTCTTCGAGACCGCCCACGTGCCGATTCGGGATCGGTACCTGCCGAGTGGTGAGCGGCTGTCGGAGGCGGTGGGGATCCTCGAGCGGGCGACGGCCGACGGCGGTCGCGTCGCGATCCACTGCAACGCCGGCCTCGGACGGACCGGCGTGGTGGCCGCCGGCTGGCTGGTTCGTGATCGGGGGTTATCGGCGCGGGAGGCTGTGGATGTTGTTGAGAGTAGGCCGTGGCCTCGAGCGCCTCGGGAGGCGGTGCGGGATGGGAATGCGAGTGAAGGGGAGTTGTACGGGTTGCTCGAGGGAATGTAGCATTGCTTGTATTCGCCAACAATCAATATTGTTCCATAATATTGTGTAATAGGGGGTGCGAGGGGATTCGAACTACGCTCGAGAACCTGCTCGCTGCGCTCGCAGAACCTCGGTCTACTTCGAACCCATCGCGGTGCGTGATTCGCTCCTCACGTCCGTTCGTCGCAAAATCACGGGCGCGATGGGATTCGAACCACGGTCGCAGAGAAGCTGCTCCCTGATTCGAATCCCACGTGCCGGTTCGCTCGTCGCGTCGCGACTCGCTGCACGGGCGCGATGGGATTCGAACCCACGACCGTCGGATTAGAAGTCCGACGCTCTATCCGGACTGAGCTACGCGCCCTCGAGTTCCCATCAACCACCGACCATCTTAAGCGGTGTGGATTCACCCCTTGAAACCCGCAACAGACCCGTTCACAGAAACCGAACCCGGCCACAAGACGGTAAGCCCTCCGACCGTAAGAGGACCCATGCACCTCGCCGAACGAACCTGGCCCGAGTTGGGCGACTACTTCGAGAGCGAATCGCTCGCCCTCGTCCCCCTCGGCTCGACCGAACAGCACGGCCCCCACCTCCCCGAGGGGACGGACCACTACATCGCGCAGGCCCTCGCACGGGAGGCCGCCGACCGAACCGGCTACCTCTGCACCCCCACGATCACGGTCGGCGTGAGCGACCACCACCGCCAGTTCCACGGCACGATGTGGGTCGAACCCGAAATCTTCCGCGACTACGTCGAGAGCCTCTCGAGGAGCCTCTGCTCTCACGGGATCGACCGCATCGTCTACGTCAACGCCCACGGCGGGAACGTGGCCCACCTCCGGGAGGTCGGCCGGCGCCTCCACCGCGACGAGGTCGCCTACGCCCTCGAGTGGATGTGGGACGAGTCAATCCCGACGCTCGTGAACGACCTCTTCGAGCAGAACGGCCCCCACGCCGGCCCGAAGGAGACGGCCATGATCCAGCACATCGCCGGCGAACTCGTCCGGGAAGAGGAACTCGAGGCGGCCCACGAGAACGGCCTCTCGTCGTTCCCCCACGAGGGCGCCTTCCGCTTCGGCGCCCGGGCGTTCTACGACGCGATCGACAACTCCGACAACGGCGCCTTCGGCGACCAGACCGACGCCACCGCCGAGAAGGGCGCCCGACTCTTCGAGGCCGCCACCGAGCAGCTCGTCGAACTCTCGGAGTGGCTCGCAGAGCAGCCCCTCGAGGACCTCCTCCCGAAAGACCACGTGTGAGGCCGGACGCTCGTTCGTCGATTCGATTCTACGGTTCTCGGTCCGACTGCTCCCGCTACCGACAACACGACGAAAGCCCCTGACCGGCTCGAGTCGGCTCGCGCCGTGCGCTCCTCGCTATCGCTGCGGTGCTACCAATCGCGACCCTCCCCGACCCGGTCAGCCCCTTTCATCCCCACCCGAGCCTCACCCTCCCCAACCGACTCGTTCGCTCGCTGCGCTCGCTCACTCGTCCCTCGCGAGTGAGCGAAGCGCCCTCACCGTCGTTCGGACGCTTCGACAGCGCGCCAGTGATCAACGGCCGGGAGCGCGTGTGAGCCACGAACGTGGCGAACCGAGCGACCCGGGGGAGGGCAGGCGCCCTGGCGGAATGAAAGGGCGAAGCGCGCGCGGTTCGGAGTGAACGCAGTGAACGAGAACCGCGTCTGGCGAACGGGGAGCGTAGCGACCCGTGAGCCGCCGTCGAGTTCGCTCAGCCGGCCCTATCCGACCGTAGGAAGGAGATCCGGCTGAGCGGGCTCGAGGGCGGTGAGGGCTTTCGTGGTGTTCTTCTCGGTTGCTCGTTCGAGTCCCCGAACCCAATCCGATCGAACGGACTCGAGGGCGGTGAGGGCTTTCGTCGTGTTGTGATTTGCTGGTCACGGAAGAACGGCAACGAGAACGAACCAGAGACACAGCCCTTATGCTGGCCTCGCCTGTACGGTGTGACGAGTGAGAGTGACGATGCACGTGATCGGAACGGTGGGGCTGCCGGGCAGCGGCAAGAGCGAGGCGGCCGCCGTCGCGCGCGACGAGGGAATTCCCGTGGTGACGATGGGCGACGTCGTCCGTCAGGAGACGGTCGACCGGGGGCTCGACCCGACGAAAGACCACGGCGCGGTCGCGAAGGCCCTCCGCGAGGAGAACGGGCCGGCGGCGATCGCCGAGCGCTCGCTGCCGATGCTCGAGGACCGACTCGAGGACCACGACGCGGTCCTGGTCGACGGCATCCGCTCGGACGCCGCGGTGGACGTCTTCGAGGAGCGCTTCGGCGAGGCGTTCACCCTCATCAGCATCGAAGCCCCGTTCGAGGTCCGCGAAGAGCGGATCGAGGCCCGGGGCCGGGACGTGAGCGAAGCCGAGGGCGGCGAGGGGCTGGCCGCCCGCGACGAGCGCGAACTCGGCTTCGGGATGGGCGAGGCGATGGAGCGCGCGGACGTCGTGATCGAGAACACCGACACGCTCGAGGCGTTCCACGAGCGGATCCGTGAAGTGATTCGCGAGCGCCTCGAGTCCCAGTCGTCCGGATCGGCGTCGACGTCCGACCCCGAATCGGATCCCGGACGCGAACCGGAACCGGAACCGGAACAGGAGTTCCCATGAGCCAGAATCGGAGCCAAATTTACCGCGTCGACGTCGAGATCACGGCGCCGGTCTACGACACGGAGGTCACCGCACGGGTCGCGGACGCGGTGGCCAACGTCTTTCCCAACGCGGAACTCGAGGAGAGCTTCGGCGAGATCCGCGGGGAGACCCACTCGCTCGACCACTTCTCCGAGTTGCTCCACCGCCAGGAGATCCTCGACACGGCCCGGGGCGAGTTCTTCTCGAAACGCGAGGGGAACGCCTTCTCCTTCTCGCTGAAGAAGCAGGCGGCGTTCGAGGACCGGGTCAACTTCTCGGTGGGCGAGCCGGGCGAACT
Organism: Halovalidus salilacus; assembly: GCF_031852275.1. Classification (GTDB taxonomy): domain Archaea; phylum Halobacteriota; class Halobacteria; order Halobacteriales; family Natrialbaceae; genus Halovalidus; species Halovalidus salilacus. Next base: position 3,787,621 of record NZ_CP134700.1, on the reverse strand, counting down.
CGGCGAGATCAGCGTCCGCGTCCGGGTCGACGAACCCTCCCTCGAGGAGTACGTCGATCACGTCGCGCCGCCGACGGAGGACGGGCGGCCGATCGAGCCCTGAGTCGGCGGAAGCGCTTCGTCGTCCGTTCCCCGTGATTCTCTTCGAGCCGCTATACCCGAGCCCGCCGTCTCGAGCCATCGCTCCTACCTCGAGTCGACCCGTCGACCGGCCGCTCTCAGCAGGCGGACGGAAGCCCGGGAGTGATAGGGCGCGGAATCGTAGCTCGGCCGCCATGCACGATACGATTCCCGTCTCGGAGATCATGATCGCGGACGTCGTCACCGCGCCGCCGGACGCGACCGTCACCGACGCGGCGCGGCTGATGCGCGACGAGGGCGTCAGTTCCGTGGTGGTCGCCCGCGGGAACACCCCGCTGGGGATCCTCACGGAGGGGGACCTCGCGACGGAGCTCTGCGAGCGGACGGACCTCGGGAGCGTGGCGCTCTCGGAGGTTATGTCCACACCCCTGACCACGATCGAGGAGACGGCGTCGATCGTCGAGGCCGCCCGGCTGCTGCGCTCGAGCGACCTCGAGCACCTGCCGGTGGTCGCCGCCGACGGCGACGAGGCCGACGAACGCGACGAGGCCGACGAACGCGACGAGGGCGTCGAAAGCGGCGCAACCGACGAAAACGACGAGGGCGTCGAAATCGACGAGGAAGACGAACTCGTCGGGATCGTCACGACCATCGAGCTGTCGTACTTCGTCCCGCAGCTCGCCCACCCCGCGACCGCCTCGAGGGCCCAGCCGCCGCGTCGGACGGTCCGCAGCGACACGGCCTACGAGCGCGACGACTGGGCGTTCGAGTACCGCGGCGAGGACGAGACGACGGTCTCGGTGGGCGACGTCGCCCGGTTTACGAAGACCATCTCCCTCGAGGACGTTGAGTCGTTCGCGGAGGTGACCGGCGACACGAACCGGGTCCACCTCGACGCCGAGTACGCCGCCGAGACCCGCTTCGGCGAACGGATCGTTCACGGCGTGCTCGTCAACGGCCTGATCAGCGCTGCACTCGCCCGCCTGCCTGGACTGACGATCTACCTCTCCCAGGAGAGCAGCTTCCGGGCGCCGGTCGCGGTCGGCGACCGGGTCACGGCGATCTGCGAGATCGTCGACGGCCTCGGCGGCTCGAAGTTCCGGATCGAGACGACCGTCCAGGGCGAGGCCGGCGAACCGGTCCTCGAAGGCGAAGCCGCCGTGCTGATCGACGAACTCCCGCCGGAGGCGGTGCTCGAGCGGGAGGTCACCGCCTGATCCGGGTCCGCCGTTCCAGTCGATCCGCGACCCGTTACACCGGCCGACGCACTCGCTCGAGCGGGAGGAAATCGCGAAGAAAACCGGATCCAAGCGGACGGACCGATTCGGCCGGTCGGACCACCTCGTCCGGACGAACCGCTTCGCCCGGACGAATCGCAGAACCGGCCGCGAATCGAATCGGGCGGCCGTCTCAGAACGGGCCGCCGCCCATCCCGCCCATGCCGCCACCGCCGCCCTGCTGTTGCATCTGCTTCATCATGCGCTGCATCTCCTTGTCCGAGCCCATGCCCTGGAACTGCTTGATGGTGCGCTCCATCATCTTGTACTGCTGGAGCAGTTCCCGGACGTCGTCCTCGCTCGTGCCCGAGCCGCGGGCGATGCGCTCGATCTGGCTGGCGCCGATGGCCTTCGGGTACTCCTTTTCCGTCTCGGTCATCGAGTCCATGATGACCTCGAACCTCCGCATGCGATCCTGGGTGACGTCCATCGCGTCGTCGGGAAGCTGATCCTTGATCCCGCCGCCGAAGCCGGGGATCATGTCGAGGACCTGCTCGAGCGGCCCCATGTTGTTGACCGCCTCCATCTGTTTTTGCATGTCGACGAGGGTGAAGTTCCCCGTGAGCATGTCCTCGGGGTCCCAGTCCTCTTCCTCGAAGTCGCTCTGCTCCATCGCGCGCTCGACGCGCTCGGCCAGCTGGGCGAGGTCGCCCATCCCCAGCAGCCTCGAGATGAAGCCGTTGGGCTCGAAGCGCTCGATGTCCTCGACCTCCTCGCCGGTGCCGAGGAACGCGATGGACGAGTCGGTCTGATCCACGGCGGTCAGGGCGCCGCCACCCTTCGCCGTCCCGTCTAACTTCGTGATGACGACGCCGTCGATGCCGATCGACTCGTCGAACTGCTGGGCCTGGTCTTTCGCCCCCTGGCCGATCGCCGCGTCGAGCACCAGCAGCGATGTGTCGGGCTCGACGACCGCCTCGATCTCTTCGATCTCGTCGATCAGGTCGTCCTCTAAGGCGTGGCGACCCGCGGTGTCCACGATGTGGACGTCGGCGTCGCTCGTCTCCTCGAGCCCCTTCCTGGCGATTTCGACCGGGTCCTCCGCGTCGGGGTCGCCGTAGAAGTCGACCTCCGCGCGCCGGGTCATCTCCTTGGCCTGGTCGTAGGCGCCGGGTCGAAAGGTGTCGGTCTGGATCACGGCCGGCCGGAGGCCCTTGGTCGAGAACCACCAGGCCATCTTGGCGGCGGAGGTGGTCTTCCCGGACCCCTGCAGCCCGGCCAGCAGGATGGTCTGTTCCTCGAGGGGCAACTCGGTCGACTCCCCGATGAGGTCGACCAGCTCCTCGTAGACGATGCGGAGGACGAAGTCCCGCGCGGGGGTGCCCGCTGGGGGTTCCTCCTCCAGAGCGCGCGTCTTGATGTTGTCCGACAGCTCCATCACGAGGGAGACGTCGACGTCGGCGGAGAGCAGGGAGCGCTGGATCTCCTTGACGATCTCCTCGACGTCCTCCTCGCTGATCCGGGACTTGCCGCGGAGCTTGTCTAAGGTGCCCCGCAGGGAACTGCCGAGATCGTCGAGTACCATTTGCTCGGTGTACGAGGCCACGGCGTTAAAGGTTTTATCTAGTGACCCTCGCGCGCGCTCGAGGTGCGGCGGCGCGGTCGCCCCCGGCGGCGCGGTCGCCCCCCACCTCGCCAACGGCTCGACGTGCCGGGTCGGCAGCTATTTTACGCGCTCGCGGCCAATCCACTCCCATGCCAGGGGACGAATCCGAGATCGACGACGCGCTCGCCGAGGCCGACGTGACCGTCACCGTCGAGAAGGGCCTCTACATCGCGACCGACGAGGAGACGGGCGTCTCGAGCCAGGGCCCCACCGAGGAGGAGGCGCGGCGAAACCTCGCGCTCGCCCTCGAGACCTACGAGGAGGGGAACGCCGAGGCGGACGATAGCTGGCTCTGATTCGTCTCCCATCGCCGCGATCGGTCTCGATCGGCGTCTGGTTGCGGGGCTCGGGCGCGTTATCGCCGGCTCGAAGCCGGATACGAAGAAATCCCGAAACGAGAAGGGTCGCGATGATCGATCCGGTCGAGGTGATCGGACCGGGACAGCGGCCCATCCACGATTAGTCCAGCGGCGCCGATCTGGTCGAACTCCGTCCGTACGATTCCGCCCCGACAGACTGGATCCTTGAGGCGTTTTCAGCTCGAGCCAAACGCGCGCTCGAGGGAACGGCCCTCGTCACCTTATTTCCAATTTTTGGGGCTGACCGCCCCTGCTTCTTGCAATTCTGAATCGAACGAGACGAGATCGGCGTCGTGCCCCTGTGCACACGCCAGGATCAGGCAATCGAGCGGATACAAGAGCGTCTCGCGCTGCAACCGATTGGCGTCCATCATGTCGGACGCGTCGGGAATGACGATTCGAACGTCGGCGGTGATTTCGTCCTAGATCGCTTCGGCCTGAGAGAGCTCGAGCCGCTCCTTTTTCGTGAGTACGGATCGCAACTCCATGAGATTGAGCGTCGACGTGAGGAATTCGTGGTCACCGTCGAGGAGTGCTACCGCTGTCGTACCGGTATTCGGTTCATCGGTCACCGCGGCGATGAACACGTTGGTATCGAGAAAGAGCCTCATGTCCGTTCGCGCAGCTCGCGAACCTCGACAACCGAATCGACGTCGAGTTCGTCGGCCATTCCCCGAAGCCGTTCGCCGAGAGGGGGCCGATCGCCATCCTCCTCCTCGTCGGACGTTCGAGCAAATTCGCTCACGTCGTCAGCGTATACGCCCATACTCGACGTATGGTTCGCCGTCGCTAAAACAGTTCGCCACGCCACTCCGGTGATGACTGACGGGCTCGACTCGCAGGCTCCCGTTTTACGCGCCCGTTCGTGGACGACTCATCACATGGACGAATACAACGTCGTCGTCGTCGGCGGCGGCTCCGGCAGTCAGGTCGCGACCGCGGCGGCCGAGCGCGGACTCGAGGCGGCCGTCATCGAACGGGGTCCGCTCGGGGGCGCCTGCATCACCCGCGGCTGCGTCCCCTCGAAGGCGCTGATCCACCGGGCCGACGTGCTCGAGGAGGTCCGCCGCGCCGGCCGGTTCGGCATCGAGGCCGAGGTCGGGGAGGTCCAGTATGGCGAGATCACCTCGCGGATCCACGACACGGTCTACGGGAAGGCCGACCGACAGGAGGAAGCCCTTCGGGACGCCGAGAACGTTACCTTCTACCGGGGCGAGGCGCGGTTCGTCGACGAGCGGACGCTCGAGGTCGACGGGGGCGACGGCGACCCTGCTCGAGTGCGGGGCGAGGACGTCGTGATCGCCGTCGGCGGACGGCCGATGGTGCCCCCGATCGACGGCCTCGAGGACGTGGACGTTCTCACGAGCGACGACGCGCTCTACCTGGACGAGCGACCCGACTCGCTCGCGATCGTCGGCGGGGGCTACGTCGGCGCAGAACTGGGCTACTTCTTCGGCGCGCTCGGAACCGACGTCTCGATCGTCGGGCGAAGCGAGACGCTCGTCCCTCGCGAGGACGACGACGTGAGCGAGCGGGTGACCGAGGGGCTCGAACTCTACTGCGACGTTCGCGCCGGTTACGAGGCGGCCGAGGTCGAACAGGGCGACGACGGGGGCGTCGTGGTGACGGCGGAGCCGAGCGATTCGAACGCGTCCGATTCCGAGTCGGTCGAGATCGAGGCCGACCGCCTGCTGCTCGCGACCGGCCGCCGGCCGAACACCGACACGCTCGACCTCGAGACCGCCGGCGTCGAGACCGACGAGAAGGGGTACGTCGAGACGAACGAACACCTCGAGACGACCGCGGAGGGCGTCTGGGCGCTCGGGGACGTCCTGGGCGAGGAGCCGTACAAACACGCAGCGGACTACGAGGCCGAGGTGGTCTGTGCGAACCTCCTGACCGACGCCGAGGAGGCGGTCGACTACGACGCGATGCCCCACGCCATCTTCACCGCGCCGCGCGTGGCGAGCGTCGGGCGGACCGAAGGGGAACTCGAGGAGGCGGGGACCGAGTACGAGGCGACGACGACTCCCTACGAGGCGGCCCCGCTGGGGCTGATCCTCGAGGCCGACGGCTTCGTGAAGGTGCTCGCGGGCCCGGAGGGTGAGATCCTGGGCTGTCACGTCGTCGGCCGGGACGCCCCCACGCTGATTCAAGAGGTCGTCGGGGCGATGCGATACGGGACCGGAACCGTCGAGGAGGTGGCCGAGACGGTGCACGTCCACCCCGCCCTGTCGGAGGTCGTGCTGGCGGCGTTCGACGAGGCGGCGGATCGGCCGTTCTCGACGGCGCCGGACTGGCGGGACGTCGCCGACGGCGGGGACTGACCACCGGCGGCCGGCCGCTCGAGGCCGTCTCTCCTGGGATGGGCCGTCTCCTCGAGTGGGCTATCGCGACCCTCGCTCGGGTGGGACGCCGCGACGACTCGAGGATCGACCACGACCGAACGCTTATATACGAATCCCGGGCCACATGCGGATGTGCTACAATCTCTCGTTGAGGTCTCTCGGCGGATCTTATGCACATTCTACGAATCGGAGAATCTGCAGCGGTTTATATACCCTCTCCCGTCCTCTATAGGAGTAGGTGAAGATCACATGGCAACTGAGAAGATGACTGTCGGTGCGAACGTGTTCGAGAGCAAGCTGGGCGGCCTGACGGTTCGCGGCAAGGCACACGACCTGAGCGCGTGGTTCGTCCTCGCCCTGCGGATGATGATGGGTATCGCGTTCCTCAACGCGGGTCTGAGCAAGCTGCTGGCGGCGGAACCGTTCAGCGCGCAGGGCTTCCTGCTCCAGGGCGTCAACGAGGCGTCGCCGCTGATTGGGATGTTCACGTGGATGGGTTCGACCCCCTGGTTCGTCGAGTTCGTGAACGTGGCCGTACCGTTCGGGCAGGTCGCGATCGGACTGGGCCTCATCGTCGGCGCGATGGTACGCCTCGCGGCGTTCTTCGGCGCGATGATGATGTTCATGTTCTACTTCGCGAACTGGGACGTCTCCCACGGCCTGATCAACGGGGACTTCGCGTACCTGCTCGTCTTCCTCGCCGTCGCCGCCTTCGGCGCCGGCCGGATCCTCGGGCTGGACCAGCTCATCGAGCAGTACGAGGTCGACGGCCAGCCGTTGATCGAGAAGTACCCCAAGCTCGACTACATCCTCGGCTAAATCGGCCGAGCGAATTTCGCGGTTTCTTCGTTTTTCCGTTTTTCGAACCCCTGAGCGCCGACCCTACCAGTCGGCGTACAGCGAGTAGACGATGATCCCGAAGCCGACCACGGTGAGCGAACTCTCGATCAGGAGGACGACGTCCACGTCGAGGCCGAAAGCCTGGTTGGCGAGGCCGGCCAGCAGCGCGCCGAGGGTCACGAACCCGAATCCCAGCGCGAGCGCGCCGATCGGGCGGGCGCCGGTCCGTCGGTAGGCGTTGTACGCGAAGTAGGTGATGACGCCGCCGAGGACGAGCGTGATCGCCTTCAGGGCGACGACCGCCGTGGTGACCTCGACGCTCGTTCCGACGACGGCGGGCGTCGCCTCGAGCGCGAACGCGGGAGCCGGTGCCGACGCGAGCGCGGGTGCGATCGGAGTCACGTCTCGCGTCGAACCTCCGACCAGATCCCTACCAGCTGACGCTCCGGTTCGGCGAGCGGCCGTTCGATCTCGACCCGGAAGTCCCGGTTCTCGTCGAACTCGATGGCGATTCGCTCGAACTGCGAAACGTACCGGTTGCGGTGGTGGCCGCCCGGACGGATCTGGATCGCTTCGCTCACGAGCGAGACGTCGGTCAGCCGATCGAGCTTCTTGTACGCCGTCGAGAGCGGGACCTCCGCTTCCTCCGAAATCTCCTTGACGCTCATCGGCTCCTCGAGGACCGAGACGATCTCGCGGCAGGCGTCGTCGTCGAGCACCTCGATGACGCGTTCGGGATCCGGATCGGGGGCGGCGGTGGCGCGCCCCGAGAGACGATCGAACGACATTCTCGAGAACCGATTCGTAGCCGAGCCTTTTGACTGATGGGGTCGGCGGTCGCGACGCGGGTCGCTCGCGAGGCGGGCAACGAGTGATCTCCCCTTCCCGCGTAGGAAGGCGTATGGACGAACGCACCACGACTAAGGGCGGCGATCCCGCGCGCTCCCGTCCGACGACCGAGGGGAGTTACGACATCCCCGACGACGCCGACGGGCTGCTCGAGTGGGCCACCGTCGACGAACGGATGGCCGACGAACGCTCGTACTGGGTGACGACGATCCGTCCCGACGGGCGGCCCCACGTCAGCCGGAGGAACCGGCTCGAAGCACCCCCTACTCGGCGCCCGTCTCGACTTCGCCGCCCGCGTCGAGCCACTCGGCCAGGCTCCCCTCGTAGAAGGCGACGTCCTCGTATCCGAGCGCGGTGAGCACGACGTAGGTGTGGCTGATCCGCCGGGCGGTGTTGCAGTAGAGTACGATCTCTCGGTCGGGGGTGATCCCGCGCTCTTCGAGCACGTCCCGGAGTTCCGCGTCGGGTTTCAGGCGACGGGTCTCGTCGTCGACGACCTCCCGCCAGTCGAAGCGCACGGCGCCGGGGAGGTGGGCCTCCTCGAACTCGTGGGCCTCGCGGGTGTCGACGAACAGGGCGTCGCGCTCGAGGGCGGCCTCGACGGCCTCGCGGTCGATCAGCGGGCTCTCGTGGTCCTCGAGGGGGGCGGGTTCGTAGCTCGTTCGCTCCACGTCGGGGGTCTCGGAGTCGGTCTCGTACTCGCGGCTCCAGGCGCTGTAGTCGCCGTCGAACAGGCGGACGTCGTCGTGTCCGTAGACGAGCGCGGTGACGACGAAGCGGGCCGCGAAGACGCCGTGGGTGTCGTCGTAGGCGACGATCGTGTCCGCGGGGGAGACGCCGGCCTCCTCGAGCAGGTCGGCGAAGGCCTCGGCGCCGGGGAGGGTGCCCGGTTCGTCGCCGGACTCGTCCCGGAAGCTGTCGAACGGGACGTTCACCGCGCCCGGCAGGTGTCCGATGCCGTCGTACTCCCAGGCGTCCCTGACGTCGACGACGCGTACTTGCGGGTCGGTTCGCCGTTCCGCGAGCCACTCCGGGGAGACGACGACTGATTCGTCCATCACCCGAATCGTCTCGACGGACCCCCGAGTACGCATCGATCCCGGCACGTCTCGGACGGGTTCCGGGATAGTGGCAAATATTTCTGCGTCGCCGACACCCCGCCGGTCAAAAACTCCCGTCGTATGTGCGGACGAGGATATATACACGGCAACTGAGACGTTTCGGGGGATCTCGACCGAGTAGGCGCCGCCTTCCGCGGTAAATTTTTCCGGGAGGACAAACCGCCGACCGAATTGTCCGCTTGGGTTCGTACTATGACCCTCCTCCTCCAAGGGGTGCGTATGGCAGACTCCGACTACGCCAACGACGTACTCGTCAGCGCCGACTGGGTAGAACAGCGACTCGACGACTTCCAGGACGACGACTCCGACCTCCGGCTGGTCGAGGTCGACGTCGACACGGAAGCGTACGACGAGGAGCACGCCCCCGGCGCGATCGGGTTCAACTGGGAGACCCAGCTACAGGACCAGACCACCCGCGACATCCTCTCGAAGGAGGACTTCGAGGACCTGCTCGGCGGCCACGGCATCAGCGAGGACTCGACGGTCGTCCTCTACGGGGACAACTCGAACTGGTTCGCCGCCTACACCTACTGGCAGTTCAAGTACTACGGCCACGACGAGGTCTACCTCCTCGACGGCGGTCGCGAGTACTGGCTCGAGAACGACTACCCGACCACCGACGAGGTGCCGGAGTTCTCCGAGGTCGAGTACGAGGCGTCCGGCCCGCGCGAGAGCATCCGCGCCTACCGCGAGGACGTCGAGAAGGCGATCGACCGCGGCGTCCCGCTGGTCGACGTCCGCTCGCCCGAGGAGTACCGCGGCGAGATCCTCGCCCCGCCGGGACTGCAGGAGACCGCCCAGCGCGGCGGCCACATCCCGGGCGCGAAGAACATCTCGTGGGCGGCCGTCACGAACGACGACGGCACGTTCAAGGCCCGCGAGGAACTCGAGGAGCTCTACGCCGAGGAGGGCATCGACGGCGACGAGACGACCGTCGCCTACTGCCGCATCGGCGAGCGCTCCTCGGTCGCCTGGTTCGCCCTGCACGAACTGCTCGGCTACGACGACACCGTCAACTACGACGGTTCCTGGACCGAGTGGGGCAACCTCGTGAACGCGCCCATCGAGAAGGGCGAGGGCGACTGAACGAAGTGAAGGAGCCCTCGAGGCGGAACGGCGAACGAAGAGAGCCGTGAAGCAGGGCGAGGGCGACTGACGCGAGATTCTCCCGTTGGTCGAATCTCGGTTTGCGCGAACGGCGTAAGCCGAGATTCTCCCGTTGGTCGAATCTCGGTTTGCGCGAACGGCGTAAGCCGTGAGCGAACGGAGTGAAGGAGCCCCCGAAGTGAAGCGGTGAGCCGACGGGCGAACCGCGGAACAGGGCGAGGGCGAGTAAGAACGGAGCGCCGCACCCCGGAACCAGCCCCGGATCCGCGGCTCACCACCGTCACCACCGAGTTTCCGTTTTCGGGCATCCGGACCCGGTTCGGGTCCGCGCGCACCGCCACCGTCGATCACCCTCGAGCCGTCGCTCCGACGCGGCGACCCGGCCTCGACGCGCCGATCAGCCGCCCGGTGCGGCGACTCGCCGTCGGTTCGGGCGGACAGTCCTCCCGAGACGCGAACCTATTTCGGCGCTCGAGAACCAGTCGGTTCATGGACCGAACGCTCGTCTGTTATCGGTGCGAGAGCGAGTACCGCGACGACCGCCGGGTTCGCTGCGACTGCGGCGAACCGCTCTGGTTCGACGTCGACTCGAGCGCTCTCGAGGACCTGGCCGGTCGCGGCGAACGTCCGACCGGTCGCGACGGTCGGGGACCGTGGCGATACGCCGACGCCCTTCCGGCCGCCGACCCCGGCGGGATCGCCGCGGCCGCCGGAAACACGCCGCTGATCCGGAGCCCGCGACTCGATCGGGTCGCCGGGTGCCGGGTGTACGTCGCGGACGAGGGTGAGAACCCGACCGGGTCGTACAAGGACCGGGGGAGCGCGGTCGCGGTCGCGCTGGCGCTCGAGCGGGGCGCCGACGTCGTGGGGACGGTCTCCTACGGGAACATGGCGATGAGCACCGCCGCCCACGCCGCGAGCCTCGACCTCGAGTGCGTCGTGCTCGTCCCCGAGACCGTCTCGCCCGGCCGACTGGAACTGATCGCCCAGTACGATCCGACGATCCTGCGGGTCGAGGGCGACTACGGGGGCCTGTACCGCGAGGCCCTGGAGCTGACCCGGTCGCTGCCGATCTCGTTCCTGCTCAGCGACGATCCGGCCCGGGTCGCCGGCTACGAGACCGCGCTCTTCGAGATCCACGAGGCGCTCGCCCCCGAGACGCCGGACGCGATCGTGGTGCCGGCGAGCTCCGGCGGACTCGCGAGCGGAATCTGGCGCGGGCTCCGCGACCTCGAGCGCGCCGGTGCGTTCGCGGAGCCGCCCCGGCTGTACGTCGTCCAGACGGCGGCATCGGATCCGATCACCCGCGCGTTCGCGGCGGGCCGGGACGATGTTTCGCCGCTTCCGGCCGACGAGGTCGGTGAGACGATCGCCCGCTCGATCGGCAATCCGAACCCGCCGAGCGGGACGCGAGCCCTGACGGCGGTTCGGCGGACCGGCGGCGCCGCGATTTCGGTGACCGACGAGGAGATCGAACGCGCGCAGCGGCGGTTCGCCGAACTGGGCGGGTTCTGCGTCGAACCGGCGTCGGCGACGACGCTCGCGGGGGTCGAACGGCTGACCGAACGGGGGGAGATCGACGAGGACGAGACGGCCGTGCTCGTCCCGACGGGAACCGGCTTCAAGGAGCTCGGAACAGGGGCGGAAACCGAAGCCGATCGCGCGGAGACCGTCGCTCGCCCGGACCTCTCGTCGCGGCTCGAGTCCCTCGCCTCGCGTCGGTGAGCGTGCCAGGACCGAGGCGGTGGACGTACCGGGGTCGAGGCGGTGAGCGCGTTGGCGCCGAGGCGGTCGATCAGTCCGTATCGACGACCTCGAGGTCGTCGGGCAGGGCGACACGGACGTCGCCTTCCTCCTCGAGTTCGGCGATGTACTCGACCGTGTCCTCGAAGTCCGATCGGCGATCGGCGTCGAGTTCGCGGTAGGTGATCGTCGCGATGCCGCGGTAGGCGACCGCGCGGTCGAGGATCCGCTCGGCTTCGCCCGGATCGGGGTTCACCGCGCGGGGGATCAGGTGCGGGTTGTACGGGTTCCCGTGGGCCGTGAAGCCGCCGGTGAACGCGCGGTCGTGGTACTCCGCGGCCAGCTCGAGGGCGCTCTCGTCGTAACCGTTGAGCGGGTAGGCGAAGGGGACGTCGTCGCCGAAGCCGTTCTCGTCGAGCCAGTCGAGGGCGTCGCTGATCTCGGCTTCCTGCTCCGACTCGTCGAGGTCGGTGAGGTTCGCACCCCGGGTTCCCTGGCTGCCGATCGTCCACCCGGCGTCCGCGAGCTCCTCGAGCTGATCGACGCTCATGGCGTCCTCGCCGCCGACGTACTCGGTGTTGACGAACGCGGTCGCGGGGTAGTCGTGCTCCTCGAGGATCGGGAGGGCCTCGGTGGCGGTCGTCTCGAACCCGTCGTCGAACTGGAGGAGGACCGTGGCCGTCTCGGGTCGGGAGACGAACCGGAGGTCGTCGACCCACAGCTTCACCGACCGGTCGTCGCCGGCCCAGGCGGAGATCTTCACGTACCCGATATCGCTCATGTCGGGGACGCCCTCGAGGCCGTCGACGCCGAAGTTTCGGGCCACGAGGGGGCCGTCGGCTTCGAGCGCGCTCCGGAGGAGGAGGCGGTCGCCGCTGGTGTCGGTCAGCTGGATCAGCGCGTTGACGTCGCGGTCCGCGGCGGCCGCGAGCGCCGGAAGTGCATCGGACATGTCCCGCGGGGAGTCGAACTTCCGCTTGATCATCACGCGCGACCCCGATCCCGTCTCGAGCAGCGCGGACTGGGAGCCGACGACGGATCGCTCCTCGTCGGCCGAGAGCTCGCCTTCCATGGCCTCCCACCGGTCGAGGTCCTCGAAGTCGTCGATCGTGCCCGTTTCCCCGTCGCCCCGGTCGGTTCCGTTTTCGCTGCCGTTACCGTCGTCGTCACCGTTACCGTCGTCGTCACCGTTGCCGTTGCCGGTTCCGTTTTCGTCTCCGGTTTCGTCGTCTTCCGAGCCGGTCAGCCCCGCGCACCCGCTGAGGCTCAGCGCGGCGACCGCGAGATAGGCGCGTCGTTTCATTGCGTCCGAAGACTGTCCGCAATCGGTGATCGTAATGAACCGACTACCGTCAGTTAAGTCTGACATTCTTCGGGCGTGATCGCTCTCGATCCACCGGCCGAGACCGATCGGAAACGCCGCCCGCTGGAGCGAGCGGTCCCCTCGAGGGCCGATCAACACACCTAACTCCCCGTCCGACGAACGACCGGCCATGACCGATTCCGAGACGTTCCTCGAGTCCGTGGAGGAGGCGAACCGGACGCCGCTCTCGCGGCTCGGCTCCTCGAAGTCGCTGTACGCCGCCACCGAGGGCGACATCGACACCGAACCCGTCCTCTCGGCCACGGCGGACGCCGAACACGCCGCGTGGAAGACGTTCGCCGCGTGGGCCGACGACGAGGCCGACGAGGAGGTCCGCGACGCCTTCGAGCGGACGGCCGAGGAGGAGCGAGAGCACTACGAGACCGTCGCCGACCGCCTCGACGACCACGAACCGGGCGAAGTGCCGGCGCTGCACGAGCACCTGCGCGGCCTCGAGGACACCGTCGAGCGCCTCGGCGCCCTCGTCGGTCGGATTCTCGCGAGCCGGCGCTCGAAGGAGCAGGTGATCGGCTACTTCGTCGGCGACGCCGACCCGCAGACCGCACAGCTCTTTCGCGACCTGAAGGGCGACCTCGAGGGCCAACTCGAGCGGGCGACCGACCTGCTCGAGGCCCGTTGCGAGGACGACGAAGACTGGGAGCGCGCCGAGGCGGCCGCGTCGGGGGCGATCGACGCCGCCTACGGCGAGTACGTCGAGACGCTCGAGGGGATGGGCGCGAACCCGAAGCCGGTCTGCTGAGCGACGAACGCTGGGACTTTTTTCACAGTCGACAACGCGCGCGAATTTCCGCTCGACGAACGCTTATACCGCGTCCGACGCGACCACACGGCAATGGAGTACCTCGTCTGGGTGCTGGTCGCCCTCGTCACCTACTCGATCGTGGCGCCGGTCACCAGCATCGCCATGCGCGAGGTGCCGGCCGCGCCGGGGCTGTTCATCTCGACGGCGGTCTTCCTCGCCATCGCGTCGGTCGTGCTGGTCGCGACCGGGAACGCCGACCCCGCCTACGCCGTCGGCTCCGAAGCGGGGTACGTCTACGTCGCCGGCGTCTTTCTCACGGTCGGCATCCTCGCGTACACCTCCGCCCTCGAGGCCGGCCCGGTGAGCGTCGTCGTGCCGATCTACGGGATGTTCATCGTGGGGAGCTCCGTCATCGGCGTCGTCTTCCTCGACGAGACCCTCTCGCTCACGCGGGTGGCGGGGATCGGCTGTGCGCTCGTCGCGATCTCCCTCAGCGCCGGTACGGAGGCCGACGCCAACCAGAACGCGAACGCGGAGTCGAGCGAACGCGCGAGCGCCTCGAACGGGAACGGCGCCGGAGGTGAGAACTGATGGCTCGAGTCGGCGACTCCGGGCGAGCGACCGGCCGTCGGCGGTACCTCTCCCTGTCGCTGCTCGCCTGCGCCGCCTACAGCCTCGTCGCGCCGCTGATCAAGCTGGCGATGGAGGCGATCCCCTCGACGGCGGCGGTGTTCATGTCGAACTTCGTCATGCTCGCGCTGATCGGCGCGCTGCTGGCCGTCCGCGGGACGTCGCCGCTGCCGTACCTCTCCCACCCGAAGACGCCCCACCTCGTCGCGTGGGGCGCGCTGCTGGCCGTCGGCCTGCTGGCGTACTACCGGGCGCTGGCCCTGGGCCCCGTCAGCGTCGTCGTCCCGATCTACGGGCTGTTCATCGCCCTCAGTTCGGTGTTCGGGATCGTCTTCCTCGACGAGGCCGCGACGAGGCGAAAGCTGTTGGGGATCGGATTCGCGGTGCTGGCGGTCGTGTTGATGTCGATCTGACGGACGCCGCGCCCGCTCGCCGTCGCGATCGCCGGTCGAAAATCGGGTCGAATCGCCGCCGTTCAGACGCCCTCGAGCGTCTCCCGGTAGGCGTGGATCGACTCGAGGGCGTCGTCGGCGCGGTCGGCCACGTCGCCGCCCTCGTCCTCGGCGATCGAGCCGATGATGTGCTCGTGGCGGGCGAGCCGGCCGTGGTCGACGCCGCTGTCGTCCTCGGCGAACCCCGCGAGCGTCTCGGACTGGTTCTCGAGTCGTTCCCGGTTCTCCTCGTCGTCGGCCGCCTCGGCCGCTTCACGGAGTGACTGTGCTGCGTCCTCGAGCGCTTCCTGGCTCATACGTGACGGTTCGCGGGACGGTCACAAAACGGTTGTCTAACGGGTCGGCGGGGCCGGTCGACGGATCGGCCGTCGTCGGACGGCCGTCACCGGTCGATCGTCGAGTTACGAGACCCGCTCGACTCGCTCCGCGAGGTCGACCTCGAGGTCCGCGGCGACGTCGGCCGTGAATCCGGCGACCGAATCGAGGAAGTTCACGCGGTAGCTCGCGGGCCCCTCGTGGTCTCGCTCGGCCGCGCGCTCGCCCGCGAGGTCGAACGCGAGGGTGCCGTAGAGGGCCCCCTCGAGCGGGTCCCGGTCCGTGCCGGCGAACGCACCGCAGAAGGCGGCGAGCGTGGCTCCGAGCAGGCAACCGGTGCCGACGACCTGCCCCATCCGCTCGTGACCGGCGGCGATCGTGTAGGCGGTCTCGGCGTCGGCGACGACGTCCTCGACGCCCGAGGCGACGACGACCGCGCCGGTGGAGTCGGCGACCGCTCGCGCGGTCTCCTCGATCTCCTCGTACTCGCCGACGGACTCGACGCCCTTGACCTCGGCTTCGACGCCCGCGAGCGCGCTGATCTCGCCGTAGTTGCCCTTGACGGCGGCGAAGTCGATCTCCGAGAGGAGGCGCTGGGCGGCCTCCTCTCGAGCGGCCGTGGCCCCGACCCCGACGGGATCGAGGACGACCGGGATCCCGCGCTCGTTCGCCGTTCGTCCGGCTTCCGCCATCGCGTCGATCTTCGGCTCGGGGACCTGCCCGACGTTGAGGAGGATCGCGCCCGCCAGCTCCGCCATCTGGCCCGCGTCGCCGGGGCTGTCGGCCATCACCGGCAGCGCGCCCCAGTAGAGGGTGACGTTCGCGACGTCGTTCATCGTCACTTCGTTCGTCAGGTGCTGCACCAGCGGTTCGCCCTCGCGGAGGGTCCCTACAGCGTCGGCCAGTTCGTCGGCGCTCACGGGGTCGATCTGCTCGCTCATGGTGACTCGCCCGCTCCTTCGCTCCGGGCGGCCTTCCCCCTTGCGACGGCCTCGCCGAGCGCCTCGGTGGCCGCCCGCGGATCGTCGGCGGCGGTGATTTCGCTGACGACGGCGACGCCCGTGGCGCCCGCCTCGACGACCGGGGCCGCGTACTCCGCCGTGATCCCGCCGATGCCGACGATCGGGATCGAGACCACCCCGGCGACGGCGGCGATTCGCTCGAGGCCGACGCCGTCCCTCTCTGCCTCGACGTCCTTCGAGGTGGTGCCGTACACCGCGCCGACGCCGAGGTAGTCCGCGCCCTCGGCCGCCGCGCGCTCCGCCTCCTCGAGGGTCGAGGCCGAGCAGCCGACGATCGCGTCCGGGCCGAGGAGGTCTCGAGCCGCCGACACCGGCAGGTCAGACTGGCCGACGTGGACGCCGTCGGCGTCGACGGCGCGGGCGATATCTGCTCGGTCGTTGACGATCAGGTCGACGCCCGCGTCGGCGGTCAGTTCGCGCAGCTCGAGGCCGAGTTCGTACCGCGAGCGGGCGTCGGTCCCCTTCTCGCGGAGCTGGACGGCGTCGACCCCGCCGGCGATCGCCGCCTCGACGATCTCGGTCGTTTCCCGGTCCCGGGAGAGCGACGCTTGCGTCACCAGGTAGGTCTCCCACGCTGACGGATCCATGGCGGAGAACGTGCGGGTGTGTCACTAAGTCCCTTCGGTCGACCGAAGGGGCCGTCACCCGCCGGCAGACGATTCTTCCGTGCGTTCGCCGACCCCTCGCCCGTGGGCGAGCGCGAACCCGGCGGTGGCGACGAGGGTGAATCGAGCGCGCGCGGCGCCGAGGGCCACCCCCCTCGAGGCGGCTCGGGAGGAATTGCGGCGGGCGAGCGACGCGGACTTCGACGAGTTCTGCCGATGGATCGACCGGCATCGATAGCGTCCCCTTTCCAGAATCGAAGTCGCTTCGACCGCGTATGGCGGTACACGCGTCACCATCGCGTGATCTGGAGTGACCGTCCGTCGTGCCCCGTCCATCACCGGTCGACGCTCCCCAGCACGATGTCGAGACTGCCGAGGGTGGCGACGAGGTCGGCGACGTACTCCCCGCGGGCCATCTCGGGCAGCGCGGAGAGGTTGTGGTAACACGGGCTGCGTATCTTGAACCTGGCCGGCGAGTTCGAGCCGTCGGAGCGGACGTAGATGCCGAGTTCGCCCGTGCTGATCTCGACCGCGCGGTAGGTCTCGCGGTCCGCGTCCGGCTTCAGGGTGCGCGGGACGTTGCTCTGGAGGTCCCGCTCGTCCTCGGGCCAGTCTTCGAGCAGGTCGAGACACTGCTCGATGATCTTGGCGGACTCCTCGACCTCCCGCAGGCGCACGAGCACGCGCGAGTAGTTGTCGCAGCCGTCCTCGGTGACGACGTCCCACTCGAGTTCGGGGTAGTAGCCGTAGGGGTCGTCGCGCCGGACGTCGTAGTCGACGCCCGACCCGCGGGCGACGGGGCCGGTGCAGCCGTAGTCCTTCGCGACCTCCGGTTCCAGGATGCCCGTGTCGACGCAGCGGATCTGGAAGATCTCGTTCGTCGTGAGCAGGTCGTGGTACTCCTCCATCTTCGCCGGGAGTTCGTCGATGAAGTCTCGACACTTCGCGATGAACTCCTCGCGCGGTTCGGGCAGGTCCCAGGCGATTCCGCCGAGTCGGAAGAAGTAGAACATCATCCGCTGACCCGTCAGATCCTCCAGGATGTCCTGGACGACTTCCCGGTCGCGCATGCCGTACTGGAAGGTCGCGGTGAAGTCGCCGTAGACGTCGAGGGCGAACGTGGCGACGGCGAGGAAGTGGCCGAGCATCCGGCCGAACTCGACCGACATCGTCCGCAGGACCTGCGCGTACTCCGGCACCTCGATGTCCGCCAGGTCCTCGATCGCGCGGGCGACCGACCACTCGTTCGGGAGGTTCGACGTGTAGTGCCAGCGGTCGGAGTACGGGATGATCTGATAGCGGTAGGTGCCCGACTGGCACATCTGCTCCTCGCAGCGGTGGAGGTAGCCGATGTCCGGATCGACGTCGAGCACCGTCTCGCCGTCGAGCACCGTCTCGAGGTGGAGCACGCCGTGGGTCGCCGGGTGGTGCGGCCCGACGTTCAGGAACATCGTGTCCGACTCCGGCCCCTCGCCCTCGACGTGACGGTCGGGCGCGAGCGGGTTAGCGTGCTCGCCGTACCGGACGATCTGCTGCTGATCCCTGTCGTAGCCGAGGCTCAGCGGGTGGCCCTGCCACCCCTCGGGCAGCAGGATCCGCCGGAGGTCGGGGTGGCCCTCGTACTCGATCCCCACGAGGTCGTAGGCCTCGCGCTCGTGCCAGTCGGCCGTCCGGAAGACCGGTTCCGCCGACTGAGAGACGGGATCGTCGGTGGGCAACTGGACGACCAGCGTCACCTCGTGCGTGCGCCGGTCGTACTTCGTCAGGTGGAGGATCGACTCGTACCGGTCCTCGTACTCCTGTGCGCTGAGACAGGAGAGGTGGTCGAATCCCGCTTCGTCGCGCAGCAGCCGCAGCACCTCCTGAACCTCGTCGGCCCGGATCACGAACGCCGGCGCGTTCAGGTGGTCTTCCCGACCCAGCGCGTACGCCGACAGGAGCTCCGCGAGGGCGGCCTCGTCGACGGTCTCCGACTCGTCCCGGCGGTGGTCGAACTCGGGCTCGAGGTGGGGCCGTTCGTGCGCTCGTTCCTGTTCGTCCGCTCGTTCTGATGTCTCGCTCATCGAATCACGTGGCCGGTGGTCTGTACGCCCTTCCCTCGCCCGCGTTCGTCGGTGCGAGGGTCGGCGTCGGGCGGGTCCGGGATCGCCGTCCGAGTCGGAACCGGTGCCGCGTCATCGCCCGTCGATCACGCCGAATCGGCGTCCGTCGAGTCGCTCTCGTCGTCCTCGTCGCCGTCTCCCTCGCCCCCGGCGCCGACGAGTTCGTCGTTCTGGGTGCCGCCGTACTGGGTCTCCTCGTCCTTTCGCTCCCGGTCGCCCTCGTCGAGTTCTTTCGGATCGTCGGACGCGTCCGTCACGGTCTCACTGGGCCGGGATCGCGTCCATGTCGAACTGCTCGGTCAGTTCCTTCAGCTCCTCGAGGGCGTCCTGTTCCTCCCGGAGGTTCTCCTCGAGTAAGTCGGCCGCCTCGTCGAGACCGAGCCGGTCGGCCAGCGGGATCAGGTTCCCGTAGGCGGCGATCTCGTAGTGCTCGGTCTTCTCCGCGGCGGTCATGTTGTGGTAGTCGAGGATGTCCTGGTCGGGATCCATCTCGGTGAACTCCTCGTACTCCTCGACGAGTCCCTTGACGCCCTCACACTCCTCTTTCTCCGGCGGCTCGCCGAACTCGTCGAACACCTGTTCGAGGCGGTCGATCTGGTCCTTCGTCTCCTCGCGGTGCTCCGAGAACGTCTGCGCGATCTCCTCGCGCTCGGTGTTCGACTCGAGCTCCTCGAGGGCGTCGAGCAGCTGGTGCTCGGCGTGGTAGATGTCCTCGAGGTGGTGCTCGAACATGTCGTGGATGGTGTCGATGGTCATGAATGGATCTCCGTACGGTGGTGACTCGAGCCACGTCCTAACGTCGAGGGCCTGCGACGGCAGGCTCAGTCGCTCGGTCCCCGTCAGTAATACCGGCACGAGGTCGTTGTCGTTCGTGACGCCGTTTCCACCGATTTTCAGTCTCACCGGCGATGTAGAACACTGTGAAAGCCCCCGGCCCCTTTCATTCCCACCCCCAGCCTCACCCTCCCCAACCGCTTGCGGTGCTCGGCTCACTCCGCTCGCCTGCGCTCCTCACCCCTCGCGCGACGTCGGCAGAGCCACCTCGTCGTACTCGGCGGCTCTGCCAGCACGCGCCAGAGAACCACAGGGTGGCGTACCGCGCGACCCCACGGAAGACACCCGCGCGACCCCACGGAAGACACTTCGCGTCATCCGAGCATCGAATGGGCGGTGCGAGCTTTCACCGTGTTCTCGGGAACGGATGCGAGACGTATACGGGGTCTATCCCTCGGGGACCGAGACGGCAGATTCAGGCACCCGGAGACGAAAGCGGAACGCAATGACGACGCTGGCGATCACCGACGGCACCGTACTCAGACCCGACGCGACGACCGAGCGCGCGGACGTCCTCGTCGACCGGGAGTCGGGCGAGATCCTCGAGATCGGCCCCGACCTCGCCGTCGACGCCGAGGAGACGCTCGACGCCGCGGGCGGCCTCGTGACGCCGGGGTTCGTCAACGGCCACTGCCACGTCGCGATGACGCTGCTGCGGGGCTACGCCGACGACAAGCCCCTCGAGGCGTGGTTGCAGGAGGACATCTGGCCCGCCGAGGCGGCGCTGACGCCCGAGGACGTGCGCGCGGGCGCTGAAATCGGCGTCCTCGAGATGATCAAGGGCGGCGTAACTGCCTTCGCGGACATGTACTTCCACGTCCCGGAGATCGCCGGCGTGGTCGAGGAGGCGGGGGTTCGGGCCAGACTGGGCCACGGAATCGTCACCGTCGCCAAGGACGAGGAGGACGCCCACGCGGACGTGCAAGAGAGCCTCGAGGTCGCCCGAACCTTCGACGGCGCGGCCGACGGCCGCATCTCGACGGCGTTCATGCCCCACTCGCTCACGACCGTCGGCGAGGAGTACCTCGAGGAGTACGTTCCGAAGGCCCGCGACGCGGGCGTGCCGATCCACTACCACGCCAACGAGACCGAAGACGAGGTCGCGCCGATCGTCGAGGAGCGCGGGGTTCGGCCGCTCGAGTACGCGGCCGAGATGGGGATGCTCGAGGCCGAGGACTTCGTCGCCCACGGCGTCCACGTCGACGAGACGGAGATCGAGTTGCTCGCCGAGGCGGGGACGGGCGTGATCCACTGTCCGGCCTCGAACATGAAACTCGCCAGCGGGATGGCGCCGGTCCAGCGCATGCTCGACGCGGGCGTGACGGTCGGGCTGGGGACCGACGGCGCGGCCTCGAACAACGACCTGTCGCTGCTCGACGAGGCCCGCGACGCCGCCATGCTCGGCAAACTCGCCGCCGAGGACGCGAGCGCGGTGTCGGCCGGGTCGGTCGCGACGCTGCTCACCCGGGGTAGCGCGGACGCGATCGGCCTCGAGACGGGGCGCCTCGAGGCGGGTGCCCCCGCCGACCTCGCCGTGATCGACCTCGAGACGCCCCACCTGACGCCGGCCCACGATCTCGTGAGCCACCTCGCCTACGCCGTCGCGGCCGCGGACGTCCGCCACACCGTCTGTGACGGACGGGTGCTGATGCGCGACCGCGAGGTGCTGACCCTCGAGGAGGACGCGGTTCGAGCGCGCGCCGCGGACGCGGCGGCGGCGCTGGCCGAGCGCGCGGGAGCGTGACGGGAGGTTCGTATCCGGAACACTGGCCGACGAATTGAACGCTCTTGGCCGTCGATAAACGCTCAAAACGATTCTCGAGGCGTTTTCGACGGACGGAACCGTCGCGAACTGCCAGGCGGGTTTATCCACGAATCGCTGAATGTCCCGATCGGATGAACGCGAAACGACTACTCACGACGGTACTTGCCGTCTTCGTACTCAGCGCGGCGTTCGCCCCGCTGGGAACGGCGGCGGCGGACGACGGCGACCTCGCTGTCGACGTCGACGACACGACCGTCTCCGTCACCGAGAACGGGAGCGCTGTCGACGACGCCACCGTCTCCGTGGAGACCGCCGACGAGAACGACACGTACGAGGGCGCGGGCGATTACTCGACCGACGAAAACGGTACGGTCGACCTGTCCGAGCCGAACGAGACCGTCGAGGTCGACGTCACCGCGGAGGCTGACAACGACTCCGCGTCCACCACGGCCACCCTCGAGGCGGCCGAGGAGAACGAATCCGACGAGGAGGAGAGCTTCGGCGGACTCGTCTCCGCGTTCGTCGAGGAGACGAAGAACGAGTCCGACGACGGCCCGCTCGGCCTGAAGGTCGCGAACTTCGTCGTCGAGAACAACCCGGGCAACGCGTCGGACAACGCCGGTCCGCCGAGCCACGCCGGTCCGTCGGGCGACGAGGAGAACGAGAGCCGGCAGGGGCCGCCGGAACAGGCCGGTAACTCGTCCGACGACGGAGAAGACGGTGACGAACGCGACGACAGCGACGACGGTGACGACGCAGACGAACGGCGCGGCAACGGAACTGGAAACGGTGGCGGAAACGGCGGCGGAAACGGCGGCGGACCGAAGTAACGACGCCGGTCACCGACCGCTGGATCCACCGACGCGACGCATCGTCGACGCGCGACTGCTCACACCGGCGTCGAACCGCCATCGACCTGCCGACGGAGAACCACCGGACTCGCACGCACGGTGTCAGAGGCACGCTCCGTCGCGACGTCGGTACACTCGGAATCTCGTTACGGCCCGGGCGACCGTGACGGGTCGATTCCCCGTCTCCGCTCGTCGCGCGGCGGCGATACCCGAACTCGAGCGTTCGACCGACGGTCGACGATCGGACGCTCCCGACCGACGGTCCCCGAGCGATCGACGTTCGACGTCGGGGCAGCGGCTTCGGTAGCGTTTTTGCCCCGGTCGCACTCTGTCGACCTATGACAGACTATCCGCCGATCAGCGACCAGCTGGACGGGGACGACCTCCCCTCGGCGCGGGCCGAAGGACGACGGAAGATGGACTGGGCCGCCCAGCACATGCCCATCCTCGAGCGGGTGCGCGAGGAGTTCGCGGCCGAGCGGCCGTTCGAGGGCGAGCGGATCGCGATGGCGATGCACGTCGAGGCGAAGACCGCGATGCTCGTCGAGACGCTCGCCGAAGGTGGTGCGGAGGTGGCCATCACGGGCTGCAACCCGCTGTCGACCCACGACGACGTGAGCGCGGCGCTCGACGTGCACGAGAACATCACGAGCTACGCGAAACGCGGCGTCGACGACGAGGAGTACTACGAGGCGATCCACGCCGTCATCGGCCACGAGCCGACCGTGACGGTCGACGACGGGATGGACCTCGTGGCGATGATCCACGAGGAGTACCCCGAACTCATCGACGGCATCGTCGGCGGCGCAGAAGAGACGACCACGGGCGTCCACCGCCTGCGGGCGATGGACGACGACGGCGCGCTCGAGTACCCCGTCTTCGCGGTGAACGACACGCCGATGAAGCGGCTGTTCGACAACGTCCACGGAACCGGCGAGTCCTCGCTGGCCTCGATCGCGATGACCACGAACCTCTCGTGGGCGGGCAAGAACGTCGTCGTCGCCGGCTTCGGCTACTGCGGCAAGGGCGTCGCCCGCAAGGCGTCGGGCCAGAACGCCAACGTCATCGTCACCGAGGTCGAGCCCCGCCGGGCGCTCGAGGCCCACATGGAGGGCTACGACGTGATGCCGATGGCCGAGGCGGCCGAGATCGGCGACGTATTCCTCACGACCACGGGCAACCGCGACGTGATCGTCCGCGAGCACCTCGAGAAGATGCAGGACGGCGTCTTACTCGCCAACGCGGGTCACTTCGACATCGAAATCGATCTCGAGGCGCTGGCCGACCTCGCCGTCGACGCGTACGAGGCCCGCGACGGCGTCACCGCGTACGAACTCGAGGACGGCCGGCGGTTGAACGTCATCGCCGAGGGTCGGCTGGTCAACCTCGCCGCGCCGGTCTCGCTCGGCCACCCGGTCGAGGTGATGGACCAGAGCTTCGGCGTCCAGGCCGTCTGCGTCCGCGAACTCCTCGAGAACGGCGACCGGTACGGTCCGGGCGTCCACGACGTCCCGGACGACCTCGACCGCGAGATCGCGGAGATCAAACTCGAGGCCGAGGGCGTCGAGCTCGACTCGCTGACGGGGGCCCAGCGCGACTACATGAACTCGTGGGACCACGGGACGTAGGCGGCTTCACGTTCGGCGAGTGTGCGCGAAAACGGTGCGGTCGTGGGACGGTCGCCGACGAGGCTCGAGTCACGCTCGCGGGCCGGCGCCTCGTGCCGGTGTTCCGTGGCCGAAGAATTCGGGGGTGTCCGCTCAAACGGACTCGACGGTGACGTCCGCCTCGCCGTAGTTGATGCTGATCGTGTATTCGCCGCCCTCGTCGAAGCGCTCCTCGAACGTTTCTTCGCTTCCTTCCTCGACCGACTCGGCGAAGACCGGTCCCCCGCTGTCGTCGATTCTGATGCTCGCCGCCTCCCTCTCGGCCTCTTCGACGTCGTCGTCCTCGGCGTCGTCTTCGCTGATCTCCCCCGCGTCCGCGACCTCGATGGTGATCGCGGCGTCGCCGGCGTCGGCGTTGAACGAGTACTGCTTCCCCTCTTCGATCGCGTCGTCGAAGTACGGACCGCCGCCGAACCCGAGGGCGCTACACCCGGCCAGGGGAACGGATCCCGCGAGCGCGAGTACCGTGCGTCGGTGCATGGCTGGCGTTTCGATAGAACTCACTAATCTCTTCTGGCCCCCTCACTCGTCCGACGACGTCCCTTCCGTCGCGGTGTCGTCCGCCGCTCGCGGTTCGTCGACGACGAACAGGAGTCCCCCGTCGTCCAGCGCGACGAGGCTGGTCCTCGCGGTCACCGTCGTCCCGTCGGGGCGACGATAGGCGCAGGCGCCCGTCCAGCGCCACCCGTCCCTGGCGGTCGGGAGCGCGACGGACTCGAGTCGGTCGACCTCGTCCGGGGAGTGGCGGTCCCGCCAGTCCGTTCCGACGACGTCCCCCCGGTCGAAGCCGACGCGTCCGGCGTACGGCCGGTTAGCGAATTCGACGGTCCCGTCGGGGCCGACGATGGCGATGCCGTCGCGGGCGGTCGTGACCCCCGCGAGCGCGCGGCCCACGAGGTCGACGGCCCGCCGGTGGTCGACCAGCCGCCGGATCAGGGCACCGAACGACTCGAGGGACCCGTCGTCGACCCCGTGGAACTCGGTCCATCCGTCCACGGAAGCGTCTCGAGGGGTCACGGCCCGTCCGATCTCCGGTCGATCGGCCGCGAGCGGGCCGATCGCCGACGGGTCGTAGCGGACGACCGGGAGGTCTGCGGCGCTCGAGCGGAAATCGCCGACCGGATCGCCCCCGGTCGCCGTCGTCAGCCCGCGGGGGACGACGACGCAGTCGATCGCGTCGGACTCCGACCCGTCGTCGGAACCGCTCTCGCGCTCGATCCGCCGCAGCGCGCGCCGAAGGGAGGGCTCCGCGACCGCCTCGAGTCGGTCCGCCGCCTCGAGAGCGGTGGCGACGCGGTCGGCGGCGTGGGCGTCGTCGTCGACGACGAGGACGGTGATCGGGTTACGGAACGTCCGCGGAGGGGGCGGGATCGACGCGATAGAACTGGGATCAGTGGCGGTCATCGCGGCGTCCCTCTCGCGACCGGAACCGAGGCTGTAAACGCGGGCCTCGGAAGTGCGGTCGCCGCGGATCTCGGTTCGATCACGGTTCGACCTCCCGAACGCTGTCGGAGAGTACCCACGCGTCCTGGTTCGTTGGATCGACGATCAGGTGGTGGGCCGACGCCTCGAGGGTGAATCGGTGGTAGTGCGCCCGGATCGGTCGTCCCGGGTGATCGCTCGTGCGTACCGGTCCGCTCGGTGTGCGTCCGTACTCGTCGTTCATCGCGGGACGTACGTCGTCTCGTCGACGATCACCGTGCCGTCGCTCCGAACGGTGACGGCGTGGCCTTCGTACGCGAAGCGCACCTCGCCGTCCGTTCCGTCCCTGAAGAGGAGGTCGAGCGCCTCCGGATCGATCGCGTCGTACAGCGGCGGTTCCATGTCGAACGGGCTCGTCTCGAGCGCGGCAGCGAGCGCTTCGACGACGCGAACGCTCGTGATCTCGGTAACGCTGTCGTATGTCATTCGTCCCATCTCTACCCGTTCGGAGGGTCCCTCCCGGTATCCGGTTCGCCGTTGTATGTGTAGCGTCGGCGCAGTGCGGACGCTATATGTGTAGCCTCGGTCGAAATCGACCGCCCGAGCCGGCGTCTCGCGATCTCGCGAAACGCGGTAGATCGCCCCCGTCCATACCACCGAGGCTCATCGGCCCCATCGTAGGCGAACGCGCGTAGACGCGGACCCGCATCGTCGACGGATCGCACGGCGTGACGGTCCCGACGACCGACCGTGTTAATTTCGAGTTACCGCACGAGTGATTATCCTCCGCGGCGTACGCCGGGTGGAACCGCTCATGACGCAACCGATACGACGCTGGGGGTCGGCGGGGTGACGGGGGACGAATCCGACGCCGGACGGCCGATCGAACGCGTCGTCGAGGCGATCGAGGCGCTCGAGCGCGGCCAGTACGACGTCGACGCGCGCCTCGAGGGGCTGTTCGACCGGGACGACGAACTCCCGCGGCTGGCCGACGCGGTCGACGGCCTGGCGGGGACGCTGCGGGCGCGCGAACGAGACCGCCGGGGGGGCGAAGACTACAGGCGAGCCCTCCACCGGATCACGTCCGATACGTCGCTGGACGGCGAGGAGAAACTCGAGCGACTGCTCGAACTCGGCTGCGAGCGACTCGAGGTAGAGAACGGGTTCCTCTCGGTCGTCGACGAGGAGACGGGTCGGTTCGAGGTCCGATCGACCGCCGGGAGCGACCTCGTGGAACCCGGGACGGAGACGACTCTCTCGCGGACGATCTGCCGGAAGACGATCACCTCGGACGACATCCTCGGCGTCTACGACGCCCTCGATGGGGACTGGAAGGACGACCCCGCCTCCGAGGAGTGGGGCCTGGGGTGTTACCTCGGCGGACGCATCACGGTCGGCAGCGAACTGTACGGGACGCTCTGTTTCGTCGACCGGGAGTCCCGCGAGGCCCCGTTCTCCCACGCAGAGAAGGCGTTCGTCGACCTGCTGACCGGGTGGGTGAGCCACGTGTTCGAACGCCGGGAGCGCGAGCGCGAGCTCCGGCTCAAGGACCGGGCCATGGAGGCGGCCCCGGTCGGGATCGCCATCGCCGACTGCGAGCGCGAGGGCGACCCGATCGTCTACGCCAACGAGGCGTTCTGCCGGCTGACCGGTCGCTCGGCGGTCGACGCGCTCGGACGAAACTGGCAGTTTCCCCTCGACGGGGCGGCCGACCCGGGTCGCCTCGAGGCGCTGCGCGAGGCGGTCGAAGCCGGTGAGTCGACCACTATGGAACTCCGCGCGACCGGGGCGGACGGAACGACGTTCTGGGACCGCGTGCGGGTCGCTCCGGTCGAGGGCCCGGACGCGGTCGTCGACGTCGGCTCCGGGGACGACGGGATCGACGCGGACGAGCCGACCGGGCCGTCCCGGCTCGTCATCTTCCACGAGGACGTCACCGACCGGACGGAGGCCCGAAACCGGCTTCGCGACCGGGAACGAACCCTCGAGGAGTACCGGTCGTTCACCGAGGACGTGCTCGACGCGATCGACGACGTCTTCTACGTGCTCGAGCGCGACGGCAGCTTCCGCGACTGGAACGAGACGCACTCCGCCGTGACCGGCTACGACGACGAGGAGCTCGCGTCGATGAACGCCCTCGAGCTGTTCCCCGAGGAACACCGCGATCGTATCGAGGACGCCATCGAGGGGGTCTTCGAGACGGGATCCGCGCGCGTCGAGGCGCCGTACCTGACCCGATCCGGCGAGACGATCCCGTACGAGTTCGTCGCCTCGAGGGTTACCGATCCCGACGGCGACCCGCTCGCCGTCGGGATCGGTCGGGACGTCTCCGAGCGGAAGCGGTACGAACGCGCCCTCGAGCGGACGAGCGAGCTCCTCACCCAGGCGGAGGAGATCGCCTCGGTCGGCGGGTGGGTGCTCGACCTCCGGGCGGAGCCGTTCGAGCTGATCGGCACCGACCAGTTCCACCGACAGCTGGGGCTGTCCCTCGGCGCCGACATCGACGTGGAGTCCGTCGTGGGTTCGTACCACCCCGACGACCGGGAGCGGGTCGCCGAGGCCGTCGGCGCCGCGCTCGAGTCGGGCGACCCCTACGACGTCGAGGCGCGGCTGATCACCGGCGACGGGTCGGCTCGGTGGATGCGGACGATCGGCGAGCCCGTCGTCGAGGACGGCGAGGTCGTCGCGTTCCGCGGCTCGATGCAGGACGTCACCGAGCGCAAGGAGCGCGAGCGCGACCTCGAGCGGACGGCGGACCTCCTCGAACGGGTCCAGCGCATCGCGGACATCGGCGGCTGGGAACTCGACCTTCGAACCGACCCGGAGCGGGTGCTCTGGACCGACGAACTGTACCGCTTACACGACCTCCCGCCGGACGCCGATCCGGGCCTCGAGGAGATCCTCTCGCTGTACCACGAGGACGACCGAGACCGCGTTCGGGAGACCCTCGAGCGGGCGCTGGAGACCGAATCCGACTACGAGTTCGTGGCCCGACTGCTGACCGAGTCGGGGGAGGTCCGGTGGCTTCGTGCCCTCGGCGAGCCGATTTACGAGGGCGAGTTCACCGACCCGGCGGGCATATCCGCGGTCGAACGCGAGGTCGAAGGAGGGGACGAGAGCGCGGGCGCGGACGGGACCGAGGCGGACGATCGGGACCGCGAACCCGGCGACCTCGTCGCCTACCGCGGCTCGGTCCAGGACGTCACCGAGCAAAAAGAGCGCGAGGCGACCCTCGAGTCGCTCCACGACGCCGCCCGCGGGTTACTCACGACCGAGTCCGAGTCGGAGATCGCCGACCTCGCGGTCGAAACG
Source organism: Halovalidus salilacus (assembly GCF_031852275.1). Lineage (GTDB taxonomy): Archaea > Halobacteriota > Halobacteria > Halobacteriales > Natrialbaceae > Halovalidus > Halovalidus salilacus. Next base: position 3,759,187 of record NZ_CP134700.1, on the reverse strand, counting down.
GCCGAGGAGATCCTCGACGTCGACGGCGTCTGCGCGTACGTCCTCGATTCGACGACCAACCGACTCGAACCGGCCGCCTTCTCCGCGGGATTCGCGGCCGCGTGCGACGCCGGCTCGGCCGTCGACGTCGGCGGCGGCGAGCGAAGCTCGGTCCTGTGGAACGCGTTCGTCACGGGCGCTCGCACCGTCGTCGACGACCCCTCCGCGATCGGCCGTTCCCCGATCTTCGGCGCCGACGTCGAGACCGCGCTGGTGGTTCCGATCGGCGATCACGGGGTCTTCTCGGCGGTGACGACCTCGCGGCCGATCGGCGAGGAGACGCGGCGCCTCGTCGAGACGCTCGTCGCGACCGCCGAGGCCGCGTTCGACCGCCTCGAGAGCGAGCGCGCCCTCCGCGAGCGCGACGCCGAACTCGAGGCGCGCAACCGCCGGCTCGAGCGACAGATCGCGATCACCGAGATCATCCGCTCGATCGACCAGTCGCTCATCGGCGCCGACGGCCGCGAGGAGATCGAACGGACGGTCTGTCGGCGGCTGATCGAAGCCGACGGGATCGAGTTCGCGTGGATCGGGAGCGTCGACCCGAGCGGGACGGCGCTCGACCCTCGCTCCTGGGCCGGCGAGAGCGGCGCCTACCTCGACGCGGTCTCGCTCGAGACGGCGGGCTCGGCCGAACCGGCCGTCGCGACGGCGCGGCGCGAGGAGCCGACCGTCGCGAACAACGTCGTCGAGGGGCTGAAAGCGGAGCCGTGGCGGAAGAACGCCCTCGCCTGGGGGTTCCACTCGGTCATCGCCGTCCCCCTCGCGTTCGAGGAGTACACCTACGGCGTGCTCGCCGTCTACGCCGACGAACCCGACGCCTTCGAGGAGCTCGAGCGAACGGTGTTCACCGAGCTCGGCGAGGGGATCGCGAACGCGATCAACGCGATCGAGACCCGGGAGGCGCTGCACGCCGAGACGCTGCTCGAGCTCACCCTCGAGATCGACGACGCGGACGACTTCCTCTCGCGGATCGCCGCCGACGCCGACTGTCGGGTCGAGTACGAGGGGCTCGGGGGACACGCCGGCGAGCGGACGCTGCTGTTCTTCTCGACCCACGGCGCCGATCCGGACGCCGTGACCGGGATCCTCGAGGGCCTCGTCTCCGTGACCGACCACCGGCTGATAAGCGCGGAGGGGCCCGACGGAAGGCGAGAGGGGGACGGAGACGAGGGTGCGACCTGCCTCTTCGAGGCGACCGTCACCGGCTCGACCGTCGCGTCGCGGCTCGTCCGCCACGGCGGCAGCCCGCGTTCGATTCGGGCCGACGGGGCCGAGATGGAACTCGTCGTCGACGTTCCCACGACGACCGACGTGCGCGAGTTCGTCGAGATGCTCCGCGACCGCCACGCCGGGGTCGGGCTTCGATCGCGCCGGCACGTCCGGCGCGCGATGCACACCAGGCGGGAGCTGGTCGCCTCGCTGTTCGACTCGCTGACCGACCGCCAGCTCGAGGTGTTGCGGACGGCCTACTTCGCCGGCTACTTCGACTGGCCGCGCGAGAGCACCGGCGAGGAGGTCGCGGAGATGCTCGGCATCAGCCAGCCGACGGTCAACCGCCACCTGCGACTCGGCCAGGGGCGGCTGCTGGGGCAGCTGTTCGACCGGACGGAGCTGGCGGCGCTCGAGGGGTAGGTGCCCGGCGGACCGTCCCGCCCCTCGAATCGCGGTTCCGCGAAAGGAACGCCCAAGGATCTCCTGGCCGTAGCATCGACCATGCAACACGTCGATCGCCGTCGCGACGAGAGCCGACTCAGGGTGGTCGTCCTCGCGTTCGTCCTCGCCTTCGGCGGGCTGGTCCTCTCACAGATCACGGTCATCCCCGCGATGCTGCTCGATCCGACGCTGGCGGTTTCGCCGGCCGACGCCTCCCGATCGGCGCTCGTCGCCATGATGGCCCTCGGCTTCTTCGGCTGGTTCCTCGCCGGGGCGATCTACCTCTGGCGGTCGGGGCTCGGCGTTTCCTACCTCGACGTCCGATCCCCCACGCTCCGGGAGTGGGGGTACGCCGTCGCGGGCGTCTTCGCCATGTTCGGCGTCCTGCTCGTCGTGAACGTCGGCGCGACGGCGCTCGGCGTGGATAGCGGCGACGCGGAGGCGCAGGTGCTCGAGATCATCGGCGACGACCCGACGATCGCCCTGCTGATGATCGCGATCGTGTTCCTGTTCAACGCGCCCGCCGAGGAGTTCCTCTTCCGGAACGTCATCCAGAAGCGCCTCTACAGCGTCTTCACGAAGATCCAGGCGGTCGTCGTCACCAGCCTCGTCTTCGCGATCATGCACCTCCCGACGTACGGGCTCTCCGTCGACGGCGATATCGCCCCGCTGCCGTCGGTCGCCGTGGCGCTGGTCACGATATTCGGGGGCTCGCTCGTCTTCGGTTACATCTACGCCAGGACCGACAACATCGTCGTCCCGACCGTCGCCCACGCCTTCTTCAACGCCATCCAGTTCGGACTGGTCTACCTCGCCCTCCGGTACGGCCCCGAGGAGTTCGGGTCGGCGACGTCGACGCTGGTCGGTCTCCTCGAGGCGGCGCCGGGCGCCGTGCCGGTCTGAGACCCCGTCCGTCGTCGCCGATCGACGGGGCCGTCCGCCCCGGTCCACCTCGCTTATTACGACCCGGCGGTGACAGAGGGGTATGTCTCAGGCGAAGGGCGATCGCCGCGAGCGGGAACTCGTCAACATGCTCGACGAGGCGGGCTTCGCGGTGATGCGCGCGCCCGCGAGCGGCTCGGCGACCGAGCGGGAGCTGCCGGACGTGCTCGCGGGCGACGGCGACGACTTCTACGCGATCGAGGCCAAATCGAGCTCCGGCAATCCGATCTACCTCACCGGCGAGGAGGTCGAGGCGCTGATCTACTTCTCGCGGAACTTCGGCGCGAAACCCCGTATCGGCGCCCGCTTCGACCGCGAGGACTGGTACTTCTTCCACCCCGGCGACCTCTACGTCACCGACGGGGGCAACTACCGCGTGAAAAAGGAGACGGCGATCGCCGAGGGCACCGACTTCGCCGAGTTCGTCGGGAAATCCGAGAAGGTCACCCTCGAGGAAGCCGCCGTGCGGAGCGAGGCCGAAGCGCGTCCCGACCCCGAGGTCGTGCGGGTGCTCAACGCGGTCAAGCAGGGCGTGATGGACGTCGACGAAGCGGCGGAGATGCTCGACTGATCGCCGACCGGTCTCGCTCACCGCCCGCTTCTCGCTCGAGCGAGACGAGGCCGCCGAGTTAACTCAGCGCCGGCGGTCGACGCCGGGACCGCGGCGGTCGGTCCCGCCGCTTCGTGACCTTCTCGAGGCGGGTCCGCGGGAAGACGTACACCTTGAGCGAGTCCGGAACGGGGCCGTTGCGCCCGATCCGCGCGTGGGGGTAGACCACGCCGACGACGGGGACGTCGCCGTCGTACCTCTCGTTCGTCCCGTACTCGTCGACCGTACACCCCGCTTCGGGGATGCGAACGGCGTCGGCGCGGCGGTCGGAGACGTCGACCACGGTGAGGCGGTCGCCGGTCTCCTTGTCGCGGACCGCATCGCCGTTGGCGATGGCGTGGCGATGGCAGTAGTGGGGTTCTGACTCGGTCTCGTCGACGAAGACGGTCCGGGCGCAGTCGGTGCACTCGACGGCGATCTGGCCCGGCGGCGGCGTTCGCGCCTCGGTGATCTCGATCGCCACGCGGCGGATGTGCTTACACCGGGCGTCCCGGAAGACGTGGTCCGGGCAGGTGCAGCGGCCGGCCTCGAGGTCGACCATGTAGGTGTGGCCGCTCTCGGATTCGACCTCGTAGAGGCCGTCGCCGAGGGCGAGCACGGACATCGCCTCCGCTCGCGCGCGGCGGGCGCGCTCCTCGAGGTCGTCGGGGTCGGTGGACGGTACTGGCAGTGGGGTCTTCGGTGACGCGGTTGTGTTCATGGGTGCGTCGAAATGCGAACGAAACGTCGCAAATCGTGGGTGTGGGTCGGTCGTCCGGCTATTCGACCTCCCTAGACGTTCGGAGGAGATAACGGGTGTACTTGCACTCTCCGGCCGTACGGCCGCCGTCCGGCGGTTTCTGCTCCCCCGGCGCGACGGGCGTCGAGCGGGGGCGACGAGCAGGCGTCATCTCCTCGAGCGACCCTTCGAAGCGCTTTTCCCCGGTCCGGGGTAATCGGACCTGTAATGCCCGAGCGCGAGCAGCTCATCGAAGTCGGCGTGGCCCTCTCGGCCGTCCTCATCATGATCAGTACCTTGTTCTGGATCGGCTCGACGTACGGCGGCGAGGGCGGCACGCTCTCCCCCGAGGGCGGCCAGATGTTCGTCGGCGCGATCGTCGCCTTCATCCTCCTGATGACCGCCGTCGGCGTCGCCCTGGCTTACACCCTGAACGACCCCGAGGACGGCCTCGAGCCAGGCGGCGATTCGGACGGAAACGGCACCTTCTGAGTCCGTCACGGTTGCCGTCGGATCCCCGTTCGGCTCGCTCTTCTGCCCCCGGTTCCGCCGGTGTCCGCACAACATACATCAACTAACCAATCGTTAGCTGCGATACGGGACTTTCGCCCCGACGGGGACGCGTCCTGCTCGCGCTGACGCCCGTCCTCACGACCGGTCTGCTCGGCTACTCCGTCGTTCGGTCCCCCGAGGAGTTCGCACACGCCGTCGCCTGGATCACCGCGTTCGTGTGGGTCGGCGCCTGGTTCCTCCTGTGCTGGCTCGTCGTCAGCGCGGGTCGCTCGGGATCGGACGCCAGCGGCGACGGGGGCGAGGAGAACGGGGACGCCGACGGGGAGTCGAGGTCCGTCTGGAACGCGATTTCGCGGTGGCAGTACGACGGCCGCCACGCCGAATCGGGCGGCCTGACCAGGCAGGAGCAGGCGGGGTCGCTCGCGGAGATTCGCCGCGAGGCGGTGCGGCGGGCTCCCGTGGAATTTCGGGACCGAGGCCGCCCCTGACGGTCCGCTCGACGCTCGCGCGGATCGGATTCCCGAGCGACCACTCCGCGGGTTCGGCCTTCGTGCGCCCGCTCCGCTCGACGGTGAGCGGACGGGACCGGAACGGAGGGAGACGAAAATGGAGGTCGGGATCGACCCGCGACTCAGCGGCCGTGGTTCACGAGGGCCGAGACGCTCGAGGCGCCCGCGCGGAGGCTCGCTCGCCACACCTTCGCCGACGCGTGGAGGGTGTGACTCCAGGCGTCGACGGGACTCGGGGCGCGTGGGCGCTCGCGCTCGGATCCGTCCGCGCCCGCATCGGCCTCAACCCCGGATTCGCCCGCGCCGCCGGGACCGCCGCGGATCGTCCGCCGGCGTTCGCCGTCACGTTCGTCCCCTCCTCGAGCGTCGGCTTCGGCCCCGTCCCGAGCCTCGGGTTCGGCCGCGTCGTCGCCTCGAGCGTGGCGTCGTCTCTCGCGCAGGGGCCGGTTCGCGATGGTCGTCTCGCAGGCGGGGCAGACGAGTTCGACGCGCTCGCCGTCGACGCGCCGGACCCAGTCGCCGTCGGCCGGACTCTCGTGGTCGCAGGCGGGGCAGAACAGCGTCGCCTTCAGGGGAGGGGGACCGTCTTCGCGTTCGGCGTCGACTCGCCCGGATCGCTGGGGGACGTATTCGGTCATTACCTCCCCTAGGATCTCACGCCCGATAACGTCGTTGCCCCCCGCAACGGACTCCGTGAGGCGTGATCGCACCGGGCGCGCGATCCGCGGTCACGGCCTCGAGTGCGGCCGAAAAAGTCGACGTTTCCGCTGCCAGTCAGTCGGGTACGAGCGTCTTACGCCGGTCCCGACTCCGCCCCGTCACCGCCGTCTCCGACCGTCTCGCGCCAGTCCTCGAGGTCGTCGTCGTCCGCGTCGTCGAGGCGCTCCTCGTAGTAGGCCATCGGGTGGGGGATGCGCTCGCAGAGGTCGTCCTTGTTGACGCAGTCGCCGTAGGACTGCATCGTGGCGCAGGAGGGCGGCGAGTACTCCGTGGGCGACGTGTCGCCCCGGATGTGGTCGGTCTGGTAGCGGGTCATCTCCTCGCCGAACGAGGAGTTCACCCGGTAGAGGTCGACGATCTCGTCGGTGTTCATGCCGATACTCGTCAGGAAGGCCGTGATCGCGAAGCGGGAGTGGTGGGGGAGGTGCTCGCCCTTCTGAATCTGATCCAGCAGCGCCTTCATACACGGCGGGAACAGGTCCGGGACGACGGTGTCGATCTCCCGGGTCAGGTCCAACTCGGAGAGCACCGCGCGGACCTCCTCGGCCTCCTCCTCGAGCGCGGCCGCGATCGGTTCGGGCACGTCGAACGGGAGGCCCTCCTCGATCCGCTCCCGGACGGCCTCCCGGAGCAGGGTCAGCAGTTCCCCCTCGTCGACCGGGACCGTCCCGTCCGCGAGCGCGCGGTTGACGAGCCGCCACTCGTCGCCCCAGAGGTCGGCCGAAAGCGGGAGGTAGGTGCCGACGTCGACCCGGTAGCTCGTCGCGACCGCGACGCCGACGGCGCCCCCTCCTTCGCCGTCACCCTCGACGGAGTCGACCTCCCGCACCGCGCCCTCGAGGTCGAACTCCCGGAGCAGGTCCGCGAGTTCGAGTCCCGACGACTCGACGCTCTTCAGTTCGGTCGTGTCCTCGAGGTCGGCTCGAAACCGCTCGGCGGCCGCGGCGGCCTCCGCGCGGGCGTACCGGCGGATCAGCACGCGCTCGCCCACCAGCGAGACGAGCACGCGGGCCACGGGATAGGAGAGGAGTTCGACGCGCACGTCGCGGCGCGCCTCGCCCGTTTCCCCCTCGTCGACGGCGGCGACGACGCGCTCGAGGGCGCGGTCGACGACCTCCCGGTCCTGCTCGACGACCGTCGCCAGGTCGACGGCCCGGGTCGCCACGGTCTCCCGCGCCGCCTCGAGGAACGGGTACCGGGCGTGAACTCTCTGCATCGGTGATCGGTAATACGATTTTACCGCTCCCGGATAAACTAGCGGGTTCATCACGACACGCTCGACCCCGTAGGGACCGCGTACGTAACCGAGTGTCACCGTCGGCGGGGAATCGAATAACGATCGATTACCGGCCCGGGCGCGCGACCGACGGGTCGGTTCTGGGGGTCCGCCGGGGCGATCGACGCGACAGTCGTCGTCGCCGACCCATCTCGAGGGGCGATTTTCAAGGTCGTTCGACGCGTCGGTGGGGGTATGCCACGGGCGACTCGAGACGGCGTGTCGATCTACTACGAGCGCGAGGCGGGCGACGGCACCCCCGTCGTCTTCGTCGAGGGACTCGGCTTCGGGCGGTGGATGTGGCGGTGGCAGCGCGAGGCCGTCGCCGGCGAGTACGAGGTGATCGCCCCCGACAACCGGGGGACGGGCCGATCCGAGGCGGGCCTCCCGCCGCTCGTCCCGCGACTGCCCGGGAAACTGCGAACGCTCCTGCTCTTCAAACTGTTCGGCTACTCCATCGCCGGGATGGCCGCCGACCTCGAGGCCGTCCTCGACGACGCCGGAGTTCGCCGGGCCCACGTCGTCGGCGCGAGCATGGGTGGGATGATCGCCCAGCGCTACGCCCTCGAGTACACCCGGGCGAAGACGCTGACGCTGTGCTGTACCACCCACGGCGGCCCGGACTCGGTGCCGGTCCCCGAGGAGACTCAGGAGATCATGTTCGACGTCCCCGACGGGGCGACCGAGCGCCAGAAACTCCGCCACCGGATGCGCCCGGCGTTCACCGACGAATTCACGAACCGCAACCCCCACCTCATCGACCGGATCCTCACGTGGCGCCTCGAGCAGGACGCGGGCGACGCCGCCCGCGAGGCCCAGGCCGCGGGCGTCCTCGAGTTCGACGTCAGCGACCGCCTCGACGGGATCCGCGTTCCAACGCTCGTCCTCCACGGGGCGAACGACCGGGTCGTCCCCGTCGCGAACGGCCGGCTACTCGCCGAGAAGCTCCCCGACGCCCGACTCGAACTGATCGAGGGCGGGTCCCACTGCTTCTTCATCGAGGACGCCGATCCCGTCAACGAGGCGCTGCTCGAGTTCCTCGCAGACCACGAGTGAACGGGTCGCGCCTCGGGGCGTCGAATCGTATCGATCGATAGCGTCGGTGCCGGGAATCGGTATTTCGACCCGATGCGAGCGTCGTATTCGGTAGGAGAAGAACGTCAGGTGCGGAGGGCGGAGACCGCGTCGGTCCCGACCCGACCACCGCGAGCCGTCAGTCGCTCTGGATGCGCGGGGCCAGCATGTAGGTGACCTGGCCGTGGCCCTCGGCGAAGCCGAAGTAGATCTTGATCGGGAACTCCTCGCCGAGGTCGAGCGTGACTTCGACGTCGCCCGGAATCGCCTTGTTCATGTCCTTCAGGTAGTCGAGGCTGAACAGCGAGTGGGCCGGGCCGACCTGCAGGTCGATGAGGTCGTCGCGGGTCAACTCGAGGTGGACGTCGTCGGTGTCGCCCTCCGCGTCGACGTAGAAGAACTCATCGGCATCGTCGACGCCGAGCGCGATGTGGTCGGAGACCATGTCGGCGGCCTTCACCGAACGGTTGACGTCCTTGCCCTCGAGGACGACCCGCGCGGGCAGGTCCAGGTCGGGGATGTCCGGCTCCTGGCGGATGGAGTCCGGGTCGATGAGCGCGAGGGTGTACTCGAGCCCGTCGATCTGGGTGTGGAGCTTCCGGGTCTCCTCGTCGAGTTCCAGCTGGACGAGCTGGCCGGACTCGGCCATGCCTGCGATGTCCTCGAGGCGCGAGAGGTCGACGCCGATCAGCCCGCCGTCGGCTTCGTAGGATTCGAACGCGGCCGCATCGAGCGAGAGGTCGACCATCCCGACGTTCGCGGGGTCGACGGCCCGAATCTGGAGGCCGTCTTCCTCGAGGTGGATCTTGCACTCGTCGACCAGCACGCTCACCGAGTCGAGCGCGCTGGTGAGCGTTTCCGCGCTCACGATGGCCTTGAACATATGGGACGGGGTACGGACGGTCGGCATAAAAAGCCACCCTTTATCGGTGACGTCCTCCCCGCCGTGCACGGCATCAGCTTCGAGGTAGACGACGACCAGTACGAACGGTTGAAAGAGACAAAGAAGCGCCACGGGCTGGCTTGGATGAGAATGATGCTCTACGCGCAAGAGCAGGTAGATTCCGAGAGAGGCGATAGATCGGTGGACAGTGTAGTCAAGTGACGCGATTCCCCACCCGGCCTTCAGGCCGGGGTCCCTCGCTGTTTAACGATGGCGGACGGAGATCGGAACCCGATGGCGGAGATGACGGCGAAAGACTCACATTGGACAATATATTTTGGCTAAAAGAAGAAATATGTGTCCTGGGGCCGTAGGTAAGCGTATGCCAGACGATGGCCGACGCGACGGCCGGCCTCCCTTCGATAGACCGTTCGAAGACGCGGACACGAAGCAGCGCGTGTACGGGGCGGTGTTGCACGCCCGAAAGCCGATGACGGCCGCCGAAGTCGCCGACCGGGCGGACTGTTCGGAGGAATCGGCGCGGACGCACCTGTCCTTCTACGCCGACCTCGGCATCGTCATTCAGCACGAAGGTCGGCCAGTCAGGTACGAGCGCAACGACGACTACTTCGAGTGGCGCCGGGTGAACGAACTGGCGCGGGAGCACACCGTCGACGAGTTACAGACCCGCGTATCGGAGTTGACCGACCGAATCGAGGAGTATCGCGGCAGGTTCAACGCCGATTCGCCCGCCGAAGTCGACGTCCTCGAGTTCGACGCGGAGCGCGTCGACGACGTGTACGCGGAACTCGGTGACTGGGCCACCGTCGTCGAAGAGCGTCGCCTTCACGAACGCGCTCGGAGGAAAGCCGCTGGCTCGACGGCTCCGTCACACAGCTGACGTGGTGCCGGCGAACGACGGTGCGAGCCCTGCGCCGATAGACCGGTCAGTGTTGGAGCGGATGCAGTCCCGATTCGTCGGGCGTCGCACGTTCGAGTCGGCGGAGATCGTGGAGGAGGGGAAACTGCACCTCCGGGTCGACGTATCCGGGGACTACTACCCCAGTGAGGTGTCCGCTCGCTTGGAGATCCGCTGGTATCGAAACGACGACTTCACCGTCCACTATCGCGAGGTACGGCGGGACGGTGCGTGGATGTGTCGATGGGATCGGCATCCGAACGCGCACAACTCGCGGGATCACTTCCATCCGCCGCCGAACGCGAGTCGCACCGACGCTGAGGACGCCCAGTGGCCGGACGACCACCGCGACGTGACCCGCCTCGTCCTCGATCGCATCGAGGAGCGCATCGAGACGCTGTGGGAACGACGGTAGGTTCGTCGAGCGCGGACGGAACGCGCTCGTCTCGTCGCCCAACTCGTCAACTGGAGCGCAGTCGGACGCCGCTCGAGGACGTCAACCCTTTCAGCGTCGACTCCCTCTGTCGGACCGTGACCGATGCGATCTCGTCCGCGCGAGGGACGAGCGATCGCGTATCGAACGGCATCGGTGGCGGATTCGAGATACCATGGCACGGAAAGACCACTACTACAACTACTCCTCTCGATCTGTTGTGACTACTAACTGAACGCGCCTCCCTCTGACCGAGAACTCAGATTCAGTCCCCCAGTTCTCGGAGCTTCTTCTGCACCTGCGTGTAGACTTTCGGATGGAGGTTCATTCCCTCGTCCACGAGGTCGTACAGGACGTCGGTCGCCTCATCCGCCGTCAAGTCCCCCTCTTTCGTACATCTGAGCAACAGCGTCGTCACCCACCAGCACTCGACGCCGTGACTCCGGGCAACCTCGATCAGCCCTTTGTCGTTGGCGAGAAGGATTTCTTCGTCAGCCTCTGCCAGCAGGATCACTGACGCGTCGGCCACTGCAATTCCCTCCATCGACGCCACTTCGTCGGCTGTGTCCGGCGTTCTGTGAACAGCTACGTCCTCCAGAAACCCGTCGAGCGCCGCAGTGCCGCGCTTTCCCTCGGTAAGAACTTCCTCCCGAACCGCCTCTGTCGTTCGGATCTCCTCGAAGGTAGTCGAGACGAGGTGAAGCTGACCGACCCACGCGAGCGGGATCAGCGCGGAAGAATCGACGACGACCATCAGATTCGTTCGAGGTCGCGTTCGAGATCTTCGGTCGTGTATCCCACGTCGATCCCTTCTTTCGCGGCGAGAGTCAACATCTCGACGTATGATACGTCCGCGAACTCCGCCGCCTTTCGCAGCGTAATACTGTGGTCGCGGAGCTGATCGAGTGCCCGTTCCTTGCGCCAGTCGGAGAGGCCTTGCCGGATGAGGCGACGAAGCACCTCCGACCGATCGGCACTCATTTCCTCCTCGAGTTCGGCGAGTGCCTCCTCGTCGTCCTCCGGGATCCGCGTGGTGACCGTCTTCATCATTACGATTCACTACGTTACGATACGACATAGGTGTAACGCCGGATTGAATCCGGATTGGAAACTCATCTCTCCGTAGTACCAGACGACCGTACGAAATCCGGACAGACGTCAGATTACTCTCGAGTTTGCTGCGCGGAGTGAGTTTCCAAAGTGGCCCGCCTCGCATTCGATGTGCCTTTCCGGGTCGCCCGCCTCACAACGAGTATGAACGTGAATTCGTCGGGGACACGCGACCGATACAATCGGGTGGGCCTCTCATGACACGACGAGACATGTACTACAACAAATCGAAACAGGAGGGCTACCGCTCTCGAGCGGCCTACAAGCTCAAACAGCTCGACGACCTCGAGAACGTGATCTCGGGCGGCGACGCGGTCGTCGACCTCGGAGCCGCGCCGGGGGGCTGGCTGCAGGTCGCCGCGGAGAAGGTCGGCCCGAACGGGCGAGTGATCGGGGTCGACCTCCAGCGGATCAGGTCGTTCGACGAGTCCTACGCCGACCGCATCGAGACGATTCGGGGCGACATGACCCAGGAGCGTACCCGCGAGCGAGTGATCGAGGCCGCCGGCGGCGAGGTCGACTGCGTGATATCGGACATGGCGCCCAACATGTCCGGCGAGTACTCCCTCGACCAGGCGCGCTCGCTCCACCTCGCCCGGCAGGCGTTCGAGACCGCCCTCGAGCTGCTCGGGACCGGCGGCAACTTCGTCGTGAAGGTGTTCGAGGGGCCGGACGTCGACGCCCTCCGGGCCGACCTCGAAGACGAGTTCCAGTACGTCCGGGCGACGAGCCCCAAAGCTTCCCGGAAGGAGTCGTCGGAGCTGTACCTCATCGGAAAGGGTCGGCTCACCGCGCCCGTCGAGCCCGGCGACGAACTCGAGGTCGAAATCGTCGATATCGGCGGCGAGGGCGACGGCATCGCCTCCGTGGACGGCTACCGGCTGTTCGTCCCCGACACCGAGGTGGGCGACGTCGTGACGATCCGCGTCGACGACGTCAAACCGAACTTCGGGTTCGCGACGCCGGCCGACGAGGAGTGAGCGGCCCCGCTCACCCGCACCCGCATCCGCCCTCTACGCGCTCCTCTGGCTCCTCCGTTCGTTCTCACGTTCGCCCCCGTCTCCGCCTCTCGCCCGCGTTCACTCCAGTTCTCGGGTGGTCTTCACGTTCGATGTCCCGTCTCCGCCCCGCTCGAGATCGTAGCTGATCCGGGTCGTCGCGACCGAGTGCTGTGCGGTCGCGACGTAGCGCTCCTCGAGTCCGTCGAAGACCTCGTCCGAGATTACCGTTCCCCCGTCGTCAAGTCCCCACTCTTCCAGGAGGTGAGCGATCGTGGCGTCGCCTCGTTCACTTCTCGGTTCCGTCCTCCTCGAGGCGGTCGTGCCGCTCGTCGATCTCGTCGAGGAGGTCGAGGGTCTTGCGGATCGAGGCGCGGATGGCGTCGCTGCGGTTGACGAACTTGCCGTCGTCGCCGACGTGCTCGTCGAGGTCGTCGAGGAGTTCCTGGGGGATTTCGACGCTGATCTTCGGCATGCGGGTGCGTTGGGATGGCGGCCCCTTATAGCCACCCCGGACCGGTCAGTCCGCCTTCGCGTCGGACTCCGGGGCGGGTCGACCGCCGTTGCCGCCGAAGAGGCGACCGCCGCCGGTGAGGAGGTAGAGGACGAACAGGCCGAGCAGGTAGGTGATCGCCAGCGGGATGGCGAAGAGGAGCATCGTCAGCACGCCCTTGGGGGTGAACAGCGCCGAGAAGACGAAGATGGCGAGGACGACGGGGCGCCAGCGCTCGAGCATCGCGCGGTAGGGGACGAGGCCGCCGACGTGGAAGAGCGCCATCGTGACGATGATGTTGAAGAGGAAGCCGATGCCGATGGTCGTGAAGATCACCAGCCAGAAGAAGCTGCTGATCTTGTAGGAGACGACCATCCCGTTCGTGATCGCGTCCTCGACGAGGTAGGAGATGACCGCGGGCGCGATCCAGAAGAACCCGAGGTAGGTGCCGGCCGCGAAGCCGCCGAACAGCGAGCCGCCCCAGACGATGAACAGGCGGCGGTCGCCGCGGGCCAGGCCGCGCTCTTTTATCGCCGGCCAGGCGTAGTAGAGCACCATCGGCAACACCGTGACGATGGCCGCGAGCGTGCTCACCTTCACCTCGAAGATCAGCACCTCGACGGGGTGGAGCGCGATGACGAAGTCCATCTTGGCGATGAGTTCGGCCGTGGACATCGCCGTCGGATCGCCGGTGACGTCGTTGCGCTCGGCGAGTTCGATCAGGACGTCGTCCGGCACCCGAGTGACGAACACCTCGAGGATTCGCCCGAGGCCACCCTGGTAGAGCGCCATGAAGGTGCTCCCCATGACGAGCATGAAGACGGCGACGATGCGGAACATCCTCGAGGAGAGGCTCTGGAGGATGAACGCGAAGTCGTAGGCGTAGCCGCCGATGTCCTCCTCGGTCGTCTCGTCCTCGGTGAACGGATCGAGCATCCCGGCGGCGGTGCTCGCGAAGAGGCCGCCGCCTTCCTCCTCGGTCGCCGCCTCCGCGGCTCCGGTTCCAGCTCCGGCCCCGGCCGCCGCGGCCGCGTCGACGTCGCCCTCCTCGTTCGCCTCCTCGGCCCGGGCCTGGAGCGTGTCGAACCGATCGAGGATCGCCTGGGCCTTCTCCTTGTCGTCCTCGTACATCGCCTCGCGGGCGTACTCTAGGGCCTCCTCCTCGTCCATCGCGAGGAAGACCGACGGCGAGACCTCGGAGATGTCGTCGGCCTCGAGGACGTCCCAGTCGAGGTCGTCGGGCGAGTTCGCCGTTCGGATCTGGGTCTGGCGGGGGTAGACGGGTTCCTGGAGCACCTTGACGGTGTAGGCGAACAGGGCGAGCACGCCGGCGACGACGGCGACGAGCACCCCGATCGCGATCTCGCCGAGCAGGCCGTACTCGGCGACGAGTTGCTCGAGGCCGCCGGCGCTCTCCGGTCGGATCGCGCTCGGAAGGCTCGGGTACAGCGACTCGCGGAGGACGTCGAAGCCGCCCTGGTTGACGAACGCCGTGACGGCGACGAAGACGACGGCGACGACGGCGCCGAACTGGAGGACGCGTCGTTTGATGTGGGCCGCGCCGGTTCCCTCCGTCCTCGCGGCGCCCCGTCGCCGGGTGTTGGTGACGACTTTCGCGAGGCCGAGGCTAAAGACGTAGAGGCCGGTCAACGGCGTCGCCCACATGATCTGGGTGAACGGGTCGGGCGGGGAGAAGAGCGCGCCGAAGACGAAGATAGCGACGATCGCGTGACGCCACTTGTCCCGGAAGGTTTCGTAGGGGAGGATCTCGGTGTAGGCGAGGACGCTCATGATCAGGGGGAGCTGGGCGGCAAGCCCGAACGAGATGGTCAACAGCGCCATGAACTCGGTGAACTCGGTGATTCCGAAGGAGGGTTTGACGCCGGCAGTGGCGGCGTTGCCCGCGAGGAAGTCGAACGTGAACGGGAAGAAGACCACGTAAGCGTAGACGACGCCGAAGCAGAACAGGATCCCCGCCATCGCGACGAACCCGGCGACGTACCGCCGTGATACGGGGACGACGGACTGGTAGCCGCGGCGCCGGAGGGCGTCCCGAGAGACGTAGAGGACGGCGGGGATGGCGACGATGACGCCGACGATCATTCCGATCTTCGCCTGGAGGAGGATGACCTCGAACGGCGTCCGGGTGATGAGGTCGGTCGACCCGGCGAGGTCCTGGCTCATGTTGGACTTGGTGACGGCCTCGAGGTAGTCCCAGACCCAGATCCGCAGCGCGTAGAAGGAGCCGATGAACCCGATGACGAAGACGATGAACACCTTCTGGAGGTTGTCCTGAGTGCTCGAGAGGAGTGCACCGAGCGTTTCTCGGCCGGTGTTGATGGCTCGAGCGGTGTCCTCGTCGACGGCAGAACTCATGTACTGTCGCCCAGTAGCTTACATCCAGTTATCAACCTTTCGAGTGAATGTACCGCCGCGGGTGAACGTGGCCGCGGACTGAATCATCGCTGGCCGTGATTGCTCGTAAGAAAAAGGCCTATAACCGCCGGCCTGTCTATCTCTCGTAGATGACGGACGAGTCGGGCCAGGGCGTCGTCGGCGATCACCACGAGCCCGAGGTAGGCGAACCTGACTACCCGGATCCGGACGAGGACGTCGGCGGGATCTCCACGCCGCCGGACGACGAGGAGATGCCGCTGGCCGACCACATCGAGGAGATGATGCTGCGGCTGCTCGTCGTCTTCCTCTTCGGCGCCGCCGGCACCGCGGTCGGCCTGCTCGGGGCCTCGGAGGCGATCCAGATCGTCTGGACCGACGCGATCCCCCAGAACCAGGAGTGGCCCCCGCACATCTACCACCCGCTCGAGCTGTGGCTGACCCGGATCAAGGTTTCCACGCTGCTCGGCATTCTGGTCGCGCTCCCGGCGTTCGTCTACGAGTGTTACCTGTTCATGAAGCCGGGGTTGTACCCCCACGAGCGCAAGTACTACCTCGCGGCGGTGCCGACGAGCCTCGTTCTGGCGATCCTCGGCATGGTCTTCTCGTACCTCCTCGTCCTGCCGATGCTGTTCGAGTACTTCACTTACTACGCCGACGGCAGCGCCGAAATCGCCTACGCGCTGGGCGAGACGTTCGACCTGGTCATCACGCTCACCGGCTTCCTGGCGATCGTCTTCCAGATTCCGCTGTTCATCATGCTCGCGATCATGATGGGCGTGACGACCCGCCGGTGGCTCGCGAGCAAGCGGCTGTACTTCTGGGCGGCGTTCGCCGGCCTCTCGTTCATGTTCACGGTGGACCCGACGATGATGGCGCCCGTCCTCGTCGCCGTCACGATGATCCTGCTGTTCGAAGGGACGCTCCTGATCCTGAAGTGGGTCGGACGTTGATCTCACCTCTCTCCCCGTCGGCGTTCGCGTTCCTGTGTTCGCCCTCGAGCGTCACCCGGTCGCCCCGCAGGAAGACCGTTCCCGGCACGAGTCGCGGATACGCGCTCGGTCACGTAGTTCTCCGACACTCCGCCGAACGGTGATGCGAATACGCACGGGCCGGCGGCGAACGTGGACGCTCGTCTGGTGGCGGGTCCAACGGCGTCGGTTCCACGTCCTTATATTCCTTCTATCCGTACCAAAATCGCGCGAACTCGGACGAAAACCGTGGAGAAACAACTAATGTTAAACGACTATCGTTTAGTAGGTGTGTACGTTTTCCTATACCGTGAATAAGTGGATGATATTGGGGACTATTCCGTATTTGTGCTACGATCATCAATCGAGTGGCGGCTGCGACGGAGGCTCGCCCTCGAGGAGGTGCGTTCGATGACCGACCTCGTGCCGACCACGTGCATGCGGTGTGCGGTCGGCTGCGGGCACGTTCAGCGGGCCGTCGACGTCGGCTACGGACTGGACGTCGTCCGCGGGAACCCCGCTCACCCGGTGAACGAGGGGTTGGCCTGCCAGCGCGGCGTCAGCGAGACCGCCGACCCGGGCGGCGAGTGGCTCACCCGCCCGCTCGTCCGCCGCGACGGCGACCTCGTCCCGACGACGTGGGAGACCGCCCTCGAGCGGGCGGCCGAGGGATTGGGGGCGGCCCTCGAGAACGGATCCGACCGCGTCGCGGTGCTCGGCAGCGGCCAGCAGACGAACGAGGCGGCCTACGCCCTCGGAAAGCTCGCCCGCGGCGGCTTCGGCACGCGGTACTACGACGCGAACACGACCCTCTGCATGGCGAGCGCGGTGACGGCTTACGACGACGCCTTCGGCAGCGACGCGCCGCCCCCGACGTACGACGATATTCCGGAGGCGGAGACGCACCTCGTCTGGGGGGCGAACCCGGCGGCGGCCCACCCCGTCATGTTCCGGTGGATCCGCCGCTCGGCGACCGACGACGACGCCGAACTCGTGGTCGTCGACCCCGTGGAAAGCGAGACGGCCGCGGTCGCCGACCGTCACGTCGCCCTCGAGCCCGGCACCGACCTCGAGCTCGCGCGGGCGGTCCTCGCCCGGATCGTCGAGACCGACCGGGTCGACGAGGCCTTCGTCGACGAGGCGACCGAGGGGTTCGACGAGCTGTGCGACCGGCTCCCCGACGCCGCATCCGCGGCGAGCACCGCGGGGGTCTCCCTCGAGGCGGTCGACGACCTCGCCGCGGCGTTCGAGCGGCTGACGCTCGTCTACTGGGGGATGGGGATCAACCAGAGCGTCGACGGGACGGCCGCCGCGGGCGCGCTGATCGACCTGTGTCTGGCGACGGGCAACCTCCGGCCCGCATCGGGTCCGTTCTCGCTGACGGGCCAGGCGAACTCGATGGGCACCCGCGTCTGTTCCTCGAAGGGAAGCTGGCCGGGGCACCGTCCCTTCGCCGACCCCGAGCACCGGGAGACCGTGGCCCAGGCGTGGGGCGTCCCCGTCTCGCGGCTCCCCGACGACCCCGGGCCGGGTCCCGTCGGCATCGTCGACGCCGTCGGGCGCGACGTCGAGGCGGTCTACGCCGTCGCGACGAACCCCGCGGCGGGGCTGCCCGACGCCGCTACCGCGCGCGAACGGCTCGAGGACGCCTTCCGCAGCGAGACGGTCGAACTGGCCGACGTCGTCCTCCCCGCCGCCACGTGGGGCGAGTCCGAGGGGACCGCGATCAACATGGAGCGGACCGTCTCGCGGGTCCGCGCGGCGACCGAAACGCCCACGGGCGTCAGGACCGACCTCGAGTGGATCGGCCTGCTCGCCGACCGGGTCGTCCCGGATTTGTTCGACGAGGTCCCGGAACCGGAGGCGGTCTTCGAGGAGTTCGCCGCACTCACCGCGGGGACGCCAGCCGATTGCTCGGGTATCAGGTACGAGCGACTCGAGGCGGAGCTGGCCGTCCGCTGGCCCGCGCCGTCGCCGGACGTCGAGGGTGGCTACCGGTACTACGACGCGGAGGCCGCCGAGAGGGGGTCCGAACGGTGGACCTTTCACACTCCGTCCGGCCGGGCGCGGTTCTCGACGGTCGTGGCGGGATCGCTCCCCGAACCGGTCGACGGCTCCTACCCGTACACCCTGACGACCGCGCGCGAGTCCGGGGCGTACAACACGGGCGTTCGCACCCGCGACGACGACCCGCCGGCGGCCCGCGTCAGCCCGGCGACGGCCGCCTCGATGGCCTCCGAGATCGAGGAGCGCGACGGCGACCGGTACGTCCGCGTCGTCTCGCGCCGGGCGTCGGTGCTGGCCCGCGTCCTCGAGGACGAGTCGATTCCGGACGGCGTCGTCTGGCTCCCGATCCACCACCCTTCGGTCAACGACCTGACGCTGCCCGCGGTCGATCCGCGCTCGAAGGAACCGAACTACAAGCAGTGTGCGGTCCGACTCGAGGCGCCCCACGAGCGGGACGCGAACGCCGCGGTGGAGGCGAGCGTGTGAACCGGACGAGTCGACGGCACACCTGGCTTCCGACGTCCACGAACGCACCGTCGCGGTCGGAACGACGACGCTCTCGGTCGGCCGGCCCGGCGCCGCCACACAGAAAAACTTGATTGGTTCGAGCCTGAAAACTGCAGGTATGAACCCGGTCGAGATCACCGTTCGTCTCGCTCCTTCGCCCGTCCTCCCGAGCGGCTCCTTCGCCGTCGGGGAACTCGCGTTCCCCCGCGTCCGTCGGTTCGACGAGGCGGTGTTCGCCGGCGTCGGTACGCGTTATGCGGAGCGTTACTACCGTCGAGACGTGTTCTAGTCCTCCACCACCATGCTATCTCCGCACCCACTGATCCCGTACGCGGCCCCGATGAGCCTCGGAACGGGCATCCTCGAGGGAGTCATCGAGTCCGCGACGGGCTGGCCCGGAATGGGCATCATCTTCGTCTACTCGTTCTTGATCGCGTTCGCGCTCCCCGGTCCGAGCGAGGTCGTCCTGTTGGCGCCGCTCGATCTCGGTCTCCCGAAGTGGGCGGACCTCACGGGTATCATGCTCGTGAGCGCGACCGGAAAGGCCGCTGGAAGCGTCTTCGCGTTCCACATCGGTCAAACGGTCAAACAGTCCGACCCGATCACGCGCTGGGTTCGACGGTCGAGGTGGGACGTCCTCGAGTGGTCGGAGAAGCGAACGGTCCGGATCGCACAGCGCTACGGCTACGCCGGACTCGCGATGGCCCTCTGCGTCCCGTTCTTTCCCGACACGATCTCGATCTACGCCTTCGCCGTCCTCGAACGGGACTACGTGAAGTTCGCGATCGCGACGTTTTTCGGAAGCCTCGGGCGACTCGTCGTTACGGCCGGGTTCGTCGGCGGCGTCGCCGCGGCGTTGTGAGCCCCGTCGCCGCCATCGACGGCACCGACCGGCGGGGCGGCTCCATTTCCTCGGCGAGGTGACGGAGGGGGCGGGCGATATGATCCCGACCCGTTCGCGAAGCGGGCGGCGTAGTGGGGGGAAACGGCCGGTTGGCGAACCCGGCGGCACGGGCCCTGGCCGTTATCGCCGTCGGTCCGGCGCTCGTCGGCGTTGTCCTCGCGGTGAGCGGATTCCTCTCCCTCGTCGTCCATCGACAGTGAGTCGACACCCGCCTACCCCGCACAGTTCCGTCGAGTCCTCGGCTCCTCGCTCGAGCATCCCCGACCCTGCGCGCGGCGTCCGCGACGCCCACGACCGACTCGTGCGTGCGGGGACGCTTCGACCGAGTTCCGCGAAACATTCCGCCGATCGAACCCGGTCCGAGCGACGATCGATACCTTAGTTCTACTTATATGTCATTGTACATCTCCTACATTCGCACGTATCTGCCAACGAATAACACGTATGTAAACGATTAGGGTTTTAAACTACCGAAATGTGGTTACATAACGTGAATTCGGAGATGAAATCGGATAAATTGCTGCGTTTGCGGTACGGTCGTCCACTCAATTCAGGGGTGGTCGCCTGATGGCACACGCGAAAGAGGAGTACAAGGAGGAGTGCTACGGCGACGAGGTGCGCGAACGCATCCTCGAGTACGCGGAGAAGGGCTTCGACGCCATCCCGGAAGACGAGTACGACGAGTGGTTCGCCCGCTTCAAATTCTGGGGGCTGTTCCACCAGCGCGACGGTCAGGAGTCGTACTTCATGATGCGCCTGACGAACGCCAGCGGCATCCTCGAGCCCGGCCAACTGCGGGCGATCGGCGAGGTCGCCCGCGAGTACGCGACCGGTCCGGTCGCGAACCCCGAGTTCGGCAACGGCTGGATCGACCTCACCACGCGTCAGTCGATCCAGCTCCACTGGCTGAAACTCGAGGACGTGCCGGCGATCTGGGAGCACCTCGAGTCGGTGGGCGTCTCGAGTCGCTCCGCGGGCGGCGACACGATGCGCAACATCTCCGGCTGTCCGCTCCACGGGAAGGCCGAGGAACTCGTCGAGTCGGGGCCGCTGCTCGAGCGGTTCCAGGAGGAGCTTCGCGGCGACGATCGGCTATCGAACATGCCCCGGAAGTTCAACATCAGCGTCTCCGGCTGTACGCAGGGCTGTGCGCAGGATTCGATCAACGACATCGGGTTCGAACCCGCGAGGAAGGAGGTGGACGGGGAGGAAGTGGTCGGCTGGAACGTCCGCGTCGGCGGTGGCCTCGGCGGCCGTCAGCCCCGCGAGGCCCGCCCGCTCGACGTCTTCGTCGCCACCGAGGAGGAGGCCTACGAGGTGGGCCGCGGCTTCGTCGAACTCTACCACGACTACGGCGACCGGACGCGCCGCGCGAAGAACCGCGCCCGCTTCTTCGTCGACGACTGGGGCACCGAGACGGTCCGCGAGACGCTCGAGTCCGAGTACGTCGACTTCGAACTCGAGACGGCGGGAGAGGACTTCCGGGAGGAGTACATGTACAACGCCGGCCGGCCCCGCGAGGACGGTCGCGGCGACCACGTCGGCGTCTACGATCAGGCCGACGGAAAGAACTACGTCGGCCTCTCGGTCCCCGTGGGACGGCTGCCCGCCGAGGACGCCATCGGACTCGCGGACCTGGCCGACGAGTACGGCTCGGGCGAGGTGCGACTCACCCGCCGCCAGAACCCCGCGATCGTCGACGTTCCCGACGAGGCGCTCGGCGACCTGCTCGCCGAGGCGCTGCTCGAGGCGCACCCGCCCGAACCCAACCCGTTCGAGCGCGGGGCGATGGCCTGCACCGGCACCGAGTTCTGCAACATCGCGCTCACGGAGACGAAGGCGCGGATGGCTCGCATGCTGCGCTGGCTCCACGCGAACGTCGACCTGCCCGACGACGTGGAGAAGATCAAGCTGCACTACTCGGGCTGCACCGCCGACTGCGGGCAGGCGATGACCGCCGACATCGGCCTGCAGGGCATGCGCGCCCGGAAGAACGACGAGATGGTCGAGGCGTTCGACGTCGGCGTCGGCGGCGGCGTCGGCGAGAACCCCTCGTTCGTCGAGTGGATCCGACAGCGCGTCCCCGCCGACGAGGCGCCGGGCGCGATCAGGAACCTGCTCGAGGCGTTCGCCGCCCACCGCGACGAGGACCAGACGTTTCGGCAGTGGGTCGACGAGACCGGCGCCGAAGCCCTCGTCGAGTTCTGCGAGCCCCAGGAGACGGACTTCGAGGACCCGTACATGTACGACGCCAAGCAGTCGTGGTACCCGTTCGCCGAAACCGAGTCGGCGGCCGAGGCCGCGGACGAGTCCGCGGCGCCCTCCGACGACTGATCGGCGAGTCCGCTCGGCTTTGAGCGGCTTTCTGGCGCAACTCCGCCCGTTTTGGTCCTCGAATCCCTAGCGTCGAGAACCCCGGTGCCCGCTCGTGAAGGCCCTCAGTGACCTTCCCGACGTTCGTTCGTTCGAGGACCTGTCGAGACGCCAGCGGCTCATCGTCCTCTACGCGCTCGGACTCGCCGCGGTCATCCTGTTCTTCACGGTCGTCTACAACTGGGGGATGCACACCTTAGAGGACGATCACCACTCGATCTTCCGGTCGTTCCAGACCGTCGTCGAGACGATGACGACCACCGGCTACGGCGCCGACGCCCCCTGGGAGACGCCCTGGATGAACGCCCTCGTGGTCGGGATGCAGCTGTCGGGGATCGCCATCGGCTTCTTCACGCTCAGGGTGCTGATCATCCCGCTGTTCAAGCGGACGCCGGTCTCCCTCGCGGATCGGCTGACGCCGAAGGACGACCACGTCGTGATCTGCGAGTACCGTCAGGACAGCGAGCTCCTCCTCGACGAACTCGAGCGGCTGGGGATCGACTACGTCCTCATCGACTCGGACGAGGACGAGGCGAAGCGCCTCTCCGACGCCGGCTACCAGGCGATCGTGGGCGACCCGGAGGACGCCGAGACCCTCCGGGAGGCGTCCATCGAGGACGCGACCCTCGCGATCACCGACGCGGGGGACCGGAACGCCAGCGTCGTGCTGAACGCGCACGCCCTGAACGAGGACCTCCGGGTCGTGAGCCTGACGGAATCGTCGCGGCGGAACCGGGCGCTCGAGCGGATCGGCGTCGATCGTGTCGTCTCCCCGCACGTCCTGATCGGGCGTCGGCTCGCGCACAAGGCCACGCCCGGCGCCGAGGTTCCCTCTGGAACCTCGGTCGGCGAGGAGGTCGAGGTCGGCGAATTTCTCGTTCGCCGCGAGAGCCCGCTCCACGGGGTCGAGGTGCGCGAGACGCCCTTCTTCGAACGCCCGCGCATCACGCTGGTTGCCGGCTGGATCGACGGGGAACTCCGGCTCCCGCCGGCGCCGACCGACCGGCTCACGCCCAACGCCGTGTTGGTCGTCGCCGGCCCGCCGGAGGTGATCGACGAGGCTCGCGACGCCGTTTCGGTTCCGGGGGTGCTCACCGCTCGCGACCCCTCCGAGGTGATCGTCGCGGGCACCGGCGAGGGCGGCCGCGCCGCGATCGACGCCTTGCCGGACGACGCCGCGGTCACCGCGATCGACGTCGAGGAACGCGAGGAGGTCGACGTCGTCGGGGACGTCGGCGACCCGGAGACGCTCGAGGCGGCCGGGATCGAGGACGCCACGGCGCTGATCGTGGCCGTCGACGACGACGCGACCGCGCTGCTGGCGATCGCGCTCGCCCGCTCGCTCGCCGAGGACGTCGAGATCCTCGCGCGGGTGACGGAGGACGGGCAGGTGCGAACCGCTTTCGAGGCGGGCGCCGACTACGCGCTGTCCATCCAGCGAGCCACCGCGCGGCTTCTCGCCCGCGACGTCCACGGAGAGGAGACCGTCTCCCCCGTGGGTCAGGTCCGACTCGTCCGCACGGACGGGGACCCGTTCGCCGGCCGGACGCTCGAGGACGCGAACGCCGGCGGCGAGACCGACCTCGACCGCGACGCCGACTGGGTGGTCGTGGGCGTCGAACGCGACGGCGCCTTTCGAACGGACGCGTCGACGGAAATCGAGGCCGACGACGTCGTCGTCATCGCCGGAACCGACGAATCGGTCGGCGAGCTGGAACGGACGGTCGCGACGTAGCTCGGATATCGGCGCTCGCGGGGTCTGTCACCGGTGTTCCCGCGTGCGCTCGTGGGCGTAGTCGAGGGCGTCCTCGAGCGAGCCGGGCCCGTCGTAGCTCGCCGAAAAGAGCTGCATGAAGCGGGTCGCGATCTGTGCACAGCGGCCGAACGTCAGCACCCGTCGGACGGCGATCGTCTCGGAGAACTCCAGTCCCGGATAGGTGGTGGCCGTGAGCCGGTAGCCCGGGTGGTCCTCCCCGTCGAGCGAGGCGGGGGCCACCCGAAGGCGCAGATCCCCGGATTCGTGGAAGTAGAT
Source organism: Halovalidus salilacus (assembly GCF_031852275.1). Taxonomy (GTDB): domain Archaea; phylum Halobacteriota; class Halobacteria; order Halobacteriales; family Natrialbaceae; genus Halovalidus; species Halovalidus salilacus. Next base: position 3,735,106 of record NZ_CP134700.1, on the reverse strand, counting down.
CCGGTACTCGCGTTCTCGGTCGCTTCCGGCGGGGGTGTACGTCCGACGTTCCTCTTCGTCCCAGTCAGGCGGCGCGTCCGCGTCCATCGGTGGGTGATACTCGACGGAGGACTACGCCCGTATCGTATAGCGCAATATTCCCGGACGAACTATCAGTTTCTGACTTATCGAATACTTCTATGGCCGATGGGCGGTCGTAGTGTGGACGTTCGTTCGCAAATGGGGTTCGGAGTCGACGATGGTCGAGTGCGCCCCCGTCAATCGGTCGTCGTCGGCGACTCGAGGCCGTCCGCCTCGGACTCCTCCGCCGGCGCGGTTCGACCCTCGTCCGTCTCGCGTTTCGTCCTCTCCACCGGGCTCCCCGCTTCGCTCGCTTCGGAGTCCTCTCCCTCGGGACTGACGCTCCCGGTCCGGTACCCGTGGAGGTCGAGGGTGACGTGGTCGAACCCGATCCGGGAGAGTTCGTCCCGGGCGGCCTCGACGAACGCGGGATCCAGCGCGTCCTCGAATTCGTCCGGGGAGACCTCGATCCGGGCGAGGCCGTCGTGGTCGCGGACGCGGAACTGCTCGAAGCCCCACTGGCGCAGGACCCGTTCTGCGCGCTCGACCCGGGTGAGTCGCTCCTCGGTGACCTCGAGGCCGGTCGGGATGCGCGAGGAGAGGCAGGCCATCGAGGGTTTGTCGGCGACCGAGAGGCCGTAGTACTCGGCGATCTCGCGCACCTCGTCCTTCGAGATGTCGTGGGCCAGCAGCGGCGAGTAAACGTCGAGTTCCTCGACCGCCCGCAGGCCGGGTCGGTGGCCCGCGCCCGGATCGTCGGCGTTCGTCCCGTCGCAGACCGTCTCGACGCCGAGTTCGCGGGCCGCCTCGTACATCTCCCCCAGACGCATCGTCCGGCAGTGGTAGCAGCGGTGCTCGTCGTTCTGCACGAAGTCGTCACTCTCGAGTTCGGAGAAAGAGACGATCTCGTGGCGGATGCCGATCTCCTCGGCCACGCGCCTGGCCTCCTCGAGTTCCGCCTCCGGGAGGGTCTCGCTTTTGGCCGTGCAGGCGACGGCCCGGTCACCGAGGGCGTCGCGGGCCAGCGCGGCGACCACGCTCGAGTCTACCCCGCCGGAGAAGGCGATCAGTACGCCGTCGCGCTCGGCGAGGTCGGCCCGGGCGGCCTCGAGTTTCGCCTCGACAGTCGTCATACGGCTCCGTTCGAACCCGAGGGGGAAAAGCGCCTCGTCGCCGTCGCGACGGTCGGATCGCCGCGTTCGGCGCGCTCGTCGCTCCGTTCCGACGACCGTACGGTTCCGGCCCCTCGAGCGGGCCGTACACCGCGCGCCGAGACGTTAAGGAGCCGTCCGTGGTAGCGCCGGCAACGAAACCATGGCCGTATCCGACCCACTGCGCCGCCTGCGATCGATCGGAGAGACCGAAGGGCACACCGAGGACGTCGACGGGCGTCCGCGCGAGGAACACGTCCTCGACGCGGCGGTTCGGGGCGTCCAAGCCGGGTTCGTCGGGACGCTAATTATGACCGCCTTTCGCCTGCCCATCCTGCGGTCGTTGCCCCCTTCCGCCAACTTCTGGTCGCAGTACGTCTCGGGCGGCGATCCGAGCGAGCACCGGATCGCCGGCATCGTCCTCCACCTGCTCTACGGGATCGGCGGGGGCGCGGTCTTCGGCGTGCTCTTCTCCCTCTACGACGCCGGCCGCTCCATCGAACCGGAACAACGGGGGCTCGTCTGGGGAGCCGTCTACGGACTGGCCCTCTCCGCGTTCGGCGTCCAGGTCGTCATGAAGGGGCTGCTCGACATCCGCCTCGAGGCCGACGAACTCGCGCTGTTCCACGCCGGCCACCTGATCTACGGCCTCTCGGTCGGCGCCTGGGTCGGCTCCCGTACGGAGGGCGTCACGGACCCCGAGCGGGAGTACCAGTACGGCGACGGGAACTAGCGCCGGAGTGGTTCCCGGTCGCGCCGCTCGGTCCCGAAGGCACCAGCCTCTTCCGACGCGGGGCCCGAACTCGGGCCATGTTCGGCGCCTACACGCTCGGCAAGAAGGCGGTGACGTTCGGCTACAAACGATACGGCGTCCCCGGGGCGGTCGCCTCCGGCGGGGTCGCGCTCGCAGGCTACGTGATCGTTCGGCGCGCCCTCAAATCGTCGACGAACGCGGACACGGACTCCGTCACGTCGGCCATCGACGCGGAGGGACTCGAGCGAGCGGTGCAGGACCGGGGACTGGCCGCGGTTACCGACAAGGGAACGCTCGAGGACGTCGTGAACGAGGAGCGCCTCGACGTCCCGGTCGACCTCGACGAGGTCCAGTCGTCGGCGGAGTCGGAGTCGGAGTCGGAGTCGGAGAACGTCTCCGAGTCGCACGAGGACGCGGACGGCGGGGAGTGAGTTCGTCCCGTCTCCGACGCCCCTCTGTTCTTACCGACGCGGCCGAGGGTGGTACGGCGGTGAACACGCGGCGAGTACGTCGACGCCCCTAACCAACGTACTGTCGGGCGCGGCCGACGGAGGGTGCGCCACTTCGCTCCGTATCGCTTTGTTTCGAGTCCGCTCAGCCATCCGCGGGGGTCCGTCCCCCTCCCGCCGACCGCACCAGCTTCAGGATGCCCTGCGCGCCCAGGCCGATGAGCGCGAACTTCCAGGAGAGGACGGCGAGGACGGCCAGCCCCGCCGCCCTGGCTCGGTTTCCGCGTTCGAACGCGCGCTTGGCCTCGACGAACAGCGAACCGACGGTCAGGAGCCGCGTGCCGGGCGATCGGAGCAGCTTACTGAGTGCCATATCCGGAACAGGGCCGGACGCGGGATAACGACGGTGCTGGGAGCCGCAAGCGGCGGGGCCCCGGCCGGGGCCCCGGCGGTTCGATCACTCGGGGTCGAAGCCGCCGACGAGGGCGTCGAGCGCGAAGAGGACGACCGCGCCGACGAGCGTCCAGACGGCCGCCGCGAGCACCGTTTCGGTCGTCCAGGCGTGGGTCTCGCCGACGTTCCACAGCGGCGCGGGGGTCGAGCCGGCGATGAGGCTCACGAGAAAGACGAGCGTCGGCTGGCGGTAGCGGTCGAGCGCCGCGCGGACGACGCGGGCGACGGAGAGGAGGCCGACCAGGCCGCCGACGACGAACAGGGCCACCGTGGTTCCGGGTCCGACGGCGGCCTCGAGGGTGCCGCCGCCGAGCACCCCGCTCAGCGCCCCGAGGAAGTCGCTCAGCTCCGAGGAGAGGTAGACGTACTGACCCAGCAGGAGCAGGATGAGCGAACCCGAAATGCCGGGGAGGATCATCGCGCTGACGGCGAGGGCCCCGGACGCGACGATCATCCCGGGACCGCTCCCGGGAAGCTGGATCACGCCGCTGGAGATCAGCAGGGCGAACGCCACGCCCGCGACCGCGATGGCGACGTGGGTCGGCGAGGTGATCCGAAGGGTGCGGTAGAGGGCGATCGCCGATGCGCCGATCAGGCCGGTGAAGAAGCCGAACAGGGCGACGGGGTGGGTCTCCGCGAGCGTCGAGACGAGTTCCGCGACGGTCGCGAGGGCGGTCACCGCGCCGACGCCGAGGGGCAACAGGAACTGGAGGTCGAGTTCCACGAGCGCCTCCCGCGCGCGCTCGCGACGCCCGGGATCGTAGCCGCGGGCGACCGCGAGGAGCCGACCGGGGGTCCACGCGGTGATGGCGGCGAGCAGCCGGCCGTAGAAGCCGAGCAACAGCGCGATGGTTCCGCCGGAAACCCCCGGGAGCGCGTCCGCGGTTCCCATGCAGAGCCCGTAGGCGTAGATCCGGAGGAGTTCCAGGCCGTCGACGGCCCGCTCCTCGAGGTCATACCCCATTCGCGATCCTCCGTCGCGGCGCTCGGGAGTCGGGGCGGTTCGAGGAGGGGGCGCGCGTCGAGCACTCGGGGACCGAGGACCTCGCGGCGTCCGGCGACCGCGCTGCGGCCCTCGAGGGGCCGGGGATCGTCGTCGGCCGGACGGCCGTCGCGGTCCGCGTCGGCGTCGGCGTACGTGTGACGCACATGTGTGCCAGATACAGGCGGATCGGTTTATATGTGGCCGAAGCGCTTCAGCGACCGCGACGTCACCGACCGGCCTGCCGCCCCATCGTGTAGGGGAACATCGGCGTTTGTCCCGCCGCTCGAGGCGCGAAGAACTCGCCCACGGGACCGTCGTAGAACGTCAGCCCGGTGCCGCCGCGGTGGGCGTACGTCTCGAGGTGGAGCCGCCGCGCGAACCGAGCGGGATCGACCTCGCACGTCGATCGTCCTCGTGATTCCGGCGGCGTCGTAACAGAGTGTCGTCACCGTCTCGCGATCGGGTGCGGGGTCGGCCGCCGCATCCTTCGGATACCCCACCTGCCGTGGAAACGCGAGTGAGGCGAGCCGGGGGACCGTCGGGGCCCCTCGGGTCCGTGTCACCGCGTGCCCCGCGCCGACCCAATGGTTTTTCTCGCTCGGATGGGATACGCCGGTCGATGGAACTCGAGTCGATTCCGGGCGTCGGCGAGAAGACCGCCCGCGCACTGGCCGAACTCGACGACCCCGAGCGGGCGCTTCGCAGCGGCGACGTGGCGGCGATCGCGCGGGCTCCGGGGATCACCCAGGGACGTGCCGCCCGCATCGCGCGCGGGGCGATCCGCCGCGAGCACGGCGACCCCGGCGGCTTTCTCGCGACCGATCGGGCCCGCGAGATCTACCGCGACCTCCTCTCCCTGCTGCAGGCCCGCACCGTCACCCGCTACGCCGCCCAGCGCCTCGAGACGATCTACCCGAGTCCCTGCCGCTCGCGCATCGAGGAGGTGCGGGCGTTCACGGAAGCGGCGATCGAGCGCGACCCCGATCCCCGCGTTCGGGAGGCGCTCGAGGGGGTCGAACCCCTCGAGCGACCCGGCGACGTCCGCGTTCGCGAGCGCTGTCTGGCGACGACCGACGCCGAGCGGTACGCCCAGGCGCGCGATGCGATTCCCGAACTGTCGGTCGAGGTGGTCGAGGACGCCCAGGGGCTGGCGGAACTCGCTCGAGGCTACGCGACCGTGGTCGCCCTCGACGAGGAGTTCGCCGGGGTCGCCGTCGACGGCGACGTCCAGGTGCAACCCGACGCGCTCGAGAACCCGGCCGACGTCGTTCCCGAGCGCCCGCTCGCCTTCTTCGCGCGCAACCGCGACCGGATTCGGGCGGCGATCCACGTCCACCGCGCGGCCGACCTCGCGTCGCTCGACGGCCTCGACGAGTCCGACCTAGAGGCGCTCGAGGACGGCCTCGCGCGCCTCTCCGAGGACGGCACCGTCGCCGGCGACGAGGAACTCGACCGGCTGACGACCGCGGTGGACGACCTCGACGCGGCCGCGGGGACGGCCGAGAGCGTCGCCAACGACCGCCTGCGCGAGGCGATCCGCGAGCAGGACGTCACCATCGAGGGGGCGGACCTCCTCTCGCTGGTCGAGCGCGGCGCGGGCGTCGACTCGCTGCTCTCGCGGGAGCTGGCCGACGAGTACGCCGCGGCGATCGAGACCGCCCGCGAGCACCTGGTCGACGCGCTCGACCTCGATCCGGGCGAGGCCGAACTCGCCCGCCGCGCCTTCGGCGAGGAGCCGACGTTCCCCGTCGAGCGCGACGAGGACGCCCTCTCGCGGCTGCGCGAGGAGCTGACGGCGACGAAAGAGCGCCGGGCCGCGAGGCTCAAGCGCGAACTCGCGGCCGACCTGGCCGACCGACGGAAGGCCGCCGAGACGCTCGTCCGGGAGGCCCTCGAGCTGGACGTCGAACTCGCCGTCGCGCGGTTCGCCCGCGACCTCGAGTGTACGATGCCGGAATTCGTCTGGGACGACGCCGACGAGGAGCGTGGCGACGGTACCGGGGGGTCGAGCGTCGGATTCGAAATCGAAGGGGGGCGCTCGCCGCTGCTCGAGGAACCGCTCTCCGAGATCGACCCCGTAGACTACGAGGTCCGGGGCGTCGCCCTGCTCTCTGGCGTCAACAGCGGCGGGAAAACCTCGACGCTGGACCTGGTCGCGAGCGTCGTCGTGCTGGCCCACATGGGGCTGCCGGTTCCCGCCGACCAGGTGACCCTACGCCGGTTCGACGACCTCCACTACCACGCCAAAACGCAGGGCACGCTCGACGCCGGCGCGTTCGAGGCGACCGTCCGGCAGTTCGCCGACCTCGCGGAGGGCGGCGAGGGCTCGCTCGTGCTGGTCGACGAACTCGAGAGCATCACCGAACCCGGCGCGTCGGCGAAGATCATCGCCGGCATTCTCGAGGCCTTACACGAGAACGGCGCGACGGCGGTGTTCGTCTCCCACCTCGCCGACGAGATCCGGGAGATGGCCGGCTTCGACGTCACCGTCGACGGAATCGAGGCCGTGGGGCTGGTCAACGGCGAACTCGAGGTGAACCGCTCGCCCGTCAAGGACCACCTCGCGCGGTCGACGCCCGAGTTGATCGTCGAGAAGCTGGCGGGCGACAGCGAGTTGGGGTTTTACGACCGGTTGCTCGAGAAGTTCGACTGAGTCGGAACCGGTGGCCGCGAGGAACGTAAACGCCGACCAATTTCAGGTCGGGACTCTTCTCCCGGGAGTCGAACGCCTCGGAACGAACCTGTATGGCCGACTCGAGCAAGCACCCGGGCGACGTGCGGTGGGGGTGGAAGTGTCCGCGCTGCGACGCGAAGACGAGGATCAAGCGGGATCCGTCGACGAGAACCTACCGCTGGGAGTGCGTCCGAGACGCCTGTCCCGCGGTGGGATTCGGCTTCGTCTCGAGGCGCCGGGCGCGAATCGCCCTCCGGGAGTTCCGGAGGCGTAACGAGGACGTCTACCGCTAAGCGTCGCCCGACGGTGTTCGACGGGAGTCGACGATAACCGACCCCGATCGCCCGAAATCGCCGGACGGGCCCGGGGTATGCAAGGGCGGTCACTTACCTCGGTTGCGCGCGCAGTTCGTGGTGGTATGTCGTACCAGTTCGAGTGTCCACGCGAGGACTGTACCTTCGAGCTGCGCTGTGATCGCGACCAGGAGGCGGCGAAACTGGCGCGCGCTCACGCGCGCCTCTCCCACCGGGGCCGCATCCCGCCCGCGGACCTCGAGCGGTGGCTCGAGCGCGTCGAGGCCGCGTGAGCCCGTCAGAAGCCGTGCCAGTTGCGGATCTGGCGGTGTCCCCACGACTCCTCGTTCGGCTCCCCCTCGTCCTCGCTCACCGTGGCGAGCGACTCCGCGTCCCGCTCCTCGAGGAAGTCGGCGACGGCCTCGACGTACTCGCCGATCGCCGCGAGCGTCGCGTCGTCCTGCAGCGCGAGCGACTGGACGGTGGACGAGGGGACTTCCTCGGGCGCCGTGTAGGCCTGCTTTTGCGCGTAGGTGCCGATCGCTCGTAGCGTCCGCGGGTCGTACTCGTCGAACCGCTCGAGCAGGAAGTCGGGGATCTCGTCCGGTCGACTCGGTGCGGGCATAGTTACCACACTACTCTTTTCAACGACAATTAACGTTTTCGGTGTGGACGGGTTCGGACCGAATCGAAGGCTGTGAGTGACCGATTCGCCGTTCGGCGGGTGGTCGATTCGGCGGACGGGCGTGGCGCGCGGCGGTGCGCTGATCGGTTCTCGACGCCGATCGCCCGTTCGCCGCCTCGGGGCCGCCCGGTTCCGTCCGCTCGGCGTTCGTTCGGAATCGGTGACGTTCACGCGGCGCGCCAAAGGACTAAGTATCCTCGAGAGCGTGGTGAAAGTGATGGCAGACGACGAGGGGGGGATGCTGTCGTGGGACGAATCCGTGTTCAGGAACGAGCACGTCTTCGAGATCGACTACGTCCCCGAGACGTTCAAACACCGCGAGAGTCAGACGCGGAACCTCACGTACGCGCTTCGACCGGCCGTGCGCGGGTCCCGCCCCCTCAACGTGCTGGTCCGCGGTCCGCCCGGAACGGGCAAGACGACCGCGATCCAGAAGCTCTTCGACGAGATCGGCGCCCAGACGAGCGACGTGCGCACGATCCGGGTCAACTGCCAGGTCAACGCCACCCGGTACTCGGTGTTCTCGCGGCTGTTCGAGGGCACCTTCGACTACGAGCCGCCCTCCTCGGGCATCTCGTTCAAGAAGCTCTTCGGCCAGATCGCCGAGAAACTCGTCGAGGAGGACCGCGTCCTCGTGGTCGCGCTGGACGACGTCAACTACCTCTTCTACGAGAACGAGGCCTCCGACACCCTCTACTCGCTGCTTCGAGCCCACGAGGAGTACCCCGGCGCCAAGATCGGCGTCATCGTCGTCTCCTCGGATCCGACGCTGACGGTGATCGACGAACTCGACTCCCGGGTCCAGAGCGTCTTCCGCCCGGAGGACGTCTACTTCCCGGTGTACGACCAGCCCGAGATCGTCGACATCCTCGCCGAGCGCGTCGAGCGGGGCTTCCACGACGGCGTCATCTCGCGGGACACCCTCGAGTACGTCGGCGACCTCACGGCCGAGAGCGGCGACCTCCGCGTCGGGATCGACCTGCTCCGGCGGGCCGGCCTGAACGCCGAGATGCGCGCCAGCCGGGCCGTCGAGCGCGAGGACGTCGAGAAGGCCTACGAGACCTCGAAGTACGTCTCGCTCTCCCAGAGCCTCTCGAGCCTGAGCGACTCCGAGCGCGCCCTGCTCGAGGTGATCGCCACCCACGACGGCGAGCAAGCCGGCGAGGTCTACGAGGTCTTCCGCGAGGAGACGGACCTCGGCTACACGCGCTACTCGGAGATCGTCAACAAGCTCGATCAGCTCGGCCTGATCGACGCGGAGTACGCCGAGATCGACGGCCGCGGTCGCTCGCGCTCGCTCACGCTCGCCTACGAGAAGGAGGCGGTGCTGGATCGGCTCGAGTAAAACGGCCCATTCCGAAGACTCGTCGTTGCGATGTATCGTCGCACGGTGTTCGATGGAGGCTTTGCGGACGCGAGCAGGTAGTGGGAAGACAGTGGATCGTCGACCAGAAGGATTTTTGCACATCGTGCAAAAGTTTGCATATCATGCAAACTCATGCGGGGGTGGTGTTCGACTTTCCCTTTCCGGAGGAGCGGGTCTTCAGGTATCAGGCGATGCAGGACATCCTCCACCACCTCGTGAACGAACCGGTCGAGGAATTCACGCGGAAGGAGCTCGCAGCGATGACGGGGGCGGACATCTCTACCGTGTCTCGATCGGTAGCTCTCCTGGAACGACTCGGAGTCGTCACGGTCGACGACGACCGTCCGTCGCGCGTCCGGATCGATCACGATCACCTTCGGAAACCCGATCCGATCCTTTCGATTCCACAGGCGGAGTATCGCAAGCCTGTTCGAACGTTCGTCGATGAACTTCGAGACCACGTCGAAGATTCGAGCGAACTATCGACGATCGTGGGGGTCGTCCTCTTCGGCAGCGTCGCTCGCGGGACAGCGGACCGTGCGAGCGATATCGACCTGCTCGTCGTCCTCGACGGAACACACACGTATGGCCGTCGCGTTGCCACCCGCGTGGCGCGAGATCTCGAGGAACGAACGTTCGACGGGGATCGATACGAGTACGAGGTCCTCGTCGAAACGCCGAAGAGCGCGGCTCAGTACGGATCGAAGCTCCGCGAGATTTTCGATGAAGGTGTGATCGTACACCGGAGTGACAACCTTCGAGAGGTGCTGACCGCCGTCTACGAGACTGATGACTCGGAGGAGGTGTGAGCGTGCCGATCGAACGGGACGACGTCGAACCGGAACTCGCCGATGCCGAGGAAGCGTTTCGCCTCGGTGGCCAAGAACGCGAGCGTGGCCTGGATGTCTCCGACGCCGGCCTCGTCCAGCTTCGAAAGGCGTGTCGATCATTGTCTGGGGCGGATCAGTTGCTCGACGATGGTTACTACACGCTCGCTATCGAAGCGGGGTTCACATCGATCGAGAAGACGTTCCTCTTTTGGTTGATCCACGAAGGCCATCACGACCTCGCCAATCCGCCGCAGTCACACACGACCGCCATCGAACGGAGCGCGAAGGTTGGATTCGTCGGCGACGAAGTCGCCTCGCGGCTCGTCGATCTCTGGCGGACGAACCGAGCACAAACCTACTATCAGGACGGTCTCGCAACCCGAAAACGAGCTGAGGCTGTCACCGAACTGGCGGTTCTCATACACGGATACGTCGTCAGTCTTTCGAGAATTCGTCACGAGTGCGTCTGCACCGATTGACGGGAAGCGAGTTCTTCGACGGCGTCGAGCGGCGCGCACCCCTCGCCGACCGCGACGACGCCGCGGACGCGACTCGAGCGGGAGGGTGCCGCTTCTCGACGCGGTCCGTCGCCGGAATCGGGAGCACGAGTCGGCTTCCGTCGACACCAGCCGCCGGACGGTCAGGCCCGATCCAGATTCTCGCGGTACTCCTCGGCGCGCTCGAGCGCCGTATCGATGTGCTCCGCCGTTTCGCCGTCGGCGCGCTCTTCGGCTTGCCGGAGCGTGTTGAGGTGCTCGTCGAGGAGGGTGTGATCCGCCTCCCTGTCGCCCTCGGCGTAGTCGCCGAACGCGTCCGCGACCTCGCGCACCGAGTCGCGTACGTCGTCGTCGGCCGTTTCGACCGCCCGCTCGAGTTCCTCGTGCGCCTGCTGCAGTTCGGTTGCGGACATGCGGGATCCTCCCACGAACCGCGGCAAAACGGTGCGGCAGGGAGGTGCAGGCGAACCGCCGCGCGATCGACCCGGGTCTGGCCGGCGCCGTTCGACCTTGAAGCGACGGACCGTTCTTACTCGCTGGGAATCCGGTTTCGGATTCATGCGGGTCTCACGAAAAGGTGCTCGTAGACCACGCTCTCTCCGGGCGAATTCCGGTATCCATCCCGTCGAATCATGAACGAGACTCGCGTCACGGTCGCCCCTCCCGCGCGCGGCTCCGGTTCCGATTCCGTTCGCGAGGAGGGGACGGCCGACCGGACGATTCGATCCGAATCGAACGCCGTCTGTCCAGAGTGTGCGGGCCGCGTCGTTCCGGACGACGAGCGCGGCGAGCTCGCCTGCGGCGAGTGCGGGCTCGTCGTCGACGAGGACGTCGTCGACCGCGGCCCCGAGTGGCGGGCGGTCGACGCCGACGACCGCCGCGAGCGACGTCGCGTCGGCTCCCCGGTAACCGAGCGTCGCCACGACAACGGCCTCAGTACGACGATCGACTGGAAGGACGAGGACGCCCGCGGCAACCGCCTCTCGGCGAGGAAGCGCGCGCTGTTCGGGAGGCTCAGGACGTGGGACGAACGGTTCGTCGCGAAGGGTTCGAAGGAGCGCAACCTCAAGCACGCCTTCGGCGAGATCGATCGGATGGCCTCGGCGCTCGGCATCCCCCGCTCGTGCCGGGAGACCGCCTGCGTCGTCTACCGACGGGCCGTCGAGGAGGACCTCCTGCCGGGGCGGACGATCGAGGGGATGGCGACGGCCAGCCTCTACGCCGCCGCGCGCCAGCACGGCACGCCGCGGACGCTCGTCGAGTTCGAGACCGTCAGCCGGGTCGAGAAGGTGCGGGTCCAGCGGGCCTACCGTTACCTCTCGAGCGAGCTCGGCCTCCAGCTCGAGCCCGCCGATCCCCTCCAGTACGTCCCGCAGTTCGCCTCCGCGGCGGGGGTGAGCGAGGAGACCGAGCGACTTACCCGGAAGCTGCTCGCGGCGGCGAAGGCGGCGGCGCTCCACAGCGGCCGGAGTCCGGCCAGCATCGCCGCAGCGGCGCTGTACGCGGCCGCCCGGCTGACCAACGAGGCCCTCACCCAGGAGGCGGTCGAGGAGGCGACCCACGTGAGCGCGATAACGGTCCAGAACCGCTACCGGGAGGTCCTCGACGCTTACGCCGACCGGCAGGGTCGGGAGGTCCCGGTCTGAGGGTGGGCGCCGGCTTCGGGAGGTCCCCGCCCGAGCGGGGCCGACGGAATCGGGACGTCCACGTCCGGGTACGACCGGCGGAACGGGGACGCCGAGCGCTCCGTTTCGGCTCTCGAGGGCGCCGATCGGCGGCCAAGCGAGTCCGTCAAGTGCCTCCGGCCCCTCACTCCGACCACTGTGAGCGACACGCGAGGCCCACTGCAGCCGGACCGTCCGGACGCCGCCCAGCCGTTCGAGGTGGACGCGCCGTTCGACCCCGCGGGCGACCAGCCGGAGGCCATCGAGGGGCTGGCAGCCGGCTACGCGGAGGGGATGGAAAAGCAGACCCTGCTCGGCGTGACGGGCTCGGGGAAGACGAACACCGTCTCGTGGGTGATCGAGGAGGTCCAGAAGCCGACGCTCGTCATCGCCCACAACAAGACGCTCGCCGCCCAGCTCTACGAGGAGTTTCGGAACCTCTTCCCGAACAACGCCGTCGAGTACTTCGTCTCGTACTACGACTACTACCAGCCCGAGGCGTACGTCGAACAGACGGACACCTACATCGACAAGGACGCCTCGATCAACGACGAGATCGACCGGCTTCGCCACTCCGCGACCCGCTCCCTCCTGACGCGGGAGGACGTCATCGTCGTCGCCTCCGTCTCCGCCATCTACGGCCTCGGCGACCCGCGCAACTACGTGGACATGTCCCTGCGCCTCGAGGTGGGCGAGGAGGTCGGCCGCGACGAGTTGCTCAAACGTCTCGTCGACCTGAACTACGAGCGCAACGACGTCGACTTCACCCAGGGCACCTTCCGCGTGCGCGGCGACACGATCGAGATCTTCCCGATGTACGGCCGCTACGCCGTTCGCGTCGAACTCTGGGGCGACGAGATCGACCGCATGGTCAAGGTCGACCCGCTCGAGGGCGAGGTCAAGAGCGAGGAACCCGCCGTGCTCGTCCACCCGGCCGAGCACTACTCGATCCCGGACGCCAAACTCGAGCGGGCGATGGAGGAGATCCGCGAGGACTTAGACTCGCGAATCTCGTACTTCGAGCGAAAGGGCGACCTCATCGCCGCCCAGCGCATCGAGGAGCGGACGACGTTCGACCTCGAGATGATGGCCGAGACGGGCTACTGCTCGGGCATCGAGAATTATTCAGTCTATCTCGACGACCGCGACCCGGGCGACACCCCCTACACCCTGCTCGATTACTTCCCGGACGACTTCCTGACGGTGGTCGACGAATCGCACGTCACCCTCCCCCAGATCAGGGGCCAGTACGCCGGCGACAAGTCCCGGAAGGACTCGCTGGTCGAGAACGGCTTTCGCCTCCCCACGGCCTACGACAACCGGCCGCTGACGTTCGAGGAGTTCGAGGAGAAGACGGACATGAGCCTCTACGTCAGCGCCACGCCGAGCGACTACGAGCGCGAGGAGAGCGAGCGGATCGTCGAACAGATCGTTCGCCCGACCCACCTCGTCGACCCCGAAGTCGAAGTCGCGCCCGCCACGGGCCAGATCGACGACCTCATGGACCGGATCGACGAGCGGATCGAGCGCGACGAGCGCACCCTCGTCACCACGCTCACGAAGCGGATGGCCGAGGACCTCACCGAGTACCTCGAGGAGGCCGGCGTGAACGTCGAGTACATGCACGACGAGACGGACACGCTCGAGCGCCACGAGATCATCCGCTCCCTTCGGCTGGGCGAGATCGACGTGCTCGTGGGGATCAACCTCCTGCGAGAGGGCCTGGACATCCCCGAGGTGAGCCTCGTCGCGATTCTGGACGCCGACCAGGAGGGCTTCCTCCGCAGCGAGACGACGCTCGTCCAGACGATGGGTCGGGCGGCCCGCAACGTCCACGGGGAGGTAATCCTCTACGCCGACGACCCGTCGAACGCGATGGAGTCGGCCATCGAGGAGACCCAGCGCCGCCGCGAAATTCAGCAGGAGTTCAACGAGGAACACGGCTACGAACCGACCACGATCGAGAAGGCGGTCAGCGAGTCGAACCTGCCCGGCAGCAAGACGGACACGTCGGGCGTCGCCGGCAGGGACCTCGAGGACGACGACGAGGCCGCGCGGTACGTCGCCGAACTCGAGGAGCGGATGCAGGAGGCGGCGAGTAATCTCGAGTTCGAGTTGGCGGCGGACATCCGCGATCGGATCCGCGAGGTGCGCGAGGAGTTCGACTTGGACGGCGGCGAGGACGAGGGCATCGCGCCGCCGGCCGAGGAGTTCTAACTCGCCCCGGCACGCCGGACCCGAACGGTGTCACCGACGTCGACGTTCTTCTCATCGATCTTCTCGAGGGTGGGGAGGCAGGCCCGCGAGCCCATCGCGTCGCGGACGTCGACCGATTCGACCGGCGCGACCGGCGCGACCGGCCTCACCCGCCCCGTTCGACCGATCCGGACCGCGGCGTCGACGATCGGTCGTTACCCCCACGGACTGTCGCCGATCTCCGCGCGAATCATCGGCCCGACCGACACGCGACAGTCGGCCCGGGGCAGCGCGATACACAGCAGCGCGTAGCCGTCCGCTCGCTCCTCCTCCGTCAGGGCCATGGGCGAACGGCGGTAGTCGAAGGCCCTCGCGGCGTCGACCGATTGCCGATCGCCGGACCCTCCGTCGGCCTCACCGGGTTCGGCTCTGCCGTCTCCGTCCTCGTCCCCGTCCGCGTCGCCGTCGACGGAGCGAACTCGGCCCACGCAGGCCGTACAGGTCCCCTTCCGGCAGTCGTACGCGAGTCGGATTCCCTCCCGAAGGGCCGCGTCGAGCACCGTCTCCCGGGGTTCGACCGTCACGGTATCGCTCCGGCCGTCCGGCCACTCGAGGATCACGTCGTGGCTACTCATGGTTCGATCCCCGTTCGCCGTCTCGCGCTCGATGTTGTCACGCCCGTCTCTAGGAAGGACAGCGGGAAAAGGCTGTACGCGACTGCGATCTGGATTATAACTGACACCGGGGCCGCGACCGCCGTCGTGTCGTCCGGTTCCTGTCCGTTTCGGACGGTCGAACGACTCCAGTTCGTGGGATTCGACGCTACTTCCACGGATTCTCGACGAGTTCGGCCAGCACGCTCGAGCCGACTAGCACGCGACACTCCCGTTTCGGCGTCGCGATGCAGAGCAGGACGTAGCCGTCGGCCTCGTGGCGGGGTTTGAGCGCCCTGGGGGAACGCCGATAGTCGAACAGCTCGTCGACGGGTGCATCCGGTTCGACCACCCGTCCCGTACAGGTTCCACAGGCCCCCGTGAGACAGCCGTACGGGATCCCGATCCCGGCGCGTTCGGCCGCCTCGACGACCGTCTCGTCGGATCGGACCGCGACCGTCCGCGTTCGGCCGTCGGCCCCGGGCCACTCGAGCGCGACGTCGACGTCGTCCGCCGTCACTGCCAGACGTCGCTCGTGCAGTCGCCGTCGGGCCACCGGATCTCGTGGGCGCGGGCCGGTCCCGCCGGGAGGTCGCCGAAGTCGACCAGGAACTCCTCGTCGAGGTCCATCGTCCCGTTTCGGGGATCGACGTCGGCTTTCAGCATCACGGATCCGCGCTCGCCCTCCTCGGGGTAGAACTGGTTGTCCCAGCTCGAGAACAGCGACGTGGTCCAGTAGAGGCGCTCGCCGTCGAGCGAGAGCTGCAGCATCTGGGGGCCCGCGACCAGATCGCGACCCTGGACCTCCTGAATCTCGCCGAAGTGGCCCCCGACCGAGAGCGAGTCGGCCCGTCGCGGGTTCGCCGGATCGGAGATGTCGTACATCCATACCTCCCCGTGGAGCCAGTTCGAGCCGAACAGGTAGCGGTCGTCCATCGAGATCAGGATGTCCGTCGGCAGCGCGGGGACCGGCATGTCCCAGTCCTCGTGTTCGCGGGACTCGAAGTCGATGACCTTCTCGGCGCGGTACTCACCGCTGGCTCGCGGTTCGTCACCGCTCGCCGTTTCCGCGGCGCGTGGCGCCGCGCTCTCCTCGTCCCTCCAGAAGTGAAACACGTTCGACGACAGCGCGGCGCCGACGAATCCGTGGGTCGACTCCGGCGTGTGCAGGAACCGCACCTCGAGCGGAATCAGGCCCTCCTCGCCGAGGTCGATCGTCTGCTCGACCGTCCCCTCCTCCCAGTCCCAGACGTGGAGCCTGCGCCCGTACTTGCCCTCCTCGACGTCCTCGAGGTCGAACCCCGGGTAGTACGTCTTCGGCGCCGCCCACTCGCTCGAGACCATCACGTTCTGGCGGGGCTGGTACCAGTAGTCGTAGTTCATCTCGATCTCTCCCGGCGGCTCCCACCGGCCTTCGACCTCGAAGTCGTGGTTCAACTCGAGGAAGCCTCCCGGCAGTTCGCCGTCGGCGTCCCCGAGCATGCTGATCAGGATCTTCCCCTCGGGGACGCAGTGGACCGTGTGTGGCGCCGAGAGGTCGTGTTCGAACACCTTCTCGGGTTCGATGACCGTCTCGAGTTCGGGGTCGCGGCGGTCGGCGGCGTCGATCACGTGGATCCGAGACGAGCGCTGGCCGGGGACGAGCAGGTGGCGGCGCTCGAGGCCGTCGACGTGGCAGGACGACGAGCAGGCGTTCCACCCGAAGTGGTGGAGTTCGTCGCCCTTCTCGGGCATCTCGACGCGGTCGACGATCTCGCAGTAGGTCTCGGAGTCCGGATCGAGGTCGACGACGGCGACGAAGTCGGACGCGTCGACGTCGGTCCCGACGTAGAGGCCCATGACGTAGGCGAGTTCCTCCCGGTCACCCTCTTCGATGGCCGCCTGCGGCGTCGCGTAACCCGGCCCCTCGTGACCGTGCTCCGCGTGATCGTGGGCGTGAGCGTGCGCGTGGTCGTGGTCGTGGCCGTCGGTGTCACCCGACGACGGTTCGTCTGACTGTGCCATGGGGATCGCACACCGACGCCGGGTATAGTTATGGGGTGTGCCCCGGTTGAGATGGGGGGATTCGAGTTCGATCAGAGCACGCCGAAGCCGAACTCCCGCATGCCGAAAACGGGCGCCCACAGCAGGTGGAGCGCGATCCCCACGACGACGGCGGGCAGGAAGTTGTAGATCGAGGCGACGATCGCGGCTTTCGGGTCGATCGCGAGCAGGGGGAACAGCGCGTCGCCGTCCTGGCTGATCGCGTTGGCGGTCAGCGCGGAGAACGGGAGGCCGCCCTCGGCGTAGACGCTCGCCAGCACGATCTGCGGCCCGCAGCCGGGGATGAGCCCGACGACCGCGGCGCCGACGGGTGCGAGGATTCCGGCCGACGCAGCCAGCGCGGTGACGTCGAAGCCGGTGAGCAAGACGGCGTACTCGTAGCCCGCGAGCGCCACGAGCACCCAGACGGTGACGAAGCTGGTCTCCATCGCCGCGTGGGTCAGCGTGTCGTAGACCGACGAGAACGAGTCTCGAGCGCGGGCGACCTGCCCCTCGCCGACGTAGTGGCGGCCGACCGCGTAGAGGTACAGCGAGAGCACCGCGCCGGCGATGCCGACGGCGGTGAACAGGCCGTCGAAGCCGAACCCGAGGGTCAGGTCGACCTCGGGGCCGCCCCGGAGCAGGTAGAGCGTCCCCAGGACGAGCCCGGCGAGGGCGGTGCCCCACCACGCCACGTGAGCGCCGTGGGAGAGCGGCGTGAGCACTCGAGAGGTGCGATCCGGCCCTTCGCGGTGGGCGTGGGTCGGCGGCTTCCCGGGGTAGTCGTGGGTGGGGTTGGGCCGGACGGCACCGCCGCCGGCCGCGACGGGGGTGCCGCCGTCGGTCGCGGCGGGCGAGAGCTTCGCGACGGCGGCGTCGATGCGGGTGACGCCGAGACCGACGGTGTCGACGAGGTAGCCGGTGACGACGGAGGCGGCGAAGGCGATCGCGTAGGCGTAGAGGGCGGCCTCGGGGGCGAGCACGAGGATGACGAACGCCGAGTCGCCCGCCGTCGCGCCGAGGGTGGCGACCACGGTGCCGAAGCTGACGCTCCCGCGGACGTACAGCGGCATGACGACGATCGCACCGCCACAACCCGGCGTCAACCCGAGGAGGCCGCCGAAGAAGGGCTGGAACCGCTCGTTGTCCTCGAGCGCGGCGAGCGCGGCACCGCCGGTCCGGTACTGGAGGAGGCCGAACGCGAGGACCGTGATCGCGACGAAGACGCTCACCTGCACGTAGCCGGCGCGCAGGGTCTCGAGAAAGACTGCGAGCAACTCGTTCACGCCCGCTCACCGCCCGCAGCGGGTGAGTCGAGCAAAGATTTAGACATCTCTAAACCTATCTTTAGCGCCGACGATATTATATGTGGTGGTGGGGGCGGTTCGCTCCGGGGTCGCCGTCAGAGCATCGCGCGACGAGGCGGATCGGGGGCGGTCCCTTGATCCTTCCGCGCGCGACGCTCACCAGAAGGTGGGAAAAGCGATGTTCTCTCGGCGTTAGTCGACGGGGGTCGCGATCGAGCGGCGTACCATCGGCGTTTCCCGGCGCCGACCGTCGTCCGCCGTTCGTGGCCGCCACTGTCGCCGCCGCGGCCGAGGAGGACCTCGAGGCGGGCTCGGTCGCGCGTCAGTCCCGGACCTGGAAGCCGCGCTTTTCGAGCAGCGCGGGCACCCGGTCGCGGTGGTCGCCCTGGAGTTCGATCCGCCCCTCGTCGACCGTCCCGCCGGTTCCCATCGCGCTCTTGAGGTCGGAGGCGATCGACTGCACCTCCGACCGGGGCAGGTCGAACCCCTCGACGATGGTCACCGGCTTGCCGTACCGGCGCTTCTCCATCCGGATCGACAGCACCTGTTCGGCCGTCTCCAGGTCGCCGTGGGCGTCGAGTTCGTCGAGCAGGTCGTCGAGCGAGTCGTCGTTAGACACGGGGTGACGTACGCGCTCGAGCCTCATAGGTTCGTCTCGAGACGATCCTGACTGTCACGCCCGCGGACCCGAAGCGGCCCTCGACCGACCCGGGGCTCGAGGGGGCGTGAGACGAACGTTTTTATCGGTTCGGGAACCACTCTCTCACCGTGTCCGAGATAGCCGGGTACATGCGCTTTTTCCCGTACGACCAGCCGTACGAGAATCAGCGCGAGGCGATGGACCGCATCTACAACGCCCTCTCCCGCGGGCAGGACGTCCTCTTCGAGGGCGCCTGCGGGACCGGCAAGACCCTCTCGTCGCTCGTGCCCGCCCTCGAGGTCGCCCGCGAGCGGGGGAAGACGGTCGTCATCACGACGAACGTCCACCAGCAGATGCGCCAGTTCGTCGCCGAAGCCCGCGCGATCTCCCGAGAGGAGTCCATCCGGGCGGTGGTCCTCAAGGGGAAGGCCTCGATGTGCCACATCGAGGTCGGCTACGAGGAGTGTCAGGCCCTGCGGGACAACACCCGCGCGCTCGTCGACGCCGAGGGCGATAAGGCCCAGCTCGAGCGCCGACAGGGCGAACTGTTGGAGGAGAGCCGGGGCGGCGACGGCTCCGCGGCGGAGGCCCGCAGCGCCGTGATGGACGAACTCGAGAATCTCGAGGACCGGATCGAGGACCTCGAGGAGCAAAACGTCTGCGAGTACTACCGGAACAACCTCACGCAACTCGAGGCGACGGACGACTTCTTCGGCTGGCTGTTCGACGGCGTGCGCACGCCCGACGAGATCTTCGAGTACGCCGAGGGGCGCCACCTCTGCGGCTACGAGCTGTTGAAAGAGGGCATCGAGGGCGTCGACCTCGTGGTCTGCAACTACCACCACCTGCTCGATCCGATGATCCGCGAGCAGTTCTTCCGGTGGCTCGGTCGGGACCCCGAGGACGTCATCGCCGTCTTCGACGAGGCTCACAACGTCGAAGACGCCGCCCGCGAACACGCGACGCGGACGTGTTCCGAGCGCACCTTCGACCAGGCGCTCGACGAGCTCGCCGAGACGGACGATCCGCGAGCCGACGACGCCGTGAACGTCCTCGCCGCGTTCCGCAACGCCCTCGTCGACACCTACGAGGACTCGTTCGGGTTCGGGGAGAGCGAGGCGTGGAACGCCTCGAAGAAGGCGAGCGGCCGGGGGCCGCGAGCCCGCGAGCGCGTCGGCGAGAACTGGGAGGACGTCCCGATCGGCAACGAGGACCGCCGGGACGACCTGACGCTCGCCTTCCTCCAGCGGTACTCCGGCCAGGGGATCGAGGGCGACCTCGAGGCGGCGACGAAGCTCGGTCAGCGCCTCGACGAGGAGTACGAGGAGGCCTACCGCGAGGGTGAGACCGCCACCCGGACGGAGTGCCAGACCCTGCAGGCCGCGGCGTTCGTGAACGCGTGGATGAACGAGGGGACGAACGAGGGGCTGTACCCCGTCGTCTCCGTCCGCCGCGATACGGGGACCGGCGAGGTCTACGGCCGCGCGGAACTCTACTCGTGCCTCCCCCGGCAGGTGACCGGTCGACTGTTCGAGGAGGTGTACGCGACGGTGTTGATGAGCGCGACCGTCCAGCCGTTCGAGGTGACGGAGGACGTGCTCGGCCTCTCCGATCCGGTCACGATGGCCTACGGCATCCAGTTCCCCGAGGAGAACCGCCGGACCTACGCCGTCGAGACGCCGCCCCTGTTCGCCTCCGCGCGCGACGACCCCGAGGTCCAGGAGACCGTCGCGGGGACGATCCGCGACGCCGTCCGCTTCACGCCCGGGAACACCCTCTGTTTCTTCCCCAACTACGGCGAGGCGAGCAGGTACGCCGAGCGCCTCGAGTCGGCCGACCTCGAGTCCGAACTCTACCTCGACGAGCCGGGAACGTCGGTCGAAGAGCTCCGTCGGGAGTTCGTCGCGGACGACGACGCCGTCCTCCTCACGTCGCTGTGGGGCACCCTCGCGGAGGGGGTGAGCTTCGACGGCGACGACGCCCGGACCGTCCTCGTGGTGGGCGTCCCCTACCCCCACCTCGACGACCGGGCGGAGGCCGTTCAGGAGGCCTACGACGCGGCGTTCGACGGCACCGACACCGGCTGGCGCTACGCCGTCGAGATCCCCACGGTCCGCAAGACTCGACAGGCGCTGGGTCGGGTGATCCGCTCGCCCGAGGACGTCGGCGTGCGCGCGCTGCTGGATCGGCGCTACTCGCGGTCGGCGAAAGGCGACCTGGGCAAGTACAGCGTCAACGGCACCTTCCCCTACGAGGAGCGCGAGGAACTGATCGACATCGGCCCGCAGAAGCTCAAGTTCGCGATGCTCAACTTCTACAACGACCACGGCGCCTACGAGGGGGCGCCGCCGGCGCCCTGAGTCGGTCTCGAGTCTGAATCCGGGGTCGAAGTCGAGGTCGGCCTCGAGCCCCGCGACCGACCCTTTTACCCGCTCGGGACCCTACGTTCCGATAGATGGGTTCGGAAACGGAGTTCGGTCTGATCGACCCCGACGAGGCGGAGACGCCGGGCGACGAGTGGGAGGAGATCGACGTCTCCGACACGGAGGCCGACCGGATCGCCAGGAAGCGCGACCGCGAGTTCGAGCAGTTCCGAAAGCGCATCACCGACGCGGACCAGTTCAAGGTCGAGCAGTCGGTGTTCGACGACGCGACGCTCGCGGCGCTGTACAAACTGGTCCAGGACGGCCACGTGGAGGCCTTCGGCGGACCCGTTTCGACGGGCAAGGAGGCGAACGTCTACCAGGCGCTCGGAGACGACCGCGAGGTCGCCGTCAAGGTCTACCGGATCAACGCCTCGAACTTCCGGCACATGCGCGACTACCTCGAGGGCGATCCCCGCTTCGAGGGCCTGGGCGGCCGGAAGAAGGACGTCGTCCTCGCGTGGGTGAAAAAGGAGTACGCGAACCTCAAGCGCGCGGCGAACGCGGGCGTCCGCGTCCCCGACCCGATCGCGACCGAGCGGAACGTCCTCGTGATGGAGTACATCGGCGACGAGTTCGACGGGCGAGCCAGGCGCCTCGGCGAGGTGCACGTCGAGAACCCGCGGACGGCCTACGAGGTCGTCCGGGAGTACATGCGCCGGCTCTACGCCGCCGGCCTGATCCACGGCGACCTGAGCGAGTACAACGTCGTCGTCCACGAGGGCCACCTCGTCGTGATCGACCTCGGCCAGGCCGTCACCGTGCACCACCCCAACAGCCGCGACTTCCTCGAGCGCGACTGCCGGAACGTCGCCGCCTTCTTCCGCCGGCAGGGCCTCGAGGTGGACGACGACGAGTTGCTCGCGTTCGTCACCGACCCCGACCCCGATCCCTCGCGATCCGAGGAGTGACTTCGCGGGCCGGTGTTCCACCCGAGGCGACACTCCGTCCGACTCGAGTGTCGGTACTGCCTGCAAAATTGACTTGGCGGGGTGGCTCGACTCCTCGAGTATGCGCCGTCGACGATATCTGGTTGCGTGTGGGGTCGCTCTCAGCGCCGGCTGCGTTCGGGACGACGGGACGCAAACTCGCGGGGACGCCGGATCGACGTCGGGCTCCGGTGGGGATTCCGACCCGGCGCAGGGTTCCGATCGGGACTCCGACGCGGCGGTCGAGTCGCCGGCCGATTCCGCGCCGACCACCGGATCGGAGGCCGACTCGACCGTCGACGCCGACTCCGATTTCGATTCTGATTCCGACTCCGAATTCGCGTCCGCTTCCCCTTCCGATCACGAGCTCCGAGACTGACGGCGGGACGACCCGACCCTCGACGCGGCGGACGCCCGCGGATAGCGCATCGAGGATCGAGGGCGAATCTCGAGGGCGGCCGTGAGCCCCGGGTCGAATCACTCGAGCAAGAGAAGGTCGGGGTTCTCGAGGCGTTCGATCACGGCGTTCGCGAACCGGGCGCCGACGGCGCCGTCGATGAGGCGGTGGTCGAACGACAGCGAGACGGTCAGCACCGAGCGGGGTTCGATCGACTCCTCGCCGTGCTCGTCCGTGACGACGCGGGGCTTACGCTTGATCTCGCCGAGGGCGAGGATGCCCGCCTCGGGGTAGTTGAGGATGGGCGTGGCGTACTCGCCGCCAATGCCGCCGATGTTCGTGATCGTGAACGTCGAGCCGCGCAGTTCGCCGGGCGAGATGGTTCGGTCGCGGGCCTTCTGGACGAGTTCGTTCATCTCGGAGGCGAGCTGGAGCAGCCCCTTCCGATCGACGTCTTCGACGACCGGGACCATCAGCCCGACGTCGGTCGCGGTGGCGACGCCGACGTTGTAGTAGTTGCGGTAGACGATCTCCTCGTTGTCGTCGTCGATCACCGCGTTCATCTCGGGGAACTCCTTCAGCGCGCCGACGACGGCCTTCATCACGAACGGCATGTAGGTGAGCCGGATGCCCCGCTCCTCGGCGCGGGGTTTGAGCCGCTCGCGCGTCTCGACGAGTTCGGTCGCGTCCAGTTCGTCGTGGTGGGTGACGTGCGGCGCGCTGTACTTCGACTCGACCATCGCGTCGGCGATCGTCTTCCGGACGCCCCGGAACGGCTCCCGGCGCTCGCGCTCGCCCTCGGCGAACTCGCCCTCGATGCCCTTCGTCGAGACCGGTTCGCCCGCCTCGAGCGCCTCGCGGTCCGCTTCTTGCGCGCGGCGTTGGGCCTGGGCGTACTCCCGAACCGCCTCGGGCGTGACGAACGGCTGCCCGTCGCGCTCCTCCGCGGCCGGCACGGCGTCGATGTCGACGCCCTCTTCCCGGGCGATCCGGCGGGTGGCCGGCGCGGCGAGCGTCCGGTCGCGGTCTGCCGAGTCGACCCCCTCGGGGGCCGCGGATTCGGCCGCGCTCGAGGCGGCTGCCGTCTCGGCGGTGCCGGAGGTGGCGTCCCCCTCGGTCGTCGCAGCCGGTTCCGCGGCCTCCTCCGTGGCGCCGTCGGCGGCGGCCTCCACGTCGGCGGCGGTGATCCGCCCCGACGGACCGCTCCCCTCGACCCGCGAGATGTCGACGCCCTCCTCGCGGGCCAGCCGGCGGACGTTCGGCGGCGCGAAGACGCGCCCCTCGGGGGTGGCGGCCTCCTCGACGTCGACCTCGAGTTCCTCGGCTTCATCCGGGGCTTCGGCGTCGTCGACGTCCGCGGTCTCGCCGGCTCGCTCGGCCTCCGTGGGCGTCTCTTCCGCGGCCGCTTCCTCCTCGTCCTCTTCGCCCTCGACGTCGAACGTGATGATCACCGTTCCGACGGGGACCGTCTCGCCCTCGTCGACGAGCAGTTCGCGAACCGTGCCGTCGACCGGCGAGGGGATCTCGACGAGCGCCTTGTCCGTCTCGACCTCCGCGACCGGCTGATCCTCGGTGACCTCCTCGCCCGCCTCGACGAGCCACGAGACCAGCTCGCCCTCGGCGACGCCTTCGCCGACGTCCGGGAGTTTGAATTCGCGCATACCACGACTTCACGCCCCGCTCACATACCGTTTTGGTCGGTATCGCGGGCCGACTCGACGGTGAGGTGACGGCCCCGCTGCTCCTCGAGTCGGCGCGTCGTTCGGCCAAAACGGACGACCGAAACGGAACGCGTTAGAACTCCACCGCCTCGCGAATGCCGTCTTCGATGCGCGCCGGTTCGGGCAGGTAGTAGTCCTCGAGGGCGTACAGCGGGAACGGCGTGTCGAAGCCGGTGACGCGCTTGACGGGCGCCTCCTGGTAGAGCAGCGCCTCCTCCTGGATCGTCGCGGTGATCTCGGCGCCGAGACCGCCCGTCTTCGGGGCCTCGTGGACGACGGCCGCCCGCCCGGTTTTCGTGAACGACTCGACGATCGCGTCGTCGTCGAGGGGCGAGAGCGTCCGCAGGTCGACCACCTCGGCGTCGATGCCCTCCTCGGCGAGGTTCTCGGCGGCCTCGAGCGTCGGGCGGGTCATCGCACCCCACGTGAACACCGAGACGTCCTCGCCCTCGCGGCGGACGGCCGCCTCGCCGATGGGCACTTCGTACGACTCGGTGGGGACCTCCCCGCGGAAGGCCCGGTAGATGAGCTTCGGCTCGAGGAAGAGCACCGGGTCGGGGCTCCGGACGGCGCTCGCGAGCAGCCCCTTCGCGTCGTACGGCGTCGAGGGGATCACGACCTTGAGCCCGGGCTGGTGGACGAACATCGCCTCCGAGGATTCGGAGTGGTGCTCGGGCGCGCGGATGCCGCCGCCGTAGGGGGCGCGGATCGTGATCGGACAGGTGAACCGGCCGCGTGAGCGCGTCCGGAGCCGGGCCGCGTGGGAGACGATCTGGTCGAACGCCGGGTAGATGAAGCCGAGGAACTGGATCTCGGGGACCGGGCGCATGCCGTAGGCGGCCATCCCGATGGCCGTCCCGACGATGCCCGACTCGGCCAGCGGGGTGTCGATCACCCGGTGCTCGCCGAACTCGTCGTAGAGACCCTCCGTCGCGCGGAAGACCCCGCCGTTCTTCCCGACGTCCTCGCCCATGACGACGACGTCCTCGTCGCGCTGCATCTCCGTGTGGAGGCCGTCACGGACCGCCTGCACGAGCGTGAGGCTCTCGGTCTCCGATTCGACTGCCGCGTCCGTTCCTGATGGTCCTGATTCGGTCGCCATGGTCACTCCTCCAGGAGGGCGTCGTCGCCGTGCGCCTCGCGGATCGTTTCGAACCACTCGCGTTGCTCCCGTAACCGTTTCGGCATCCCCTCGTAGACGTGGGCGAAGATCTCCTCGGGGTCGGGTCGCTCGACGTTCTCCGCCGTCTCGATGGCGTCGGCCACCTCCGCTCTCATCCGCTCTTCGATCGCGTCCACGCGCTCGTCGTCGAGCATCCCCTCGTTTCGGAGGTACGCCTCGAGTCGCGGGATGGGGTCCTTGCGCCGCCAGCGTTCGACCTCCTCGTCCTCGCGGTAGACGGAGGGATCGTCGGCCGTGGTGTGGGCGCCGAAGCGGTACTGGACCGCCTCGATCAGCGTCGGGCGGAGTTCGCCCTCGCCCGGATCCTTCGCCTTCTCGACGGCCTCGCGGGTCACCTGGTAGACCGCGAGGGGGTCCATCCCGTCGACCTGCACGCCCTCGAAGCCGTAGGCGGTGGCCTTCTGGGCGATGGTCTGGCTCGCCGTCTGGCGCTCGCGGGGCACCGAGATGGCCCACTGGTTGTTGTTGCAGAAGAACACGTTCGGCGTGTCGAAGACGCCCGCGAAGTTCAGCCCCTCGTGGAAGTCACCCTCGCTCGTCGCCCCGTCGCCGAAGTAACAGCAGAAGGCCTTCCGCTCGCCTTTCAGCTTCGACGCCCACGCCGCGCCCGTCGCGTGGGGGATCTGCGTCGCGATCGGCACCGCCACCGAGAACATGTTCACCTCCTCGGGGATGTAGTTCCCCTGCTCGTGGCCCATCCAGTAGAGGAGGGTCCGCTCGAGCGAGAGGCCCCGGACCAGGCCCACCCCGTGCTCGCGGTAGCTGGGGAAGGCCCAGTCTTCCTCGTCGAGGGCGTACGCGCTGCCGATCTGGGACCCTTCCTGGCCCGACAGCGGCGGATACGTCCCCATCCGCCCCTGTCGCTGGAGGCTCACCGCCCGCTCGTCGAAGTGGCGCGCCAGGCGCATGTGCTCGTACATGCCGACGAGGTCGTCTTCGGTGAGGTCGGGCACCGTCGCGCCCTCCCTGACCCGGCCGTTCTCGTCGAGGACCTGTACTCGCTCGCGGGGGTCGCGCTGTAACGTACTCACGGATGATCCCACCTGTGCATACGCTACCCAACGATCGCTCTCGATAAAGGAGTTACCCAAAATACTTTACTATCGGTGAGATTATTGCCAGACTTCCGCCGGGGTGACGACTCGACTGGGGCGGAACCGACCGAATGATCGATAATCTGCGCGCTCGCGGACGAACTCTAACCGGAGCGACGAACCGGGGCGCGGGAGTGGACGATCGGTCGGTCTGCGAGCGAGCGATCACCTCGAGATACTGGCAGATGGCCGACGACTCGGACCGGGAGAACCGGCTCGTCGGAATCCGCTCACTCGAGAAACCGCGACTGCACGTCCCGGAAGGCGTCGTCCGTCGGCATCGCACACCGATCCTTCTTCCCGAACCAGCGGTACCGGCGCGCGGCGACGAAGTCGTAGGCGCGGTCCCGGATCGGCCGCGGCAGGAACCTGAGTCCCCCGAGCAGGCGGTAGACGCCGCCGAGGTGGGTGGCGATCCGGGCGACTGCCGCCGACTTGACGTAACAGTCGTCGCCCTCGATCAGGACGATCGACTCGAGTTCGTCGGTCGGGAGGCCGTGGTCGGCGAGCAACCGCTTGCCCGCGTCGGACTGGAGGGAGGCGAAGTGGATCGTCCCCGCCGAGTCCCGCGGCACGATGAACTGGACGAACCCGTTACAGAGGTTGCAGACGCCGTCGAAGAGGACGATCGGGGCACCGTCAGGGATCTCGTCGCGCATTCGGCTGCGGGTGGATTGGGGGGCGGCTCAGTTCAGCGTTCCGGTCGACCCGCCGACGGAGCCGAGGGTAAAATCGGCGTTTCACCATCCAACAAGCTTATCCCGGTTTCCCCGCGACTCGAGAGAAGACGGTTCACGGACACGATGTCTCAGCGCACCACCCCCTCGATCACCGCGACGCGACGCAAACTCGGGAACGGACTGGACCGCGTCTCCCGTGGGGTATCGCGACGGTTCGCGATCGACCTCCGGGCGCTCGCGGCCCTCCGAATCGCACTGGGCGTCCTGCTACTCGCCGACCTCGCACTCCGGTCGCGTCAGCTCGTCGTCTTCTACACGGACGACGGCGTCCTCCCCGTGGACGTCTTCCACGCGACCTACCCGTCGAACTTCTCGCTGCACGCCCTCTCGGGGGAGGCGTGGGTGCAAGCCCTCCTGTTCCTCGTCGCGGGGACGTTCGCGCTCGCCCTGCTGCTCGGCTACCGGACGCGGATCGCGACGATCGCCTCCTGGGTGCTGTTACTCTCGCTGCACGCCCGCAACCCCATGATCGTCAACGCCGGTGACACGCTCTTACGGATGCTGCTGTTCTGGAGCATCTTCCTGCCGCTGGGCGAGCGCTGGTCGATCGACGCGCGCCGGATCGACCGGGACCGAACGACGGTGACCTCGGTCGCGACGATGGCGATCCTGCTGCAGGTGCTCCTCATGTACGTGACGAACGCGATCCACAAGGTCAGGGGCGACCTCTGGATGGAGGGCGAGGCGGTCTACCACATCTTCCAGGCCGACCAGTACACGATCCTGCTCGGAAACCACCTCGCCGAGTACGCCACGTTACTGCGCGCGATCACCTACGCGTGGATGGCGCTCCTCCTCCTCTCCCCGCTGTTGATCCTGCTCACGGGGTACTGGCGGGCGGCGTTGGCCACGCTGTTCGTCGGGATGCACCTCGGCATGTTCGTCACGTTCTGGATCGACCTGTTCCCGGCGTTCGTCGTGGCGTCGTTCATCATCTTCTACCCGACCGCCGTCTGGGACCGCGCCGCCGCGCTCGCGACGCGGGTCGGCGTCGCGACACCCCTTCGACGGGGCCTCGAGCACCTCCAGCGGACCGTCCCGACGCTGCCGGTTCCACCGCTCTCGGAGGCGATTCGGTCGCCCATCCCGTCGGCCTCGAGCGTCCGCGCGCTCGCGGCCCGAAGTCGGACCGCGGTCGGCACGGCGATCCCCTGGGTCTTCCTCGTCCTGGTCGTCCTTTCGAACGCCCAGGCGGTCGACTACACCGAGGTTCCGGACGCGGGCGAGGAGGTCCTCGACGCGACCGGAGCCGACCAGAGCTGGCGGATGTTCGCGCCGGATCCGATCACCGATACCCGCTGGATCGTCGTCCCCGGAGAACTCGCCGACGGGACCGAGGTGGACGTGCGGTCCGGGGAGGACGTCGACTGGGATCGGCCGCCGAGCGTCGAGGCGACCTACGACACCTCGCGCGAGCGCAAGTACGTCTCGAATATGCGCTACGCCGACAACGAGAAGCACCGCTCGTACTACGCCAACTACCTCTGCGACCGGTGGAACGCCGACCACGACGGCGACGAGCAACTCGAGTCGCTCACCCTCTACGGGATGACCGACCAGGCCGGACCGGACGACGACGAACCGGACGTCGCCGAGTTCGAACTGCTCGAGTACGACTGTTCGGGCGACCTCGTCCAGAACGAGTAGCGACGGCCGGATCGCGCGGCGGACCGCCGGCCGGTCCCGATCACGCCGCGTTTTCGTTGGATTCGTTTCGCCGCGCGCTGGCCCGCGCCTCCTCGACGCTGCGTCCCTCGCGCAGGACCGCGTCGACGAACAGCTCGCCCGCCCTGTACGACGAGCGGACCATCGGCCCGCTGGCGCAGTACAGGAATCCTAACTCCTCCTCGGCGACCCGACGCCACGTCTCGTACTTGTCCGGGTGGTCGTACCGTTTCACCTCGAGGTGGCTCATCGAGGGTCGCAGGTACTGCCCGAGGGTCACGATGTCGACGCCGCGCTCGCGGCAGTCGGCGAGCGTCTGGTAGACCTCGTGGTCGTACTCGCCGTGGCCGAGCATGATCGAGGTCTTGGTGTAGATGTCCGACTCGCGGTCGACCTGCTCGAGGACCGACAGGGACTGCTCGTAGCCCGCCCGGCGGTCGCGAACGGGCCACTGGAGTCGCTCGACGGTCTCGACGTTGTGGGCGATCACGTCCGGTTCGGCGTCGATGATCTTTTGCACGAGGCGCTCCTCGCCCTGGAAATCCGGAATCAGGACCTCGACGAGGATACCCGGGTGGCGCGCTTTGATCTCGCGGATCGTCTCGGCGAAGTGGCCCGCGCCCTGGTCCGGCAGGTCGTCCCGGTCGACGCTCGTGAGGACGACGTAGTCGAGGCCGATCTCGGCGATGGCGCTCGCGACGTTCGCCGGCTCGTCCGGGTCGAGGGGCTCCATCCCGCCCGTCTTCACGTCGCAGAAGTTGCACGCTCGAGAGCACCGGTCGCCCATCAGCATGAACGTGGCCGTCCCCCCGTCGCTCGAGGAGCCTCGGCCGGACCAGCACTCCCCGAGATTGGGACAGTTCGCCTCCTCGCAGACGGTGTGGAGGTCGTGCTCGCGCAGGGTCTCCCGAATGTCGGCGAACTCCCGCCCCGACGGCGGCCGCATCTTCAGCCAGTCGGGCTTTCGAGAGAGGCTCATACCCGAACAAGGACGGCGGACGTGAAAAACCGTGGTGGTCGGACCGGCGGGGTCAACGCGTCCGAGAGCGTGTCCGCCTCGTCGATCGCGGGATCGATGGCGTTGAACGGCGAAATTCGGCGGGTATGCGGTCGCTACCCGGGTTACCTTTACGGACCGCGACGGCGTAGGTCGGTTCCATGCCCGTTCGCGCCACGCCGGAGTGGCTCCACCTGAGCGACGACGAGGAAATCGTCTGGGAGAGTCGCCCGCACCCGATCGAGATGGGGCCCGGCGCTGCCGGCGGCGTCGCGCTCGCGCTCCTCGGGGTCGCCCTCGTCGGCTGGAGCGCCTTCGGCGGCTCCGGGTGGTGGTCGCTCGTCGGATTCGGCGCGCTCGCGGTCGGGGCCGCGCTGGCGGGGATCCGGTACGCCTCGTGGGTGAGCACGCGGTACGTCCTCACCACCACGGAACTCTACAAGAAGCGCGGCGTCGTCTCCCGCGACGTCACGCAGTTTCGCCTCGACCGGATCCAGAACACGAGCCTCGAGCAGGGCGTCCTCGGTCGACTGCTCGGCTACGGCACCCTGACCGTCTACACCGCGGGCTCGTCCGGTCCCGATCTCACGCTCGAGCGCGTGCCCCATCCCGGGGAGGCGAGCAACGAACTCAGCACGCAGTTCGAGACGCTCTCGGAGGCCGCCGGTGGGGCGAAACGACGCGGCTACCCCTGATCCCGTACGTTCCCCCTTTCGCGGACGGGATCGACCGCCGGAGCGGACCGCCACGCGAAGGAAACGCCTTTCACCCACCGCTTCCCGTATCCGTCTGATGGAGGTTGCCGAGGTTCTCCCCGACTTTGCCGACGCCTTCGCCTTCGAGGAATTCAACCGGATGCAACGCGAGGCCCTGCCCGCGTTGCTCGAGTCGACGGAGAACGTTGTCGCGAGCGCGCCGACGGCCTCCGGGAAGACGGCGCTCGCGGAACTGGCGATCTGTCAGGCGCTCGCCGAGGGCGGCACGGCGCTCTTTATCGCCCCGCTACGGGCGCTGACGAACGAGAAGGAGGCCGACTGGGACCGCTTCGAGGAGATGGGCTACTCGGTGTACGTCGTCACCGGCGAGCGGGATCTCAATCCCAGACGAGCGCGCCGGGCGGACATCCTCGTGATGACGCCCGAGAAGCTCGATTCCGCCACTCGAAAGCACGACTCTCGACGGTACGACTTCGTCACCGACGTCGACGTCTGCGTCATCGACGAGGTCCACCTGCTCGACGCCGATCGTCGGGGATCGGTGCTCGAGGTGACGATCTCCCGGCTCCGGCGCCTGTGCGATCCGCGGATCGTGGCGCTGTCGGCGACGATGCCGAACGTCGACGACGTGGCGGCGTGGCTCGACGCGAGTCCCGAGACCACGTTCGAGTTCGGCGACGAGTACCGCCCGGTCGACCTGAACGCGGGCGTCAAGACCTACACGCACGGCGAGAACTCCTTCGCGGACAAGTACCGACGGCTCTACCGGGCGCTCGACCTCGCCGAACCCCACCTCCGGGAGGACGGCCAGGCGCTCGTGTTCGTCTCCTCCCGCCAGGACACCGTCCAGGCGGCGAAGAAGGCCAGGGACGAGATCGCGGAGCGGGACATCCCGATGACCGCCCGTCGGGACTTCCACGACTACGACTTCCACGACGAGAAGGAGACCCTCGAGAACGCCACCCTGCGGAAGTCGGTCACCGACGGCGTCGCCTTCCACCACGCGGGCCTGTCGAAACACGACCGGGACTTCGTCGAGAAGTGGTTCAAGGAGGGGGCGATCGAACTGCTCTTTTCGACCTCGACGCTCGCCTGGGGGGTGAACCTGCCCGCCCGCTGCGTCGTCATCCGGGACACGAAGCTCCACGACCCCCTCGAGGGGGAGGTGGACATGAGCCCGCTCGACGTGCTCCAGATGCTCGGCCGGGCGGGCCGGCCCGGCTACGACGACGTCGGCTACGGCTGGGTGATCTGCGACGGGTCGGACGCCGACACGTACCGACGGCTGCTTCGGGAGGGCAAGGAGATCGAGTCGCGGCTGGCCGAGAGCTTAGAGACCCACCTCAACGCCGAGATCGCGATGGGGACGATCACCGACCTCGAGGACGTGATGGACTGGCTCGAGACGACCTTCTACTACGTCCGCGGCCAGTCGAAACCCGATGAGTACGACTTTCCGAACCTCCGCAAGCGCGTTCGGGACTGCCTCGAGAAACTCGTCGAGCGGGGCTTCGTCGAGACGGGCGCGGACCTCTCGATCGAGGCGACGCCGCTGGGCGTGCTGGCCTCGAAGTACTACCTCCGCCTCGACACCGCCGCGGCGTTCGCCGACCTCTGCGAGCGCGCGGAGGCCGAGGGGATCGACGACGCGGACGTCCTCGAGGCGGTCGCCCGCGCCGAGGAGTTCGACTCCGTCTCGGCCCGCCAGTCCGAGCGCGACGCGATCAACGCCGTCCTCGTGGGTCAGGAGACGGGCGACCTCGACGCCGGCGAGCGGAAGGTGCTCGCGATCCTGCGCAGCGCGGCCAGCGGGACGACCCCCACGGAACTCTCGAGCGACGCCTGGGTCATCCGACGGAACGCGACGCGCCTCGTCTCGGCCCTGCGGGCGTTCCTCGACCGCTTCGCGGGCCCGCAGGAGGCGAACCTCGCGACGCGGGTCGAGGCGCGCATCGAGAACGGCGTCGCCGAGGACGCGGTCGGCCTGACGGCCATCGACGGCGTCGGGTCGGGCCGGGCGAGCAAGCTGGCGACGGAGGGGCTCTCGACGCCCCACGACGTCCTCGAGGCGGGCGTCTCCGGGCTGGTCGAGGCCGGCCTCTCCGAGGGCGTCGCCGAGCGGGTCTACGAGGGCGCGACGTCGCTCCCCGCCGTCGAGTTCGACTGGGGCGCGTTCCCCGAGACCGTCGCGTCCGGGGAGAGTTCGGTCCACGAGGTGACGGTTCGGAACGTCGGCGAGGCGGCCCGCGCCGGCATCCGCGTCACCGTGAACGGCGTCGAGATGACGAGCAGCGCAACCTACCTCCGGGACGAGGAGACGGTGCCGGTGGGCGTCTTCGGCGCCGACGCGGACGACCTCGAGTTTACCGTGAGCGTCGCCTTCCCCGAGGAGCCGCTGATTCCGGCCGCGGAGACGCGGACGGTCGTCGTCGAGTGAGCGTCGGGATCCGGCGACGCAGGCCGAGTTTCGGACCGAGGTTGGGATCGGGCTTCAGGGTTTCTCGGCTCCGTGCATCCACTCGAGCGCGGACTCCAGTCCGTCCTCGTCGCGGATCCCCCGGAACCGTTTCGCGGCCGCGGACTCCATCGTGAGCGCGCCGACGTACTCGTCGACCCGACCGTACCGCCTGTACCCCTGGGCCTCCTGGACGCCGTTGATCAGGTCTTTCGCGACGGCGACGGCCGCGCTCGGCGTCTTCTTGATCTCGGCGAGTTCCGCCGCCACGGCTGCGTCGAGTTCACCCTCGGAGACGACGCGGTTGACCAGCCCCATCTCCGCGGCTTCGGCCGCGTCGACGGTCTTCCCCGAGTAGAGCAGCTCTCGAGCGTGCTTCAGCGAGTTCGTCACGAACGGGAGGACGAACTTCGGCGGGGGTTCGCCGAAGTGCATGTCGGGGTACCCGAACTCGGCGGTTTCCGTGGCGAACGTGAGGTCGCAGCAGATTGCGAGGTTGCACCCGCCGGCCACCGCGGGTCCGTCGACCGCCGCGACGAATGGGAGCCGCGACGAGAAGATCGCTTCGAGGTGGGTCCGCTGCTCCAGGATGCGATCGTCGACCGATCGCTCGGTTTCGGCGTCGCTTATGTCGTATCCCGCGGAAAACGCCGGACCGTTCCCACTCACGACGACCGCCCGGACGCCCTCCGTCGCCTCGGCCCGCTCGATGGCGGCCTCGAGTTCGCGAAGCAGCGGCGGGTTCAACGCGTTCCGCTTCTCAGGTCGATTCAGCGCGATTCGAGCCGCGCCGTCGGCGGCGGCGTACTCGATGCAGTCGTAGTCGGTGCCGTCCTCTGCGCCCATGGTTCACCCTTGTTAGCGCCCATCAAATACCACACGACTCCTCTCAGCCGCGGCAGCATATCGGCCGACGGCGGGGGTCCGCAGCCGATCCCGATCCCGCTTCGACGGCTCCCGATCCGCGAGCGCCGATCAGTCGACCCACTCGAACACCGCCTCTCGAAGCTCCCCGGGCGACTCCACGACCTCGTCGGCCGGCGAGAGGTCGATGTCGCCGTGGGCCGGGATTCGGTAGGCGACCACGACCGTTCCCGCTCGCGAGGCGGCCTTCACGCCGTTCTCGGAGTCCTCGACCGTGACGCACTCCTCGGGGGACAGGCCCACCTCCTCGGCGGCGTACTCGAAGATGTCCGGGGCCGGTTTGCTCTTGCCGTCGATCTCCTCGGCGCTGATCACGCGGTCGAAGCCGGACTCGCCCTCGAGGTCGAACCGTTCGAGCACCATGCCGATCCAGTCGTGGGGTGACGAGGAGACGAGCGCGGCGGTGACCCCACGCTCCTCGAGTTCGGCGAGCAGGTCGTGGAGGCCGTCGAGCACGTCGACGTGTTCGGTGTAGATCTCCTCGGCCGCTTCGGTGAACAGCTCGACGAACTCCTCGCGGCTGATGGCCGTCCCGTACTCGCCCTCGAGGTAGTCGTAGATCTCGCGAAAGTTCATGCCGGAGGTTTCGGCGACGTCGACGTCGTCGTGGGGGACCGCCGCGGGGAAGATCTCCTCGCGCTGGAAGTCGACCCAGTAGTCTTCCGAACTGACGACCACGCCGTCCATGTCGAAGAGTACAGCGCTCATTTACGCCCTCGGTACTCGATCGTTCCGTATAGCCGTTTGGCCGTCGTCGGTAGTTTTCCGATCGTTCTGCGCCATCACTCGAGAGCGTGAGAACTCTTTGAAAGCCCCTGGCGCCCTCGAGGGCGCTGACTCGTTGCGCTCCTCACTACGTTCCGGTGCTTACATCGTCCTCAGAAATCGAAGATTTCTGACGGGCTGCGCAAGAGCTCCGCCCTTGCGGACGTCGGCGCCCTCGAGCGCGCCAGCCCCTTTCATTCCCGCCCGCGACGGTTGGCCGATCGGCTGAAACGGAGTGGCTGTACTGGATCGTCGTGTCGGTCGCGAGATTGTCGTTGCGGTAGCGATGAAGTCTGAAAACGCGTCGGTTGGACGCATCCCCGCCGACTCAACCGACGATTTCGCCTCGGCGCTCGTACTCCATCTCCTCGGATACCTGCCCCGCGATGTCTTCGCCGAACTCCCGCTCGAGCAGCCACAGCGTCAGGTCGAGGCCCGACGTAACCCCGCCGGCGGTGAGCACGTCGCCGTCGTCGACGACGCGTTCGTCCTTCACGCTACCGGCGTACGCCTCGAGGTCGTCTTTCGCGACGGCGTGGGTGGTGGCGGGTCTCCCCTCGAGCAGGCCGGCCTCGGCCAGCACCATCGCGCCGGTGCAGACGGAGGCGACCGTCGAGCCGTCGACGTAGCAACTCTCGACGGCGGACGGGGCCGACCCGTCCTCGACGACGGCCCGAACGCCCCCGCCGGTCGCCCAGCCGCCGCCGGGGACGATCAGCAGGTCGGGCTGGCCGAGCGTCCCGTCCGGTTCGATCCGGAGGCCGTGGCTCGCGGTCACGAGGTCGTCGGCCTCCTCGAGCGTCACGAGGTTCGTCTCGAGGTCCGCGCCGGCGGCGGCGCCGTTCGCGAGCACTTCGTAGGGGCCGATGGCGTCCAGTTCGTCGAAGCCGTCGAAGACGAGGATTTCCGCGCGTATCGTCATGCGCAGCTGTCGGCGCCGCCGGGAGATAAGTGTAGCCGAGCCGTGGGTGTAACCAACAGTTGGCCGCGAGTACCGTCTCGAACGGGTTCGTCGCCGACCGGTTCAGGTCGACCGGTTCAGGCCGACTGGTGCTGGTTCGACGCCGATCGATGCCGATTCGACGCCGACCGACAGGCCGATCGGTGCCGGTTCGTGACCCTGCAACGGCAACGCCAACGGGCATCTCCGATGGCGGTGCAGTCGCCGTCGTGCGCCCCTCGACGATCCTGATCGTTGTCGGCGTCGTCCTCGTCGTCGTTCCGATCCCGGTCCTCCCGCCGTTCGTGGGCACGGCCGTCGGCGTACTACTGGTCGCCCTCGGACTGGCCGTGCGACTGCTCGGGCTGTGAGTCGACGGCGGACGACGACTCGAGCGGCCAGGGCGTCACCGACCCTCTTTCTCGCCGCGCCGTTTCGTGACCGTGTCGTCGCCCTCCGGGGGCGCCTCCGCGTCGTCCGGGTGGCGCTCGTCGCCCGATCGCACCTTCGCGTCGCCGTAATCCGCCTCGCGAATCCCGGCGTTCTCGCTCTCGGAGGCGCCGACGTTCCGCTCGTCGGCGTCCTCGTGGCGCTCGACGACGTCGCCGTGGTGGGCCCCCTCGCGCTCCTCGCCCTCGTCGTGTAGCCCACCGGATGCCTCGAGGCGGATCGCCTCGTCGGTGACTTCGCTGACGTCGTCGGCCCGGATGGAAACGATTTCGTCGCGGTCGGTCTCCCACCCGAGGGTCGCCTTGATCGAGTCCGTCACCCCGGGGTCCGTCTCGCCGTATGCGACGTCTTCCTCGACGGCGGTGACGCGTCCGATCGCCTCGCCTTCGACGTTTTCGATGCGTTTCCCGACGTCGTCGTCGGAGAAGGTCGGGCTCATACCCGGGCTATCGTCGTCTCGGGGAAAGCCAGCCTGCCTGCAGTGGCCTGACGGACCGGGGACCGTCGCTCGAGGCCGGGACCGTCGTCCGCGGCCGGCGGGCGCACCCCCCTCTCCTTTGGGGTTGTGCGTGGTGGACACCACTCCCATGGCAGACGTTCCACCCCACTCCCCGCGCGCGGAGTCGCTGTGGCTGGCGACCACGCCCGACACCGACTACGACCCCCTCGACTCGGACGACGTCGACGTCGACGTCGCGGTCGTCGGCGGCGGGATCACCGGCCTCACCGCGGCCATCGAGTTGAAGGAGGCGGGCCACACCGTCGCCGTCCTCGAGTCGGACCGCATCGTCTCGAAAACGACGGGTAACACGACGGCGAAGCTCACCTCCCAGCACGGACTCATCTACGATCACCTCCTCTCGGAGTTCGGCGAGCGGAAGGCGCGCCAGTACGCCGAGGCGAACCAGGCGGCGATCGATCGAGTCGAACGCCGCGTCGAGGAGGGCGGGATCGACTGCGACTTCAGGCGGACCGAGGCGTACACGTACGCGGCCTCGCTCGACGACGTGAGCGACGTTCGTGACGAGATGCGGGCGGCTCGACGGATCGGACTGCCGGCCACGTTCGTCGAGGAGACGCCGCTGCCGTTCGACGTCGAGGGGGCGATCCGCTTCGACGACCAGGCGGAGTTCCACCCCCGAAAGTACCTCCTCGAGATCGCCGAGCAGGTCCACGGCGACGGAAGCTACGTCTTCGAGGAGACGCGGGCGGTGGACGTCGATCCGGGCACCCCCTGCCGGGTCGAGACGGAGCGCGGCGAGGTCGTCGCGGACGACGTGATCGTCGCCACGCACTTTCCCTTCTTCGACCGCGCGGGCTACTTCTCGCGGATGCACCCCCACCGGGCGTACCTGCTGGCCGTCAGCATCGAGGAGGAGCCGCCCGAGGGGATGTACTACAGCACCGCCTCGCCTTCGGACACGATCCGAACGCATCCCGTCGATGGTGACGACGAACTCCTCATCGTCGGCGGGCAGAGCCACAAACCGTCGATCGAGGGGCCGCCGACCTCCGAGCGGTACCGCCGATGCGAGGCGTTCGCGCGCGAGCACTTCACCGTCGAGTCGGTCGAGTACCGCTGGTCGACGATGGACTACTCGTCGGTCGACGGCGTCCCGTTCGTCGGCCGGATCGACCCGCTCGCGCGGGACGTCTACGTCGCCACCGGGTTCGGCGGCTGGGGGATGACCGGCGGCACCGCCGCGGGGATGATCCTCGCCGACCTGCTCGTCGAGGACTCGAGCCCCTGGGCGGACGTGTTCGACCCCCTGCGGTTCACCCCCAGGGCCTCCGCGAAGTCCTTCCTCGAGGAGAACGCGACGGTCGGCGGCAGCTTCGTCGGCGACCGGATCAAGTCGCTGCTCGCCTCGCTGGGCGCCGGCGGCGACGACCTCCCCGACCCCGGCGAAGCCCGGATCGTCCGCCGGGCCGGCCGCCCGACGGGTCTCTACCGCGACGAGGAGGGGACGGTCCACGCCGTCTCGGCCACCTGTCCCCACATGGGGTGTCTCGTCCGGTGGAACGACGCCGAGCGGACGTGGGACTGCCCCTGTCACGGCTCGCGGTTCACCCACGACGGCGACGTCCTCTCGGGACCCGCCCTCGAGGGGTTGCTCTACCGAAAGCGCGCGCCCGGTCCGGTTCCGGAGCAGGACGACTGAGGCGGGGGCCTCCGATGGCGCTCGCGAGCTACGGACTCCCGCCGGTTCCGTCGGCCGTCTCCTCGAGCAGCGACTCGGCCCGTTCGGTGAGCGAGCCGTCGAGGTCGTCGCCGTCCGCGACCGACTCGAGCGTCGGCCGACACTGGGGGTTGGCCAGCCCCTCGAGCGCTCGTTCCCGCATTCGATCGTCGAGCCCGTCGTTCCGAACGATCTCCTCGAGTCGGGCGCACTCGTTCGCGGTCTCGAGGTCGCCGATCGCCTCCTCGCGAGCGTCGGCGTCGCTCGAGTCGTCGAGTGCGATCTCGAAGTTCTCCTGCGGCGTGCTCATGCGGGCGTCACTCCCACGGTGAGGCACATAACGCTCACCGGGTCGATTTCAAGCCGCGCTCGGGTTCACGGCCGGTACGACCACGCCGCGGTCCCCCGGGCGTCCACCTCCTCGACGTTCGGGAGGTCGGCGAAGCACTCCGACAGCCGGCCCGCCAGCGCCTCGCTCGAGTCGAACCCCGCCGGCAGCTCGTCGACCGCGCGCTCCGCGAGCTCCTCGGCGGTCGCCGTCTCGCGATCGAAGAGGACGGCGAAGGCGACTCGCGCGGCCGTCCGCTCCTCGTCGCTCAGCGCCAGCTTCTCGAGCGCGTGGCGAACGCTCGCGAACGGGGGCGGCGAGCCCGTCGGATCCGCCACGTCCCGACCGTCCGCGTCGTCCGGCTGGTCGACGATCGCCGTTCCCTCGTAGCGCCACAGCTCCGGGATCGAACCGCTCGAGCTCTCGGCGCCGTTCGAGTCGCTCGAGTCGACGCGAACGCCCGGCAGCGCCTCGAGTCGGTCGCTGACGCACTCGTCCCACCAGCGATCGCCCGTCTCGTAGCCGGCGGACTCCTCGCTGTAGGCCGCGTCGACGATCTCGGCGGTCGTCGCGTCGCCCCAGTAGCGCAGGAACGCGAAGGCGTTTCGGACGGCCTCCTCCTCGTCGGGACGCAGGGAGAACCCCTCGACGGCCCGCTCGACCTCGACCGGCGTGTCGATCCGGTGGTCCCGGACGCCGATCGGCGTGGCGTTGAGCACGCGCACTCCGTTCTCGGTCAGTTCGTACGCGATACTCCCCTCGCCGTCACCGGCGTTCCCGTCGTCTTCGCCGACCTCCACCTCCCGAACCAGCGCGTTGTCGACCAGTTGGGCCAGCCGGTCATCGAGTTCGCCTCGAGACGCGTCCACCGCGGTCTCGAGCCGCTCGAGGGCGACCCGATCTTCGGCCGCGACCGCCTCGAGGACCGCCCGTCCACGTTCGTCCAGCGTGTTCGAACTCACGGGGAGAGGTAGGTCGAGGGGACACTTAATTCGAACACGGGCTCAGCATGGCCCGATCGCGGCTACGCTATCCGGCTTCCCCGGCCGCCTCGAGCGCCGCCGGGCGGGCGCCTCGAAGCCGGACGCAGCGGTGCCGTACTCGTCAGTTCGACTCCCGGGTGGAATCGTCCCGCTTTACGAGTTCGTCGACGAACCAGAGTTTGAGGGCCATGGTCGCCGCGGTGGAGACGATCGTTCGAACCGGGCGCCTTCGAACCGCCGAGTACACGTTGTACGCGAACACGGGGACCTGGATCAGGTTGATGACCTGCGGGAAGCCCACCCCGACGAACGGCCTCCCGGCCTCGCTCCAGCGTTGTTCGGCCCGGACGACGCGGTACATCCAGTCGTCCGGTTCGGTCTTCGGTTCGGGAAAGACGAACGGATTGACGGCGAGGAACGCCAGCGTCGCACCGAGCAGCCGCCACGACCGCGCGTAGACGGCGTAGATCAACGCGGGATACGCGAGGAGGCGCGTCCAGCCGCTCTTCGGGTTCGAGTGCCGGGCCCAGACCTCGTCGGGGAGCATGCGGTACCGGTATCGACCGGTGGGATCGACAAAGCCGTTCCGCCGCGCCGGTTGTCGTCCTCGAGTTTATATACCAACCCGCGGCCAGACCGCCCATGATCGACGACGCGATCCGCGTGCTCGCCGGCGACTGCACCGTCATCGCCGACGGCACCGACCGCGAGGAGTACCGCGGCCGAGTCACCACGGTCGTCAAGCCCGACAACACCGTCCTCGTCCACGACGTCGACGGCTACCAGCCCGTGGCGTGGCTCACCCGCGCCGACAGCGTCTCGAGCGCGAGCGACCCGACCGACGGCTTCACCCTCGTCGCGAGGAAGGACGCCCAGACGCTGCGCATCGCCGCCCACGACCAGGACGGCTTCGCCCACTACCCCGCCTCGGCCGCGGGGACGCCCCTCGGCGACTGTCCGGACTGCGGCGGCGCGCTCGTGCGCTCGAGCGGCGTTCACTGCGTCGACTGCGACGCCCGCTACGGCGTTCCGTCCGACGCGACGATCCGCGACGACCGCTGCAACTGCGGTCTTCCCCGGATGCGCGTCGAGCGCGGCCTGGCGTTCCGCGTCTGCATCGACCGAACCTGCGAGTCCCTCGACGCGGCGGTTCGCGAGGCGTTCGACCGCGAGTGGTCCTGCCCGACGTGCGACGGCGACCTCCGGATCCTCCGCCGCGGCGGCCTCATCGCCGGCTGCGAACACTATCCGGAGTGCGACACCGGCTTTCGAATCCCCAGCGGCGTGATCGACGGCGAGTGCGGGTGCGGCCTCCCCACCTTCGACACCCGCTCGGGCACCCGGTGTCTCGACGCGACCTGCGATCGGATCCTCGAACCGGCGCTCGAGGCTGCGGGGGACGACTGACGGTGATCTCTAACCCACGGCCGCTCGAGAGCCGCCCGCCCAATCGCCGCCGGGCGGGAATGAAAGGGGCCAGGGCCATCGGCGACGGCGGACGACGTCCTCGCGAACGAAGTGAGCGAGGGATCGGCGAGACGCGAAGCGTCTCGCAGAGCAAGGACCGCAGGGAGTGAGCGAAGCGAGCGACCGAGGACCGAAGCGAGGCCCCCGAGCCGATGGTTCTGGGGGCTTTCAAGGTAGTAGCGATCGTTCGGTTCGCCCTGACGACCGACGGATCGACGCCACGTTACAGGAGCGAGATCCGCAGGCACTTTGTGCCGGCGAGCGAACCCCCGAGTATGTCACTCGAGGGGCGGTTCGATCCGGACGCGGGCGGAGCGGACGGCGACGGCGTCGTCCGCGTCGCCGGCGACGCGCGCCAGCGCTACCACGACGCGCGCGGCTACGGCTACCCGCTCGAGGGAAACGAGATCGCCCTGGCGCCGGTCGAGGCGGCCCACCTGCTCTATCGCGGCGACCTCGAGGCGGTCGTCGACGAGGAGGGTCGCCGGCTCGACTTCCGCGAGTTCGTCGCCCGCGAACCCGGTACGGACTTCGGCGTCCGCTTTCTCGTCTACGCCGACCTGCGCTCGCGGGGCTTTTACCTCTCGCCGGCGACCGAGCCGTGGGTAGCGAATCCGCTCGAGTCGGCGGACCTGGCGGTGTTCCCCCGCGGGAAGGGGCCGCGCGACGGTGAGATCGAGCATCCCCTCCGGGTCGTCGGCGAGCGGGCCGACGTCGCCGCGAGCGACCTCGAGGAGGGCGTCCTCGCGGTCGTCGACGAGGAGAGCGAGATCACCTACTTCGATGTGAACCGGCTGGATCCGCGGGGCACCTCGCAGTCGGCTGGCGACGACTCCTCTTCGACCGACGCCGACGATTCGCTCCCGACCGACGTGGAGGCCGACCTGCTGACGGATCGCGTCGTCGTCTGGGAGCCGCCGCTCGACCTCTACGAACGGCACTTCTACGGCCAACCACTCGAGGGGCGGGAGTACGACGAGCCGACGCTGCAGTGTTCGCTGCTCGAGGCGACCTACCTCGCCGAGCGGGGGGTGATCTCGCTCGAGCCGTCGGTCGTCCGCGATCGGGGTCGCGAGGTCGAGGGCGAGCGGTTCGACCGGCGGTTGCGCGTCTACACCGACCTGCGCGAGCGGGGCGTCGTTCCGAAGACGGGCTACAAGTTCGGCGCTGACTTCCGGACCTACGCCGACGTCGAGTCCGTCGCGGACCTCGGCCACTCGGAACTGCTGGTGCGCGTTCACCCCGCCGACTACGTCTTCGAGCCGCGCGACCTCGCGCTCGACGTCCGGCTGGCCCACGGCGTGCGCAAGACGATGGTCTTCGCGCTGGTGGACGATACGGCCGACAGGGACGCCGAGACCGCTCGAGGCGCCGACGATTCGACGGGCGACGGCGCCGATGCGGCGATCGAGTGGTGGTCACTCGAGCGATTGACGCCCTGATTTCGACCCCGATCCGAGCGGAAGGATGAAAGTGGTCCGCTCGGTACGTGTACGCGATGCAGTTCGAAGTGATCGGCGTCGGCGG
This sequence comes from Halovalidus salilacus, assembly GCF_031852275.1. Lineage (GTDB taxonomy): Archaea > Halobacteriota > Halobacteria > Halobacteriales > Natrialbaceae > Halovalidus > Halovalidus salilacus. The sequence goes on along the minus strand of NZ_CP134700.1, from coordinate 3,692,543 downwards.
CGCGGGGTGTCGGATCGCGTCGGCGATTCGGGCGGCGGAGCCGGCCGACTACCCGTTCGTCGGCGACGCCTTCGCGTTCGACACCGACACAGAGGACCTGGCGGCGAACGCCGAGATTCCGGAGACCCACCGCCACCGGTACGGCCACACGACCGACGACGGCCTCGAGGGCGACGTCGAGCGGGGCTTCGAGTTCGGTCGGGAGCACGCCGACGAACTCAGCCGGGCGCTCGACGAGGGACGGCCGGCGGCCTCGGACGGCTTTCTCGTCGCGGTCGGCCTGGGCGGCGCGACCGGCGGGGGGACCGTCCCCGAACTCGTCAGGCAGCTTCGTCGGGAGTACGACAAGCCGGTGTACGTCCTCGCGACGCTGCCGGCCGACCGCGAGTTCGTCCGCACCGACGCAGATCCCGCGAGCACGGGGGTAAAGCGATCCGACGACGGCCCGCCGCGACCGTACGCCGCGGCGAACGCGATCGCCACCCTCGAGGCCCTCGACGGACTCGCGAACGCGGTGGTCGTCTTCGACAACGAGGAGTGGATCCGGCGCGGGGAGTCGCTCGAGGAGGCGCGCGACCGTCTGAACCGGGAGTTCGCGACGCGGGTCGTGGCCGCGTTCGCCGCCTGCTCCGACGCGACGGCGGATGCGGCCGCCGCGACGTCGGTCGTCGACGGGAACGACCTCCGGCGAGTGTTCGGGGACACCTCGGACGTCGCGACGATCGGCTACGGCGAACAGGAGGTCGAAACGGGCGGCGGGTCCCGGTTCGGCCTCGGACTGTTCGGGAAGAAGTCCGAACCGGACGTCGAAGCCAGCGCCGCGATCCGGGCCGTCGAGACGACGATCAACAAGGCGCTGCGGGGAAAGCTCACGCTCGAGTGCGACCGCGACAGCGCCGAGCGAGGGCTACTGGTCGTGGGCGGCCCGCCGGCGTGGCTCGACCGGCGGGCGGTCGCGGACGGGCAGCGGGCCCTCCAGTCGACGATCGACTCCCAGACCGCGGTCGGCGGCGACGCGCCGCGGCCGGACGGCGACGCCGTCTTCGCCGCCGTCGTGCTGGCCGGGATCGAGGCCAACCGGCGCTCGGACGAGTTGCGCGAGTGGGTGCAGAACAACTGGAAGAGCGCCGACCGCTGAGAATCGATTCGCTCCCCCGTACCGGGACGGCTACGCGACCGTCTCGAGCAGGTGTTCGCCGAGGACGACCTCCGTTCCGGCGAGCCCGACCGAGCAAAAGAGCGTGACGGCATCGGCGCTCGCCCGTCCCGGCGCCGAGTCGGCGAGCACGTCGGCGAGGTCGACCATCCGCTCGCGGTTCTCGCCGTCGGCGACGAATTTTCGCGCGTAGCCGTCGACCTGCGCGAGCGAGTCGGTCGCGACGGCGTCCGCCCGGTCGAAGAGGTCGGGCGGGAGTTCGCAGCCGTCGGCGAACTTCGGGCCGAGGGAGTTCACGTGGGTGCCGGGGGAGAGCCACTCGAGGTCGAAGACGGGCGTCTCGCTGTTCGTGGCGCAGATCAGGACGTCGGCCCCGGAGACGACGGGTTCGGGGTCCTCGAGCGCCTCGACCGGCGGCTCGACCTCGCCGGAGACGGTCTCGGCGAACGACTCCCGGTTCGCCTCGGTCGGACTGTAGACGGTCACGCGATCGAAGTCCCGAACGGCGCAGGCGGCGCCGACCTGCGAGCGGGCTTGGGGACCGGAGCCCAGCACGCCGAGCGTGCGGGCGTCCTCCCGGGCGAGGCAGTCGACCGCGACGCCGCCGATGCCGCCCGTCCGGAGGAGGCCGATCGCGTGGCCGACGAACAGCCCCTCGAGCGCGCCCGTCGAGCCGTCGTAGACGGCGACGAGCTGGGTGTTCTCGGCGCTCGAGTCCGCCCCGGGGAACGTCTCGTAGACGCGGAAGCCGAACGCGTTCACGGGTCCCGTCGCGGCGCCCGCGGTGAAGACCAGCGCCCCCTCACCCGCGTCGACGGACCAGCGGGCGGGCGCCTCGAGGGTTCCCGCGGCGTGTTCTTCGAACGCCCGGTACATCGCGTCGACCACGCCCGCGTAGTCGTAGGCGTCGTACACCTCGCCGTCGGTGACGATGGGGAACGTCGTCATGGGCGACCAGTCGTGCGAGGGGGACATAACGGTTCGGCGGAGACCGGCTGAGAGTGAACTCCCCCGGCGCGACGGAGGCGGCGGCGAAGGCGAAAGTTTTTGCGCTGCGGGGGGCCAAAACGGGGTAATGACCGGAGACGACCGCGGAGATACTTCACGCTCCGAACCCGGGGAAGAGCGACCCGCGTCGGTTCGAACCGACGGCGGAGCAGCAGGCGCCGACGACGTGGCGCTCGACCCCTGGGGCTCCTCGACCGTCTCCGACTACCGCAAGCTGTTCGAGGAGTTCGGCATCGAGGAGGTCGAGCAGATCCTCGAGGAGGTGCCGAACCCCCACTACCTCATGCGTCGGGGGGTCATCTTCGGCCACCGGGACTACCGGCCGGTCGCCGACGCCATGCGAGAGGGCGGCGACGCAGCGGTCCTCTCGGGCTTCATGCCCACCGGCGACCCCCACATCGGCCACAAGCTCGTCTTCGACGAGATCATCTGGCACCAGCGGCAGGGCGCCGAGGCGTACGCCCTGATCGCCGACCTCGAGGCCCACTCCGCCCGCGGCCTCTCGTGGGAGGAGATCGACGAGCACGCCCGGGACTACCTCCTCTCGCTGCTCGCGCTCGGCTTCGACCCCGAGGAGGGCGAACTCTACCGCCAGTCGACGAACCGCGAGGTTCAGGACCTCGCGTTCGAACTCGGCATCGAGGCCAACTTCTCGGAACTGCAGGCGATATACGGCTTCGACGGCGAGACCGACGTCTCGCACATGCAGTCGGTCGTCACCCAGATGGCCGACATCCTCTACCCGCAACTCGAGGAGCCCAAACCCACCGTGATCCCCGTCGGGCCGGACCAGGACCCCCACGTCCGCCTGGCCCGGGACCTGGCTTCCCGAATGCGCTACTTCGGCGTCACGGAGGCCTACGCGAGTTTCGAGGCGACCCCGGCGGAACTCGAGGTCGTCGCCGAGGCCTACGAGGCCCGCGAGGAGTACGCCGAGGACCCCGACGTGCCTCGCTGTACGGAGGCGGCCGAGTGGCTCGCAACGGAGTACGGCGACGACGGCGGATCGGCCCTCGAGTCGGCGATCACCAAACTCGAGAACGCGGGGATGGAGCCGCTTCGCCCCCGCACCCGGTTCCTCGACCGCAGGGCCGACGAGGAGGCGTTCGAGGCCCTGATCGAGGCCGTCGAGGGCGAAAAACGCGTCTTCGAGGGCCACGTCGACGCCTTCGACCTCGAGCGCGGGGAGGCCGAGGAACTGGCCCGCCAACTCGAACTCGACCACGGCGGCTACGGCTTCCTGCCGCCGTCGTCGATTTACCACCGGTTCATGACCGGCCTCACCGGCGGGAAGATGTCCTCGTCGATCCCCGCCTCCCACATCTCGCTGCTCGACGATCCGGAGGACGGCTACGACAAGGTCAAGTCGGCCACCACCGGCGGCCGCGAGACGGCCGAGAAGCAACGCGAACTCGGCGGCCGGGCCGACGAGTGCCCCGTCTACGAGCTGTACGCCTACCTGCTGGCGGGGGACGACGACGAGTTCGCCAAGCGGGTGTACGACGAGTGCGTCGGCGGCGAGCGCCTCTGCGGCGACTGCAAGGAGCAGGCCGCCCAGCTCATGAAGGAGTTCCTCGTCGACCACCAGGAGAAGCGCGCGGAGGTCGAGGATCTCCTCGAGGAGACCGATATCGAACTCGAGTCGCCGCGTCGGCGATAACCCGTCTCGTCGGAGATCGGTCGAACCGTCGCCGATAAATGGTTGCGTTGGGGGTCGCTCGCTGCGTCGCCGATAGATCGCCGCATCGGTAGTCGCTCGCCGCGTCGGCGGTCGCACACCGCGTCGGCGGTCGTTCGGCGTGTCGCCTTGCTCCCAACCGATCGCCTCGCGTCGACGGCCGTCGGCGAGGAGCTCGCTTTGTATCGACCGTTCGGAGCGGAAAATCTACAACGGTGACCGGTGTAGGCCGTTGCGATGCGATCAGGCCGCGCCGACGATCGAGCCCGAGACCGAACCCGCGACGCCCTGCGCTGTGCCGACGTGCTCGGCGCGTTCGGCGTTACGGCGGCGGACGTCAGAGCGGCGGCCCGTGCGGAGCGGCGGAGCGCGCCGGATCGAGGGCCGCGGCCGACCGCCGACGCCTCCCGCCCGCTCGAGTCCGTCCTCGCGGACCTCCTTTCGGCCTCGCGCGACGGGACGACCGTCGTCCACCGGCTGCTCTGCCGGAGCGCCCGGGGGCTCGAGTGTGCGGCCCGGTACCCGACCGAGGAGCTCGAGCGCGAGCTGTCGGCGGTGTTCGAGGCGGTCGAGTGGACGTTCGACCTCGAGTCGACTCGCGGCGAACCGGGAATTCGATTTCGCGCGGCCGACGCCGCGGGCCGGAGCCGCGAGCGAACGTTTCGCTACCCCGAGACGCCCCTCGAGTCGGACAACCTCCCCGCGGTCCTCCGCGCGATCAACGCGTCGATCCTCGCGGGGACGGGCGCGCGGTTCGTCCTGCTCTCCTCGGGGGTCGACCGCTGGCGGGCCGCGCTGATCGCGGTCGACGAACTCGAGCGGCTGCGCGGGCAGTACGGTCCGCGGATCGCGGCGTTCGACCGTCACCTACTGCCCGAACACGGACTCGAGGCGTACGTTCCGTCCGACACGGGCGGGTCGGCGGACGCCAGCGCGAGTCCGGGCGAGTCGGCGCCGTGGCCCGAGTGGGCCCTCGAGCGGGCCGAACGACGCTCGAGCGGATCGTCGACCCCCGACGTGGGACGCGAGCCCCCGTCGGCGACCGGGCCCGATCCCGATCCGGGCGGGCTCGAGTCCGTCGAGTCGCTCATCGAGGAGGCCGAGGGGTCGCTCATCGAGGAGGCCGAACCGTCGTCGACTCGAGCGGAGGGTGCAGTCGCGACTGGCACGGCGACGGATGGCACGACGACGGTTGACACGGCGACGGGGGAGTCGTCAGACTCGTCTTCGAGTCCCACGAGGTCCCCCTCGAGGGAGGCCGACGGATTCGAACTCCGGGGCTCTCCCAGCGTCTCGCGGGTGAGCGACCGGGACGACGAACGTGACGGTGGCGACGAACGCGACGGTGACGACAAACGGGACGGACGTGCCGGCAGGACGGACGCGAAGTCGGACTCGAGCGCGGACGATGCCGCGGACGAGGACGGAAACGCGAACGCGAGCACCGACGGCTTCACCCTCTCCGGGACGATGACCACGAGCCGCGTCTCGAACGACGCCTTCGGATCGGACGTCACGTTCGAGTCCGAGGACGATCGCTACCTCGCCTTCGGCGCGGCGCTGAACACCGGACGGAACGTCTCCGTGACGGGGCTGCTCGAGGACGACGACTTCCTCCCGGAACTCCCGGCGGTCGAACCCGACGAGACGCGCATCGCGTTCGACGACGAGTTCGATCCGTCCGCGATTCCGAAGGCGAGGGCGACGGCGGAGCGATCGGGGTTCGAGTGGGTCGCGCCGGCCCCGCTCGAGACGACGCGGGTGTCGAATCGCTAGTCGATCCATCGAAACGGTGATCATCCGGGTTAGTCGACACGCAGTGCCTAATCGAATCCCCCTCGAGATCGTCGAAACCGAATACTACGGTGAAAGCCCCCGGTGCGTTCGTGGCGGCTGACGGCGTGCGCTCCTCGGCTCACATTGCTCGCCTGCGGTGCTAGCAGCCGCCGGCCGCCACGAACGCACCGACCCCTTTCAGTCCCACCCACGGCCTCGTCCTCCCCAACCTCGGCACTTCGCTTCGCTCAGTGCCGTCCCTCGCACGACGTCGGCGGCGGCACCTCGCGGTGCTCGGCGCCACCGCCAGCGCGCGCCACGGCACTAGGATGGCCGCCTCGACGTGTGATATCCGATCACAATGTTTTTACTCGAGTCCCGATTGCACCCGAGTATGGCACCCGAATCCCACGCTCGTGCCGGTGACGTGCGTCGAACGCGGCGGTCGCTCGAGGGATTCGGCTTCTTCTTCGCCCGTTGAATCCGGGCCGGTGGACCCGCGGGCGGCCACACCGGCCGCGCGCGGTGAAACCGACCGCGTCTGGAACCGCCGACTCGGGGGTGGGGCTCCCCGCCCGAACGCTCGAGTCGGAGTCGGAAGCGCTAACTGACCGACACGCAGCCATACGAACAAGCGAATGAAACTCCCACACGCACAGGTCGCGGTCCTCGAGACCGCGAGCGCGGACGAGGCACAGTCCGTCGACGCCCTCGCCGCGACCACGGACCTCTCCCCGGAGACCGTCACCGGCGCGGTCTTCGCCCTCGAGGAGGAGGGACTGGTCGCCGTCGACGAAACGGTCGAGGAGACGGTCTCCCCGACCGAGGAAGGATCCGAGTACGCCGACGACGGCCTCCCCGAGGTTCGACTCTACGAGGCCGCACTCGAGGCCGGCGCCGATGCGGAGCCCGTCGAGATGGGGCGGGTCATCGGCGCCTCGGGGCTCGAGGGCCCGCAGGTGAACATCGCCCTCTCGAACTACGCCCGGAAGGGCTACGGCACGATCGAGAGCGGCGAGATCACGGCCGATCCGGACGCCGACCCGGACGCCGACGCCGAGGCGGCGGCGCTCGAGGACCTCGCCGAGCGCGACGCCGAGGAGGTTCCGGTCGATACCCTCGAGAGTTCCGACGACGTCCTCGAGCAACTCGAGCGCCGGGACCTGCTCGAGCACTCGGAGACGACCGTTCGGTCGGTGACGCTCACCGAACTGGGCGTCACGGAGCTGATGGCGGGCGTCGAGACGGCCGAGACGGTCGGCCAGGTGACGCCCGAACTGCTCACGAGCGGCGACTGGCGCGACGCCGAGTTCGCCGAGTACAACGTCGAAGCCGACGCGGAGGAACTCGACGGCGGCAAGGTCCACATCCTGCGTCAGACCGCGAACCGGGTCAAGGACGTTTTGGTCGGCATGGGCTTTCGGGAGATGGAGGGGCCGCACGTCGACGCGGACTTCTGGATCAACGACTGCCTGTTCATGCCCCAGGACCACCCCGCCCGGACCCACTGGGACCGGTTCGCCCTCGAGCAACCGGAGCGGATCGACGATCTGCCCGAGGACCTCGTCGAGCGCGTCGAGCGCGCCCACCGCGAGGGCGTCGGCGAGGACGGCGAGGGCTACCGCTCGCCCTGGGACGAGGACTTCGCGCGTGCGCTCGCGCTGCGCGGCCACACGACCTCCCTCTCGGCGCGCTACCTCGCGGGCGAGGGGATCGGCGAGATCGAACCGCCCGCGCGCTTCTTCAGCGTCGAGAAGGTGTACCGAAACGACACGCTCGATCCGACGCACCTGCTCGAGTTCTTCCAGATCGAGGGGTGGGTGATGGCCGAGGACCTCTCCGTTCGGGACCTGATGGGGACCTTCGAGGAGTTCTACGCCCAGTTCGGCATCCACGACATCGAGTTCAAGCCCCACTACAACCCCTACACGGAGCCGAGCTTCGAGCTGTTCGGCACCCACCCAACCACGGGCGAACTCGTCGAGATCGGTAACTCGGGCATCTTCCGCGAGGAGATGCTCGAGCCCCTCGGCGTCGACTGCGACGTGATGGCGTGGGGGCTCGCCCTCGAGCGCCTGCTCATGCTGATGTACGGATTCGAGGACATCCGGGACATCCACGGGACGCTCTGTGACCTGCAACTGCTGCGCGAGACGGAGGTGACCTACTGATGCCCACGGTCGAGATCGAACCCGACGAACTGCGCGAACTGACCGGCCACGAGGACAAGAGCGACGACGACCTGATCGAGGACCTCTTCGGCCTCGGACTGGAGTACGAGGGCGAGACCGAAGGCGGCGAGTTCGAACTCGAGTTCGCCCCGGACCGGCTGGATCGCCTCTCCGTCGAGGGCGTTGCCCGCTCGCTGCGCTACCAGTACGGCGAAGCGCGCGGGGTCTACGTCCCGAAGACGAACTCGCCGGACTGGACGATCGAGGTCGACGAGTCGGTCCCCGGCGAGCGCCCCTACGTGACGGGCGCGGTGGTCCGCGGGGTCGACCTGGACGAGGACGCCCTCGACTCGCTGATCCAGTTGCAGGAGAAACTCCACGCGACGATGGGGCGCAAGCGAGCGAAGGGCGCCATCGGCATCCACGACCTGACGATGCTCAAGGGGAGTCCCGCCACGGAGGGCAACCCCAGCATCCGCTACGTCGGGGTCGAACCCGCCGAGGACCGGTTCGTCCCGCTCGACTTCGACCGGGAGGTGACCCCCGAGGAGGTGCTCTCCGAACACCCCACCGGCGAGACGTACGCCGACCTCGTGGCCGGCTACGAGCGCTACCCCGCCATCTACGACGACATCGGCCTCTTCTCGTTCCCGCCGGTGATCAACGGCCGCCGGACCGAGGTCTCGACGGACTCCCGGGACCTCTTCGTCGAGATGACCGGCACCGACCAGTGGACGATCGACAAGATGCTCGCGATCGTCTGCTACGCCCTCGACGCCCGCGGCGCGACGATCGAGGAGGTGACCGTCGAGTACCCCGACGACCCAGCCTACGACGACGTCGGCACCGAACTCGTCCGGCCCGACCTCTCGACGAAGACGAAGACCGTCTCCCACGACCGCATCGAGACGATCCTCGGGATCGACCTCGACCCAGACGAGGTGGTCGACCTCGCCGAACGATCTGGCCTCGAGGCGGAGACGGCCGAAGACGAGGGGACCGGCGACCTCGTCTACGGGGTGACGATACCGCCATACCGCGTCGACGTCCTCCACCCCCTCGACCTGATCGACGACCTCGGTCGGGCCTACGGCTTCAACGACCTCGAGCCCACGTACCCCGACGTGGGCACCGTCGGCGGTCGCCACGAACGCAGTCGACTCGAGGACGCCGCCCGCCAGCTGCTCGTCGGCCTCGGCTTCGAGGACATGTTGAACTTCCACATGATCAGCGAGGCGGAGAACTACGGTCGCCTCGAGATTAGCCCCGGAGACGACGTCTACGGCGCCGGCGAACCCGCGACGATCAAGGAACCCTACAGCGAGGACTACACGATGTTGCGGACGTGGGTGCTCCCCTCGCTCCTGATGGTCCTCGAGCGAAACACCCACCGTCGGTACCCGCAGGACCTCGCCGAGATCGGCTTCGCCGCCGAAATCGACGAGTCCGAAAATACCGGCGTCGCCGAGCGCCGCTCCGTAGGCGCGGTCCTCGCGCGCAACGACGCGGCCTACGAGGACGCCAAGGCCCGCCTGCAGGCGATCGCTCGAAACTTCGACGTCGACTTGGAGACCCCACCGACCGAGCACCCGACGTTCATCGACGGCCGCACCGCCGCGGTCGTCCTCGACGGCGAGGAGGTGGGCGTCGTCGGCGAGGTCCACCCGGAAGTCCTCGTCGAGCACGACCTCGAGGTGCCGGTGGCGGCGTTCGAATTCGACCTCGAGGCGCTGCGGTAGGTCCGGTCACCTCGAGCGAACGGTTCTCGGTCGGTTTTGCTTTCGTGATTCTCGTCGCTCCGGTAGCTGATCTGCCGGGGGCTAGTGCGTCGCACCTCGAGCGAACGACGTGAGCGAGCGGGCCGACGACCGATCCGGAGCGAAGCGAGCGGAGAGGAGCACTTTTGCCGAGGGACGTAACGCCGTGCGGCAGCTACGCTGCCGCCGGCGTAACGGACCGCAGCGCAAAAGGTCGTCTCCTAGAATTCGTGTTCTACCTCATCCTCGTCGGCCTTCTGGATGATGATCTTGCCGTCCCGGACGCGAACGAACACTTCGTCGCCGATATCCATGCCCGCGACTGCGAGTTCGTCCTCGTGGAGGTTGAGGTGAACGTTGTGGTAGTTACCGTCTTCGTCTTTCGCACCGCTTGGACTCAGCTTCTTTTTCCGTACCATCGCGGGACTCTACCCCGAACTTCGCCGTAGGATATACTTAAGTGTTTTCTACGCCACAATCGGTGACCCGATTCGTCTCGCGGGGACGGTCGAGGGCTCGAAAGCCGGCGCGAAACGGCGGCGAGAATCCTTCTTTCGGCTGGCGTTACTGCGGATAGATGGTGTACCGAATTCACTTAAAGATACCGGCGCCGTCGGTCAATTTTCGGGGATATCTTTATGTCGAAACGTGTGCTGGCATGGCATGGAGGGAAACCATGGTACGTGAAGACGGTAAGCGGAACTTCGCACTGCGCGATTCGAACGGAGATGAAGAGAGCGTCTTTTCGGGCAACACTCCTCGGCAGGCCGCCCTGAAGGCGGCCCGTCGACTCGAGCCGGGTCCCAGCGAGGACGAGGCCGACCGGGTCGATATCCGGCTGCGCGAGAAGGGCACGAGCAAGGTTCACATCTACGAGGGGTGGGCGTGGGAGGAGACGGCGCCGGACGACAAGCCCGACTGGATGCCGAACCAGATCACGGAAGCGAACGTCTCGAAGCAGGGTATCGAACACCTCGAGGAGTGATCGAGGAACCGGAGCGTTTTCGGACGTCGTGACCGCATAGCGGTGGCCGCGTGCGTCGAGGATCGAGTGATGACGGCGGCGGCGAATCGGCGTCGGTGCGACGGATTCTACCGAACGCTCGTCGACGACTCCTGTGAGCGTCTCCCGACGACGAGTCGGGTTCGCGATCCTCCGGAATACGGCGATCGGCGCCTCACCTCGTCGAAATTCGACGAACGCTGCACTATCTCGGATATGTGTTCGAACGTCGAGTCATAGTACGCCATTATACGAACTACCTTTGTAGGGTGTGGGTTACCGTGTTTAGTCTGACTAATAAATAGGCTTATAGGTGGTCAAACGTCCATATATTACTACGATATGAATCCAAACGCGTCTCGGACCCCCTTCGAGGGTTATTTCCGCACGGGTTCGTCCGCTCCGACCGTCACCCTCCGTCGTGACGGCTCGTCCGACGATCCGTCCGGACGGTTCCTCGAGCGGACGACGATCGAATCGGCCGCGAAACCGACCGTCGCGGGGTCGCCCTCGCTCGAGGTGGCCGCATGATCTCCGGCAAGTACAAGAACCTGCTCCTGGCGACGGCGATGTTCAACCTCGGTTTCGTCATCTGGTTCTCGTTCGCGCCGTTCACGGGCGAGATCGCCGAGGAATTCGGCCTCTCGGTCGCCGAACTCGGCGTCGTCTCGAGCGCGGCCGTCATCGCCGTCCCGCTCGGTCGAATCGTGGTCGGCCCGCTCACGGACAAACTCGGCGCGCCCGTGACCGCGGGGTTCACGATGGTGACCGTCGGGATCTTCTGCATACTTAGCGCGTTCGCGACGACCTACGAGGTGTTCACCGCCTCGCGGATCGTCGCCTCGCTGGCGGGAATCACGTTCGTCATCGGGATTCAGCACGTCTCCGAGTGGTTCGAGGAGGAGGAACTCGGCACGGCCGAGGGGATCTTCGCCGGCATCGGCAACGCCGGCGCGGGCATCGGCGCGTACTTCACCCTGCCGCGGATCTTCGGCGAGGGATACGTCGGGCCGCTGTTCGACGCCAACTGGCGGGCCGCCTTCTTCTACACGGGCGTCCTCGCCATCGTCCTCGGCGTCGTCTACTACATGCTCGGCGACGCCGCGAAGAGCGCGGAGAAGCGCCAGGCGACCAAAGACGGCGTGAGCCTCCAGCAGTGGCTCTACATCGCCACCCGCTACGGCGCGGTGGTGCTCTCGGTCGCCTACGTGATGACGTTCGGCCTCGAACTGGCGATGAACGGCTGGCTGGGCACCTACTACCGCGAGGGGTTCGGTCAGGGCGACCTCGTGATCGCGGCGACGTTCGCGGCGACGTTCTCGATCGCGGCCGGTCTGCTCCGTCCGATCGGCGGCTACGTCAGCGACCGCCTCACGCGCGAGGAACGGAAATCCTGCCGTGGTTCGAGGGCCGGTACCGCGAGCAGTGGACGTTCCTGACCCTCGTGCTGGTGGTCCTCGCGATGTTCGGGATGACCGCGGCCGGGCTGACGGGCAGCATCTACGCCGCGGTCGCGGTCGGCTTCCTCGTCGGGACGGGCTGTGCGTTCGCCGAGGGGGCGATCTTCGCCCAGGTGCCGGCGATGTTCCCGAACAACTCGGGCGCCGTCGCGGGCGTCGTCGGCGGCATCGGTTCCTCGGGCGGTTCGATCTACCCGCTGCTCTTCGCCGCGCCGTTCCTGCCGAACCTCCACTGGGGGTACGCCGTCGTCGCGGTCACCATGCTCCCGATCCTGGCGCTCTCGGCGTGGGTGTTCCAGCCCCGCGTCGCGGAGCGGGCGACCCGGGACGGCTGGCTCGTCGGGGACGAACCGCCTACCGCCGACTCTCCGGTCGCCGCCGACGACTGAGGAGCATCCGGCTCACCCCCCGACGACCGATTTTCGTGGTCGACGTCACGTGGTCGGCTCGTCCGCTCCCGTGAGGGTCGACTCCGTCGCGCCTTCGATCTCGAACCGCGCACCGCCACGGCTCCCCTCGGTGACCCGAACCTCCCAGCCGTGGGCCTCGAGGACGGTCGAGACGATCGAGAGGCCGAGTCCGGTCCCGCCGCCTTCGGTGTAGCCGCTCTCGAAGACCTTCGCCCGCTTCTCCGGCGGGATTCCGGGACCGTCGTCCTCCACGGCGACCCCCTCGTCGGTCCCCTCCACGAGAATCGAGCGCGTTTCGTTCGCGTCGCCGTGTTCCACGGCGTCCTCGTGAACCCGTGAGCGAGGGCTTGTCGAGCCGTGCTCGACGGCGTTTCGAAAGAGGTTCTCGAACGCCTGCCGGAGCCGTCCAGGGTCGGCCTGGTCATCCCCCGTCGTCGGGTGTTCGTCTCGGATTCGTCCGGTTTTCGCATATACGTTGCGGCAGATCGACGTTTCCGGCTCGACGCGTCCGCGCCCGCCCGCTCGAGACGACGGTCTTTTGACGCGCTCCGCGCTATATCGAGGCGATGGTCACAGTCACGCTCGGTCCCGAAGGAACCTACTCCCACCGGGCGGCGCGGGCGATCGACGACGAGATCGACTTCCGCCAGTCCGTCACGTCGATCGTCGACGCCGTCGCCAGCGGCGAGTACGACCGCGGGGTCATCCCCGTCGAGAACAGCATCGAGGGGAGCGTCACCGAGAGCCTGGACGCCGTCGCGGAGTACGACGTCGCCGTCGTTCGCGAGATCGTCACCCCGATCAGACACGCGCTGCTCGCCCAGGGAGCGGAGTTCGAGACGGTCGCCAGTCACTCCCAGGCGCTTGCCCAGTGTCGATCCTTCCTCGACCGGGAGTATCCCGACACGAGCCTCGAGGCGGTCGCGAGCACGGCCCAGGGCGTCGAGTACGCCCGCGAGAATCCCTCCGTCGCGGGGATCGGCCACCCCGACAACGCCGACGAACGCCTCGAGATCCTCGCGGAGGACATCCAGGACCAGGACTCCAACGCGACGCGCTTCTTCGCGCTCGCTCCCGCGGAGGAGCGGTCCAAGGGCGGCGGAAAGACCTCGCTCGTCGTCTACCCGAACGCGAACTACCCCGGCCTCCTCCTCGAGTTGCTCAACCCCTTCGCCAACCGGGACATCAACTTGACGCGCGTCGAGTCCCGCCCGAGCGGCCAGCGCCTGGGCGACTACGTCTTCCACGTCGACATCGAAGCCGGACTGTACGAGGCCCGGACGCAAGAGGCGATCGCCGAACTCGAGGATCTGGCAGAGAACGGCTGGGTGCGTCGACTGGGATCGTACGACACCGAACACGTCGTCGACTGATCAGTTTGCCACGCGGTCGGTTCGACCTCGAGTCTCGAGCCGTGTGACGAGGTGGCGTCCGTCTTCGGGCGGGGAGATCCACGTTTCGGACGAACTCCCGTGGGGTGAACCCGGCAACTGTTTGTGGTCCACGGACGAGACGTGACGTATGACGCTCTCGGAAGGCGCCGACGCACCGACGGTGACGGCACGGAACCAGGACGGCGAGGCGGTCACCCTCGAGTTCGAGGGGCCGACGGTCCTCTACTTCTACCCGCGCGACGAGACGCCCGGCTGTACGACCGAGGCGCGGCAGTTCCAACTCGAGTACGAGACCTACCGGGAGGCCGGCGTCGAGGTCTACGGCGTCTCGACGGACGACGTCGAGGATCACCGGGCGTTCTGCGAGGCCGAGGGCCTCGAGTTCGACCTGCTGGCCGATCCCGACGCCGAACTCGCCGAAGCGTTCGGCGTCGATCTTCGCGACGGGAAGACCGCGCGCACGACCTTCTTCCTCGCGGACGGCGAAGTGAAGGCGGTTTACGAGGGCGTCAACCCCGACGGACACGCGCGGGACGTGCTCATGGACGCGCTCGAAGAGGGGTTGGTGACGCTCCCGGAGTGACGGGACCCGCTCTCACGCCCGTAGTTCGAATCGATCGTCCCTCGCGCGGATCGTCGCGTCGAACAGCTCGCTCAGCAGGTTGATCGTGGGCTGCGATCGACGTTCGGGATTGCAGTAGTAGTGGGCGAGTGCGCCGGCGCCCTCGAGGCGCGAGGTGAGCAGGTGGAGGAAGCGAAACACCGTCTCGAGGTCGCACTTGGCGATGAGCTCCGGGAGGATGTCGAACTCGACGGAGAGGGTCGCCTCCGGGCTTTCGTGCTCGGCGACGACCCGCGAGATCGTCTCGCCGATCCCGCCGAGGCCGAGGCGCTTGCTCAACTGGACGAGTTCGAGGTCCGTCCCCGAGACGTCCGCCCCCGCGAGCCCCTCGAGGGGCTCGGCCTTCGTGGTGAGGACGATCGTCTGCGACGGCCGGTCCGCGAGGCGCCGGTTCACCAGCCGAACCCGCTCGGCGACGCGGGTCGTGACGACGATCGCGACGTCGCTGCTCGAGAGGAAGTGGACCCGGGCGTTGTCCGCGCCGGCGCCTTCGAGCGGGCTCAGGACGAGGACGTTCCCGGTTCGATCGAACTCGTCGGCCACGTGCGCGCCCGACCGCAGGCGGTGGTCGCCGTGGTCGAAGAGGTGGCTGGCGAAGGCGTCGACCGCCTCGTCGCGGCCGTGGCTCACCCGCGCCCGCTCGCAGTACGGACAGTGCCAGCGGATCCGGAAGCCTTCGCTCGAGAGGTTACCGCGGTGGTGTGCGAGGAGGTGGGATCGACCGCTCTCGATCGTCACGGACTCGCTCGCCGACCAGACCGCGTACTCGCACCGCCAGCACCGCCACGTGTGAACCATACGGCTTGTCACCGCTCCTTTCCGTCACAGTACACTAAACCTTCGGGCCGCCGACCGTTCGTCGTCCGCCGATCTCGCGGCCGTACGGGCCGATCAGCCCCAGTCGCCCTCGGCGTCCGCTTCGTCGTCCCCCCGCTTCCTCCGGTTCGTCCTCTCGGCGTCCCGCCTTCCCTCGTCCGCCCCCTCGCCGTCCCGGTCGCGGCGCTTCGCCGTGTAGTCCGAGGGCCGTTCGACGTACGTGAACTCGACGGCGTCGACCACCGTCTCGTCGGCTTCCGGGGTTCGGATCTCGTCGTCGATCGCCTCGAGGGCGCGCTCGGCGCGGTCGACCGCCGCCGGCGGGAGGTCGTCGCGCTCGAGGAACTCCTCGAGTCGCTCGCGGAGGTCGTAGCCACCGAGGTCGATCAGCGTCTCCGTCGCGAACGTCGCGGTCGCGTCGTCCGGGTCTTCGAGCGTCTCGAGCAGGCACGAAGTGATCTCGTCGCGGTCGCCGACGATGCGCCGTCGGCGGACGCCGTCGTCGCCCGCGAGCGAGACGATGCGGCCGAGGAGCCACGCCGCGGTCCGGCGGATCGGCGTCGGGCCGCCGGCGTTGAGGATGGCGACGAGGTTGGGGACGAGCGCCGACGCGCTCGGGGCGCCGCCGGACCCCGCCGTCTCGTCGGCGAGTCGCGCGGTCACCGCGTCCCGGAGTTCGGGGCGGGCCTCGACCGGGGCGTTCGCGAGCAACTCGAGCAGCGAGCGGGTCGCCGTCCGGACGACGGTCTCGGACCGGTCCCGGAGCGCCTCGAACAGCAGCGGGAGCGGCGTCGCGTTCCCGAACCGGCCGAGTTCGCCGACGGCGATCAGCGTCACCGACTCGGCGTCGTCGCGCGCCGCGGGGGCGAGCGCCTCGAGGGCCCCCTCGGTGCCGATCGACGCGAGTGCGGCGGCCGCCTCGCGTCGGACCCGCTCGTGGCGGTCGTTCAACCGGACGGCGAGCGCGTCGATAGGGCGCGGATCGCCGATCTTCCCGCACGAGCGGACGGCGCGGCCCCGAACGCGCGCGTCGGCGTCGGTAAACGCGTCGACGAGCGACGGGACCGCATCCGGATCGCCCGTCTCCCCCAGCGCGGCGGCGGCGAGCAGGCGAAACTCCGGGTGTTCCGAGCCGAGGAGGTCGGGAATCCGGTCGACGTCGGCCCACGCGGGTGTGTCGTCGATCCCTTCGGCGGCCAGCTCCTCGATCAGCCCCTCGAGTCGCTCCTCGTCGCGGAGGTAGAGGGCGTCGACGGCCGCCGCGCGCACCGTCTCGTCCTCGTCGCGCCTGGCGGCCCACTCGAGGGCGCGCCCGATCCGAGCGTCGGAATCCGGACCGACGCCGGTCGCCAGCCCGCCCAGGATCTCCGCCGCCCGGTAGCGGACGATCGGCTTCTCGCTTCGCTCAAGGTACTCGATCAGGTCCAGTTCCCGCCCCTCTCGCTCGAGTTCGTAGAGGAACGTCGGCTCGTTCCCCGGCGGTCTACCGGCCACGGCTCGCCCCCGCGACGCGTCGGCGGCGCTTTCCATGCTGTGCGGCGAGTTCGGAGTCGGTCGACGTCTCGAGTCCCATCAGAACACCCTCGGTACCGAATGTTGTCGGAACGTTTCGCTCTCGTGACCATAACGATTTGGGCCCGGACGGCCGAACTCGGCGTCGCGATTCGGCTCGAAGCGGACGCGCCGCACCCGACCGCGTTCTGTCCTTCTACCGCGGGCAGAATTTATCCCGCTCGAGCGCGTACCGACTCGCATGCGACGAAATCCGTTCGACGAACTCGAGGAGATGATCGACCGCATCGGCCGGCAGGTCGAGGAGGGGATGATCGGCGGGAACACGGGCTTTCCGGTCCCCGGATCGGTCGCCGTCGACGTGGCGGACACGGGCGGCGAATTCGTCGTCACCGCCGACCTCCCGGGGTACGACACCGACGACATCGACCTCACGCTCACCGACGGGACGCTCCGACTCGAGGCGACCCAGGAGGAGGAAGCCGAGTACGAGGAGGGGACGTACATCCGTCGGGAGCGGAAGGGGAAATCGGCGAGCCGACGAATCCGGCTGCCCGAACCGGTCGAGGAGGAGGAGGTCTCGGCCAGCTACACCAACGGCGTGTTGACCGTCCGGCTGCCGAAGGTCTCCGAGGACGACGACTCGAAGCGGATCGACATCGAGTGAGCGGCCGTCGCGTCGATTCGCCCTCGATTTCTCGAGTATCCGCCGGGTCGCCGCGAGTAGCGGTGCGCCGAGCGACAACGCCGTGACGCCCTGATCGCGCGTCGACGTAGGATCGCCCGTTCGCGCGCCGAATCGGATGTGGTAGTGCTTTTACCCCGTCCCACACAATGAGCGCCCATGAGTTACGACCCGCAGGAACTCGAGGCCGAGTGGCGGGAGCGCTGGGCCGAGTCGGGCCGGTACGAGGCCGACCCCGACGAGCGAGATCCGGACGACGCGACGTTCGTGACGGTTCCCTACCCGTATCCCAGCGGCGGGATGCACATCGGGCACGCCCGCACGTACACCGTTCCCGACGTTTACGCGCGATACCGCCGCCAGCAGGGCGACAACGTCCTCTTCCCGATCGGCTGGCACGTCACCGGGACGCCGATCATCGGCGCCGTCGAGCGCCTGAAGAAGGGCGAGGAGAAACAGCTCTCGGTCCTGCGGGACACCTACAACGTCCCCGAGGAGACGCTGACGGACCTCGAGACCCCGATGGGCTTCGCCCGCTACTTCATCGAGGAGCACTACAAGAAGGGGATGAAGCAGCTTGGACTCTCGATCGACTGGCGCCGGGAGTTCACCACCGAGGACGAGCGCTACTCGAAGTTCATCACCTGGCAGTACGAGACCCTCGAGGAGCGCGGGCTGCTCGAGAAGGGGCTGCACCCGGTCAACTACTGCACGAACGAGGAGCAGCCGGTGACGACCCACGACCTGCTCGAGGGCGAAACGGCCGAGTTCCAGGAGTATACGCTCATCAAGTTCTCCGACGACGAGGCCGTCTACCCGATGGCCACCCTCCGGCCCGAGACGGTCCGCGGGGTCACCAACGCCTACGTCGACCCCGAGGCGGAGTACGCCCGCGCCAGCGTAGACGGCGAGGAGTGGATCGTCTCCGTCGAGGCCACGGAGAAGCTCGAGTTGCAGGCCCACGACGTCCAGGTCGAGGAGACGTTCGAGGGCGCCGACCTCGTCGGCCGACGGGTGCGGAACCCGGTGACCGACGAGGACATCGTCGTCCTCCCGGCCGAGTTCGTCGACACCGACAACGCGACGGGCGTCGTCATGTCCGTCCCTGCCCACTCGCCCGACGACTGGATCGCCCTGCGGGAGGCCAAAGATCGCGCGGACGAGTTGACCGAGTACGGCCTCGACCCGGCGGAGGTGCGTGCGATCGAACCCCGCGCGATCCTGACGATCGAAGGCTACGGCGAGTTCCCCGCCAAGGAGGCCCTCGAGGCCCACGGCGTCGAGTCCTCGAGCGACCCGGCCGTCCACGAGGCCACCCAGGAGCTCTACAATCGCGAGTTCCACCAGGGGGAACTGATCGAGGCGTACGGCGAGTTCGCCGGCGAGGTGATCGAGGACGTCCGGGACGAACTGAAGGCCCACTACGTCGAGCGCGAGGCGTTCGACACGATGTACGACTTCACCGAGGAGGTGATCTGTCGCTGCGGCGGCGACGTCGAGGTTTCCGAGCAGGAGACCTGGTTCCTGCGGTACAACGACGAGGCGTGGCGCGAGAAGACCCTCGAAGCAATCCGGCAACTGGACGCCATCCCCGAGAACACCCGCGAGCAGTACGAGCACACGGTGGGCTGGCTCGAGGAGTGGCCGTGCATCCGCAACTACGGCCTGGGAACGAGGCTGCCGTGGGACGACGACTTCGTCATCGAGCCGCTCTCCGATTCGACGATCTACATGTCGTACTACACGATCGCCGACCGGATCGCGGACGTCCCGGTCGATGAGCTCACGCCCGAGTTCTTCGACGCGCTGTTCTACGGCCCCGAGGCGGTCGACGAGCCGAACGAGACGGCCCTCGAGCTTCGCGAGGCGTGGGACTACTGGTACCCCGTCGACTACCGCTGCTCGGCGAACGACCTCATCTCGAACCACCTGACCTTCTTCCTCTACCACCACGCCGAACTGTTCGAGGAGGAGAAGTGGCCGCAGGGGATCACCAGCATGGGGATGGGCCTGCTCGAGGGTGAGAAGATGAGCTCCTCGAAGGGCCACGTCGTCCTCCCCGGCGAGGCCATCGAGGAGTACGGCGCCGACACCGTCCGCTTCTTCCTGCTCAACAGCTCCGAGCCGTGGCAGGACTACGACTGGCGGGCCGACGAGGTGGGCGCGACCCGCGACCAGCTCGAGCGGTTCTGGAACCGCGCTGAGGAGATCATTGACGCACCCGAAGGCGAGCGCGACTTAGAGCGCGTCGACCGCTGGCTGCTAGCCAAACTGCAAGAGACCGTTCGGGAGGTCACCGACTCGATGGAGCGCTTCGAGACCCGCGCCGCGAGCCAGACCGCCTTCTACCGGTTCGAGGAGCACCTGAAGTGGTACCGCCGGCGCGCCGACCTCGAACGGTCGGGAGCGCGGTGGACCCTCCGGACGGTCCTCGAGACCCGCCTGCGCCTGCTCGCACCCTTCGTTCCGTTCATGGCGAACGAACTCCACGAGCGCCTGACGGGCGAACCGGCCGAGGACGTCCCGTGGCCCGAACCGGTGCCGGAGTTCGAGGATCCGACGGTCGTAGCCGAGGAAAAACTGGTTCGGAACGCCCTGGAGGACGTCCGCGACATCGTCGACGTCACCGAGACCGATCCCGAGATGATCCGCCTCTACGTCGCCGCCGACTGGAAGCGGACCGTCTTCGAGACGGTCGTCGACGAGGGTCCGAATCAGGGAGCCGTGATGGGTCGGGTCATGCAGAACGAGGAACTCCGCGAGAAGGGCGACGCCGTCAACGACCTCGTCGGCGACCTCGTTTCCTTCGTGCGCGAGCGCGACGAGGAGACCCTCGAGGCGCTGGCCGCGGTCGACGAGGGGGCGGTCTACGAGGACGCGGCCGACTTCCTCGCCCGCGAGTTCGACGCCGGCGTGGTGGTCTACGCGGAGGACGCCGATCCGGTCGACCCCGCGGACAAGGCCCGACACGCCCAGCCGTTCCGCCCGGCGATCCACCTCGAGTAGCGCCGACCTGAGGGCTCCGCGTCGTTCCCCGCCCGCCGTTCGGTACGTCGTTCACTCTCCTCTCAGCCTCGGGATATCTCTGCCGGGACGAACGCGGTCGTCGATCCGCCGAGCGAAGCGCTAATTCAACGTGATTTCGAGAGTTAATGTTCCGTTAGAAAGAAAATATACGTATCCGATAGATTCATCGTACTGGAGTTTCCACCTCACGTAGAGGCGGGGGTAGTCAGCGACTACTCGTCATCGATACCACTCAGTATGGCACTCGAGGAGGCGCTTCCGGACGGACTCAGGCGAACGTACAGCGTGAAGATCGGCCTGCTGTTCGTGGCCGTCGTGGTGATGACGGTCGCGGTCGCGGGACTCTTTTTCGGACACGTGTCGGGCGAGGTCGGCCCGGCGGCGGAAGAACGCTTCAGCGACGGGGTCACGGACCGTAGCGAGGTCGCCGACCGGTGGCTGGAGACGAACGCCGAGACGGCGGCCGGGTTGGCGTCGGACGCGACCGTCCGGGACGGGAATCCGGACGAGATCGACGACCGGCTCGCCGAGGCGCGGACCGACCGCGAGGATCGGGTCGCCGAGATCCACTACCTCGACGGCGACGGCGACGTTCTCGCGAGCAGCGGGGACGAGGCGGAGGGGGAGAACCTCTTCGACGCGGCCGAGGTCGACGGCGCGACGGACGGGCCGACTGCGCCCCACGACGGGCTGTCGGCCGATCGGTCGGTGCTGACGTTCGTCGAACCCGTTCCGGCGGATTCGGCCGGTTCGGACGGCGAACGTTACGTCGCCGTCTCGGTCCCGACTGACGCGCTCGCGTCCGTCCTCGAGTCCGACGCCGACGATCGACGGACGATCGTTACCGACGCGTCGGGCGAGCGCATCCTCTCGACCGGCGAGGAGGGCGACGACGGCGACGACGCGATCCTCGAGGCGCTCTCGCCAGACGCGGGCGAGGTCGTCACGGGCACGCCGGCGGACTCCGATATCGAGTACGCCGCCACCGCGGCGACGATCGGCGACGGCGAGTCGGCGATGACGGTGACGACGTACGGACTCGAGTCCGACGTCTACGGACCCCTGAACGCCGCGACGTCGGGTCTGGCCGCGCTCCTGTTCGTCTTCGTCATCCAGCTCGGCCTCGTCTGGATCGTGATCGGGGGCAACCTCTCCCTGAAGCTCCGCCAGCTCGCGGGCAAGGCCGAGCGGATGGGCGAGGGCGACCTCGAGGTCGGCTTCGAGACCGGACGGATCGACGAGGTCGGCACCCTCTACGACTCGTTCGCGTCGATGCGCGACTCGCTCTCGCAAACCCTGTCGGAACTGGAGGACGAGCGCGAACGCGCCCGCGCTGCCCAGCGCGAAACCGAGCGTCGGAATCGCGAACTCGAGGCCGAAGCCGAGCGTTTCGGCGAGGTCATGGCGGCCTGCGCCGACGGCGACCTCGAGCGCCGGCTCGAGCCCGAATCGGACCACGAGGCGATGGTCGCGATCGCCGAGGCGTTCAACGAGATGGTCGCCGACCTCGAGCGGGCGGTCACGCAGGTCAAGCGCGTCTCCGCGGAGGTCGCGGCGATGAGCACGGAGTTTCAGAGCAGCTCCGCAGAGATCCGCCGGGCCAGCGAGGCGGTGAGCGGCTCGATTCAGGAGATCTCCGACGGCTCCTCGACGCAGGCCGAGGACCTCGAGACGGCGACGGCCGAGGTCAACGAACTGTCGGCGACGGTCGAGGAGGTCGCCGCGGCGACGAGCACCATCGCCGACCAGTCGGCGGCGGTCGACACGCTCGCGACCGACGGTCGGCGGGCGGCCGCGGAGACGACCGAGGAGATGCGCGAGGCCAGCGACCGAACCGAGTCCGCCGCGGAGACGATCCGCGCGCTCGACGAGGAGGCCGAGCGAATCCAGGAGATCGTCGAGCTGATCGACGAGATCGCCGGCCAGACGAACATGCTGGCGCTGAACGCGGCGATCGAGTCCGCGCGGTCCGAGAGCGCGACGAGCGAGGGCGGCGGCTTCCAGGCGGTCGCTGACGAGGTCAAGGAACTCGCCGCGGAGACGCAGGACGCGGTCGAGGACGTCGAACGGATGATCGAATCGATACAGCGGCGGGCGACCGAGAGCGCGACGCGGATCGAGGAGACCGAGGTTGCGATCGGCTCGGCGGCCGACCGGGTCGCCTCCCTCTCGGAGACCCTCGACCGCATCGCGAGGGGCATCGAACAGGTGGACGCCGGCGTCCAGGAGATCGACGACGCGACCGACGAGCAGGCGAACTCCGCCGAGGAGCTGACGACCATCGTCCGGGACGTCGCGAGCGTCGCCTCGGAGACGACGTCGCAGGCCCAGCGGGTCGCCGCGGCCGCCGAGGAGACCACGGCGACCATCACCGACGTCTCGAACGAGGCGATCCGCCTCGACCGGCGGGCGACGGCCCTGGCGGCGGCCGTCGACGAGTTCTCCGTTTCGGCGGACCTCGAGACGGGCCCGACCGCCGCCCCGATCGACGGGGGTGAGAGCCGATGATCCCCGAGCTACAGATGTACCGAATCGTGTTCTACGTGATGATCGCGGCGACGGTGCTGTTCCTCGGCTGGGTCGCCCGGATGCCTGCCGGGAAGCGCAGGTACTACCTCCCCGTGCCGATCGTCTGCGGGACGCTCGCGCTCGGGTACTTCGGGATGTCGATCGAACTCCTTCGGTACACGACGCCCGGCGGCCAGCCGATCCCCATGAGCCGCTACGGCGACTACGTCGTGACGGCCCCGATCATGGTCACGGTCGCGGCGATCGTCGGCGGCGCGACGCGGCGGCAACTGGTCGCCGTCAACGTCCTCACGGTCGCCTGGATCGGCGCGACGGTCGGGGCGTTCTTCCTGACGCCGCCGGAGCAGTACGCGGCGAATCTCGCCACGTTCGTCTGTCTGTTCGGCGTCGTCGCCCTGCTCGTCGGACCGATCTCCCGGCGAGCGCGCCGACAGACCGGCGAGCGCGCGCTCCTGTTCGGACAACTGCGCAACCTGCTGTTGCTGCTGTGGCTGATCTACCTCGTCCTCGGCCTCTCGACGCGGCAGGGATTCGGCCTGCTCGACGCCTTCGGCGGGGTCTTCGTCGCCAGCTACCTCGACGTCCTCACGCGCATCGGGTTCGGCGTCCTCCTCCTGCGCGGATCCGACGCCGTCGATCAACTGCTCGGCGACGACTCGAGCGGCGATTCTGGGGCCGCCGGCTCCAACGGCGACGGCTCCGACGCGAGCGCGGACGTCACGATTCGGAAGACGCCAGACGCCGACTGAGTCCGATCCGGACGTTTCGGCCGACTGAGTTCGGGTCGAACGTCTCGGCCGACTGACCAGAGTTCGACGCTTCGATACACCGCACACTCCCGCTCGGAATCAATTCGACCGCACCGCTTTCTGTCACGGCGCGAGTTCGTTCCGCATCGACCCGGCGGAACCACCATCGGTTTTGACAGCTATCTAGTACGACTATACGCCTCGAGGTCGTACCGGTGGGCACTCCCTCGAGTTCGACATGACCGACCGACGCACGGATCCCTTTCGATGGCGGTTCGCAGGCGACGAGCGCGAGACGAGCGGAACCGGGGACGACCGATCGCGGTCGTCGGCGTCGAGGCGGCGAGGGCGACCGACGGCCCCGCACGTCGCCTCGATGACCGTCCGCGACGGGCTGTTCGCCCACTGGCCCGTCGATCCGGACGAGCTTCGACCGCACGTGCCGGAGCCGCTGACGCTCGAGACGTACGACGGGCGGGCGTGGCTCAGCGTCGTGCCGTTCGTGCTCGCGAACGTCGGCGTTCGCGGGACGCCGCCGCTCACCCGAACCGCGTTCCCCGAACTCAACGTCCGGACCTACGTGCGGTACCGCGGGGATCCCGGCCTCTTCTTCTTCAGCATCGACCTCGGGAGTCCGCTACTCGCCGCGCTCGTCGGTCGGACGACCCGCCTGCCGGTTTACTACGCGCGGATGCACGCGAGTTCCGACGAGGAGACCGTCTCGTTCTCGAGCGTGCGCCGACGACGGTACGAACGCGCGCGGTCGGAGCGCCTCGATGACGAGGGGGCCGCCCGATTCGTCGCCACGTACCGCCCAGACCCCGACGCGAGCCCGTCGCCCGCGGAGCCGGACTCCCTGGCCTACTGGCTGGTCGAGCGCCGTCGCTTCTACGCGCCCGAAGCCGAGGGCGTTCTGGCGGCGGAGATCGCTCACGATCCGTGGCCGCTCCAGCCGGCCGAGCTAACGATCCGCGAGAACACGCTCTTCGAGGCCGCCGGCCTCCCGTCGCCGGTCGGCGAGCCGGTCGTCCACTACTGCGCGGAACTGCCGATGACGGGGTCGGTTCCCAGGCGGTTGTCCGACTGAGGCCCGTCCCCGCGAACCGACGCCGTCGCGATCACCGCTCGGCGCCGACCAGGTCGAACGGCGTCCCCTCCTCGTCCTCGAGCGCGCGCTCGTAGACGACGCGGGCGGCCGCGACGTCCTGGATCGCCAGCCCCGTCGAGTCGAACACCGTTACTCCCGTCTCCGCCGTTCGCCCCTCCTTCGCGCCGACGACGATCTCGCCGATCTCGGCGTGAATGTCCTCGTCGGTCAGGACCCCTTCGGCGTAGGGGACGTTGATCTCCCCCGAGTGGGTACACTGCTCGTGATCGTCGATCACGACGGTTGCCGCCTCGAGCAACTCGTCCGCGAGTTCGTGTTTTCCCTCGGCGTCGGCGCCGATGGCGTTGACGTGGGTTCGCTCGCCGACGTCCTCGAGCGAGACGATGGGCTCCTCGACGGGGGTCACCGTCGAGAGCACGTCGCAGTGGCCGGCCTCGGCGATCGAACCGCCGCGGACGTCGAACCGGTCATCGAAGGCGTCGACGAACCGCTGCACCCGATCCTCGTCCAGATCGCTCACGACGACCTCCTCGATCGGACGCACCGCCGAGATGGCCTCGAGCTGGGTGTACGACTGGACGCCCGCGCCGACGATGCCGAGGCTCGAGGCGTCCTCGACGGCGAGGTGGTCGGTGGCGACGGCCGCGGCGGCCCCGGTTCGCTTCATCGTGAGGGTCGTCCCGTCCATGATCGCGAGCGGGAACGCCGTCTCGGGGTCGGAGTAGATCATCGTTCCCAGCACCGTCGGCAGATCGTGGTCCTCGGGGTTGTCGGGGTGAACGTTGACCCACTTCAGCCCGGCGGCGTCCCAGTCGCCCGTATCCAGATACGCGGGCATCGACCGGAAGTCGCCGTTGTACTGCGGTAAGTCGATGTAGGATTTGGCCGGCATCTGCGTGTCGCCGCGCTCGAAGGCGGCGAACGCCTCCTCGACGGCCCCGATGACCTCGGCCATCCGGGCGTTCTCGTCGACGTCGTCGCTGTCCAGGAGAAGCGTGTGCATACTGGCGAATATTGCGGGAAACTACTTAGTTCGCCTGAATCGACGCGGAGGGAGCGAACCGGTGACGATGCGCACTCGAGCCGCTCGGAACGCCGCGCCGTGGTCGAACTGAATCCGGCCGAACCTGACTCGCGATGAAGATCGAAGAAAATGGACCGACGCTGATTCCCGCTCAGACGAACGTCCTTAGGCATCCCCTCTCGTCGAACGAGCGGTTCGGAGAACCCGAGTGAGGCGTTCTCCGAGCGCAACGCGCTCGGGCCGACGACCGACCCGGAGCGAACGGAGTGAGCGGAGGGAAGGGAGGAGGCTTTTGTACGAAATTTGCCGAGGGCCAGCTTCGCTGGCCCGCAGAGCAAAATTTAGTTTTACATCATGCCGCCCATACCGCCGCCCATGCCGCCCATACCGCCCATGCCGCCGGCACCGCCGGGCATGTCCATGTCGTCCTCGTCGTCGTCGGAGCTACCGCCTTTCAGATCGCCGGCGGCGATGACGTCGTCGATGCGCAGCAGCATGACGGCGGCCTCGGTGGCGGACTCGATCGCCTGGGTCTTGATGCGGAGGGGTTCGTAGACGCCCTCGTCACCCATGTCGATGACCTCGCCGGTGTAGGCGTCGAGGCCGGCGGCCGTGTCGCCGCCGTCGTGGGCGCTGCGCAGCTCCACGAGCGAGTCGATGGGGTCCAGCCCCGCGTTCTCGGCCAGCGTGCGCGGGATAACCTCGAGGGCGTCGGCGAACGACTCGATGGCGAGTTGCTCGCGGCCGCCGACGGAGTCGGCGTAGTCGCGGAGGGCGAGCGAGAGCTCGATCTCGGGGGCGCCGCCGCCGGCGAGCACCTTGCCGTCCTCGATGGTCGAGCGGACGACGCCGAGGGAGTCCTCGATGGCGCGGTCGACCTCGTCGATGACGTGCTCGGTGCCGCCGCGGAGGATGAGGGTGACGGCCTTGGCGTCCTCGACGTCCTCGACGAAGATGCGCTGGTCGCCGGCGATGTCGCGCTGGGCGACGCTGCCCGCGAAGCCGAGGTCGTCCTCGGAGATGTCCTCGACGTTGGAGACTGGGCGGGCGCCGGTGGCGCGGGCCAGCCGCTTGGCGTCGCTCGATTTCACGCGGCGGACGGCGATGATGCCCTCCTTGGCGAGGTAGTGCTGGGCCATGTCGTCGATGCCCTTGTCGACGAAGACGACGTCGGCGCCGACGTCGACGAGGTGGTCGACCATCTCCTTGAGCTGGGCCTCCTCCTGGTCCAAGAACTGCTGGAGCTGGTCGGGGTCGGTGACGTTGACCTCGGCGTCGATCTCGGTCTCCTTGATCTCGAGGGCGCCGTCGACGATGGCGACGTTGGCGTCCTCGGCGAAGTAGGGCATGTTCTCGGAGACGCGCTCCTTGTCGATGATGACGCCCTCGACGAGCTCGGAGTTGTCGATGGAGCCGCCGACGACCTTCTCGACTTTGACGTTGTCAGTGTCGATGCCGTCGTCGTCGGCGACCGCGCGGACGGCGTCGACGACGAGTTCCGAGAGCAGGTCGCGGGCGCTCTCTGCGCCCTTGCCGGTCATCGCCGTGGCGGCGATCTCGCGCAGGATCTCGTCGTCGTCCTCGTCGACGTCGATGGCGATCTCGTCGAGCGCCTCGCGGGCCTTCTCGGCGGCCTGGCGGTAGCCCTGGGTGAGCGTGGTGGCGTGGATGTCCTGGTCGATGAGCTCCTCGGCGCGCTTCAGGAGCTCGCCGCTGACGACGACCGCGGAGGTGGTGCCGTCGCCGACCTCGTCCTCCTGGGTCTCGGCGACCTCGACGATCATGTTGGCCGCCGGGTGGTCGATGTCCATCTCCGAGAGGATCGTGACGCCGTCGTTGGTGACGACGACCGAGCCCGTCGAGTCGACGAGCATCTTGTCCATCCCCTTCGGACCGAGCGTGGTCCGTACGGCCTCCGCCACGGCCTTGCCGGCCGTAATGTTCATCGACTGTGCGTCTTTTCCGGAGGTCCGCTGGCTCTCCTCCGAGAGAACGATGAGGGGCTGGTTGCCCATCTGTTGTGCCATGGTCAGAGACAGATTGTTTGCTATTCTATATAGATCTTTTGGTGTCGGTGTCGCGAAATCGCAAGACTCGGCCGGGAACGCCCACGAATTTGAGATGTAGCGTCGCCTTTTTATATTGGTTTTCTCGCCTCCTGCACCGCTGTCGGAGAGGGGCCGATCGCTCGAGTCACGGATCGTGACGATCGCAGGACATCCCGATTCGCGTCGACTCGAGGCGCGGTGGCTGACGGCTACGGCGACGCGAGGCGGTCGGCCGCGAGGACCGCACCCGCGCCGACGAGCGCGGCGAGTCCGGCGACGACGAACGCGGGATCGTAGCTGCCGAGAGCGTCGGAGGCGACGCCGGCGAGGTACGGCGACACCAGCCCCGTGATCGCGAAGGCCCCGGAGATCAGCCCGAAGACGGCGCTCAGGTTCCCCCGTCCGAACAGGTCGCCGGTCAGCGGCGCGAGGAGCGCCCCGTTGCCGCCGTAGGCGAGGCCGAAGACGAGCGCGAAGGCGTACAGCGCGAGCGTCGCGTCGATCGCCGGCAGCGCGAGCGTCGCCAGTCCCATCGTGGCGGAGCACCCGGCGAAGACCCGGGCCCGGCCGAGGTGGTCGGAGACGTAGCCGATCCCCACCCGCCCGACCGCGTTCGCCCCGCCGATCACCCCGAGCGCCGTCGCGCCGGCCGCCCGCGACAGGCCGAGGTCGGTCGCGTACACGACGAGGTGGACGAAGACGACGTACATCGTGGCGTAGATGCACACCCAGCCCGCGAACAGCAGGCCGAACGACGGCGAGCGCGCGACCGCGAGGACGTCCTCGAGTTGCGACCGGAGGGTCCTCGAGGGAGCTTCGGACGCCCCGTCGCCCTCTCCCTCGAGCGCCCCGTCGCTCCGGGCGAACTCCGACGGCGGGACCGTCTCGGCCGTGGGCTCGTCGCGGATCAGCGCCGTGGCGAGGAGCAACAACGCGGCGACGAGGCCGGCGAGGACGAGGAACGCCGTCCGCCAGCCGACGCGGTCGATCAGCGCGGTCGCCGCCGGCGCGACGACGAGCATGCCGATCCCGAGGCCCGCGGAGGCCACCCCGCCGGCGAACCCGGCCCTGCGGTCGAACCACCGCGGGACCGTCGCGTAGGCGACGACGTAGACGACGCTCATGCCGATCCCCGTGACGACGCCGTAGGCGAGGACGACGGCGAACAGCGAGGTCGCCCGACTCGTCCAGACGAGGCCCAGACAGAGGACGGCCGCACCCGCTGTGAGGGCCCGCCGGGCGCCGACCCGGTCGACGAACACCCCCACCAGCGACGCGCCCACGTAGAGGAACAGCGTCTGGACGCCGAAGGCGAGCGTCGTCACGGCGTTCGAACGCTCGAAGTCCGTCGCCATCCGCTCCAGGAAGACGCCGAAGGAGTACGAGAGGCCGAAGACGACGAACGTCCCGAGGAAGCACGCGAGGACGACGATCCAGCCGTAGTAGGGTCGGCGCATCAGAGTCGAGGAGGACAATCGTCGCGCGTTCTCAAATCAGTACGGGACGAGGTACAGGACGACCGCGAGGAACGGGATCAGCGCCAGGAGCATCGCGATGGCGTACCCGAACATCTCGCGGGCCCGGATCTCGGTGATCGCGAGCAGCGGCAGCGCCCAGAACGGGTTCAGCAGGTTCGTGTGCGCGTCCCCGACGGCGTAGGCCATCGTCGCCTGGCCGACCGAAATCCCCTGGGCCTGGGCGGCCTCGAGCACCGACGGCCCGAGGACGATCCACTCGCCGCCCCCGGAGGGGACGAACAGGTTGACGACGGCCGCCGCGACCCAGGCGGCGACCGGGAACGTCTCCGGCGAGGAGACGGCGAGCAGGGCCTCCGCGATTTCGGTCGCGAGACCCGACCCGGTCATCATCCCCTGAATCCCCGCGAAGAACGGGAAGAGGAGGATGATCCCGGCGGCGGCGGTCGCCGCCTCGCCGAACCGCTCGCGGTAGTACTGCGGACGCTGGTAGACCAGCAGGCCGGCGAACAGCATCGCGAAGTTGACGAAGTTGATGTTGAGCACCTCGAGTCCGGCGAACGCGAGGCTGTAGGCGACGACGGCGACGCCGGTCAGCGCGATGAGGCCGCCGAGGACGCGGCTGTCGTTGATCCGCTCGGCCGGGACCGTGGCCTCGGGCTCGGTGACGGCGTCGGCGTCGCCCTCGCGTTCGACCGTCGCCTCGCTCGCGCCGCCGTCGGCGACCGCCTCGGCGAGCTCGTCCTCGGAGACGTACTCCTCGATCCCTCGCGACCGCTCGGGCGAGGGTGACAGCAGGTACAGCACGATCGACGCAAAAGCGATCGACAGCACCGTCAGGGCGAGGCCGTAGGGGTGGATCACGGTCTCGGTCAGCGGCACCGTCTCCTCGAGGACGCCCGCCTCGATGAAGTCGTTGTTCGGCGTCGCGAGCAGCAGCGGCGCCGATCCCGCTAGCCCCCAGTGCCAGGTCAGCCCGAGCCCCATGTACGCGGCGACGCACGCGAGCGGGTAGTGGAGGGCGACGCCGTTCTCGTGGGCCGTCTTCCCCATCTCGCGGGCGAGGACCGCACCCAGGATCAACCCGAGTCCCCAGTGGATCCACCCGACGATCATCGCGAAGACGCCGACGAGCACGACCGCCTGCTTCCCGTTCGACGGGACGCGCGTCAGTCGCGTCAGGAGGTCGTTCACCCGCGGGTGGTAGGCGATGACGAACCCAGTCATCAGGATCAGGACCATCTGCATCGCGAACTCGAGGAAGGTCCAGAAGCCGTCGTACCAGTGCCACACCATGTCGGCAGGGCCGGTCCCCGTGCCGGCTATCCCGACGACGAACACGATGTACGTCAGCAGGATCGCGAACAGGAACGGACTGGGCATCCACCGCTCGACGCGCACCGCGAGCGCGGCGCCGAGTCGCTCGAGTACCGATCCCTCTCCGGACACTTCGGATGCCATGTGTGGTAATAGCTCACGCGAAATTTATACGTATCGCTGACTTTCACGCCATTCGAACGGGAACGAACGTCGCTCGCGGGGAACGAATTCCGCCGACGTCGCGGCGACTCCGAGGGTCGATCCGAACGGGGGCGGAACCGAGCGCATTGGGCGCCGCTACCGGGCCGCGGGGACGAGGTCGAACGAAGAGAACCGATACGCACCGAAACGATGCCTGGAGGCGCGACGAGATCGGACGCCCGAGGTTTCGGGATCGATCGCCGAGACACATCAGAACCGGTCGAAGTGCGTCAGGACCGGTCGAAACGCACCAGAACCGGCCGAAACGCGTCAGGGACGTCCGTAGCGGCGGATCAGGACTGGCTGCCGGGGTAGCGGTGGTAGTTCAGCCCCTGGTGTTTCATCTCGTTGTGCTTCTCCTCGAGGAAGGAGTAGACGGCGCCGTGGGGGGCGCCGTCGAGCAGCATCTCGGCGGCGCTGCGGACCGCCTGGACCTGCGGCGGCGTGCCGATGATGCCCAGCGTCGTCCCGTAGATGACGACCGAGGCGCCCGAGAGCTCTTCCATCAGCTCGCGGGTTCGGCCGCCCTCGCCGATGAGTCGCCCCTTCTTGCGCTTCAGGTCGTTCTTGTTCCGCGAGGCGGCGTCGATGTCGACGACGTCGAACAGCATCATGTCGTCCGAGAGCAGCGCCAGCGCGTCCTCGGGGGCGAATCCGCGGCCGATCGCGCGAACGATGTCGGGGCCCTTGAGCCCGCGCACGGGATCGCCCACGGTCTCGATGGCGACCGACCCGTTCTCCGAGTCGATGTCGAGGCGCACCTCGGCCTCCGCCTCGATCTCGCGCATCGTCTCGCCACCTTCGCCGATGAGAACCCCGATGCGGTCCTGCGGAATCTTCACGTGCTGCATACGCCTTCGTATTCGCTCGGCGAGGTTAAGCCCTTGGTCCGCGCAGTTTCCGGCGGCATCCGACGGGTATCGCGCCCTCTCGAACGCTCACTCGAGCGTCGAGCGGAACCGCACCGACTCCGAGAGCGTGTCGAGGATGGCGACGGTCTGGTCCTCCTCGGGCGTCGGCGGGAAGTGCGCGCCGGGGTTGATCACCGTCGTCGCCCCCTCTTCACGGTGCTCTCGGCGATGGTGGTGGCCGTAACAGACGAAGTCGTACTCCTCCGATGCTGCGATAGCGTCTACCTGGGCCTTGCTCTCGCCGTGGAGGACGGCGAAGGAGAGGCCGTCGAACTCGAGTTCGGCGAACCGGCCGTGGAGTTCGCTCTCCGATCCCAGTGAATCGAAGGCCGACTCGAGGCCAGAGATTTCGCCGTCGTTGTTCCCGAGGACGCCGTGGACCTCGAATTCCTCGAAGTACGGGACGACCAGCGGGGCGATGAAGTCCCCGCAGTGGACGACCACCTCGACGCCCTCCTCGACGAAGATTTCGATCGCCCGTTCGACCGCCGGAACGTTGTCGTGCGTGTCGGAGATGATTCCTACGTGCATAGTCACTCCCTGTCGGTACTCGCTCCGGCGTCCCACATCAACGTTCGGACGACAGGCGAGGACCGCGTTGTAGCTGCTCCACTCTTCGAGAGGAACGCTTCGAAAGCCCCTGGCGCTCTCGACGGCTGCGGCTCGCTTCGGTCCTCAGCCCTTCGGGCTTGCGGTCCTTACTTCGCCTCGCTCGTCGAGAGCGCCAGCCCCTTTCAGTCCCGCCCGCGGCGGCTGTGCAGGTCACCTTCGGTCCTGCGGTCGTCGCCCGGTTGACGGTCGGCGGTCGATTTCGAGTTCGCCGACCGACGTCGATTCGACCGGACGACAAGGAACACCTACAGTATCCTGGGGCTCATCTGTACGCGTAATGGTCGTCGGAGACATCGCAACCGGAACGGACGTGCTCGTCATCGGCGCCGGCCCCGCCGGCTACGTGGCCGCGATCCGCGCCGGTCAACTGGACCTCGACGTAACGCTCGTCGAAAAGGACGCCTACGGCGGAACCTGCCTGAACCACGGCTGCATCCCCTCGAAGGCGCTCATCAGCGCGACGAACGTCGCCCACGACGCCCGCAACGCCGAGGAGCTTGGCATCCACGCCGACCCCGCCATCGACCTCTCGGCCATGGTCGGCTGGAAGGACGGCGTCGTGGATCAACTCACGGGCGGCGTCGAGAAACTCTGCAAAGCAAACGGCGTCAACCTCCTCGAGGGAACCGCCCACTTCGCGGACGAACACACCGTCCGCGTCTCCCACGGCGGGGAGGGCCAGGGCTCGGAGAGCCTCGAGTTCGAACACGCCATCGTCGCCACGGGTTCGAAGCCGATCGAGATTCCGAACTTCGACTTCTCGGACGAACCCGTCCTCGACTCGAGGCAGGCGCTCGCCCTCGAGTCCGTCCCCGAGTCGCTCGTGATCGTCGGCGCGGGCTACATCGGGATGGAGATGGCGGGAATCTTCGCCAAGCTCGGCACCGACGTGACGGTGATCGAGATGCTCGACGACGTCCTCCCGGGGTACGAGGACGACCTCTCGCGTCCGGTCAGGAAGCGCGCCGAGGAACTCGGCGTCGAGTTCCACTTCGGCTACACCGCCTCGAAGTGGTACGACCACGGCGCCGGCATCCGGGTCGTCGCCGAACCGGCCCGGGAGGCGGCCGCGGCCGACGGCGGCGCGGCGGAACCCGAACAGGACCGCCCCGTCGACGCCGAGGAGGGCGAGGAGCGGGCCGAGCAGGCCGAACCCGCCGACGCCGACGAGGAACCGCTCGAACTGGACGCCGAAAAGGTGCTGGTCGCCGTCGGTCGCCGGCCCGTCACGGACGGACTCTCGCTCGAAGAAGCGGGCGTCGAGACGGACGAGCGGGGGTTCGTACCCACCGACGATCGCGCGCGTACGAACAAGAAGCACATCTACGCGGTCGGCGACGTGGCCGGCGAACCGATGCTCGCCCACAAGGGTTCGGCGGAGGGGCAGGTCGCCGCCGAGGTGATCGCCGGCGAACCCTCGGCGATCGACTACCAGGCGATGCCCGCCGCCGTCTTCACCGAACCCGAGATCGGTACCGTCGGGATGACCGAAGCCGAGGCCGAGGAAGCGGGCTTCACTCCCGTCACCGGCCAGTTCCCCTTCCGGGCAAGCGGCCGCGCGCTGACCGTCCGCGAGACCGACGGCTTCGTCAGAATCGTCGCCGACGAGGAGTCGGGATTCGTCCTCGGTGCGCAGATCGTCGGCCCCGAGGCTTCGGAACTGATCGCCGAACTCGGCCTCGCCATCGAGATGGGCGCCACCCTCGAGGACGTCGCCTCGACGATCCACACCCACCCGACGCTCTCGGAGGCGGTGATGGAGGCTGCCGAGAACGCGCTCGGACACGCGATTCACACGCTGAATCGGTAGCCGGCCCCGCGTTCGAGGATCGCGGCCGAAATCGGAACGCGGATCGAGTCTTACTCGAGGCCGGTATCGACGCGCACGGCCGCCCGTCGCAACCGCTCCTTCGTACGTACGAGAAGATCTTCATACGTACGAGGGGGACGAGTCGGTAACTCCCTCTCGCTCGCTCTCACCCGGTGGGAATTCTTCTCTCCCGGCTGGAATCGACTTCAATGTCCTTCATGTGTCGGCCTCAAGCTGCAGGTATCCCATGACCCAGAAATCGTCTTCCCGCTCGAACGCGACGCCCACTATCGGCCGACGGACGGTCCTCTCGCTCGCCGGTGTGGGCGCCCTCGGCTCCCTCGCCGGCTGTCTCTCCGTGCTCTCCGCCGACGAGTCCGATTCCGACGGCTCCGGGAACGGTAGCGACGGTGACCACGATCACGACCACGGTGACGGTGACGACGAACCGCTAACCGACCACGCGTACACGGCGCCGCCGCAGATCGTCGACCTCGCCGAGCGGAACCACCGATCGACCCTCCGAGTCGTTCCCGCCCGCCACCAGCTCGTCACGGACGAGGCGATGGGCGGTCCCGTCGAACTCCCCGAAGTGTGGGCCTGGCAGGCCGACGACCTCGAGCCGAGCGTCCCCGGCCCGATCTACCGGATGAACGAGGGCGAGACGTTCGAACTCACCTTCGACAACTCCGAACACGACCGCCCGCACACCGTCCACGCCCACGCGGTCGGCAAATCGTGGGGTGACGACGGCGCCCCCGTCTCCACCCGGACGGAGGTCGGCGCGGGCGAGCGCCACACCTACGAACTCGTCGGCGACGTCCCCGGCACGCACTTCTACCACTGCCACTACCAGACGCACACCCACCTCGACATGGGGATGTACGGCATCCTGCGGGTCGACCCCGAGGGCTACGAGGCGCCCGACCGCGAGTACTTTCTCACGATGCGCGAGTGGGACGGGGACCTCCACGAGATGAACGCCGGCGGCGACGCCGAGTACAACGCCGCCGACCGGGACCCGAAATTCTACACCATAAACGGTCGCAGCGCGCCGACGGCGTTCCACCCCGAACTCGGCACCCCGCTGATCGTCTCCGAGGGGGAGACGGTGCGGATCCACGTCGTCAACGCCGGCTACGAGAACCACGCGTTCCACACCCACGGCCACCGGTTCACCGTCGTCGAGAAGGACGGCAGTCCGATCCCCGAGGCGGCCCGCTACGAGGAGGACGTTGTCGGCCTCGCGCCCGCCGAACGGGTCACCCTCGAGTTCGAGGCCGGCGCCGATTCGGGCATCTACCCCGTCCACTGCCACAGGGTCGACCACGTCACCACCGACGGCGCCTACCCCGGCGGGATGGCGACGGCGATCGTCTACGAGGGCGCGATGGAGACCGACGAGTTCGCCGAGATCATGGCGGACGCGGGGTACGAAGGGTGAGCGGTGAGGGGAGCCGACTCGTCCGGAACCGGCGACGAACGCGGATCGCGTCGGCGTGATCTCTCCCGCACGTCACTGCACGTACAGCGAGTAGGCGATGATGAGGAAGCCGGCCAGAACGAGGAGACTCTCGAGCAACACGCCCGTCGCGAGGTCGATCTGGATGATCTCGTGGACGATCCCGGCCAGCACGAGTCCGAGGGTGACCAGCCCGAACCCCGACGCCAGGTAGCCCAGCGCCGGCTGTCGAGTCCGCCGGTACGCCTTGAACGCGAAGTAGGTGATGACGCTCCCGACGATAAGCACGAGCGTTTTGACGACTGCTAATGCGATCGCGATTTCCGTTTCCGAAACGAGTGCAGCGAGTGAGTTCATGTTTCCTTTCGCACCTCCGACCAGAGTTCGGCCAGCCGTTCGTCCGCCGTCCGGGCCGGCCGCTCGATCTCCACCGACAACGTCCGATCCTCCTCCAGCACGAGCGTGATCTCATCGAAGGCGACCGAGTACTTGCTCGCGTGGTGTCCGTCCCGACGAATCTCGGTCGACTCCTCGAGCAACGTCGCCTCGGTGAGCAACTCGAGTTTCCGGTACAGCGTCGATTGCGGGATGTCACACCGGGACGTCAGCTCCGCGGCCGTCATCGGCTCCTCGAGCTTCCGGATGATCTCCCGACAGTCTGGATCGTCGAGCGCAGCACAGATCTCTTCCGCCGACGGCGTCGACTCCGAAGCGATCGGGTCCCGGACCATTCACCCTCCCCTTCTCAGCCCCCCGGTTTATCGTCATCGGTACATCCGCCCCGCCGACACTCGAAATCCCTGCCAATGAGGGGCCGTACGCGTTCCTCGGTGGGTGCCCGGTCGACGACTCGCGGCGGGACGACCTCGAACCGGAAACAAAGCGCTCTTTCGCGTGCGCGTCCGAGGACGAGTACGCGGGTATCATCCGGTCGGACCGTGTCTACGAGGACGGGATGATCGACCGACCTCCGCCCGTGTGACACTCTCCGCTTCGAGTGGGGACACTCCTTCGACGACGGCGACGGTTCGCCGCTCGAGACGTGCAAAACCGTACCGTGGCAGCGCCTTTCGATGGTCGACCGGTTCGACGGCCTTATATAACGACCCCCTCCTCGTTTCTACTGCGAACGACGTGGCCCACGCCGCCACGTCCCCTCCGGCCGGTCACCCGGCGCGGAGGCAGGTACTGCATCCCCCTCGAACACGGGCCGCCGACCCCGTCGGCGGACGGACGTGTGAGCCGAGGATCACGTCGGATCTGATCCGACGCCCTTATGTACTCCCGTCCGTTCTGATCGGAACGCGATTACCCCGCCGGGATCGGCCCGGCGGGAACCCGATCCGACGCCCTTAAGTGTACGAGGGCACTCGGTTTCGGATGCAATCAACGCGTGACTGGCGGGGCGTTCAATTCGCTCCGTCGTCCCGGACTCGTGCCGAAGGGGTTATATACGCCCCGTGGCCTATGATAGAGTCCGAAGGAAATGAGGATCCTACCCCTGCGGTCCGCCGTACAGATGGGATCTGATGTTAGCCTTGGTAGTTCGGTGACGCCCGATCGGTCCGCCGATCCGCGTCAGCGAACGGAGACCACGATAGCAAGTCAAGTGTGAGTGTGTATCAAACATATTCACCGCCAAACCCCCCGAGCGCTGCTCGGGGAGAGCATTCCGGTTGATCCTGCCGGAGGTCATTGCTAGTGGAGTCCGATTTAGCCATGCTAGTCGTACGAGTTCAGACTCGTGGCGAATAGCTCAGTAACACGTGGCCAAACTACCCTCTGGAGCGCAATACCCTCGGGAAACTGAGGCTAATAGTGCATACGACTCGCTGCCTGGAATGGCGCGAGTTCGAAATGTTACGGCGCCAGAGGATGTGGCTGCGGCCGATTAGGTAGACGGTGGGGTAACGGCCCACCGTGCCGATAATCGGTACGGGTTGTGAGAGCAAGAGCCCGGAGACGGAATCTGAGACAAGATTCCGGGCCCTACGGGGCGCAGCAGGCGCGAAACCTTTACACTGCGCGACAGCGCGATAAGGGGACTCCACGTGCCAGGGCATATCGTCCTGGCTTTTGTGTACCGTAAGGTGGTACACGAATAAGGGCTGGGCAAGACCGGTGCCAGCCGCCGCGGTAATACCGGCAGCCCGAGTGATGACCGCTCTTATTGGGCCTAAAGCGTCCGTAGCTGGCCGCGCAAGTCCATCGGGAAATCCGCACGCTTAACGTGCGGGCGTCCGGTGGAAACTGCTCGGCTTGGGACCGGAAGATCCAGAGGGTACGTCTGGGGTAGGAGTGAAATCCCGTAATCCTGGACGGACCACCGGTGGCGAAAGCGCTCTGGAAGGACGGATCCGACGGTGAGGGACGAAAGCTAGGGTCACGAACCGGATTAGATACCCGGGTAGTCCTAGCTGTAAACGATGTCTGCTAGGTGTGCCACAGGCTACGAGCCTGTGGTGTGCCGTAGGGAAGCCGTGAAGCAGACCGCCTGGGAAGTACGTCCGCAAGGATGAAACTTAAAGGAATTGGCGGGGGAGCACTACAACCGGAGGAGCCTGCGGTTTAATTGGACTCAACGCCGGACATCTCACCAGCACCGACAATGTGCAGTGAAGGTCAGGTTGATGACCTTACTGGAGCCATTGAGAGGAGGTGCATGGCCGCCGTCAGCTCGTACCGTGAGGCGTCCTGTTAAGTCAGGCAACGAGCGAGACCCGCACTCCTAATTGCCAGCATGTCCCTTGCGGATGATGGGTACATTAGGAGGACTGCCAGTGCCAAACTGGAGGAAGGAACGGGCAACGGTAGGTCAGTATGCCCCGAATGTGCTGGGCTACACGCGGGCTACAATGGCCGAGACAATGGGATGCCACCCCGAGAGGGGGCGCTAATCTCCCAAACTCGGTCGTAGTTCGGATTGTGGGCTGAAACTCGCCCACATGAAGCTGGATTCGGTAGTAATCGCGCCTCAGCAGGGCGCGGTGAATACGTCCCTGCTCCTTGCACACACCGCCCGTCAAAGCACCCGAGTGAGGTCCGGATGAGGCCACCATACGGTGGTCGAATCTGGGCTTCGCAAGGGGGCTTAAGTCGTAACAAGGTAGCCGTAGGGGAATCTGCGGCTGGATCACCTCCACAGACCGGGATCAGGCCGACGGCCTGACCCACACCGTCTCCGCTCGCTCGACGCGCCGCCGTGGCCGCTCGGGCACCTCAGAACTACCAAGGCTAACGTATCTCTTCCCTCCGGGATCTCCTGGAGGGAGTGGGCCCATAGCTCAGTGGGAGAGTGCCTCCTTTGCAAGGAGGATGCCCTGGGTTCGAATCCCAGTGGGTCCATGTCTCGGTGACGATCGAAACCGTGTCCCTTATACGGGGGCGCTGGTTACGATCTGATCCGAACGCAACCGATGCACCACCCCGCGCAAGCGTGGGTGGGAAGGGTTAATGCACGCCAGCCGTCTACTGGCCGTGCAGATGAGACCGTGTGTACGTGTAGTCCAGGCGTCCACTGGACCCGTTCCCGGGTCACTCGGTTACACCATCCCGGTGTAACCACCGACAGATCCGACGAACGTGGCTACTGTGCCAGCTGGTGGATCGCTCGGCTCGAGAGCCGATGACGGACGTGCCAAGCTGCGATAAGCCTCAGGGACCCGCACGGAGGGGAAGAACTGAGGATTTCCGAATGGGAATCCCCACTGCAATTGCTTCGCGCAATGGGGAACGCCGGGAATTGAAACATCTTAGTACCGGCAGGAAAAGAAAGCAAACGCGATGTCGTTAGTAACGGCGAGTAAACCCGACACAGTCCAAACCGAAGCCCTCACGGGCAATGTGGTGTTCGGACTGACTCTCACTCTCGGAACCCCGACAAGAAGTCCCTTGGAACAGGGCGCGAGACAGGGTGACAGCCCCGTATTGTCGACTAGTATGAGACGCGTCAGCTCCAGAGTAGCGGGGGTTGGAGATCCCTCGTGAATTCCGCGGGCATCGACCGCGAAGACTAAACACTCCTCGAGACCGATAGCGAACAAGTAGCGTGAGCGAACGCTGAAAAGCACCCCAAAAGGGAGGTGCAATAGGGCGTGAAATCAGTTGGCGATAGAGCGACGGGGCACGAAAGGTCCCCCGATGAACGAATCAGGTGCGAACCTGTAGTAGGATTCGGAGGAAGCCGGTGTTCCGTCGTGCGTTTTGAAAAACGAACCAGGGAGTGTGCCTGATTGACGAGTCTAACCGGAGTATCCGGGAAGGCGCAGGGAAACCGACATGGCCGCAGTCTTACGACGAGGGCCGCCGTGTTCAAGCGCGGGGAGTCAATCGGGGACAACCCGAAACCGGACGATCTAGGCGTGGGCAAGGCGAAGCGTGGCGAAAGCCACGTGGAGGCCTGTTAGAGTTGGTGTCCTACAATACCCTCTCGTGACCTACGTCTAGGGGTGAAAGGCCCATCGAGTCCGGAAACAGCTGGTTCCAACCGAAACATGTCGAAGCATGACCTCCGCCGAGGTAGTCTGTGGGGTAGAGCGACGGATTGGGTGCCCGCACTCCGAGAGGAGTGCGCCACCCTGTCCAACTCCGAACCTACAGACGCCGTTCGACGCGGGGAGTCCGGTGCGCGGGGTAAGCCTGTGTACCGTGAGGGAGACAACCCAGAGCTGGGTTAAGGTCCCCAAGTGTGGACTAAGTGCGATCGAAAGTGGTCCCGAGCCCTAGACAGCCGGGAGGTGAGCTTAGAAGCAGCTACCCTCTAAGAAAAGCGTAACAGCTTACCGGCCGAGGTTCGGGGCGCTGAAAATGATCGGGGCTCAAGTCCACCACCGAGACCCGGCGGCACCAGTCAGATGGTGACCCCGTAGGTTGGCGTTCCGTTCGGGTGGAAGCACGGCCGAGAGGTCGTGTGGACCGTGCGGAAACGAAAATCCTGGTCATAGTAGCAGCGTGAGTCGGGTGAGACCCCCGACGGCCGAACGAGTAAGGGTTCCTCAGCACTGCTGATCAGCTGAGGGTTAGCCGGTCCTAAGTCACACCGCAATTCGAATGTGACGAAAGGGAAATAGGTTAATATTCCTATGCCAGTGTGCATTCAAAGCTGACGCTTTGGGGCCGCCTGAGCCGGGCCATCGCCCGGTCGAACCATCGAAACCCGTGGAAGCTGTAATAGCACGAAGCGGGCGAATGGTGGGATAGCGCAAGTCAGGTCAACCCAGAGCCCGTGAAAAGGCGAGCACACTGTCCGTACCGAGAACCGACACAGGTACTCGTGGCGGCGAAAGCCAAGGCCTGTCGGGAATAACCGACGTTAGGGAATTCGGCAAGTTAGTCCCGTACGTTCGCAAGAAGGGATGCCTGCCTCGGAAAGAGGCAGGTCGCAGTGACTCGGGCGCTCCGACTGTCTAGTAACAACATAGGTGACCGCAAATCCGTAAGGACTCGTACGGTCACTGAATCCTGCCCAGTGCGGGTATCTGAACACCCAGTACAATGGGACGAAGGACCCGTTAACGGCGGGGGTAACTATGACCCTCTTAAGGTAGCGTAGTACCTTGCCGCTTCAGTAGCGGCTTGCATGAATGGATCAACGAGAGCGCCACTGTCCCAACGTTGGGCCCGGTGAACTGTACATTCCAGTGCGGAGTCTGGAGACCCCCAAGGGGAAGCGAAGACCCTATAGAGCTTTACTGCAGGCTGTCGCTGAGACATGGTCGCCATTGTGCAGCATAGGTAGGAGCCGTTACACAGGTACCCGCGCTAGCGGGCCACCGAGGCACCACTGAAATACTACCCGATGGTGACTGTGACTCTCACTCCTGGCGGAGGACACCGGTAGCCGGGCAGTTTGACTGGGGCGGTACGCGCTTGAAAAGATATCGAGCGCGCCCCAAGGTTCCCTCACCCGGGTCGGAGACCCGGGAAAGAGCGCAAGAGCATACGGGAGCCTGACAGTGTCAGGCATAACAACTGACGCTGACGCGAAAGCGTGGTCTAGCGAACCAATTAGTCCCGCTTGATGCGGGCAATTGCTGACAGAAAAGCTACCTTAGGGATAACAGAGTCGTCACCCGCAAGAGCACATATCGACCGGGTGGCTTGCTACCTCGATGTCGGTTCCCTCCATCCTGCCCGTGCAGAAGCGGGCAAGGGTGAGGTTGTTCGCCTATTAAAGGAGGTCGTGAGCTGGGTTTAGACCGTCGTGAGACAGGTCGGCTGCTATCTATTGGGGGTGTGAGGTTCCTGACGGGAACGTTCGTATAGTACGAGAGGAACTCCGAATGGGTGCCACTGGTGTACCGGTTGTTCGAGAGAGCACGTGCCGGGCAGCTACGCACCACGGGGTAACGGCTGAACGCATCTAAGCCGGAAACCCACCCGAAAACGAGGAACCACCGAGGCCGCTCCTAGAAGAGGAGTTCGATAGACTCGGGGTGTACGCGCCGAGGCAACGAGGCGTTGAGCCCGCGAGCACTAACTGGCCAAGCCACACAATCATACTACATACATTCGCACGGATCTGGTACCCGGAGACGGGTCCAGGCGCGAACTGGACTACACGTACACACCGGTCTTGACATCCACCCTAACCACCGATACTGGTGTTTGCCAGCGGTTCGATTCCGTTGATCGGCGTTAGGCGGCCAGAGCGGCGGGGTTCCTCCCGTACCCATCCCGAACACGGAAGATAAGCCCGCCTGCGTATCGGCAACTACTGGAGTGGGAGACCCTCTGGGAACGTCGATTCGCCGCCATCCACTCATACTTCATACTCTACACCGACCACGAGCCGCAGGTTCCCATCGCGGGAATCTGCGGCTGGTTGTCTATCTACCGCAGAGCGGCAGCGCTGTGATCGCCAGTCGTGAGTCACACGGGCGTAATTGACTTCGATCCGCCCGTACCGCTACGCTTAAACGACCGCAGTGAGTACTCTCTACCGCGCCAAGGTGGCAGAGTCCGGCCGAACGCAGCGGCCTGCAGAGCCGCCCATCGCCGGTTCAAATCCGGCCCTTGGCTTCTACTGATTTCCATACAATTCACCGGATAGTGGGAGCTGTGTGACCTTTTCGAGAGGCCGTCTCTCGTCGCGCGTCGGACGTCGGGTGTCGACTGAGGCCGGAACCGTAACGATCGTCGTCGAACGGGTCGTCTCACATGTTGGTACTCGCGAAGGTGCTCGCCGGCACGAATGCGGGTCGAGCGCGATTTGAACCACGCCCGAGAACCTGCTCACACGGCTCACAGGGCCTCCGTCTGCTTCAGATTCCTCCTATCGTCGGAATCTGAATACACGGTCGATCGCTTCCTCACTCACCTCGCTCGCGAGACTGCGCTCTCCCTGCGTTCAAATCGTGACGGATCCAGTCACCTGTCGCTCACGGAGTTGTTCGCGACAGGATGACGGGCCGGGCGCGATTTGAACACGCGACCGTCTGGTTAAAAGCCAGACGCTCTGCCGGACTGAGCTACCGGCCCCGTGAGTCGTACTATCGGTGAGTGAGGGTTAAACGTTTCTTTCTGGGGTGGTCCGCGACGCGGCGCAGCGCGGTGCAGCGACTACTCGAGATACTCGTCCAGCGCGTCGGCGACGATCTCGTCGGGGTGGATCCCCTCGAGGGAGGCCTGCTGGCGGAGGTCGCGGTAGATTCCCGGCGGGAGGGTGAGCTCGAGGCGGCCGAGGGTGGTGCCGTGGTCGGTGAGAGCGCGGTTGATGGGGACGCCGTCGTTGACGGCGCTGGCGACGTTGCGGACCTCGCGGACGGTGAGGTCGCCGTCGAGGGTGGCCCAGGCGAGCAGGAGGCGGGCTTCGCCGGCGACGCGGGCGATGTGCTTGGCGGCGGTGGGGGCGATGTTACCGAGGGCGACCTGGCGGCGGACCGAGCGCGGGAGGTCGTGGACGCGGGCCCACTTGCGGATGAACGAGACGGTCGCGTCACCGCCGGCGCGTTCGGCGGCGGCCTTGTAGGAGCCTTCGCCGCGGACGAGGGCGGCGCAGGCGGCGGCGCCTCGCAGCATGTCGAGGTGGTCGTCGTCGATCGCCCCGGCGGCGAACTCGCGGACGGTTTCCGCGGCCTCGGCGAGGCTGTCGGGGTCGTCGGGATCGAACTGGACGGCGTCGCGGGCGCGGGTTCCGGCGACGGACTCGTCACCCCGGATGACGGGCGCGCCGACGGGCGATCTGCGGTCGGTCGGGATCGA
Source organism: Halovalidus salilacus (assembly GCF_031852275.1). Taxonomy (GTDB): domain Archaea; phylum Halobacteriota; class Halobacteria; order Halobacteriales; family Natrialbaceae; genus Halovalidus; species Halovalidus salilacus. The sequence continues at coordinate 3,648,617 of NZ_CP134700.1, read as the reverse complement.
CTGGTCGCCGGGGCCGCCGGGATCGTCGCCTCCGCGGTCGGCTCGAGGGTCGCGTTCGGACTCGGTGGCGCGCCCCCGGTCGTCTCGAGAGCGGGGCCGAGCGTCGCGCCGGTCATCGGTCATGTGCACTCGGTAGGGGGCTCGCTGTCAAAAAGGTCGTTGCTGAGGGGAGCGGCGGACCGGCCGCGGCGGGACTCCCGACGCCGACCGATCGGTCGTCGCTGACGGTCGAGACGGCCTCGAGCCGCGACGGTTCGTCCGCGCACTCGCACCGCGTTCGCGCTCGCGCTCGCGCTCTCGGTCGCGGTCGTGTCGGTTCTCGTTCGGGTGGTCGCTCGAGTCGGTGCTTCGATAGTGGGGTGGTGCGGCGGGGGCGCGGCGGGACGTGACGGACGTCAACGGGTACAGAACGAGAATCGAAGAGGGGGATCGAAACGGCCGCGACCGCCGGTACGAACCGTGAGGTGGGGGCTCGGCTCACTCCTCCTCGCGCTTCTCGGCGAGGTGCTCCCAGATCTCGGTGCAGCCGGCGCCGACCTCGACGTCGTCGAGGTGGGCATCGTCCCGTTCGTCGTCTTCGTCCGTCGGCTCGGCTTTGTACTCGGCCGTGTCGCTCATGGCTCCCCCTTTGGACGAGGACGGCATAAGTCCCGCTGCGCAAGCAAGGGATACCCGTGCTCTCTCATGGCGGAAACCATTGCCTCTTTCTCGGTCTCCGCCTCGACGGCGATCGGTCCGGCTGACGGCGGCTGGCGGGGAGTTCGCTGTGTCTGGCCGACTTCGGCGGCGTTCCGACCGCGACGGCTCGATTTCACCGTCGACCGGGTCGTTCGCGCCGACCGTTCTCCGCAGCGCCGGAGCGCGTCCCCCTCGTATGCGGCCGTTTCGGGCAGGCCGGACCGTTCGACGACGTGCATCCGTCCTGGTCGTGCGGGCTGCTCGCACGCGCGTTGGCAAATACGGCCGGAATACGCGATAGGGCGTTCGCGCGGGTGCCGGTGCGACGAGGTCAGTCGCTAAGTGTGTTCGTGTCCACCCTCGAAACGAGCCATGTCCAGCCGACTGATGACGGTCAACGCGTACACGACGCTCGACCTCGTCGACGCTGTCGTGACGGGACACGAGTTCGAGTCGGAGACGTACGCCGTCGTGAACGCCACCGCCGACGAGGAGGGCCCCGACCGCGTTCGCCTCCAGTTCGAACTCGACACCGTGGCGGAAGAACGCCTGCCCGCCCACATGACCGACCTCGAGTTGACCCCGGCGCAGGCGCGGACGCTCGCGGCGGAACTCGAGGGCCACGCCGATCGGGTCGAGGACGCGGCCGCCGGATCGGGGGCGGGCGGGTGACGGGTGGCCGGCGACGCAGAGTGCCGGAGAAGCGGACGCATTCCTTTTGTCCCTCGGCGCGGTACCTCCGGTCGTGACGACGTTCGTTCCGGACCCGGAGGCGTCGGACGAGGTGACGATTCGACGCGCCGAGCGGGCGGACCTGCTCTCGATCGTTCGGATCGAGAACGCCTCGTTTCCCCAGCCGTGGCCGTTTTCCGCCTTCGAGACGTTCCTCGGCGAGCCGGGGTTTCAGGTCGCGGTCGACGACGACGGCGGGGTCGCGGGGTACGTCGTCGCCGACGTGACGAGGACCTTCGGGCGCGCCCTCGGCCACGTCAAGGACGTCGCGGTCCACCCCGACCGGCGCGGGACCGGCGTCGGGTCGGCGCTGCTGGGCCGGACGCTCGTCGTCCTCGCGGGCGAGGGGGCCTCGTCGGCCAAACTCGAGGTGCGAGAGTCGAACGATGGCGCGAAGCGCCTCTACCGCCGGTTCGGATTCGTCGAACTCAGGCGAGTTCCCGACTACTACGACGACGAGGACGCCATCGTCATGCTTCGCAAACTCGAGTAACGGGCGACGGGCGGGTTCGATGGATCGGGGACGCGGAGGTTTTACGAGTCGCAGCCCTAGCTCCGCGCATGGGATACGCCTGCCCGGTTTGCGACGCCGAACAGGTCGACGCGGTCCACCTCGCGAACCACCTCGCGGTGACCGCCTCGCTCGGACGGGAGGATCACCTCGAGTGGCTCGAGGAGCACGCCCCGGACTGGGCCGACTGCGGGCCGGAGGAGCTGGGCGAGCGCGTGGCGCCGTTCGCCCCCGAGGTCGAGACGCCGGCGTTCGAGGAGGGGCCGATGAGTGAGTCTGGACACGATCACGGGCACCCACACGGCCACGGCACCCACGGACTCGAGGGGCCGCAGCCGCCGTCGTTCGAAGCCGAACTCGCCCGGCGGGCCCGCCGTCCCGGTCGGGGGAGCCTGACGTCCGAGACCGAACGCGTGCTCGAGGAGGCCCGGGAGTTGACCAGGCGGATGACGTCCGCCGACGAGGGCGAAGGGGCGGGTGAGCGCGAATCGGACGCCGAGGGCGCGGACGCCGAGGGTGCGGACGCCGACGAGGGCGGCGACGGGTCGACGTCGGGGACCGACGCGGAGCCCGAGACGGACGCGGAAAACGAAAACGCGTAACTGCGGGCCCGCCGACCGTTCGCGTATGCACACGGAGGGGACGTTCTCGTTCGATTCGGTCGCCGAGGCGCGCGAACGCTACGAGGCGGTCGGTCCCGCGGCCCAGACGGTGGTCCGCGAGGTCGCCCGGGCCATGGAATTCGACCGCGAGGAGTACGACGAGCGCGTCTCGAGCGACGTCGTGGCGACCGCTCGGGACGCCCTGTTCGCGAGCCTGCTCGAGGTGTCGGTGGGGTCGCGCGAGGCGTACGAGGCCTGGGCCGAGGAGTTCGACGGCGAGGTGACGGAGGTCGGCAGCCCGAACGTCGACAACGTCGTCTGGCACGCCGGTCCCGCGAACGAGGCGGTGGCCGCGACGTACCAGAACGAGGCGGACGCGGCGGTCGCGACCCTCCGGCGGCAGGCGTTCGGGCGGCTCTACCGACCGCTGTTCGAGGACTCGTGACCTAGGACCGCTCGGTGCGCCGGCCGAGGGTGGCGAACGCGAGCGCGGCGCCGAACAGCGCGGTGTTCTTCAGGAAGTGGGTGAACTCCTGCTGGCGCTGCTCTGGCTCCTCCTGGTTCCAGAAGTCGTGCATGACGGGCGTCACGCCGGCGAGGAACCCCGCGATCGCGGCCGCGGCGGCCGCGGGAGCGCGCCAGAGCACGAGTCCGGCGCTCCCGACGAGGAGGCTCCCGCTGATCGCGGGGACCGACACGGACGGGGCGGGGGCGTTTTTCGCCTCGGCGTACTGGACGCGCTCCTCGAGGTTGCGGAGGTTGTCGAGCGCGGTCAGTGCAAGGACCCCGGCGAACAACCCGCGACCGAGTCGAAACAGCGAGGTTTCCTGGATCGGCCCGGCGGCCGATTCGGACTCGGCTTCCCGGCTGCCCGCGGTCGGAATACGTGTCTCCTCGTCGCTACCGCTCCGTCGGGTCAGTCTCGAGAGCGTTCCCATGACTCGAGCCATCGCGTCGACGCGGTTAGGCGTCGGGCCAGCGTGTGCGTGGTGGCGACCCCGGATCGGAGGTGCGAAACACCCTCGGCTATTCCCCCGTTTTCAGTGGCTCGAGGTGATCGATTCGGTCGCGACCGATCGGTGACGGGAAGCTCAGATCGCCGGTACCGATCGCAGAACGGAGCGACCGTCAGCTATTATCCGCTCGAGAGCGCAGCCTGTTCCGATGACTGACCCCGACGACTGGGAGGTCCTCGAGGAGCACACCGAGTACGAGACCGGCTGGTACGACGGCGGCTACGACCTGGTCAGACAGCCCGACGGGAGCGAGAAGAAGTACTACTGGGCGGAGCTTCCGCCGGCGGTCGTGATCGTCGCGACGGTCGACGGCTCACTGCTCGAGGCGGTCGACGCCGGCGGGGCGGACGGCGGTGCCGACGACGTTGCGACCGGCGGCGCCGACGACGGTGACGCGGCTGCGAGCGACGAGGACCACGTCCTGTTCGTCGAGCAGTACCGACCGCCCATCCGCGAGACCTACCTCGAGTTGCCCGCCGGCATCGTCGAAGCGGGCGAGTCGTACACGCGGGCGGCGGCGCGCGAACTCGAGGAGGAGACCGGCTTTCGCCCCTCGAGCACGGCGCTCCTCCAGGAGTACGCCGTCGCGACGGGCGTGCTCCGCCACGACCGGGGCGTGGTCTACGCCGACGGCCTCGAACCCGGCGAGCGCGAGCTCGATAGTAACGAGTTCCTCGAGGTGACGACGGTGCCGGCGAGCGAGGCGCTCGCGGCGGCCAGGGCGCGGCCGGCGAACGACTCGACGCTGAGCGCGCTGTTGCTGGCGAAAGACGAGGGCTTGCTCTGATCGCTGCGCCTCGCCCTCGATCCGGGCCGCTCGTCGCGCGGTGAGGGCGAGGCGGCCGGGAACCGACCCGTGTCCTTATTCTTCCGGCGACCCAACTCGAACGCGATGGACGGCGAAATCTCCACGGACGAGGTCAAGGAACTCCTCGACGACGGCGCCGACGTCTGCGTCGTCGACATCCGCGACGAGCGCAGCTACGAATACAGCCACATCCCCGACAGCGAGAACGTCCCCTTTTCCGAACTCACCGACCGGATCGACGAACTCGAGGGCGAAGAGCGCATCGTGACCGTCTGCCCCCACGGCAAGGCGAGCGTGCAGGCGGCCCAGCTCATCGGCTCCTACGAGGGGACCGCCGACGCTCGCGTCGAGAGCATGGAGGGCGGCCTCGAGAAGTACGCCCTGAAGTTCGGCCTCGTTCGCGACGCCGAGGACGAAGACGAGACCGCCGACGCCGACGCGCCGTTCTAACGGCCCGGAGGGCGCACCGTCCCCTTCGCGCTCGGCGTCACCGGACGCTCGTCACTCGTTCCGGAGATCCACGCTCGAGTCGCGGGGCTGCGGTCCGAATCGGTCGCACACGCTGGAGGGCGAAGGCGAGGATGAGGGCGACGAAAATCGCGCTCACCGACGGGGGAACTGGCGGTGAGCCGCGGAGATCGGAAGTCGGTTCAGCACATTGCGGGCATGGATCAGGCGACGTTGAAGCCGCGATCCCGAAGGAAGTCTTCGATGCGGCCGCGGTGGTTGCCTTGCAGTTCGATGTGGCTGTCCTCGACGGTGCCGCCACAGGCGAACTTGGACTTGAGATCCGACGACAGACTGTCCAGGTCGACGTCCTTCGGATCGAATCCTTCGATGATCGTTACCTCTTTACCGTATCTGCGCTCGTCAATGCGGATGTTGAGTTGCTGTTGTCCCTTGGCCACGTCTTCGCAGACGCAGAGTTCCTCGGGCAGCCCGCACGTCGAGCAGACTTCCGACATTACGTTCGTAGCTACGAAAGGGGCATATTAAACACTATCGGGACTCCACGCCTTCGATCGGAGATTTCGCGGGCGACGGCGGAGGCGACCGTCGCCGCCACGCTCGCGCCGTCCCCGGGATCCCGTCACCGCCACAGTCGACCGACCACCGGCGTCCGTTCCCGGGCCAGGTCGTCGACCGCGGCGATCGCGTCGTCGGCCTCCGCTCGGCTCACGCCGTCGCCGTACACCGCCCGCTCGGCGGTCCGGTGAACGCGCCGGAGGCGCTCGGCGAGGTCGTCGTCCACCTCGCCCTCGCGCTCGAGCGCGGCGAGGTACGCCCGACTCGTCTCCGCAGGCTCGCGGGGGCGGTACTCCCGCGAGAGGAGCGTCTCGAGCCGATGGTAGGCGCGCTCGGCGTCCCGGTCGGGGTCGCCGCGGCGGCCGTGCCAGTAGAGCCGCGCCTCGCGACCGAGGCGGCCGGTGGCGCCGGTCCGGTGGGCGCTCGCGACCAGTCCGCCGAGCAGCGTGAGGGCGACGGCGACGTCGCGGGGGTCGACCGACTCGAGGGTGGCGGCGTAGCCGCCGTCCCCGTCGTCGGCGTCGCCGCCCTCGCTCCCGTTCGTCTCGGGGTCCTCCGGCCCGGGATCGCTCGACTCCTCCCCGCTCTCGTTCGGATCGGACGCGTTTTCGGACTCGTTCCCGGAATCCGGCGGATCGTCGGGGTCGTCGGAGCCCGGCGGCTCGGGTTCGGTTTGCGGGTCGCGGCCGTCGGGGTCGTTCGGGTCCGGGCCCTCGTCCTCGTCGTCGACCGGGACGTCCGCGCTCGCGTCCGTGTCGACGTTCGGTTCGCCGGACTCGCGGGCGTCGACGAGGCGCTCGTCGTGGGCGTCCTCGCGATCGCTCGCGGGCGTGGGGTCGAACTCGACCCAGCCGTGGCCCGGGAAGTAGACCTCGACCCACGCGTGGGCGTCGAGCCCGCGGACGACGTACTCGTCGTCGTCGACCTGTTGGCCGGTCGAGTAGCCGGTGACGTACCGCGCCGGAACGTCCTCGGCCCGGAGCATCTGCACCATCGTCGTCGCGAAGTAGACGCAGTAGCCCTCCTCCATCTCGAGGAGGAACTCCTCGGCGACGTTCCCCGACGGTCGGTCCACGTCGAGGGAGTACTCCTTCGAAGAGCGGAGGTGGGATTCGATCGCGACGGCCGCTTCGTAGGGGTTCCCGGCGTCGGCGGTCACCTCGGCGGTTTCCGTCTCGAACTCGCTCGAGACCCCTTCGGGGGTCTGGCGGTAGCGTTCGGCCACCTCGTCGGGATAGTCGGTTCCCGCACGTTCGAGTTCCCCCGGCCTGGCGTCGACGACCGCGCTCTCGAAGCGGAAGCTATCGCCCTCGAGCAGCGGCCCCGTCGGCTGGATCCCGCCGTGGCTCGTGACCGTCGCGGACTCGGCGCCGACGCCCTCGACCGACACCGGGTGGGCGGGCGTCGGCATGACGCCGAGTCGGGACTCGGCCGTGACGACCCCCTCGGCCTCGTCGTAACGGCCCGGCGGCGGCTCGAGGCTGCCCTCGTAGGCCGATTCGCCGCCCGTCCTGACCCACTCGTCGCCGGTGAACCGGTCGTAGACGCCGGTCCGCCAGTAGGCCGGTCGCTCGCTCTCGACCGTGAACCGAACCTCGGGGGAGAGGTCCACCCCGCCGCCGACGGCCGATCGTCCCTGCGAGGAGTCGAGCGCGCCCTCGAGCGTCGTCGGCTCTCCGTCCTCGCCGAGGAACGCGGGGGCGCTGGCGTCGCCGGGGACGACCGTCACCGAGAGCGAGAGGGCGATCGCGACGGCGAAGACGATCGCGAGCAGGTCGGCCTGGGCGATCGATCCGTCGCGGCGCTCGAGTTCGCCGAAGCCGACGACGGCGATCGCGCCGAGGGTGCCGAGAAGCGTTGGGAGGCTCCCCGCGTCGCCGGTGAGGGCGAGAAACAGCAGGGCGAACCCGCCGGGGACGACGCTCCAGGCGTAGCGCCGCCGGGCGACGAGGTACCACGAGAGGAAGACGGGCCCGGGGACGAACCCGAGCGTCCAGATGCCGGCCTCGACCATGCGCAGCAGCGGGAGGCCGGTCGCGAGCGCCGCGGTGTCCGCGAGGAGGTCGCTCCCGGCCGACGCGAGGACGTCGAGGCCGATTCCGACCGCGTTCAGGTAGTAGGCGAAGCCGACGGCCGTGGCGACGAGGGCGAAGGCGGACGCGGTCCGCGGCCGGATGAGTTTCGCGAGAATCGTCGCGGCGACGATCATCCCGATCACGATCGCGTACAGCGATCGCGTGCCGCCGACGGCCTGGGTCACGTCCCGCAGCACGGAGACGTACGACGCCGTCAACGCGAGTAGCCCGCAGACGGCGAGCGCTCGGAACGTTCCCGGACCGATCGTCCGGTCCAGATCGACGCGGATCCGCGAGGCGTCGGTTCGCGCGCTCATCGGTCCGCGAACACCCCCCGCGCTCGGTTTCGATCCCCGGACCCGGCTCGAGTCCGCGTCGCGGTCGCGGACCGAGATCGAGTTCGCAGCCGTTCGAACGGGACTACGCGCTCGCCCACGGTGACGACGGTTCCCTCGCCGTCCGCGCGGACCAGCACGTCCTCTCGCGCGTGGTCCCGATCGTCGATTCGTCCGGGGCCGGCGACGGCGAGCAGCGAGAACACGCGGTGGCGGTGGGCCTCTCCCGATCCCGCGGGACGCGCGCCGTCGGGGACGGTGACGCCCACGTCGACGCCGGCCTCGAGCAGGAAGGCGGCGACGCTGGCGACGGCCGCGGCCATCTCGTCCTCGTACCCGTCGGCGCACTCGCCGACGACGGTCGCCGAGCCCAGGGAGTCGTCGGCGGCGAACTCCTTGACGACGAGGTCGTCGTCGAGGCGCTTGGCCGCGGACTTCCAGTGGACGTCCCGCAACGAGTCACCGCGCCTGTACTCCCGGAGGTGGTCGAACTCCTCGCGGTCGCCCGCGCCGGCGGCGGCTGCGAGGTCCGACAGTTCGCGTCGTCCGTCACCCCCGAGTTCGTGGACGTCCGGGTAGACGAGCACCGACGCGGTCTCACTCTCGTCGTACTCGAACCGGCGCTTCACGAGTCCGAGCAGGTCGGTGACGACGATCGACGGCGGGCCGACGACCCGCTCGCCGCGCTCCTCGAGTCGGATTTCGTACCGAAACTGGCTCCCATCGCCGATCGTGGCGTCGGCGACGACGACGGCGTCGTCCGCGACGTCGATGCCGGCTTCGGGGATCGCCGAGAGGCCGTCGCCGACCCGGTCGCGGACGGTCGCCGAGACCGGGTCGGCGGCGTCGGCGGTGAACTCGACCGTTCGGCGGTCGCCCGCGAAGCCGGCCTCGACGGCCGTCCGCGCGACGCGCGGTCGATCGGTCCGGAGGACGGAGATCGCGCCGACGAGGAAGACGACCAGCAGCGGCGTCACCAGCGCGTTCAGCGAGCGGGGGCCGAACGCCCACGCCATCGCGACGGCGAACGCGGCGACGGCGAGCAGCCCCCATCCCCGGAGGGTCGGCCGCGTTCGCGGGAGCGGCAGCGATGCGAACGCGGGTCCGGGGGCACCGGAGAATTCGGTTCCCGAGCTCATTCGACCCGGACGGTCTCGAGCGCGTCTTCGACGATCGACGCCCCGTCGCGTTCGCCGCGGTCGGTCCCCGTCCCCGCGGGCGAGGGTTTGATCCGGTGGCTCAACACCACCGGCGCCTCGCGCTTGACGTCGTCGGGGACGACGTACTCGCGGCCGTCCGCGGCCGCGCGGGCCTGGGCCGCCCGCAGCAGCGCGATCGACCCGCGCGGGCTGGCGCCGATGTGGGCGTGCTCTCTCGTGTAGCCGACCAGTCGGGTGGCGTACGCCCGCACCGGCTCCTTCACGGCCACGTTCGCCACCGTCTCGCGGGCGCGGACGACCGACTCGAGGTCGGTGACCGGCTCGAGCGACTCGATGGGGTGGTGGCCGACGGTGCGACCGAGCAGTTCGGTCTCCTCGTCTTCGTCCGGGTAGCCGAGGTGGAGCTTCTTCGTGAAGCGGTCGATCTCGGCGAACGGGAGGTCGTAGGTCCGGGTGGGCTCGACCGCGTTCTGGGTGGCGATGACGGTGAACGGGGTGGGGAGGGGGCGGGTGGCCCCGTCGACGGTGACCTGGCTCTCCTCCATCGCCTCGAGGAGGGCGGCCTGGGTCTTCGGCGGCGCGCGGTTGATCTCGTCGGCGAGCACGATGTTCGCGAAGATCGGCCCCTCGTTGAACTCGAACTCGCGGGTCTTCTGGTTGAAGACGTTCACGCCGGTGATGTCGGAGGGCAGCAGGTCGGGCGTGAACTGAACGCGCTTGAACGTGCAGTCGATCGAGCGGGCGATCGAGCGGGCGAGCACGGTCTTGCCGACGCCGGGCACGTCTTCGAGCAGCACGTGTCCGCGGCCGAGGAGGGCGGTGACGACGTGCTCGATGACGTCCTCGTTGCCGACGATCACGCGGGAGACGTTCGCCCGCACGTCGGAACAGAGCGCTTCGACGGCGTCGATCGGGAGCGGATCCGGCCTCGAGTCCGAATCGGTCGCGTTCGAACTCGGGGCCGTGGCTGGTGCGTCGCGGTGTGTGTGGGTGGGCTGATTGGCGTCGGTCATGGGTGGACGAACGGTGACGGTTTCGTCGAGGGGGGACCGCAGCGGCGGGTCTCGTTAGTTAGTCATCGAGTGTCGCTCCCATATGTGTTGTGTCGTTCACGAACCGGATGCGAGAGCCGCGGCGCGTTCTCGTGGGGTGAGGTCTTCGAGCCGCGGTGCTCGCGGCCGCCTCGAGCGCCGTCGGAACGGCGCTGCTGCTGGGGGAGTGGACGATCTGAAAACGATACCTCCTACTGGAACGACCTTACAGCCGCTCGACGTTGGTCGCGCGCGGCCCCTTCTCGGCCTCGACGATGTCGAATTCGAGCTCCTGCCCCTCCTCGAGGTCGGGCCCGCCGACGTCCTCCATGTGGAAGAAGACGTCCTCGTCCGCGTCGTCAGTTTCGATGAAGCCGTAGCCGCCAGTGTCGTTGAAGAATGCGACCGTACCTTTCGCCATTGCACCTCAATAAAGCCCCGACGCGAATATAAATGTTTGGAGGAGAGGCCACGAGTGACGGTCAATGGAGGGATACAGTCGCCGCTACCACGGTTTACAGTCGGGACACACGTAGGCACTCCCCCGGTCGCGGTCCGATTCGACTCGCCACACGCGGTCGGTCTCCGCCCCGCACTCCCCGCAGGCGTACTCCCCGCAGGCGTACGTCGCCGCGGCGGGGTCGACGCCGTCAGACGCGGCGGGGCGGTCTCCCTCGCTCGAGTCGACGCCGTTCGGCGGTTCGGACGATTCGATCCCGCTCGAGTCGGCGGTCGCCCGGTCTCCGTCCGACCGGGAATCATCGTCGGAACGCGGATCCGTTCCGGATCGGGGATCATCGTCGGAATCGGTCACCTCGCGTTCGGCCGCGCGCTCCTTCTCGCTCACGTCACAGTCCTCCGCGTCGACGTCCTCCGCGTCGGATCCCCCTCGCGCTCCGTCCCCGTCTTCGTCCGACTCGGCGGAGAGGAAGTCGGTGAGTCTCGCGTCGTCGGTCACGTCCGGCCGTACGGTCGGCCCCGGCTTAGGCGCACCGACGCGTCTCGAGGGTGACCGCGAACCGGCGACGAGTGTCGCCCTTCCGCCGCCGTCGCCGGCCCCCGGGGACGCGGTAGTATAACTGCCGTGTCAAAACGCCTGTCGGGCGACAGAATCCGTCAGCGTACGGAATTCGCCCCCGAGAGACTGTTCGGTTACTGGTATTTTCACGTCCCGAACTCGGGTTCGAACCTGCCCTTTCACGCACCGAGACCTTACCCCTTCGTGCGGAAGGGGTACCAACCGATGGACGAGCCAGTGATCGAACACGAGCACGACGACGAGACGCCGGCCAGCATCGCCATCATCCAGGCGATTTGCGCCCTCGAGGACGTCGATCCGATGGCGGTCACTTCGGATCTCGGCATTCGGCTCTACGATCACGTCGACCCGGAGGCGCTCGATCGGATCGTCGCCGCCGGGTCGGGGCGTGAGGGGGACGACGGCGGCGAGACGGTCGTCTCGTTCGAACTCTCCAACAGCAAGACATACCGCGTCGACGTCTTCGATACGGGGCGCCTCCGGGTCGCTCCGAAAGACTCCCATGAGCATCAGGATCGATCGTGACGGGTCGGACGCCGTCCGGGTGACCGAAACCGACCTCGACGCCCGGCCGCCCGGGGCGATTGGATTCGCCTTCGAGGGCACGACGACGATCACGGAGGAGATGCTGGCGGCGGTGGCCGGCGCGACCCTGACCCCCGAGCGCGTCGAGATCGAAATCGGCGATTCGGAGACCGTGGTGATCGACCTCGGTGAGGGCTCGTCCGCGTCGCTTCGCCTCGAGTCGGTCGACGTCGGGTTTGCGACGCCGGACGCGGACAACCTCTTGCCGGATCCGAACGTGCTTCGTCGGGTGACCGATCGCGACGCCGACGGCGTCGTCGATGCCGCGCGTCCGAACGTGCTCGCGTTCACGGTCGAGGGGATCGTCGAGGGCGTCACCGACGAGATCGTCGAGGCGGTCGCGAACGGGTCGCCGACGCTCGAGGCGGTGGTGTTCCGGGTCGACGCCGATCGCGACGACGAGGGGGACGAAGACGGGAACGAAGACCGCGTCGGCGAGGAAGCGGAGAGCGAGGATTCGGAGGGTGAGGACGCCGCGAACGGAGGAATCAGGGGCGACGGCGGCCGATCCGGCGTCGTCCTCCAGGTCGCGCTGTTCGGTCACGGCGTCGTCGTCCATCGGGACGGGACGATCGTCGTCGGGGCGGGTGAGCTGCCGACCCCGTCGGATCTGGGCTGAACGACGCCGGTCGTTCCCTCGCAGCGGTCGCGTGACGCCCCCTGCGACGGACCGGCACGGCCAAGTACTCCCGGTGAAAACCCCCGATCATGACAGTGGAAACCGCCGTCGCACTGAACGTCATCGTGGACAACCTCACGGAGATGATCGGACTCTTCACCGACGTCGCGCTGGGCGAGGGCCTCGCTCCCCTGCTGGTCGCCGCCGGGGGGATCCTCATCGTCGCCTCGGTCGGCGTCTTCGGCGTTCTCACCCTCGGTGCCATCGGCAGCCTCTTCACGTCCGACTGATCGACGCGGCGCTCGAACGGTCCTCGAGCGCCGACGCTCGCGCCGTTTCGCTCGGTCCTCGTCCGATTTCTCTCGAAAGTCGGACACGCTCATCGTCAATTGGGGCAACTCGGACCGTGGCGCCCGTCCCCCCGGCGGTCGCCGTGGCTGGCTCACCCGTTTTCGGGGCCGATTCGAGAGCACTGAGCAGCGCTGACAGTGTCTTGACCAGGAGATCTTCGAGGTACTCGCTTCCACAGTACCACGACCCGACTATACGGCCGACGGATCCAGAGCGAATAACGAAACCGTGCCACTATCTACTGGTGACATCCTCCTCGCCGTAAACGGCGAGGCTTCCCACGCATGGGGAATACCAGTCAGTCGTCGCTGGCAGAGGGTTTCGACTCTCGAAACGCCGTGAGCGTCATTTGCGCTGGTACGCTCGTCTCACGGTGTCGTTCGAAAGACGCTTCGCGTCTTTCGTGACCACGAGACGGCGAAGCCGTCTCGGACGGAGTCGTGGCGGTGTCACAACCGCTCCCATCTCGTGGCGAGTCATCGCGTTCCGCCTTGTCAAGCGGGACGCTCTCTCCCCACGGGTCAACCCGTCGTGCGATGTTCGCGGAAGCGTTGATGTCGGCCTGAAACGTCGAAACGTGGCAGTCGTCGTTCGGACACCGGAACTCGGCTTGTGAGTCCCGCCGACCGATACGGTGGCACGAGTGGCACGTTTGCGAGGTGTACGCCGGATTCACGTACTCGACCGGGATGCCTGCTTCCGTCGCCTTGTCCTCGATGCGCCCTTGCAGTCGGGCGAACACCCACGAGTGAAGCCGACGATTCATGTACTTCCCGTAGTCGAGCCGCTCACGGATGTACGTCAAGTCCTCCATCACCAACACCGGATTCTCGTACTGCTTGGCGTACTCGACGGCTTGCCGAGACGCCTTCTCCACGATGTCGGTGAGCGCGTTCTGGTAGTGCGAGAAGCGGTCTTCAATCCGCCACTCGGATGCGTCACGCTCTTGGAGTCGTTTCAGGGTCGTGTGCATCTCTTTGCGGAGATGCTTCGCTCTGCTTCCGCTACACACGAACGGGTCAGTCGGAGAACCGTCCTTGAGGGCACAGCCCGTGATGAGGGCGGTTTCTCCGATGTCTAAGCCGATGTGCGTGGCGTCACCGTCTGTCGCTGGTTCTTCGACCGGGTACTTGACGGTGACGTGCAGTACCCAGTTCTTCCGATGCTTCTGAAGCCGTATCTCTCCCGCCTTCGCGTCCTCCGATATGAGGGCGTGCCAGAGGTCTTCCTGTTCAGGGTTGATGCGGAGCGGTATCCAGAAGTTCGTTCCCCGACCGGGACGCGGAACCCACCACGTGAACTCGTAGTCGCGTTCGTCGGAGTGGTCGAACTTTCCAGCCTGATTCGTGAGCCGTATCGGGTGTTCGTCGTCCAACTCCTTCGCGTTGTACGTCTTGCGGAGTTTCGGGACGTAGTTGCAGAGCGCGGCTTTGGCCTGATATGGCAGGTCGTAGGGCGTCACGATGTCACTCACCGCCGACATGGTACTCGCCCCGGCGTCGAACGCCTCTTGCAGACCGTCACGATACGTGTCGAGCAGGTCGTTGAGTTTCGACTGTTTGTGCGCGGTGGGTGGCGCAAACGTCGCCTGCAACGTCTTCGTGACGGTCGTGGACATCGCTACTGCTCCTCGACGTACTTCATGAGTACGTCGATGCTCACTTGACCGGTGGTGGCGAGGAAGTACCCCGGTTGCCAGAACGCTTTGTCGAGTGCCTGCCGAACCTCGGGGTTCTCGTCGCGGATTTTGCGGGACGTGACGCCCTTGAGTGAGTTGATGAACTTGGTGAGGTCGGTCGTTGGCTTCGCCGTGAACAGAATGTGAACGTGGTCGCTTCCGCCGTTGACGTTCTGGATGTTCACGCCGAAGTCCTCGGAGATGTCGCTGGCAATCTCCCCGACGCGCTCTGCGATTTCGTCGGTGAGGAGGTCTGCGCGGTACTTCGTGACGGTCACGAAGTGATATTGGAGCGCGTAGACCGTGTGCGACCCGGTTTCGAGGTTGTACTTCATTTGGCCGTACTGATTTCTACACACCCAATTCTAATAAAGGTTTGCAGTCGTGGGGTATTCGGCCTGCAACCGACGGTGGTTCGTGTAGGAGTTGTCGGCTTCACGCCCGCCCTAAAGGGTGGGATTCTCGCCTTGAAAAAAGATAGTCTACCGCTGGGAGTCGCGAAGGATAAGCGGTTCAATGGCGAGCGTTCGTTTTGCGATAGTGACGATCCGGAGAACGTAAGCCGAAAACAGCAGGAACGGGAGGAGTGTAATCGTAAATGCCAATCCGATCGCCCACGTCATGTTTAGCACGCCGAACGCCGCTCCCGGAAATGTCCCAGCGTCAACGACTGTGAGCATGACACCAGCGACGACTAGCGCCGGCACTGCTGCATAGATAATCATCTGTGAGAGCGAGACGAGCGCCCACTGGAAATACAGTGTCTTAACGTGTTCTCGAGCCGGGCCAAACAGGCTGAGTGCGGTTTTCAACTCGTCTAGAAGGTCTTGCTCTTCGTTGGAGAGGTCGGCCTCATACTTATTAGCGAGCCGTTCGACCTGATATATTTTCCAGCCATAGTTGAAGTTGAGCGCGGCGAACAACACGTCGAAGCTCCCGAACGATGCTCCGTTGAGCTGGTCACGGACGAATTCGGCGTTACCGATGAAGCTCTCGGTGAACTCATCGACTTCCTCCCGAAGCTCGTTGTTGTCGTTCGCATCGATAGTTGTCTGAAGTGTCTCAGCTCGGTGCTGGCTCACTCCGATGAGTTCCCGGAGGAACGCCGACGGATCAGACGGACTAGGTGAGCCGATCAGCTCCTCGGTGAAATCACGGAAGTCCATCGAGCCCTCCATCCGATCGCGCTGATCGCCAAGAGGGCCGTTCTCCTGAGAGAGGACCAGCTGACTGATCGTGACGACGAGCGTCGTGCCAGTGATTATTGCACTAATCATTGTCGAGAACATCGTCTCGATAGTGTCGCCTGTCTGGAGCTGTGGGAGTAACGATTCTGGAATGACAGTGACGGCTACGATGAACGTCGCGAACACGATCGCTGCCATGACAGCGGTCACTTGGAGGCGGTTCGCACCAAGGAGAAGCCACACTTTGAGTCGGTTTTCACCGGCCCGCTCGCGCATCGTATTGGCGGTACTGATCTCAGATGAACCAGTGGACTCGCTCACACTGCATCACTCCTTGTCGGTGCTGTCGCCGGCCTCAACTGGCCGTTTAAACACGAGGAATTTGGTACCACCGCCGGTGTAACCAATTGTCTCAGCGAGTTCCCAGCCGTTGTCGCCGTATTCGTTCAGAAGTTGTTGAGGATTTTTGGCTTCTTTCTTCGTTTCATCGCGTGGAGGCCTGACAGTTCTATATTCCCATCGACGTGGCGCAGTTCTACTCACTACACTATCTATCCGTTCTATATCCTAATAGCAAGGGTATTGGTGTCTCTTTCCGTGAATTCCACCGACTGTGGGTTATTACTCGTTGCTTGTAACGACTGCTGATTCATGATCCAATTTCGATCCCGCGAACTTCGGCGCCGCGCTCGGCCGCGACGTGGACCGGGAATCCGCCGCGCCCCGTCCCGACGTCGAGTACCGTGTCCGTCTCGTCCACCTCGAGTTTGTCCGCGTAGACCCGGTTCGAGTTCGCCATCGTCTCCCGGTGGGTCGCGTGCTCGTCGTCGTAGAACCCGTAGTGGATGTTGCGGTGGCTCCAGAAGGTGCGGTACTCCCACGCGGTGTCCGCGTAGAACGACACGATCTCGTCGGCGTCGAACGGCCGGGATTGCATGCCCCGACACGCTTCGCTCTGCTCGATAGGAATTACTCCTCGTATCCGCGACCATTTATGGCGTCACCGGGTGCGACGTCGCCGCACCGCCCTCACTCCCCGCTCGCCCGCTCGAGCGCCTCGGCCGCCCGCTCGATCGCGTCCTCGAGATTCGGTCCCAGCGGCGAGCCGACGACGATTCCGTCGACGTGCTCGAGGGCCGCCTCGAACCGCTCGGCCACCGTCTCGGTCGTCCCCGCGACGCAGAAGGCGTCGATCATCTTGGGCGTGACGCGCTCGAACGCCTCCCCGAGGGCGCCACGTTCGAGGGCCTCGCTCACGTCGGTCGCCGCCTCGGGGTCGACGTCGTGGCGCTCGAGTACGGGATCGGCCGCGCCGCCGACGATGAACGCGACCGGCGGGCGGGCCGCCTCGCGCGCTTCCTCCTCGTCCCCGGCGACGCTGACGCTCGCGAACGCCAGCGCCTCGAACGGGCCGGCGTCGTCGGGGCGCTCAGCTAGCCCCCGCTCGAGCTCGCCAGCCGCCCGCTCGAGGTCCGCGGGGTGGGCGGCGTTGATCAGGACGCCGTCGGCGCGCTTCGCGCTCATTCGGAGCATGTGCGGACCCTGCGCGCCGACGTAGACGGGGATGCGGTCCGAGGCCGGTTCGAGATTGAGGGAGGCGTCACGCGCGGTGAACGTCCCCTCGTGGGTGACCGTCTCCCCGGCCCAGAGGTCCCGGGCGAGTTCGAACGACTCGAGGACGCGCCGCAGCGGGCGGTCGCGCTCGACGCCCAGGTTCGCGAGGCTCGAGCGGTCGCCCGCGCCGACGCCGAAGACCGCTCGACCGTCGCTCACCTCGTCGATCGTCGCCGCCTGCGCGGCGAGCTTGACGGGGTGGGTCTCGTAGGGGTTGACGACGCCAGGTCCCAGCCAAATCTCCTCCGTCGCGTCGGCCATCCGCGAGAGCGCGACGAACGGGTCCCGGTTGAAGTAGTGGCTGCTCGCGAACGCGACGTCGAAGCCCTCGGACTCGGCGAGGGCGGCGAGGTCGGCGATCCGATCGAGCGGGTGCTCGGGGGTGAGTTCGATCGCTCGAGTCGGCCTCGCTCCGTCGTCGCTCATCGGTCGATCCCTCCCGATCGGCCGTCGCCGCTCGCGTCCCCCGCAGAATCGGATCTGAAGGCGGCGGGGGCGTCGGGGGTCGGCGGCGCGCGTTCGTTCATACCCGCAGGGTCGGAAGGCGGCGTAAAAAGGACACCGTCACCGGAGATGGTGGCCGTGACGCGCGACGCCGATCGGCTCGGAGGCGCCCCTCAGTCGGCGCGCGCCCCGAAGAACAGTACCGAGCCGCGCCGGTCGAACTCGAGATCGTCGAATCCCGCCGTCAGAAGCCGGTCGCGAAACTCCTCGGGCGCGAACGGGTCGGCGTTGAGCGTTCGGTTCGCGAGCAACCGCACGGGTGGCGCGCCGAGCACGTACTCGTCGACCAGCGTCGTTCCGGCGAATCGGCCCCCGGGTCGCAGGACGCGTCGGATCTCCTCGAGCGCGGCGTCGACGTCGGGGAAGATGTGGAGCGCCCAGCAGCACGCCGCTCGGTCGAAGGCGCCGTCGTCGAACCAGAGGTGATCGGCGCTCATCCGGGCGAACGCGGCGGTTTCGATCCCCTCTCGAGCGGCGTACCGGCGCGCCTTCTCGAGCATCCCGTCGGAGAGGTCGACGCCGACCGCGACCGCGGCGTCGTTCGCCACGTATCGTGTGAATCGGCCCGTCCCGCAGGCGACGTCGAGTATCGAGAGGCCGTCGCGGTCGCCTCCGGGTTCGTCCTCGTCATCGCTCTCGCCTTCGCCCACGCTTTCACCCTCGCCTTCGCCCACGCTTTCACCCTCGCCCTCGCTCTCGCCCTCGAGGTCGAGCAACTCGGCGACCGTCAGCCGATCGTCCCGGGGCGCCGACGGCCCGCCGATGAAGCGGTACAGCGGCGGGAACCAGACCGGCGTCTCGTAGATCGGCGCAAGCCGGTCGAAGACGTCCCCGCCGGACGAGACGGCCGCGGGGACGGGAAATCGAGGGATGCCGTCGACGACGGGAATCCGCACGCGGCAGGTGGGACAGCGCAGCGCGCCGTCCAGCCGGGCGACTGATTCGTCACACCGTCGACAGACGAAGTCCGCGTCGGTCGCGTCGAGTTCCATCGCCTCCGGATACGGCCCCCTCGACCGTAAGCGTCGGTGTCATCTCCGCCGCTCGGGTCTCGTCTTCGTCCGCCGCTCGAGTCTCGACCTCAGCCGTCGAACTCCCACTCTCGCAGCGCCTGCCGGATCAGGTCGTCCTCGACGGCCCGGAACAGTTCGTCGCTCCCCTCGTGGTCGCCGAACTCGAAGCCGCGGACGACGACTGCCGGGGTGCCGCCGGCGCCCTCCCCCGTGACGAGATTTGCAGCGGCTGCGAGTTCGTCGATCACGGACTGGACGGTGACGCCGAGTTCGTGGCCGTCGCGGTCCTCCTCGCCCCGCCAGTCCCGGCTGGCGGGCATCCCGGCCCAGCCGATGGCGACGCCGCGCTGCCCGTGGCGGAACGGTCGCCCGCAGGTGTCGGTGACGATCACCGCGACGTCCTCGTGGCCGCGCTCTGCGAGCCCCGAACGAATCCGCTCCGCGCTCCCGCTCGGATCCGTCGGCAGCAGCAGGATGTCGTGATCCGGCACGTTCGACCGATCGATCCCCGCGTTCGGGCAGATGTGGCCGAATCGAGTCTCCGCGAGGAGGAAGGGCGCGTCGATCAGCAGTTCGGTGCTCTCCTCGAGGACGGCCTGTGCGAACCGGGGGTCCTTCTCCTCCCCCCGAAATCTCCGAGATTCGGTCCGCGATCTCTCGGGCTCGGCCGCTGACGGGGTAGTCCTCGAGGTTCGCCGTCCGCCCCTCGGCCTTCGAGACGACCGTGCTCGCGACGGTGAGCACGTCGCCCGGCTCGAGGCCCGCCCGCTCCGCGATCAGCGCGGCGAGGTCGTCGCCGGCGCGGATCTCGGGCAGCCCCTCCACTGCGTGCAGTTCCATAGCGGTGAGTGCGGCGAGCGCCCTCAAAAACGCACCGTCACCGCCTCGAGGAACTCTCGTACGTTGTGTACAGCGCCGACTGGGTATTACTTTCCAAGGCTTCGAACACCACGAAAGCCCCTGGCGCGCTTGGCCGGTCTGATCTCGCTGCGCTCCTCGCTCCTCTCGTCGCTCCGGTGCTTACGTCGCCAGACCGGCCAAGCGCGCCAGCCCCTTTCATTCCCACCCATGTCGGCTACCCGGCCGGCCACCGCGGGTGGGAATGAAAAGGGGCCGGCGGCGTCCGGGAAGACGGGCGCAGTAAGCACGCGACCGAAGGGAGCGCGCGCAACAAGCCCATCGACCGGACGCCGCCGGGGGCTTTCGTGGTGGTCTCGCTCGTTTCGATGCTGGGTGGATGGAACCTGATCACACCACCAAGTGGAGTCGATCCGTATGATGTCTCTGCTCATACTCATCGAGTCGCCTTGTACGCCAGAAAGACGGCCGTCCCGAGGGCGGCGGCGTACCACAGCGTGCCGACGCGGATCACCATCGTGGCGGCCGCGGCGACGGCCTCGGGGTAGCCGAGCGCGACGAGCACGCCGACCATCGACGCCTCAGTCGCCGCGACCCCGCCGGGGAGCATCGAGACGGCGCCGACGACCGACCCGAAGCCGAAGACGAACAGGGCGACCACGACGCCCGCCTCGACGCCGAACCCCTCGAGCACCAGCCAGAACGCCAGGCCCTCGAGCCCCCACGCCGCGAGGCTGAGCAGCGTCGAGACCGTCAGCGGCCGGAGGTGGAACAGGCGGTAGGCGCTCTCGTAGAACCGCTCGAGGTCGGCCGCGTGGTCGCCGACGAGCGGGGCCGACTCGAGGCGCTCGAGGATCGCGATGCAGGCCCGTCGCCACCGGAGGAGGCCGATGCCGGCCGCGAGGACGGCCAGGATGATCGCGACGGGGAGCGACGAGCGGCTGTAGACCAGGACGCCGAGGGCGGCCATCGCGCAGAGCGCGAGGAGGTCCGTGATGCGCTCGGCGCCGACGACGGAGGTGACCTCGCTCGCGGACGCGCCGCGGGCGTCGCGGAGGAACCAGGCCTTCCAGACCTCGCCGGCCTTCCCCGGCGTGACGACCATCATCAGGCCGCTGAAGAAGGCGACGGCGCTGGCGTCGGCGGGAACGTCGATCTCGAGGCGCCGGAGGTAGTAGTGCCACTTGGCGAACCGGAAGCCGTAGCCGACGGTCGTCAGGCCGATGACGGCCGCGAACGTCCGCCACTCGAGGGCGCGGAGGGCGCCGGTCACGTCGCCGACGTCGGCGTAGACGGCGAGGCCGAGGAAGGCGGCGACCGAGAGCAGTCCCGTCAGCCAGACGCCGTGGTCGGAGACGAGCCGCCGGCAGCGGTCCGCGACGGTTCCGCGGAGGCCGCCGGTTCCGCCGGCTTCGCCGCTCATCGTCGCGCGGATCCCCCCGATTCGATGCGCTCGAGCGTGCGACCCGCGGCGGTCCGAAACTGGTGAAGTTTCGTCGCGACGTGGCCCGAGAGGTACCGTCCGCGGCCGCCCGGTCGCACGCGCCCCTCGAGGACGGCGCCGGCGAGCGAGCCGTTCCCCTCGAGCCCATCCTCGCCTCCGACGTCCACCCTGCCCTCGACGGTCGTGTACGCCCGCCCGACCTCCATCGGGAAGTGGGCGTCGCTCCCGCCGGTCGCAGGCAGGTCGTGGTCGATCGCGAACGCCGCCGCGCGCTCGTTGTACCGGCGGCGGACGCAGCGTGAGTTCACCGCCTCGACCGCGTCGACGGCGTCGGCGAGGGCCTCGAGGTCGCGCTCGTAGAACTGGCGCAGGGAATCGAACGGGTGGGAGAGCACGGCGACGCCGCCCTGGTCGTGGACGTCGTCGATCACCGCCAGCGGGTCGGCCCGGGGCGGGACCGCCGTCACGTCCAGCGCGAGGAGGTGCCCCTCGGTGGTCGTCACCTCCACCCCCGACACGACCTCGAGGTCGGCCGGCGCGGCCTTTCGAACCGCGTCGACGTTCTCGAGGGTGTCGTGGTCGGTGACGGCGATGCCGTCGAGGCCGGCGTCGACCGCCGCCGAGACGACGCGCTCGGGCGGCGCGCTCGAGCAGGGCGAGGCGTTCGTGTGGACCTGGAGGTCGTATCGGCGCGTCATGGTGAGAGCGAGACGATCACCTCGAGGAGTTGCGGCGGGACGTCGTACAGGATGGCGACGACGAGGAGGCCCCAGACGACGAGGTTGGCGAGGAAGGGGCGGTCGGCGAAGAGGAACTTCGGGTCGCCGCCGAGGTCCCGCGTGTGGGCGAGGTGGTGGTACCGGAAGGTCGCGAAGAAGGCGAACGGGAGCGTGGCCATCATCCACAGGCCGCTCTCGAAGAACGTGTAGAGCGAGTAGGAGACGATCAGCGCCGAGAGGACGGCGACGAGCAGCTGGTCGAGCGTTTCCTCGGTGTACTCCGCGAGGATGGTACGCGAGGCGGCCGGGTCGTCGGTGACGACCATCTCGTGACGGCGCTTGCCGAGGGCGAGCATCAGCGCGCCGAGGAAGGTGCAGACGACGAGCCAGGGGCTCAGGGAGACGTCGATGGCGACGACGCCGGCGATCGCCCGCATGACGAAGCCGTTGGCGATCACCATCACGTCGACGAGGACGATCTGCTTCAGGAACGCGGAGTAGAGCCCGTTCTGGACGAGGTAGGCGAGAACGACCAGCAGGAATAGCGGGCCGAGGTACCAGGAGAGGGTGAGGCCGCCAACGAACAGCAGGGCCCCGAACGTCGCCGCGACGGCGATCGGGACCTGCCCGCTGGCGATCGGTCGGTACCGCTTTCGCGGGTGCTCGCGGTCCTCCTCGAGGTCGAGGATGTCGTTGTAGACGTACGTCGCGCCCGCGACGGCGCAGAAGGCGACGATGCCGACGGCGACGTTCGTGACGGCGACCGGATCGAACAGGCTCTCGGAGAAGACGAGTCCCAGCAGGAGGATGCTCTGCTTGTACCACTGCCAGGGGCGCATCTCCTTCACCAATCCGGTGAGGGTCGCCGCGACCCCGTTCCGGTCGGCGTACGCGCGGGCCATCTATCCCCCTCACGTGCCACGCTGGGTCGCAAAAAGCACCTGCTTGAGACTGACTGTCGACGCCGGGGATCGGTCCGAGGGGCTCCCTCGAGGGGGTTTCGATTTCCGACCGCGGACGACTCGACCCGACCGCGGACCCACTCGATCCCCAATCGAGTTCGGGTCCAACGTTGCCCGAGGTCGAGTCGGCCACTGCTCGAGCGTGGTCCGATCTCCGTTCTCAACGTTCGATCCTCGCTCGAGGAGCCGTTCTCGGCTCTACATCGGTCACGACGCCTGTAACTCACGATTTCCAGCAATACACTATTGTGCCACCGTGTGGTCGTTCCGGGTGATTCCACGATGAGCGACAGCGAGCGAGCCGACGACTCGAGCGGGTCAGTTCTCGTCACCGGCGGGACCGGATTCCTCGGCCTCCACGCGTGCCAGCACTTCCGCGACCTGGGGTGGGACGTCACCGCGTTCGACCGCAAGCCGTTCGAGGAGGAGGACGACGCCGAGGGGATCGACTTCGTTCGCGGGGACGTTCGGAGCGAGGCGTCCGTCGCCGACGCGCTCGAGGAGAGCGGCGCGACGTCGGTCGTGCACGCGGCGGCCGCGCTCCCGCTGTGGGACGACGACCGGATTCGGGAGACGACCATCGACGGAACCCGGAACGTCCTCTGGGCGTCCACGGAGGCCGACGTCGAGCGGGTGTGTTACGTCTCCTCGACCGCGGTGTACGGGACCCACGAGGACCACCCCATCACCGAGGAGTCGCCGCTCGAGGGGGTCGGCGCCTACGGAGAGGCCAAGATCGAGGCCGAGAAGATCTGCGAGGACTTCCGCCGCATGGGTGCGTGCGTCCCGATCCTCCGGCCGAAGACGTTCGTCGGGCCCCAGCGCCTCGGCGTGTTCCAGGTGCTGTTCGACTGGATCGAGGACGGCGCGAACGTCCCGCTGGTCGGCTGGGGCGACAACTACTACCAGCTGTTGCACGTCAACGACCTCGTCGACGCCATCGAGTTGATGCTCACCGGGGACGAGGACGAGGTCAACGACACGTTCAACGTCGGCGCCGACGAGTTCGGAACGATGAAGGAGGACTTCCAGGCCCCGATCGACTACGCGGGGACGGGCAAGCGCACCATCGGGACGCCCGCGGTCCTCACGGTCTGGATCCTCCGCGTCCTCGAGAAGCTGAACCTCTCGCCGCTGTACCCGTGGGTGTACGAGACGGCCCACGAGGACTCCTACGTCTCCGTCGAGAAGCTGAAGGGCCTCGGCTGGGAGCCGGAGTACTCCAACCGGGAGGCGCTCGTCGAGACCTACGAGTGGTACCTCGAGCACTACGAGGCCGACGAATCGGCCGACGAGACCGGCCTCGACCACCGCGTCGCGTGGGATCAGGGGGCCCTGACGATTGCGAAGCGGGTTTCCCAGCGGATCTGACACCCTCGGCCCCTTCCGTCACGTCGGCGACGAACCGACGGTTACCGTCGATGAAACGACGGCTACCGTCGACCGGGCGACGCGCGCTCGAACAGCGCTCCCGAGCCGTCGACCGCGAGGGTTCCGCAGAGGCCCGACCCCGTCCCCGTTTCGGGCGCGTCGGCGCCGTCGGCCGCGAGCACCCGAAGGACGTCCCACAGCGTCGCACCGTTGCTCGTGACGACCGGAACGCCGAGGTCGGCCTCGAGCTCGTCGACAGCGGCGAGCGACGTGTAGTTCGTGCACGAGACGAAGACGGCGTCGACGTCGTCGCCGGGGGCGAGAGCCTCGTCGCCGACGAGCGTCCGCACCTGTTCGCGGGCGTCCGCCGGCGTCAGCGCGCCGATCTCGACGTTGGCTTCGATTCCCAACCCCTCGAGCGCGACGACCCCGAACCCCGCGGCCTCGAGGAACGCGCGCTCCTTCTCGTCGAGGTCGGCGGTGTAGGGCGTCGCGACGGCGATCCGCTCGGCGTCGAGGGCCTCGAGCGCCCGCACCACGGATCGGGCCGTGGCGACCGCGGGCGCGCCGGCGGCGGCCGACACGCGCTCCTCGAGTTCGACGTCGAAGCCGGGGCCGTGCAGGAGGCTCCCGGTCGTACAGGCGTAGGCGACCGCGTCGACGTCGGCGTGGCCGAGCAGTTCGGCCGCGCGCACCGCGCCCTCGCTCATCGCGTCCAGTTCGTCGACCGTGACGGACTCGAGGACCATCCGGGCGCCGTGGACGGTGACGCCCTCGGGGAGGGCCCGCCGGAACTCCGGTTCGGCCGTCGTGTTCGAGGAGGGAACGATCAGTCCGATTCTGATTCGGGCGCCGTCGTCGACCGACCGCGGATCGTCATCGGTCTCACTCATCGTTCTGCCCCTCCTCGTCGGCGGTTCGCTTCCCGTCGGCCAGGTCGGCCTCGAGGGCCGCCGGATCGCGCTCGTCGGGGTCGCCGTGTCCGCCGCCGCCGGGCGTTCGGACGGTCACGGTCGTTCCGGCGGGGACGTCGACGGTCGTCTTCGCGCCCACCGGTTCGCCGTCGATCAGGTTCTCGCCGGTCGCGCCGTCTGCGCCGCCGGCGACGCCCCTCGGCGCGTGGCGGCGACGCTCGGTCAGCAGCGATACCGTCGCGTCCGTTTCGACCGTGACCGTGCGCTCGAGTCCGAGTCCCCCGCGATACCGGCCGCGGCCGCCGCTGTCCGGACGGAACGCGTAGCGCTCGACCCGGAGCGGGTACTCGGTCTCGATGGACTCGACGGGCGTGTTGAGCGTGTTGGTCATGCCGACCTGCACGCCGTCCATGCCGTCGCGCTCGGCGCGGGCGCCGAAGCCGCCGCCGATCGTCTCGTAGTAGGTGAACGAGCCGTCCCGGGCGCCGACGGTCAGGTTGTTCATCGTCCCCTGGCCCTGGGCGGGCACGCGGTCGGGCGCGGCCTGCGCGAGCGCCGCGAAGACGACGTCCGTCACGCGCTGGCTGGTCTCGACGTTACCGCCGACGACCGCCGCCGGCGGCCGGGGGTTCAGCAGCGACCCCTCCGGCGCCGAGACGCGCACGGGCTGGTAGCAGCCGTCGTTCGGCGGAATTTCGGGGTCGGTCACGCAGCGGACGACGAAGTAGACCGCGCTCTGGGCCACCGCCAGGGGGGCGTTGCAGTTCCCCTCGAGTTGCCCCGCCGTCCCCGAGAAGTCGACGTCGATCGATGAGCCGTCGATCTCGACCGTCACCGCGATCTCGACATTGTCGTCGGTGACGCCGTCGCCCTCGAGGACGTCCGTCGCCTCGTAGGTGCCGTCCGGAAGGGCCTCGATCTCGCGTTCGATCCGCTCGCGGGAGTAGTCGATGACGGCGTCGAACCCGGCGAGGACGGTCTCGCGGCCGTGTTCGTCGAACAGCGCTCCCAGGCGGTCCTCGGCGCGTTCGTTCGCCGCCAGTTGCGCACGGAAGTCCGCCCGGCGCTCGCGCGGGTTGCGGACGTTGGCGAGGATGACCGACCGTACGTCCTCGCGGACCTCGCCGCCCTCGACGAGCCGAATCGGTGGCAGTCGGAGCCCCTCCTGGTAGATCTCCTGGGCGCCGGCCGGCATGCTGCCGGGGGTCATCCCCCCGACGTCGGCGTGGTGGGCGCGGGAGACGGCGTAGCCGACGATCTCCGAATCACCGTCGCCCGTCTCGCCGCTCGAGGGCGCGATCGGCGACACCATCGTCACGTCCGGCAGGTGCGTCCCGCCCGTGAACGGGTCGTTCAGGACGAACACGTCGCCCGGACGCGGATCGTGCTCGCGGACGGCCTCGACGGCCGCCGGCATCGCCCCGAGGTGGACCGGGATGTGCTCCGCCTGGGCGACCATCCGTCCCTCGGCGTCGAACAGCGCCGTCGAGCAGTCGCGGCGCTCCTTGATGTTCGGGGAGTACGCGCCGCGGATGAGGGTCTGTCCCATCTCCTCCGCGACGCTCTCGAGTTGGTTCCGGAGCACCTCGAGGGTGATCGGGTCGATCGATTCCGCGGCGTCCGGTCGGTCGTTCGCGTTCGCGTTCGAGTTTGAGTTCGAATCCGTCATCGGTCCACCTCCGTGTCCGTTTCAGTCGCAGCACCACCACCCCCGCGCGTCATCACCAGCGTCCCGTCGGCGAGCACCTCGCCGGTCCACGCCGGCGGGACGACGGTCGTGCTCTCGGCCTGCTCGAGGATCGCGGGTCCAGAAACGGTTGCGCCCGCCCCGAGGGCGTCGCGGTCGTAGACGGCCGTCTCGAGGGGTTTCTCGCCCGTCTCCGGGAAGTAGGCGTCCCGCGTGCCGATCCGGGCGTCGCCGCGCCCGTCGTGGCGCACGGTCGGCTCCGCGCCGGGGACCGTCGCCGTCGCGCGGAGGGTGACGACCTCGATCGCCTCGTCCAGTTCGTAGCCGTAGGAGCGCTCGTGTGCCTCGTGAAAGCGCTCGGCGACTGACTCGGCGTCGAACCGCTCGTCGACCGGGACGGTCAACTCGAAGCTCTGGCCGGCGTACCGGCAGTCGGCCGCCCGTTCGACGCGCGCCGCTTCGGGGTCTGATGCCTCGTCGATCACGTCCGCCACGAGGCCGTCGTAGACGTCCTCGAGGTCGGCCGGCTCGGCCTCTTCCAACGGTACGCCGACCGTCCGTGCGGCGTCGTAGCTCTCGTCGGCGGCGAGCAGACCGAACGCCGAGAGGACGCCCCCCGGGCGGGGGACGACGACCCGGTCGACCTCGAGCGCCTCCGCGAGCGCCGCCGCGTGCATCGGTCCCGCGCCGCCGAAGGCCACCAGCGCGAACGACCGCGGGTCGTGGCCCCGTTCGACGGTCACCGATCGGATCGTCCGGGTCATCGTCGCGTTCGCAACGCGGTAGACCCCCAGGGCCGCCTCGAGAGCGCCATCGAGGCCTGCCTCCTCTGCGAGACGTTCGAGGGTGCCGCGGGCCGCCTCGACGTCGAGGGTCATCTCGCCGCCGAGGGCAGTTTCGGGGCCGATGTAGCCGAGGACGACGTTTGCGTCGGTGACGGTGGGTTCGGTCCCACCCTTCCCGTAGCAGACGGGGCCGGGGTCGGCGCCCGCCGAGCGCGGGCCGACCCGCAGCGCGCCGCCGGCGTCGACCCACGCGATCGACCCGCCGCCCGCGCCGACGGTGTTGACGTCCACCATCGGCGTCCTGATCGGGAGGCCGGCGATCTCGGCGTCGGTCGTCCGCTCGGCCCGGCCGTCCCGGACGAGGCTCACGTCGCTCGAGGTGCCGCCCATGTCGAAGGTGACGAGGCCCTCGACGCCGGCGTCCGCCTCGGTGCCGTCGACGGTCGCCGCGGCGCCGACGACGCCCGCCGCGGGCCCGGATAGCACCGTCGTGACGGCGTGCGTGCGGACGATGTCCGGGTCGGCGATGCCGCCGTTGGCCTGCATGATCCGCGGGGCGGGGAGGCCCGCCTCGTCGGCCTGGTCGACCAGCCGACCGACGTAGCGGTCGATCGCCGGGCGGACGTAGGCGTCGACGGCGGTCGTCGAGGTCCGCTCGTACTCGCGGAACTCCGCGAGGACCTCGTGGGAGGCCGAGACGGGGACGTCGAGCTCCTCGCGCAGGACTTCGGCGACGACCCGCTCGTTCTCCGGGTCGGCGTAGGCGTGGAGCAGCGAGATCGCGACGGCTTCGGCCTCCTCCTCGCGCAGTTCCTCGGCCAGTTCCCGGACCGCGTCGGGATCGACCGGCCGCTCGACGCCCGCGGCGGTCGTCCGCTCGTCGATCTCGAGCCGGCGGCGTCGGGGCACCAGCGGCTCCGGTTTCTCGGCCTCGAGGTCGTAGAGGTCCGGCCGGTCCTGGCGGCCGATCTCGAGGACGTCGCGGAACCCCTCGGTGGTGACGAGCGCCGTCTTCGCGCCGCGGCGCTCGAGGAGGGCGTTCACCGAGACGGTCATCGCGTGGGCGAAGGCGTCGATCTCGGAGGGGTCGATGTCCGCCCGGTCGCAGGCCTTCTCGATCCCCTCGAGGACGCCCAGGTGCTGGGGCTCGGTCGAGGGAACCTTCGCCGTCACGAGGCGGTCGTCGACCGAGAGCGCGACGTCGGTGAAGGTGCCGCCGACGTCGACCCCAATAATGTACTCGCTCATTATTTACCATTGTCTTCTACCCTACTAAATATTCAATCCCGCGACCGTACCAATAATAGCGCACATAAAAAATAATATTTTTACCTTTGGAAAGATTTAATACAGTTACAAGCAAGTGATATGTATGGGTAAAAATGAAAAACACATTGGTAGAAGAGCAGCTCTAAAAGGAATATACGGTGGAATTATTACTGCCCCAGCTATTAATTTAGCTAGTAATAGTTCGAAGGCAGATGATGCCCGTGATTTAAGGTACGACGCCTTCGGTACAGATATTGTAAAAACAGACACCGGAGAAACTGTTGCAGATATTCGATCGGTAGCTACTGGTGTTGATAAGATTGAGAATACAATCACATCTTTCACTCAATCAATTATAGCTGGTATGGACGTGTACGATGATTCAAGCACGAGCAGTATTTCGTGGGGTGAAATACGGGACATAAAATTAGAAGTTGGAAAGAAAAGCATTCCTAGCAATGCATCAATTAATTTTAGAAATGCAGAAAAAATATCAAAAGGAAATGATACAACGGCAGATAAGGTCATTCAAGCAGGTTTAGAAATTCTTGCTGAGGAGGCGTGGGATCTACCAGGACCAAACCCATTTGAAGCTGTGGTGAGTGAGGATAGTGATGTTTCTACTCGAAATTTCAATCAAGAAATAGTCGGTAACTTTGCTGATCTTAATAATGAAGATATGATATACGGGGCCACTTGGAGTATGTATTTTGAACCAACAGAAGATGGTACTGTTCCAACGGGAACTTACGAATTTGAAGCTACACTCACAGCAGAAGTGGGAAGAAAAATCAATAACCAATCTGCTGGGACTTATCACCACTTAGAAGACATTTCTCAAACACATGACATCGTCGTAGAAGTGGTTAGTAGTTAGGTTTTCCAACCTAAAGCAGTTATGCGCTACAGAAATATGGATAACGGTTAGATGCGTCTTCGTAGAGTCTATTTATCACTCGCTCGACGCCGCGACGGCGGGTTTCGCCCCAGTTCGAAGCCGAACCCGTCTCGAGGTCCCGATTTCGTGACCCGGCCCGGGATCCCGAAAGCGATTCCACGCGGGGGGCCGTCCACTCGCCCATGAACGATCGGGGGAGCGATACCGGCGGCTCGAGGGCTGAAACGGATCGACCCGACGGGGACTCGAGGGACCGCGTCGTCACCGCGTTCCTCCGCCACCGCGGGCGGATCCTGCTGTTGCGCCGCAGCGACGCCGTTGGCACCTACCGGGGCCAGTGGGGCGGCGTCTCCGGCTTCGCGGAGGGCGACCCGGACGGCCAGGTCCGCCGCGAGATCGAGGAGGAGACCGGACTCGATCCCGGGACGGACGTCTCGCTCGTCCGCTCGAGCGGTCCCGTTCGAGCCGTCGACGAGGATCTGGGCCGGGAGTGGGCGGTCCGCCCGTACCTCTTCGAGGTCGAACTCGAGTCGCCTGAGATCGAACTCAGCGAGGAGCACGACGCCCTCGAGTGGGTCCCGCCGACGGCCTGCCTCGCGTTCGACCTCGCGGACGGTGCCGAGCGACCCGACGGCGTCGCCCCGCGGGAGACGGTTCCGAAACTGTGGGAGGCCTACGAGCGCGTCGCGCCGACGGTTCGCTCGATCGCCGCCGACGGCGATCACGGCGCGGCGTGGCTGTCGATCCGCGCCCTCGAGGTGCTGCGCGACCGCGCGGGCTTGCTCGTCGCCGAGCGGGCGGAGTACGGCCCCGATCCGGCGGGCGAGCGGGACGAACTGGCCGAACTCGCCCGGCGACTGCTCGAGGCCAGACCCTCGATGGCGGTGCTCCGAAATCGGGTGAACCGGGCGATGGCCGGCGCGCTCGACGGTGGTGAAAGCGACGACGAACTCGGCGCTCCCGCCGCCCTCGAGTCCGCGCTCGAGGGGATCGACCGGGCGCTCGAGGCCGACGAGCGGGCCGCCGCGAACGCCGCCGACCTGCTCGAGGGTGGCGGAGACGGGGGAGACGGCGGCGCGTCGGTCATGACCATCTCGCGCTCGGGGACCGTCCTCGAGGCCCTCCGCCGGGGCGACCCGTCGCGCGTGTTCGTCGCGGAATCCCGACCCGCCCGGGAGGGGATCGACGTCGCCGAGGAACTGGCCGACGAGGATCTCGCCGTGACGGTCCACACCGACGCCGCGGCGGCACACCTGCTCGCCCGAGAGGACGTCGACCGGGTGCTCGTCGGCGCCGATACCCTCCACCCCGACGGCTCGGTGGTGAACAAGACGGGGACGCGTGCGCTCGCCGTCGCCGCCGCGCGCGAAGGGATCCCCCTGACGGTCGTCGCCGCGACGGACAAGGTGTCGACGCGCGAGGCGGTCAACCTCGAGTCCGGCGACCGCTCCGCGGTGTACGACGGCGACGCCCGCCTCGACGTGGCGAACCCGACGTTCGACGTGACGCCCGCCGACTGCGTGACGGAGGTGGTGACGGAGGCGGGGCCGCTCGAGGCCGAGGCGGTCTCGGCGGTGGCCGAGGAGTTGCGCGACCTCGAGTCCTGGACGGCGTAGGCGGGAGTGGCGGGGACCGAACGAAGCGACAGACCAAAACCCTTCGATCGCGTACGGACGGTGGCGGCAGTGACGACATGTTACCCCCTCTGAGCCCCTTGTGACGAGGGTTTTTCCTCCGAGCCGCTTCTCACGCGCGTGCGTCGACGAGTACCTCGCCGAGAGCCATCGAGAGCGCGTCGATGAACGGCGGAATTCTCGGCGCCCGCACCCCGTGCTAGACGCTCGACGGCCACCGATCCGAACCGGATCGCCGGGGGGCAAACCTTGAACCGGATCTCCTCCGTAGCCGCCCCTATGGATCTTTCACCGGAGTCGCTCGACGCGCTCGGCGTCCACGAATCGGTCGACCAGGTATTCCCGCCCGAAGAACTCGAGCGTTACCTCGCCGACCTCCCGCTCGAGGTTACGATCGTCGACGACGACGGCCTCGAGGCCGTCGACGCGGTCGTCACGCTCGCGTACGACGACGCGATGCTCGGCCTCGAGTGGATCCACTCGATCCAGGCGGGCGTCGATCGGTTCCCGTTCGACGACCTCGAGGCGAACGACGCGGTCCTCACGAACAGCACGGGGATCCACGGCCGGAGCGTCGGCGAAACGGTCGCGGGCTACCTCCTCGCGTTCTCCCGCCGCCTCCACCGGCACGTCGCGAACCAGCGGGAGCGCCGGTGGGAGCGACCCGAGTGGGACGACGCGTTCACCCTCCCAGGGAAGACCGCGTGCATCGTCGGCACGGGGACGCTCGGGCGGGGCGTCGCCGAGATTCTCGGCGCGCTCGGCGTCCGCGTCATCGGCGTCCGGCGCTCGGGCGATCCCCTCCCCGAGTTCGAGGAGATGTACGCGAGCGACGAGTTGCGCGAGGCGATTACCGGACCCGACTTCGTGATCTCCACGCTGCCGTTGACCGACGAGACTTCCCACACGTTCGACGCCGAGGCGTTCGACGCCATGCGCGAGGACGCCTACTTCGTGAACGTCGGCCGCGGCCCGCTGGTCGACGAACCGGCGCTGGTGGAGGCCCTCGAAGCCGGCGCCATCGAGGGGGCCGCCCTGGACGTCTTCGAGACCGAACCCCTCCCCGAGGACTCGCCGCTGTGGGGGATGGACGAGGTGATCGTCTCGCCCCACTGTGCGGCCTTCACGGTCGACTACTTCCGGGACGTCGGCGACATCGTGCGGGAGAACGTGGACCGACTCGAGCGCGGGGACGCGCTCCGCAATCGGGTGGTCTGAGGCGTCGGTGGTCGTCGCCTCTCCCACTCCGCGCGTTGATCGGCGACGTCTGGGTGCCCGTACGATCGACGCCCTCGCTCCGAGTACGAGGCAGTAGCCGCCGTAAACGCGAGACGGTAGTACCGGACGCGGCCACGTAACCTGGTTTTATAATTGCGGGTGACAATTACCGGTCGATGGCGAATAAATGGGACACAACTGACGCCGAGTTTTCTACGAGCACGGTCGACGAGCGCGACCGGATCGACGCCCTCTTCGACGCCCTCTCGAGCAAGCGTCGCCGCCAGCTGCTCTCGCTCCTTCGTGACGAAACGCGGACCTCGGTCGCCGACGCGGCGCGACGAATCGCGGCGTGGGAATCGGACCGATCGATCGACGACGTTCCGCGAGAGCGTGCGTCCGCCCTCGAGATCGAACTCGTTCACGTCCACCTCCCGAAACTCCGGGACGCGGGAATCGTCGAGTACGACGGACGCTCCCGTCACGCGGTGATGTACGATCCGCCGGACCTCGTGGAGCGCTACCTCGATCGGTGGGCGAGTCGGGACCGGCCGGACTGAGCGGCTTCGCGCGGTGACCCGTTTACGCTCCGGATACCACCGTTTGAAGGAAATCGAAGCGGTGAACCGGTGAGCGTCTCTCGGGTGGCTACGCGGAGGGCGTCAGAGATCGGTTCCGCCGTTGACGTCGATGACCTCGCCGGTGATGTAGCCCGACTCCTCGCCGGCGAGGTAGCGAACGAGGCCGGCGATCTCGTCGGGATCGGCGAACCGCCCGAGCGGGACGTTCGACCGGATCTCCGCCCGCACGTCCTCCGGGATCGTCTGCACCATCTCCGTGTCGGTGAACCCGGGCGCGACGCAGTTCGCCGTCGAACCGGAGGGCGCCAGTTCGAGGGCGATCGATCGCGTGAACCCGAACAGGCCGCTTTTCGCCGCGGCGTAGTTCGCCTGTCCGACGTTCCCCTGCTTGCCGACCACGCTCGAGATCGTGACGAGTCGGCCGTGGTCGGCGCGTTCGATGTCGTCGTAGAACGCCTTCGTGCAGTTGAACGTGCCGTGGAGGCAGACGTCGATCGTCCGGTGCCACTCCTCGGCGGACATCTCGGCGAAGCGCCGATCCCGCGTGACGCCCGCGTTGGCGACGAGGACGTCGATCGGTCCCAGCGCGTCCGCGACGGCGTCGCGCATGGCGGCCACCTCGTCCAGATCCGTGACGTCGGCCCGGATCGGATAGCCGAGCCCCTCCCCCTCCGCCTCGGTGATCCGGTCGGCGACCGCGTGCGCGGCGGCCTCCGACGATCGGTAGTTCACGACGACGGTCGCCCCGTACCGCCCGAGTTCGGACGCGATGTGCCGTCCGATCCCGCGCGAGGCGCCGGTGACGAGACACGTCCGCCCGGCGAGCGGCTGTCGGTCCGGGAGGGTGAGGCCGTCGTCCTCCTCGTGACGTCGGGCGGTCACCGTCGCCCCTCCAGGAGCGTCGTTCCGCCGGTCGACCCGAACGCAGTTTCCGATTCGGGCGTCTTCGTCGCCTCGGCGGCGCGCAGCCACTCGGTGACGGTTCGGGTTCGTTCGGCGTCCGTCCCCGGATCGGCCGTGTGGGGAACGACCCCGCGGAGCCGGTCCGCCTCACGGTCGCGGACGGCGAGCGCCACGATCGGCACGCGGACCCGCTCGCGGCGGTCGTCGGACTGCGTTCCCGGCGGCGACGACGGGACGCGTTCGCGGCGAAACGCCGGCTCGAGCGTGTGACCGCGCTCGTCCGCCCACGCTTCGAACGCGGACACGAGTTCGTCGCGCGTCTCGTTCGCCGCGGATTCGGCGAGCGCGTCGTTCTCCGGCGGCCACCCGCGGATCCGGTACTCGGCGATCGCGTCCGTTTCGCTCAGTCGCTCGAGGCGATCCGCGACGGCGTCGATCGTCCCGACGAGCGTCGCGGGAACGGCCGTCCGCACGTAGCAGTCGACCGCGGTCGGCGCGTCGGACTCGAGAAACGGCGCGCGATCAGCTGACGACATACGCGTTCTCCGTGTTCCGAACGAGCCCCTTCGCGCTCAACGACGCGAGAACCGACAACAGCGTGAGCTTGGGAAGTCCAAGCAGCTGCTCGAGGTCCGCGACGGTCGCCTCCCCGACGCTGTCGATCGCGAGGTAGACGAGTTTGGCCTGCGGTGACGCGAGGTCGTCCGGCAACGGTGACTGATGTTCGCTCGTGGACATCACTGCATACGCCCACGATCGAGCATATAAATTCACACTGATACGTGAGAACAGATGACAATAACCGTAGTACGGGGGTGCTATAATGGTGTGATAAAACGAGGATATCCCCTCTTCAACTTCACGAGTTGTCAGGTTGAGGATTCCAAAACGTTCGTAACGAGTGAAAGAATTTCGAAGCCGAGCCAAACGCGTCTGGAGACGGTGTGACGTCTGGGTCGTGGAGGCGATGGATAATGAAACGGGGGACTCGGTCGGACAACGGAGACCTCGTCGACCGGTGGGTATCGTCGATCGGTGATCGCTGTCCACCGGCGGGTACCGCCGACCCACAATCCGGTTCGGGCCGACGGCTCCGATGGTGTCCACGAGCGGCCGTCAGTCAGCGGCCGGACTCGACGGTCGGTCCGGACGGGGCCGAACGGACCGCACGCGCACCGAGCGCCCGGAGACGGAAACTCCCTCGTCCAACGTATGTTGGTATGCGTTCGGTCGACCGTCCGATCGTTCGGACTCGAGGCGGGCGAGAAACGATCGATTCGACCGTCGATCAGCTTCGCACTAGAAGAATTTGAACAGGTCGTCCCGTTGCTGGCCGTGCAGGTGCGTCCGAACCGCCTCGCGGAGCGGCTCGATGCGCCCCTGCTTGGCGGTGATGGGGGCGATGGTGTCCTGCCACTGCTTCCACGGCGGGAGGAGGCCGAGGCGGTCGCAGATCTCGTTCAGGCGCTCGTCCCGGTCGTCGACCTTGTCCATCTTGTTGACGGCGACGACGGTCGGAACCCCGAGGTCCTGCAGGAAGTGGAACATCTCGACGTCGTAGGGAATCTCGTCGGGGCCGGAGTGACGGTCGATGATGTCGACGGCGCTCTTCCCGTCGAGGACGAGGACTCCGACGAGGACGTGCTCGGCGAACTCCTCGAGGTAGCGGACGATGTCGGTCTTGATCTGCTCGCGCTGGTCCTCGTGGACGCCGCTCATGAAGCCGAAGCCGGGGAGGTCGGTGATGACGAAGTCCTCCGGCGCCCAGTCGTAGTGGTTCGGCTGGCGGGTGACGCCGGGCTTGCCACCGGTGTCGAAGCTGTGCCCCGTGAGTTCGCGCATGAGGGTCGATTTGCCCACGTTGGACCGACCGACGAGGACCACCTCGGCGTCGCGGTCGGGACGCTCGTCGAACATACGTGTCCGTCAGTCGCCGCCGCCTTATAAACGCCGTGACGAGCGGTTCGGGACGCGGGTTCGCTCGCGCTCGAGCGCTCTCGAATGACCTTCGACTCCGTTCGAGGACCGGACGTCGCCTGCAACGCAGTTATGCCCCGTTTTCCCGTCGATATCGTGTGCGTCTCGTTCAGCTGACGGTGCCGACGGGCGCCCGGGACGAGATCCTCGAGTGTCTCGACGAACGGGGGATCGACTACGTCCAGACCGAGGAGACGAGCGGGCGCGAGTACGCCGTCGTGGTCTACTTTCCGCTCCCGTCGGGCGCGGTCGAGTCGGTGCTCGACGAGTTGCAGTCGAAGGGAATCGAGGAGGACGCCTACACGGTCGTGCTCGACGCCGAGACGGTCGTCTCGAGGCGCTTCGAGGAGCTTCAGGAGCGGTACGACCAGGGGGACGTCGATTCCGATCGCATCTCGCGTCAGGAACTCGAGGCGGAGGCGAAGTCGCTGACGCCGGCGTTCGGGATCTTCGCGACGATGACGGTGCTGAGCGCGCTGGTCGCGACGGCAGGCCTGTTGCTCGATTCGCCGGCGGTGGTCGTCGGCTCCATGGTTATCGCACCGCTGATCGGGCCGGCGATGGGCGCGAGCGTGGGGTCGGTGATCGACGACGAGGAACTGTTCCGCGAGAGCATGGTGTACCAGCTGCTGGGGGTGGTCGTCGCCATCGGCGCCGCGGCGATCTTCGCGTGGCTGATGCGGACGACGAACGTCGTCCCGCCGGGGCTGAACATCACCGAGGTCGGCGAGATCGAAGAGCGGCTGACGCCGGATCTCCTCTCGCTCGTCGTCGCGCTCGGTGCGGGCGTCGCCGGCATCGTGAGCATCGCGACGCAGTTGTCGGTCGCCCTCGTCGGCGTCATGATCGCCGCGGCCCTGATCCCGCCGGCGGCCGCCGCGGGGATCGCCATCGCGTGGGGGAACCCGACGGCGGCGATCGGCTCGACGGCGCTCGTCTTCGTCAACCTGCTGTCGGTGAACCTCGCCGGACTCGTGACGCTGTGGTACGCGGGGTACCGACCGGAGAACTTCTTCGACATCCAGCCGACCCAGAAGCGCGTTCGGCGACGAATCCTCGAGTTCGGGGCCGTCGTCCTGCTGTTCTCGGCGCTGCTCGGCGGGATCACCTACGGCTCCTACCAGAACGCGACCTTCGAGCAGAACGCCCGCGAAGACGTCCAGGCGGCCCTCGAGGAGGAGGGGAACGGCCGGTACGAACTCCTCTCGCTCGAGGTCGAGATGGGCGAGGGGTATCCGATTCGGGAACCCGAACAGGTGATCGTGACGGTCGGCGGGCCGCCCGACGAGATGGGCGACGACCTCGCCGAGCGGCTCCAGGAGCGGATCGAACGCCACGCGGACGGCGACGTCGACGTGGAGGTTCGGTACGTCGACGTCCTCGAGGAGTCAGAATAGGGGGCGATACCCGACCGGTTCCGTCATCGTCGCAGGCGCTCGAGAACCGTCGACCCCCGCGCGTCGGATCGGGACTCGTCGCCACCGCCTTCGTCGGCCGCGTCCTTTCCCCCACCTCCGCGACCGATTACTCCCCGGAGCCACGATCGCGGACCGCCGATCCGGTTGAGGAGGTACGTCGGGAGGTAGAGGGCGACCGCCCCGAGCGCGAGGAAGGCGACGCCCCCGACGGTCCGGCCCGACTGAAGGTAGTGAACGCCCATGAAGAACATCGGGCCCGCCATCGGCAGTCCCGCCGCCGTCTGGAGCATCCAGAGGAGGCCCGGCCCCCTCATCTCGCACGCCTCCTCATCCCTCGAACGGGAGCTCTGGCTCGTAGCCGATCGCCTCGACGGCCGCGTCGAGCACCGCCTCGACGTTCTCACCGGTTTCGACGCTCATGAAGTGGTCGACCTCGAGGTCGCCGACCTCGTCCCGGTCGAACCGGTCGGCCTTGTTCGCGACCGTCAACACCGGGAGGCCGGCGAACCGCGCCTCGATGTCGTCGCGCAACTCGAGTTGGGACTCGAGGGGGTAGCCGCACTCGCCGCTGGGGTCGAGCATCACGAGCACGCAGTCGCCGAGGTGCTCGAGGGCGCTGACGGCCTGCGACTCGATCTCGTTTCGATCCTCCGGGGGGCGGTCGAGCAGACCGGGTGTGTCGACGATCTGGTAGCGGATGTGGTCGCGCTCGAAGTGGCCCAGGCCGATCCCCTTCGTGGTGAACGGGTAGGAGGCCGTCTCGCCGCGGGCGTTGGTGACGTCGTTGACGAACGACGACTTCCCCACGTTCGGGTAGCCGGCGACGACGATGGTGGGCTCTTCGGGGTCGATGTCGGGCAAGTCGCGCAGGTCGTTCCTGGCGTCGTTGATGTACCGGAGTTCGTCGTCGACCTGCTCGACGATGTCCGCGAGGCGGGCGAACGCCTGCTTTCGGTGCTTGCGGGCGGTGTCGACGTCCGTCTTGCGGAGCTTCGACTGGTACTCCTCGTGGATCTCGCGGCTCTTCCGACTGGCCCACATCACCTCCGAGAGGCTCTGCCGGAGCCGGTCGACTCCGCCAGACGCTTGCGCGTCTGCCGTACCCTCCGGGCGTGGCCCGGAGACGTCTAAGATGGCGTCGGCGAGTTCGTAGTAGAACGGGTGGACGTCGTCCTCGTACTCGAAGTCGGGCCACGCCGTCACCACGTTCTCGAGGTTGTCCGAGACGATGTTCGCCGCCGTCTGGAGCATCGACTGCTGGGCCTCGAGGCCTCGTTGCGCCCGTCCGGCCCGCGCTGCCCGGGAGAACGCCTTGTCGATCAACTCTTCCGACGTGGGCGTCGTCGGAAGGCCTTCGAAAATCATAGTCCGAACTAGAACGGCCGGTCGTAAAAGGTCGTTCGTTGTCGACCGATCGGGTCCGTCCGCGCTCGACCGCACCGCCACCGCCCTCGATCGCACCGCCACCGCCGCCGTCCGCGCGCGACCGGGATCATGCCGGCCGTGTCCTTATCTCCGCTCGAGGCCTACTCGAAGGTATGACAAACTGGCGCGCCGTCATCGCCGGATTCGTGGTCGCCACCGTGACCGCAATCTTCGGGATCGCGGTCCCCGGAATCGGACAGCTCGCCGCCGGTATCGTCGGCGGGTTCGTCGCGGGATTCATGGCCGGCGGCGGGATCGGCAGCGGCGCCTGGCACGGCCTGCTCGCCGGCTCGCTGGGCGGTATCCTCGGGGGGCTCATTCTCGGCGTCGCCGTGGGCCTCGCCGGGCTCACCCTCGGCCCCGGCGGCGGCCTCATCTCGGGCGCCGTCGGTGCCGGCATCTTCGCCGTCGCCGTCGTCGTCGCGCTGATCATGGCCCTCGAGAGCGCGGTCGCGGGGGCCGTCGGCGGAATGGTCAACACCTGATCCGACGGCCGGATTCCGTTTTCAGCCGTTTCGCTCTCCACATCTCACGCACACGCTCACGCTCACCCTCACCGGACGGTCCAGTCGCCAGCATCCAGGCTCATCACGGGTCGGGGTGCCACTCGAGTCCCTCGTGAGCCGCGTCGTAGCCCCGCGCCCCGCCCTCGGGGCAGCGGGTGCCACCCGAGTCCGGTTCGAAAGTTCGATCCGGGATCCGATGGTCGAGCCCGCAGTTCGCACAGACGATCCATCCTGGCACGCTCGAGTCGGGCGGATCGACGCTCGCGTCAGGCCGACGCCATCTCCCGACAGCTCTCGGCGCACTCCGGCAGGATCTCCGCGCAGGCCTGACAGTGGTCGTGGTCGTGTTGCTCGCACTCCTCGGCGCACTCCTCGCAGAGGTCCGCGCAGATCTCGCCGAGTTCCTCGTGGTAGCCCGAGTCGCGGGCCATCAGGCGGGCGTGCAGCGACGCGACGTCGGCCACGTCCCGGCAGAGGCGGAGACAGCGGGCCATCCCCTCGCCCTCGTCCGCGCTCTCGTCGGCGCACCACTCGCAGACCTGCGCGGCCTCGAGGCAGTTGTCGATACATTCCTGCATCCGCTCGTCGACGTGGTCGATCTGTTGAAGCGCCATCGGCGAACGAAACCACGGGCGGAACAATCAAATCACCACGGGCGCTTGCAAGGATCCGGAGCGCGACGTCTCCGATTCCGGAGGAGGGCGACGTGTTCCATCCAGAACCGGGGACCGACTCAGCGCCGAGACTCGAGTTCCGCCCGCAGATCGTCGAGGTCCATCCCCTTCATCGAGAGCAACACGAGCAGGTGGTAGACGATGTCGGCGGCCTCGTAGGCGATCTCGTCGCGATCGTCGTCTTTGGCCGCCAGCACGAGTTCGGTCGTCTCCTCGCCGAGTTTCTCGAGCACCGCGTTTTCCCCCTTCTCGTGGGTGAACAGCGAGGCGGTGTACGAGTCGTCGGGTAACGTCTCCTTTCGCTCTTCGATCACGGCGAACAGGTCCGCGAGCGTGTCGTCCATCGGTCGTCCAATTCGGTCGGACGCCTATAACTCACCGGGAACGTCGCGGATGTCCTCGAGTTCCTCGAACTTTCCCCTGTCGTCGCGGCCGCTCTCGAAGACGGCGTCGGTGACCTCGATCGGGGCGTTCGTCCGGGCGGCGAGCGCGAGCGAGTCGCTCGGCCGGGCGTCGATGACGGTCGGTCCCCGCGGCGTCTCGACGTGGAGGTCGGCGATGTAGGTCCCGCCTTGCCCGTCCTCGCGCTCCTCGATCTCGCTGACGACGACGTAATCGATCCGGCCCCCGAGTTCCTCGATCACGTCGAGCAGGAGGTCGTGGGTCAGCGGCCGCCCGATGTCCTCGGCCTCGAGGCCCCGGGCGATGCTGGTGGCCTCGCTGAAGCCGATGAAGATCGGCACCACGTCGTCCTCTCCCTGGACGTCCAGGACGACCACCGGAACCGGTCCCTGGGGCGTCCCCGCGACTCGAACGGCGTCGATAGCTGCCTCCATACCCCGACGGACGGCGGCAAGGGGGAAAACATGTCCGGACGCGAATGCATGCACGCGACCCGGGTTCGCGTCCTCCGCGGAACCGATCAGCGCGCGTCCCCGGACTCGAGCGCCGCCCGTCGCGCCGCGTCGCTCTCGAAGAGCGCCAGGTCGTGGATTCGATCGTCCGTCGTCAACTCCGGGTGGAAGGAGGTCCCGACGACCGGGCCGTCCCGCACCGCGACCGGGCGGCCGTCCCACTCGGCAAGGACCTCGACGTCGCCCACCTCGTCGATCACCGGCGCGCGGATGAACACCGCCGGAAACGGCTCTTCGAGCCCCTCGACCTCGAGCGGCGCCTCGAAGCTGTCCGTCTGTCGGCCGAAGGCGTTGCGCTCGACGGTGACGTCGAGCAGGCCCAGGGGGTCGACCCGGTCGTCGCCGGCGTCCCTCGAGGCGACGATCAGGCCCGCGCAGGTGGCGAACAGGGGCTTTCCGGCCGTGACGTGCTCGCGGATCTCCGGGGCGATCCCCTCGTCGTGGACGAGCCTCGAGATGGTCGTCGACTCGCCCCCGGGCAGGGCGAGCAGGTCGCAGTCCGGAACGATCCCCGAGGTGCGGATCTCGCGGACGGTGACGTCCTCGCCGCGGGCCGCGGCGGCGCGCTCGATCGCCTCGGCGTGCTCCGAGACGTTGCCCTGGACGGCGACGACGCCCGCTGTCAGTGACATGGCCGCGACTAGGGAGGTGGATACGAAAAAGGTCCCGTCACGGACTCGCCGTTCGAGCGTCCTCGAGAGCGCGGAAATTCGACGGGAGAACGCTGACTCCCTCGAGGCCGGGCAAAAGCCCCGTGCTAAAGACGAAGGAAAGCTTAGTGCGGAGACGAGTACAGCCGGAGACAGCGTAGACTGGTAGAAACGGACGAACCAGCAACGTTACGGATTCGACTTCCGCTGATCACTGCTAAGAAACGGGTCGTCTCGTAGACCGGCAAATATCCCAACTGCGGTACGGGAAGCCTCGCCGTTTGCGGCGAGGAGGATGTCACCGGGTAACCAGGACGACTCCGATAACTGCGAACGCTATCCCGGCGAGCCTCGTTATCGTAATTTCGTCTCCGAGGACGACCATGCCGATGACGGCCGCGATGACGAAGTACATCGCACCGAGAGTAGAGACGGTCGTCGTTGACCCTCCGGAGAGGCCGACGTACATCGAAATAAGGCCTATTCCGGTGAACAATCCGGCCGTGCCAGCGAGCAGTCCTCCTCTCGCGGTAATGGCGAGCGATGCGTCGGAAACGATGATATATCCGAGTGCAAGGGGTCCGGCAACGAGATATGAGATCGCTGCGGCCGTCCTCGGGTCGATGGACTCCGACGCAGCGTTGCCCAGGACCACCCAGATTCCCCACGTCACCATCGTTATCGAACCAAAGAAGAAAGCCGAATTTATCTCGGGGAACCCCATCGGTGTGTAATCGACATCGCTACTGCGAAACACCTTCACCTTCATCATTTCTCATGCTTAAATAGCCTCTGATCACGAGTAGAGCGCGCTAGTACGCAGTTAGGCATCACTGTGAAACGAACACTTCAGGCGAATCGTAGATCCCACCGCTCAGTCCGCACACGTACTTGCCGAATCGAGGGCCTCAATTTCAGACCCCGGTCTGGATAGATTTTCGCACGGTCAACTACTATTGCCGTACGAACGACGGTTTCCGTCCGCTCACCGGACGACGGTGACCGTCACCGGCGCTCGTCGGACCACCTTCTCCGCCACGCTCCCGAGTAACACGCGGGAGACTCCCGACCGCCCGTGATTGCCGATGACGATCCGGTCGACGTCGTTCTCCTCGGCGAACTCGACGATCTCCCTCGCGGGCTCCCCGAAGGCGGTCTCGACTCGATACTCGACGTCGGCCTCCTCGAGGAGGTCGAGGACCGCTTCGGGGCCCGATTCGACGAACTCGTCGCGCCGGTCCTCGAGCGCCTCGCGGATGAGTCCGATACCCGCGCCGGTGTAGCCGTCCGCCGCTTCGAACACGCGAAAGAGGACGAGCTCCTCGTCGGGGTGCTCCGCGACCGCGCATTCGACCGCCCGTTGCGCCGGTTTCGAGCCGTCGTAGGGCACGAGAACTGCCATGCGAACAGTGGTCAGCGGACCACTATAAACCTCGTCGGTGTGTCGGTCCGGGGTGCCCCGAGTCCCGAATCCTCCGGTACCACGACGTTGATACTCGAGCCGGTGCTACCTCCGGGGGACCAATGGCAACCGATCACGCTCGAGCGGAGGACGAGGACGAGGGCGAGGCCCTCGAGGCGTACGAGCGACTCGAACGGCGCGTCGAGA
This sequence comes from Halovalidus salilacus, assembly GCF_031852275.1. Lineage (GTDB taxonomy): Archaea > Halobacteriota > Halobacteria > Halobacteriales > Natrialbaceae > Halovalidus > Halovalidus salilacus. The sequence continues at coordinate 3,605,637 of NZ_CP134700.1, read as the reverse complement.
AGATCTCGAACGTCGGGAACGCCGCGGGCGTCCTCCAGTGGGATCAGGAGGTCGTCATGCCCGAAGCGGGCACCCCGGCGCGTGCGAAACAGCTCTCGACGCTCTCGTCGATCAGCCACGAACTGCTGACGGACGACGAGACGGGCGACCTGCTCGAGGAACTCGAGTCCGACGAGGACCTCGACGACGAGCAGCGGGCGGTCGTCCGCGAGGTTCGGCGGCAGTACGACCGCGCGACGAGCGTCCCGGAGGAACTCGTCGCCGAACTCTCGGAGACGACCGCGAACGCCCACCCAGTCTGGAAGGAGGCCAAGGAGGCGGACGACTTCGAGTCGTTCGCCCCCACGCTCGAGAAGCTGGTCGACCTGAAGCGGGAGTACGCCGAGTGCATCGACCCCGACGCCGATCCCTACGAGGTGCTGTTCGCGGACTACGAACCGTACATCGACCTCGAGACGGCCGAACGCGTGCTCGAGCGCCTGCGCGACGAACTCGTGCCCCTGATCGACGCGGTCGGGGAGAGTGAGGCCGTCCTCGAGACGGAGGCGTTCGCCGGCGAGTTCGACGACGACGATCAGGAGGCGCTGGCCCGCGACGTGCTCGACTCGCTCGGCTACGACTGGAGCCGCGGTCGCCTCGACACCGCCCCGCACCCGTTCTCCTCGGGGACGCAGTTCGACGCCCGCGTGACCACCCGGTTCGAGGAGGACGACCTGCTCGGCTCGATCACCTCGACCATCCACGAGTTCGGCCACGCCAACTACACCATCGGCCTGCCCGACGAGCACTACGGGACGCCCCTGGGCGAGGCCCGCGACCTCTCCGTCCACGAGTCCCAGTCCCGCCTCTGGGAGAACCACGTCGGCCGCTCCCGGCCCTTCTGGGAGCACTTCCTGCCGATCGCCGCGGAGCGGTTCCCCGAACTCGAGGACGTCACGCCCGAGGAGGCCTACGAGTCCGCCAACCAGGTGTACGACGACAACCTCATCCGCGTCGAGGCGGACGAACTGACCTACCACCTCCACATCGTGATTCGCTTCGAGATCGAGCGGGACCTGATCCGGGGCGACCTCGAGGTCGAGGACGTCCCCGAGGTCTGGAACGACAAGTACGAGGAGTACCTGGGCGTCCGGCCCGAGACCGACGCCGAGGGCTGTCTGCAGGACATCCACTGGTCGCACGGCTCCTTCGGCTACTTCCCGACCTACTCGCTGGGCTCCGTCCTCGCCGCCCAACTGTACGCCGCGGCGGAGGACGAACTGGGCGACCTCGACGAGGACGTTCGGAACGCCGATTTCGACCGCCTCAACGGCTGGCTGCGCGAGAACGTTCACCAGCCTGGCAAGCGGTACGAGACCCAGGAGCTGATCGAGCGGGCCACCGGCGAGGAGCTGACCGCCGATCACTTCCTCGAGTACGTCTCCGAGAAGTACGGCGAGCTGTACGGCCTCGATCGAGAAGCCGGCGCCTGACGGGAACCGAGAGCGAACGTTCTTCCCTTCGTAGGTGCAAGCACCGGTATGAGTGACGTTCTCGCCGCCGATACGGCGCTCTTCCTCGCGCAGATGGGTCCCGACGACGTCCCCGGTCCCGTTCCCGGTCCGGGAATGGACGTCGGACTCGGCCCCGGCCTCGTCGGCGGCGCCTTCGGCGCGTTCGTGACGACGCTCGTCGTCGGGGCGATCATGGTCGCGATCGCCCCGCGGTACACCGAGCGACGGATGGCCTCGCTCCTCGAAAACCCCGTCGGATCCCTCCTCTACGGCCTCCTCAGCCTCGGCGCGCTCGTCCTCCTGACGTTCCTCCTCGTCATCACCCTCGTCGGGATCCTCCTCGTCCCGTTCCTCGCGATGGCGTCGATCCTCGTGTGGGCGATCGGCGCCGCCGTCGCCTACCTCGCCATCGCCGATCGGCTGGTCGACAGGCGGAGCGGCTGGGCGAAACCGCTGGTCGTCGCCGCGGCGATCAGCGGCGCGCTGGCGCTGACCGGAATCGGCGGGATCGTCTCGTTCTTCGTCGGCGCCGCCGGCTTCGGCGCGGTACTCCGCTCGGCGCTCGGCTGATCGAACGCCGGGTATCGACCGCCTCGTACGAATCCGGGGCCGGAATCGGCCACGGAGACGAAACAGAAAACTCCCCCGAGACCGATGTTTCCCTCATGTCAACCTCCGAGACGGCGCAGCGACGACTCGAGGGGCGAACGGCGATCGTCACCGGCGCGAGTTCCGGTATCGGCGCGGCGACAGTGCGGGCGCTCGCCGAGGAGGGGGCGAACGTCGTCCTCGCCTCGCGGAGCGAGGATCGGCTGACGGAACTCGTCGAGGAGGTGGGCGACGAGCACGGCGTCGAGACGCTGGTCGTCCCGACGAACGTCCGGGAGGAGGACGAGGTCGACGCCCTGATCGAGGAGACCGTCGACGCCTTCGGTGGACTCGACGTCCTCGTGAACAACGCCGGACTAAGCCGAGGCAGCGACGTCGAGGATCTCTCGACCGAGGAGTACCGAACGATGCAGGAGACGAACGTCGACGGCGTCTTCTACGCGACGCGGGCGGCGATTCCGCACGTCCGCGAGCGCGAGGGCCACCTCGTCTTCGTCGGCAGCTTCGCCGGGAAGTTTCCCCGGCCGTTCAACCCCGTCTACGCGGCGACGAAGTGGTGGGTCCGGGGGTTCGCCCAGAGCGTCGCGGCTCAGGTGGGCGACGAGGGCGTCGGCGTGACCATCGTCAATCCCTCCGAGGTCCGCACGGAGTTCGAGACCACCGACGGCGACACCTTCGCCGAACGCTTCGAGGAGGGGGAGGTGACCGAATCCGAGGAGATCGCCGAGGCGATCCGCTTCGCGGCTACCCGAGAGAACTCGAGCGTCACCGAACTCGACCTCTACAGACGGGACAAGTTCTCCGGCTTCTGAGGGCGCGCGGTCGTCGTCTCGGCGGACGATCCGCCCGGGTTCGGCGCCGCGTCAGCGGTTAAAAGGTGGGTGACCCTGCCGGCTACAGACTCACCCCTCGAGGGGCCCAGCGGTAGGATATGCGCATCTCGATTCCCGGATTCCCGGGCGTGTACTACGACACGGACGCCGAGTCGACGGCCACCGCGATCGCCTTCACCGCCGCGGGGCGGCGCGCGCCGAAACCGCACGGGTACGCGCTCCAGGTGGTGCCGTACCTCTGGTCGTTCGACGTCGACCTCCGCGAGGTCCCCACCGACCACCCGATCCAGTACCTCCACCCGGAGGGCGCGCAGAGCCTCGGAACGGTCGTGCGAAACCCGAACGCCCGGCAGGTGGGCAACGACCTCGAGGCGCTCGTCCGGTTCGTGTGGGCGGTCAACGAGGAACTCGAGTCGGCCACCGGGCGGCTGATCGGCACGGAGAGCGGTGACGACCGGGAGGGCGTCGTCATCGAGATCGAAGACGGGAACGTCGGCGTCAGCGGACGCGAACTCGAGACTGACGAGTTCGACTTCGAAGAAACCGAGGGGGAAGCCGACGAGGGGTCGGACGCCGAGTCCGACGCGGACGTCCCCGACGGATCGGAGGACGTCGACATCGAGGAGTTCGAACCCGCCGCCGACGAGTTCGAGATCGAAGGGCGCGGCCGGGACGTCGACGAGGTCGACGACGAGGGACTCGAGGGGTAACCGGCGTCGACGCGACTCGAGCCGACCCGGACGCGTCCGCTTTTGTCGTCCCCGACCGTATCCCCGTCCATGCGCATCGTCACGACCCTCCCGTCGGCGACCGAAACCGTCGCGGCGCTGGGGCTCGAGCCGGTCGGCGTCTCCCACGAGTGCGATCACCCGCCGCGAGTTCGGGACTTGCCGTCGGTCACCGCCTCGAGAATCGACGCCGGGGGCGAAGCCTCGAGCGCGGAGATCGACCGGCAGGTGCTCGATCTCGCCGACGGCGACGAACCCGACGCCGGAGGCGTCTACGACGTCGACGTCGACCTGCTCGAGTCCCTCGAGCCGGACCTGATCGTCACGCAGGGGATGTGCGACGTCTGCGCGGTCGACGAGGGGGTCGTCGAGGCGGCGGTCGAGGCGATGGACGTCGATTCGGAGCCGGACGTTCTAACTACCGACCCGCACGGCGTCGGCGACGTCCTCGACGACCTCGAGCGGATCGGCCGGGCGACGGGACGGGAAGAGCGCGCCCGGGAGGTGCGGTCGACGCTCGAGGCGCGAATCGAGGCGGTTCGATCGCGCGTGGACGGCGCCGACGCCGGGTCGGAGTTCGACGACCGCCCGCGCGTGGCCGTCATCGACTGGACCGATCCCGTCATGATCGCGGGCCACTGGACCGCCGAACTCGTTGCGTGGGCCGGGGGCGAGTACGGCCTGGCCGACGTCGGCGAGCGCTCGAGGCCGCGCGAGTGGGCCGAGATCCGCGACTACGATCCGGAGGTGATCGTCGTCGCCCCCTGCGGCTTCGACCTCGAGCAGGTGGCCGCGAACCGGGCCGACCTGACCGAGCGCGAGGGCTGGTCCGACCTCTCGGCCGTCCGAAACGGCCGCGCGTGGGCGATGGACGGCGATCAGTACCTCAACCGGCCCGGACCGCGCCTGGTCGAGACGCTCGAGGTCCTCGCGCCGATCGTCCGACCGGACCCGTTCGACGACGTGTACGACGTCCCCGCCGACGTCGCCGTTCCGTTCGGTCGCCTCGAGGACCGGACGCCCGGCGAACGGATGCTCGAGTCGGAGACCGATGACTGATGAGAGCGAGCGGTCCGACTCGAACGGACGGTCCCACTCGAGCGACGGCGCGGGCGGTCAGTCGGGCGACGGCGCGGACGACCGGTCCAGCGACCTCCCCGACGACGCACCGGTGCTGGTTCTCCCGTCGGATATTCGGGACGCGATCGCCGAACGGGCTCGAGCGGGCGCTCCCGAGGAGATCTGCGGAATCTTGGGCGGCGAGTTCGGGCCGGAGCGGAGTCGCGTGGTCTCGCAGTACCCCGCGGAGAACGCCGCCGAAACTCCTCGGACGCGGTACCGGATCGATCCGGCGGAGCAACTCGCGATCTTCGACCGCCTCGAGGGCCGCGGCGAGGCGATCGTCGGCTTCTACCACTCCCACCCGCGCGGTCCGCCGAGGCCGAGCGCGACCGACGCCGCGCGGGCGACCTGGCCCGACCGCTCGTACCTGATCGTTTCGCTCGAGCCGTCCCTCGAGGTGGGGTCGTGGCGCTGGCGGGAGGGGGACGACTTCGGAACCCCCGGAGCGGACGGCGTCGGCGACGGTCGCTTCGAACGGGAACGGCTCGTCCTCGAGTCGGAGTGACGCCGCCACGAACCGGTGGCTTCCGATCCGCGGTTCGATCGCTGGCGGCCGGTTCACTGCGCGGCACAGGTTTACACGAGTGGGGGTGTAACGATACGAGTAACTGGCCGATGACCCCCTCTAACTCACACTTCTCCGGCGGCCCTGACCCGCCGAGGTGCATCGAACGCAGCTACGGCGCGACGACGCCGCCGAGCCTCGCAATCGTCCAGACGATCGCCGTCATGGAGGACGTCGATCCGATGGACGCCCGCGAGTTCGGGCTTCGACTGTACGATCACGTCGACCCGGAGGCGCTGGATCGACTCCTCGAGGACCCCGACGGGTCGGCGTCGGTGTCCCTGGACCTGTCCGTCGAAAACCGGTCTCGGTACGCCGTTCAGCTCCACGAGAACGGTCGACTCGTCGTCCGGAAGTCCGGGTAGCGTTTCGGCTTCCATCGGCCGGACGTCTCGGTCGTTCGGTGCCCCGCTCCCGTGTCACCCGTTTCATCAAACGACGAGTTCGTGTGAAATACTGAATAGTTTAACTCCGCGGGGGCGCGAAGGCCGTTCCATGGACTCCACACTCGACGACCGCCTCCGAGCGCTCTCGCACGGCCACCGTCGACGGACCTTACTCGCGTTGCTCGACGGCGATTCGAACGGCGCCGGGTTCGACGCTTCGGGGCGGATCGAACCGGCAGACGGCGATCGAGACGCCGCCTGCGAGCTCCGGCACGTGCACCTCCCGATGCTGGCCGATATGAAGTTCATCGACTGGAGTCGAACGGACGGCGACGTAACCAGGGGTCCGCGGTTCGACGAAATCGAGCCGCTGCTCGCGGTTCTCTCCGAGAATCGAGAGCGACTCTCCGTCGACGGGGCGCTCGAGTTCGAGTGACTCGGTCGCGAACGCCGTTACGCGGGCGGTAATAGGGGCACGGAGCGACGGCTGGTTGGGACCCGAACCGGGCTCCGTGCCAGTTCGTACTTCGAGCTACCCTGGTATAACGTTACTGTGATTATCTGGGTGAACTCGATCTACAGGTGCGGCGGAGTCGCGAGGGGGTGCGACAGGAACTGACTTGTGAGCGGGTCCACTACATCCGAGACGGTACCGGAGACGGCGCCGAGATGGTTGGGACCCATGAACGAGTTATCTAATCACCAACGGGCGATCGAACTGCTCCAGCAACTGGGATTGAAAGAGTACGAAGCCAAGTGCTTCGTGGCGCTCTCGAGGCTTCCGAAAGCGACGGCCAAGGAGATCAGCCAGACTTCCGACGTCCCCCGAACGCGCGTCTACGACGCGATCAGGGTGCTCGAGACGAAGGGGCTGGTCGAGATCCAGCACTCGAACCCGCAGCAGTTTCGGGCCGTTCCGATCGCGGAGGCGGCCGATACGCTCCGCCAGGAGTACGAATCCAGAACGGAGACGCTCGTCGAGGTGCTCGAGGAGATGGAACCGGCGGCCGCGGACGACGGGGAGGAGATCACGCACGAGGTCTGGGCGCTGTCGGGCGTCTCGGCGATCGCGAACCGAACCCAGCAGCTCATCGACGACGCCGAACGGGAGGTCGTCCTCATCGTCGGGCGCGAACACGTCCTCACCGACGAGCTGTTCGAGCACCTGCGGGAGGCGCAGGAGTCGGGTAGCTCCGTGATCATCGGCGCGCTGAGCGAACGGATCCGCGATCGGATTCGCGAGTCCCTCCCCGCCGCGGAGGTCTTCGTCTCCGAACTCGAGTGGCTGAGCGGTTCGCAGGCCGATCACGAGAGCGGAACGACGATCAGTCGGCTCCTGCTGGTCGACCAGAACACGATCCTCGTCAGTTCGGTCCACGAGTCGAACGCCGGCGAACTCGAGGAGGAGAAGGCCGTGTTCGGCAAGGGCTTCGACAACGGCGTCGTCGTGATCGCCCGCCGACTGATGGCGATGGGGATGCCTCGAGGCGACGACCCTGAGATGGAGGGGTGAGGCGATTCAAGGACGGACGAGTGCGCTGACCCCGAGACGGGCGGGCGGGGCGACCTGCTCGACGAGCAGCCGATACCGTCGCCGACGGCATTCCAACGAGGTTGCCCGTCGAGACGGCGGTCGAGCCGTCGCCCCCGCTCGATCGGTCGATCTTCCGTCACGAACCGACGTATATTCGTCGTTCGACGACCTTCACCGTTCGATGATCGTCAGCCGTCGACAGTTCCTCGCCGCGGGTGCGACCGCCGGAGCGGGCGCGCTCGCGGGATGTTCCGGGTTCCTCGAGGACGAACTCTCGTCGTCGGTCGCGGGCGTCTCCGCGTCGGCGCTCGCCGAGACGGGGTACGGCGAACGCACCGTCGAGGAGGTCGTCGTCAGTCGGACCGTCGGCCGGTTCGGCTTCGAGCACACCGTCGAGGTGACCAACTGGTACGCCGAGTACGATCGGGCGATCACGCTCGACGCGCTCGGCGACCTCGGTTCCGCGATCGGCGGGCCCGGTGGCTCCTCGAGGCTCCGGGCGTCGATCGTTTCCGTGCTCACCACGCCACAGATCTCGTTTCTCGGCCGGACGTTCAACCCCGTCGGCGAGTACTCGACGGACGACCTCGTCGCGCTGATCCAGGACCGGTACGACGAACTCGAGGACGTTCGGCGGGTCGACGAGACGACGCTGTCGTTCCTCGGCGAGGAGGCGCGGGTCGTCCGGTACGAGGCCAGGGCGCGTCTGGTGGACGTCGGGACGTCGATCGACGTGTACCTCCAGGTCAGCAAGCCGGTCGAGCACGGCGACGACCTCGTGATCTGCGTCGCCGTCTACCCGCAAGCGCTCGGCTACGAGGTCGAGAGCGACGCGGTTCGGACGCTGCTCGAGAACGTCGAGCACGAGTGAGTACTCGAACCGTCCTCGGTCTCTCAGCTTCTGTCGTCACTCCCCGTCCACCACCGTTCTTGTTCCCTTCTCCCGCTCAAGCTGGAATTCCTCCGCGGAGACGTCGATTCCCCGCGGCCCTCGCACCGATCTCGGTGCGAACCGCCGCCGACGCCACGCTCAAGTAACTGTGTGGGCTCCTCTCACGCATGAAGATCGCAGTCTACGGCGCCGGCGGCGTCGGCGCGTACTTCGGCGGGCGACTGGCGCGGGCGGGGGCGGACGTCCACCTGATCGCTCGAGGCACCCACCTCGAGGCCCTCCAAAAGAACGGCCTCGAGGTCGAGAGCGTGTTCGGGGACTTCAGCGTCGATCTCCCGGCGACTGACGACCCGGCCGACATCGGCGTGTGCGACCTCGTCCTCGTCTGCGTCAAGTCGTTCGACACCCGGTCGACGGCCCGCGAGATGGAACCGCTGCTCGGCGACGAGACGGCCGTACTCTCGCTCCAGAACGGGGTCGACAACGAGGAGAAACTCGCCGAGGAGATCGGTCGGGAGCGCGTGCTGGGCGGCGTCACCTACATCTTCTCGACCATCGCCGAACCGGGCGCGATCGAGCACACCGACGGCCCGGCGCGGATCATCTACGGCGAACTCGAGGGCGGCCGGAGCGAGCGCGTCGAGCGTTTCCACGACCTGTGCGAGCGCGCCGAGGGGATGGAGGGCGTCCTCTCCGAGGACGTCCGGACCGAGATCTGGAACAAGTACGCGCTCATCGTCGCGGTCTCGGGCGTCACGGCGGCGATCCGCCTCCCGATGGGCGCTATTCGAGACGTCGAGGAGTCGTGGGACCTCTTCGTCGATCTCCTCTACGAAGTCCAGGATATCGCCGCCGCCGAGGGCGTCACCGTGTCGGACGACGTCATCGAAGAGTGGATCGACTTCGCGCGCGACTTCGAGCGCGACACCTACTCGTCGCTGCACTACGACATGACCCACGGCAAGCGGATGGAACTCGAGGCGCTCCAGGGAACGGTCGTTCGGAAGGCCGACGTGCACGGCGTCGACGTTCCCCGGACGCGCGCGGTCTATTCGATCCTTCGACCGTGGGCCGTGAAGAACGCCGGGGACTGACCGTCGTAAGCGAGCGCGTCCGGCACCCGGAACCCACTTAGGTTCGAATCCGCCGTCGTGTGCGGCCGCTCGAGCAACCGTTCGGTCGTTTCTCCTCGCGCGCGTGACGGCGTCCTCGGGGGTGGCCGATGACGTTCTGCAGTTCCGCGGGGTGGCACAGATCCGGGTCCGATCCGACGAACTCGAGGGCGTCCGATCGGTTCTCGTTCGGCGAAAACGTGCGGCTCATCGACCCGTCGGGCACGTGCAGGTGAGCGCGAACCGCCCGGGCTACCCGCATCGCTCGTCGTGCCGGTCGAGTTCGGGTCGAACCCGGCCAGTGACCGCTCGACGGCCCGAAACTTATCCCGACGGAGGAGGTACTCGAACATCCTTCCAGGTCATCGCAATGAGTACTGAGCCGGACGCCGGACCGACCGGTGCGACGCTGTCGTACCGCCGCATCCTCGAGCGGGAGATGGAGAACGCGCTGAAGGAGATCGATCGGCCGACGAAGGGGTTGTTCCTGTCGGGCTTTTCGGCGGGGCTGAACCTGAGTTTCGGGGCGCTGTTCATGGCGATGGTTCTCACGTTCTCCGGCGGGTTCGGATCGGACCTCACGAGACAGTTCGCGCTGGCGGGCGTCTCCTCGATCCCGTTTCTGTTCGTCATGATCGGCCAGACGGAGCTGTTCACCGCCCACACGACGATGGCGATCCTCCCGCTGGCCGACGGTCGATCGACGCCGGCGGAGGTCGGTCGGCTCTGGAGCGTGGTGTACGCGTCCAACCTGGTCGGCTGCGCGGCGTTCGTCGGCTTGATCGCCGCCATCGCCGAGCCGATGGGGATCGCCGAGCCGTCGTCGTTCGGGACGCTCGCCGGGGCGCTGGTCGAGCACCCGTGGTGGGTGATCTTCCTCTCCGGCGTAATCGCGGGGTGGCTCATGGGAATGGCGACGTGGCTGTCGGCCGCCAGCAGGGACACGATCGGCCGACTCGTGTTCGTGGTGCTCGTCACGGCCGCCATCGGGTTCGGGCCGTTCCACCACTGCATCCTCGGGACGACCGAGGTGCTGTCCGCGATGGTGCTCGTCGGCGACGTCTCGGTCGGCACGTTCGGCTCGTTCCTGGCGTTTACGACCCTCGGGAACGTCGTCGGCGGCAGCGTGTTCGTCGGCTTGCTCAACTACGGGCACGTCGCGCTGGCCGGGGAGTCACAGGACGTCGACTTCGCGGCCGAGCGAAACGAGTGAGCGTACGCGACCTCGCCGATTTCCCACCCTGCGCCGGGCGCGACGGCCGAGTGCGGCCACCGACTACGCGAACGTGTCCGGCACCCACTCCCGGTTCGGGTCCGCCGTCGTCCGCATCCACTCGAGTAACCGATCGGCCATCTCCTCGCGCACGTCGGCGTAGTCGGGGTGGTCGATCAGGTTCTGCAGTTCGGCGGGGTCGCGCTCCGTGTCGTAGAGTTCGTTCACGTCGGGGCCGTTGTAGACGAACTTGTACCGGTCGGTGCGGACCATCCGCTGTGTGTAGAGGCCGAACTCGTCGCCGTGGTACTGGGCGAAGGCCGAATCCGGCCAGTCGACCGGCCGCCGTCCCTCGAGCAGCGGGACGAGGTTCCGCGAGTCGAAGCTCTCGGGCACCTCCGCGCCGCCGATCTCGAGGAACGTCGCCGCCAGATCGTGCAGGTGGACGGGCTCCTCGCGGGTCGATCCCGGCTCGGTGACGCCCGGCCAGCGGACCTGCAGGGGGATGCGGTAGGTGTCCTCGTACATCAGCGGTCCCTTGTTGAACTGGCGGTGCCCGCCCGCGAAATCGCCGTGATCGGAGGCGTGGACGACGACCGTCTCGTCGGCGAGGCCGAACTCCTCGAGGGCCTCGAGGATCCGGGCGAACTGGTCGTCGATCAGCGTCACGAAGCCCCAGTATTTGGCGATGACCTCGGCCCACGCGTCCCAGTCGAACTCGGCGACGCCGCGATAGTGGAGGTAGTTCTCGTGGGCCTGCGGCTTTCCGTCGAACGTCTCGAGGTAGCTCTCGGGCGGTTCGATCTCGCCCGGGTCGTACATCGAGGCGTAGGGCTCCGGGACGACGTAGGGGTGGTGCGGGCCGTAGAAGTCGGCGCGGTGGAAGAACGGGGCGTCGGGGTCGCCGTCGACGAGATCGCCCTCGCCGGTCGCGTGGGCCTCGAGGGCGTCGATCGTCCGCTCGGCGAGGAAGTACGCCCGGGTCGCCTCGACGTCGACGGGCGTCTTCGCGGCGACGAAGGTGCCGCCGTCGCCGTGGGTGTAGACCGCCTCCTCGAACTCGACCTCGCCGAGGGGGACGCCGAGGTCCGTCCGGTACTCCCGGAACGCCTCGTCGATGTCGTCGTGGTGCTCGTCGCTGCCGCCGAGGTAGGAGAAGCCGAAGTCCTCGGGCGTCTGATCCCGACCGACGTGCCACTTGCCGGTGTAGGTGCAGTCGTAGCCGGCCGCGACGAGTTCCTCCGAAAACGTCGGGAGGTCGGGGTCGAGGTTCGGCCGGATGGCGTCGTCCTCGTGGCAGTTGTTCACCATCCCGTGGCCGTGGGGGAACCGGCCGGTCAGCAGCGAGGCGCGGGCGCTCGTGCAGATGCTGATCGGGGTGTACGCCCGCGAGAAGCGCGTCCCCTCGCTCGAGAGCCGATCGAACGCGGCCGTCTCGACCGGCGGCCCGTCGGGCGCGGTGCAGTCGTACCGCTCCTGATCGGTGAGGACGAGCAGGACGTTCGGCCGTGTCTCGGTCTCGTCGGACTCGGTCTGGGGGGCGGCCATCTCGAGCGTCGTACACCGGGCCGGCAGTTAACGCTGGCCCCGGCGCGACGGAGCGATCGCACCCGACGTCCGCTCCAGACCGGACGCGAACCCGATCGCCGACCTACGCCTCCTCGACCCGCACGCGCGTTCCGTCGACGACGGTCACGCGAACCCCCTCGAGCACGAACGACACCGACCCCGACCGAGGTCCGGCGCTACAGGGCTCGAACAGCGACTCGAGCGCGTCGGGATCGAGGACGTCGTACAGCGGTTCGACCTCGAGCGGTTCGCAGCCGACCGCTCGCGCGACCGCTCCGACGATGACCGCCGTGAGCGAGTCGTCGACCGCTGGATCGTACCGCGCGTCGACGTCGCCCGCTCCGTCGTCCCCGCCTTCGTTCGCGTCCCGGGACGCCTCGACGAGTTCGTCGATCGGAACGCTGAGATCCGCCCGGGTGGCCTCGTCGCCGTGAGTCATGGCGCCCTCGCTCTCGTGGCGTCACCGTCCCCATGGCCCTCGCCTTCGCCTTCGCCTCCGCTCCGAATCGCGTCCCCGGTCCGTCGCTCGAGTCCGCCCTCGATGGACTTCCGTTCCTGTCCTAGCATTGATCGTGGATGGTGATGCGGTCGTCGGAGGTGATGCTACCGCGTCTATCCAGAACGCCTTTATCACCCCGTCGGGAACGGTATCGATCGTTGACAGTGGATTCGACCGAACGGTTCGTCTGCCGGATCGGTCCGATCGGCTCGATCGATGGACGAGGCGACTCGATCGATCGCCGGCTTTCGTCCGCTCAGTCGGTCTCCGCGACCGGATCCGAATCCGTGGAGACGGTGTGCCCGACGAGCCGGGAGAGTCCCCGCCGGAGTCGGCGCGAGACCGCCCGTTGGCTCACGCCGAGTTCCTCGGCGAGGTCGCTCTGGGTGACTCGCTGGGGCTCCTCGAAGTACCCCCGCCGGTGGGCGAGCCGGATCGTCTCGCGTTGCTCCTCGGTCAGCTGGTACTGCTCGCCCGCCCGCTCCTCCCGGGGCGTGTAGAGACGGTTGAGCGAGACCGGAACGCCGGCGTCCCGGCAGTACGCCTGGAACGTCCGGATCGACCCGTGGTCCGAGAACCGGAGCTCGAACCGCCAGCCGTCGCGCGTCCCGCGTCCCTCGAGCACCGTCACGCCCAGGCGTCCGACCCCGCGCAGGAAACCCTCGACGGAGCCGTTCCACCGCGCCCGGTACAGTCGCCCGTCCTCCGCCCCGGAGACGGACTCGAGGGCGTCCACCGCCTCGGTTTCGAAAACGCACCGTTCGAACGATTCGAGGTCGTCACAGCCCCACACCCAGAAGAACGGGAGGATTCCCTCGTCGGTGGGAACGACGCGCTCGAGTTCGATCCTGATCCCGGGATCCGCTTCGATCGCGGCGCCGAGCGGGAACGCCGCCGCGGGCAACCGAAAGTCGGCGATCGTCGCCATACCGGCCGTTCGAGGGCCCGTCGGAATACGGTTGGGGAACCGTCGGCGATTATGAACGCCGCCTATATAGAGCCGATTCGTTAACCGGTTCCGGGTTCGCTCCTCCAACCAGAGCGTGTTCGTATCGATGACGAAGCCGATCGAAATCGCGTACTGTCCGACGTGCGGGTGGACCCGCCGAACCGACGATTCGACCGACCCGACGACCTCGTCGGACTCGAGTGACCGCACCGGCCCTCGGGGGGCCTCCGTGGACCTCAATCGGGCGATGATCGACCACTACGTCGAGACCGGTCACTCCCCGGTCGAGCGGTGCTCGCTCGAGGAGTTCCACGAGCGACTCGAGCGCGCCGACGGTCGACTCGAGCGGTCGGACGGCCGCGCGAGCCTCGACGCGGACGAGCCGACGCCCGTGGTCGGTCGACTCGAGCGACGGTCCGACCGGCGGCGGGAGAAGTGAGAGCGGCGAGAGCGAGACTCGGGTTCGGACTCCGCAATCTGCACCGGAGCGCGAGAACGAAATCGAGGAGTGGTTGAGCGGCGGATTCAGGCGAAGTCGTCGATCGTCGGCCGCTCGCGGTCGCCGGGGAACTCGTCGACGGGGACCGCCACCTGGTCGCCCGACGCCATGTCCTTGACCGTCACCTCGCCGTTCTCGAGGTCGCGCTCGCCGACGATGACGACGGTCTCGGCGTTGATCGAGTCGGCGTAGTTCAGTTGCGCGCCGAAGGATCGGCCGGCGACGTCCGTCTCGACGACGTGTCCGCGCGAGCGCAGTTCGCGGGCGATCCGGGCGGCCTCGGGCCGCGTTCCGCCGACTCGCAGGACGTAATAGTCGGTCGTCACCTCCTCTTCGGGCCAGACGCCCGCGCGCTGACAGAGCAGCGAGAGGGTGGCGTGACCCGGCGCGACGCCGACCGCCGGCGTCGGCTGGCCGCCGAACTGCTCGATGAGGTCGTCGTAGCGCCCGCCGCCGAAGATCGATCTGGAGACCTCGCCCGCCGAGTCGAAGCACTCGAAGACGACGCCAGTGTAGTAATCCAGACCGCGAGCCGTCTCGAGCGAGATCGTACAGTACTCCCGCGCGCCGAAGTCCTCGGCCGCCGCGAGGACGGCCCGCAGGTTCTCGACCGCGTCGGTCACCCGCTCGCTGTCGGCGAACTCGACGACCTCCTCGAGGTCGCCCGACGCGATCAGGTCGTCGAAGTCGGCGGCCTGGTCGTACTCGAGGCCGGCCTCGACGAGCAGGTCGCGGTACTCCTCCTGCGGAAGCTTTTCGGACTTGTCGACCGCGCGGATCGCCTCCTGGACGTCAACGTCGGCGTCGAACGTCTCGAGGACGCCTCCGAGGATGTCGCGGTGGGAGACCCGGAACTCGAAGTGCTCCCCGGTCAGGCCGAGGGCCGTGAGGGCGTCGGCCGCCCACGCCAGGATCTCGGCGTCGGCGTCGGGTTCGGCGGAGCCGAAGATGTCCACGTTAGTCTGGTAGAACTCCCGCTGGCGGCCCTGCTGGACCTGCTCGTAGCGCCAGAACGGTCGGGTGGAGAACCACTTGATCGGCTTCGAGAGCTCCTGCTGTTTCGCCACCACCATCCGCGCCACTGTAGGGGTCAACTCGGGCGTCAGCGTGACGTGGCGCCCGCCCTGGTCTTCGAAGTCGTAGAGTTCGTCGACGATCTCGTCGCCGCTCTTGTCGGTCCACATCTCCGCCCGCTCGAGGGCGGGCGTGCCGATCTCGCGGAAGCCGAAGCGGCGGGCCGTCTCCTCGAGCGCGTCGGTGGCGGCCCGCCTGGCCACCATCTCGCCGGGGTAGAAGTCGCGAAAGCCCTTGATCCGTTCGTACATGCCCGTCCGTTCGAGGACGGCGACCTTCTATCTGTTCTTCTGGCCCATTCGGAGGTTTCCGAGTCTTCGGCGCTCACCGAACGCGCGTCACGTGGGTCTGGACGTGGTCCGGGAACAGCCCCCGAACCGCCTCCTCGCCGTCCTCCTCGGCGATGATCGTCCGGAGTTCGGCCTCGTAGTCCGCCCGCGGAATCTCCTCGCTCGGACCGGCGGTCACGTCCAGTCGGGACTCGGTCAGCCGATCGACGGCGCCCCGTCCGAACCCCGACAGCGGCGCGATGTAGTCCACCCCGTGGCGGTCCTCGAGGCTCTGGGCCTGCGCCCGCGAGACCGTCGGGACGCGGTCGTCGCGCCGGGTGCCGTCGGCGATCGCGTCGTAGCCCGCCTCGGCCGCCCGCTCCAAGGCGTGTTCGTGAACCAACTGGATGCCGTTCCGGGGGAAGCCGTCGTCCCTGATTCGCTCGACGGCCTCCGTGGCCACGCCGGGATCGAGTTGGAGGCGTTCGAAATCGAAGCCGGCTGACTCGGCGGTCGCTCGAGCGTGTTTCCAGTCGTCGGTCACGCCGAAGTGGGCCGTCGTCAGCGTGACGTCGTAGAAGGGGGCGAGGAGCAACGCGGCGAGCGTGGAGTCCTTGCCGCCGCTGTAGAGGACGCCGAGGCTGAGGGTCATCGGGATCGAGCCCCGGACGTCACCGTCGCTTGATGTCGAAGCTCTTCTTCTCGGGCTGGAGCTCCTTGAGCAGCTGTTTCATCTTCGCGTCGTCGACCTTGCCCTGGATGCGACCGCTGCGGGCGAGGGCGACCACCTGTCGTTCGACCTGCTCGCCGAACTGCGGTTTGCTCATCTTGACCGTGTTGAGGCGCTTGCGCGCGTCGTCGGTCAGGTACTGGCGGAGCAGGGCCTGCTTCTGGGCCTCGGCCTGCTGCTGGGCGGCCTCCTGGGCCTCCTCGTTCCCCTGCTGGGCCTCCGCGCGCTCCTGCAGCTCCTCCATCTTCTTCCGTCGAAGTTCCTCGAGATTCTCGTCGTCGGGCGTTCCGCTCATGGCTGTCTCTACGGAGACGTTCTTCCGCCGGCGGGAAAATGATTACGGACCGTTCGGCCGACGCCCGGGCGTTCGCGACGTCTCTCGGCGGATCTGGGTCGGAGACGAAAAACGGGGTCCGGCCGTCAGGCGTAGCGCTCGAGTTCCGGACGGTCGAGGTCCGCGAGGACGTTGCCGGCGGTCTCGTCGAGGTAGCTCCGGCCTTCGGGCGTGATGCGTCGGCCCTCGCCCTCGGCGGTCTCGACGTAGCCCTCCTCCTCGAGTTGCTGGAGGATGGTTCGGATCAGGTTTCGCGAGCCGTCGGCGCGGCGGTCGGGCGCGACGCGGTAGCGGTTCGACCCCTCCTTCGCGCCGCCGTACTCGGTGGCGAGGCGCTCGACGCCGATCGGCCCCCTGTCTGCGACCTTGCGCAGCAGGCTCGCGGCGCGGATCGCCCAGAAGTTCTCCTGTTCGGGGGGCAGTTCTCGGTTGGCGCCGGTCTTCGCGAACGCCGCCCAGTCGGGCTCCTCGAGTCGGTCCTCGAGATCCTCGGCGAGCGCCTCGATGAGGGCGTCCGCCGGAACGTCGTACATCGTAGCCATTGGGGTGTGGTTTCCGTCGGCGCCATTTAAGGCCATCGTATTCCCGCGACGCGGCGCGTCCGTGCGCCCGTCCTCGGCGGCCCCGTCGCCGTCGTTCGGCTCGCAGTCCCGTTCACCACCGCGCGGTCGACCCGAACGCGCCCGTCGCCGCGCCGCCCAGCAGCGTCGGGAGCCAGTAGGTCGCGACGCGGTAGCAGACGACCGCCGCGCCCACGGTCGCCGCCGGGACCCCGGTCAGCGGCGCGAGCACGGCGATGAGCGCGGCGTCCATCCCGCCCAAGCCGCCGGGGAAGGGGGTGGCCGCCGCGACGCTCGCCACCGGCACGGCCACGAACGCCGCCGCAAGCAGCGTCGGATCGGTCTCGCCGAGGGCGACGAACGAGAGCCAGAGACAGCAGATCAGGCCGAACCAGCCGAGCGCCGAGCAGCCGAACGCGACGCCGATCGCCCGCTGGTCGTCCGCGATGCGCTCGAGGGACTCGACGAAGCTCCGAACTCGCCGCCTGACGGCCTCCGGCTTCGGCGGGCGGTAACGGGGGACTACCCGGGAGATCGCGCCGAGGAGTCGCGCGAACCCCCGGGCGATCCCCGCCTCGGCCCGTCGGCGCCTGCGCCACAGCGTGATGCCGACGACCGGGAGGCAGACGGTCGCGGCGACCAGCGTGAGCGCGATGGCACCGATGCGCGCCGTGACGGCGACCGTCGCGGCGTAGTACGCGAGCCCCACGAGACCGAATCCGATGGCGGGAAACAGGTTGAGGGCGTCGACGCTCACGATCGCCGCGAGCCCGGTCTCGTACTCGCTGTCGGTCACCGTCGAGATGAGCAGGGCCGTCACCGGTTCCCCGCCGGCCTGGCCGAAGGGCGTGACGTTGTTGGCGAACACCGCCGAGGAGAAGACGAGGACGGCCTCGACGAAGCCGATCCGGACCCCGAGCGCGGCGAGGACGACTTTCAGTCCGAGCGTCCAGGTGAGCAACCACCCGAGCGCGGCCAGCGCGACCAGCGTGATGCCCGGGAGGGAGGCGGCGCCGAGCGTCGCGAGCAACTCGTCGATCCCCAGCAGCCAGAAGATGAGGGAGAGCACGGCGAACGCGGCGACGAACCCGACGACCATCACCAGGCGGCGACGACGAGCATCGGTCATGTCACGGCAAACGAACGTAGGCGCTAAGAAGGCTCCGAAACGTCGCCGGAGGTACTACCGGTCGGCTCATCGATCGGGCCGCCGCCAGCGAGTTCGGCACCGGCTCGGGCTTCTCCTCGAGTCTCGGCGTCGTCTTCGAGGACGTCTCGCAGTTCATCGACGATCCGACCGCGGTGGTCCAGGGAATCGAGGCCCTGCTCGCGCTCGTCGAAGACGAGGGACTCGGAGCCGCCGAAACGCTGGTCGAGGCGATGGTCCAAGACGTCGAGCGGACGCAGGCCCGGAACAATCCCTACGGGTCGCTCGAGGAGAAAGAGCACCCCGCCCTGTACGACACGTTCGAACGTAATTGGTACGAGGGGTACGCCGCCGGGTTCCTGGCGAAGACCGTCCTCGGCGGAGCCGCCGCGAACGGCGCGAAGAACGCGATCAAGAGCACCACGACCGCCCAGAAGGTCGGCTCGAGACTCGAGGACACTGGCGCGCTCCGAACGCTCGAGCGCGTCAGCGACGCCAAGGATGCGGCGAAGTCCCGGGCGACCGCGCGCATCCTGCTGGCGACCGACGGTTCGGCCTCCGAGACGCTGTTGCGCGAGGCCGACACCGCCGGCGCTGCCTACCGGTTGTGGCGCCACCAGCGGACTCGGACACCTCCTGCTTGTGACGAGCGACGTTGGCGGACGACTCACTGACCCCCTCGAGTCGGGACGCGCTGGATGACTTCCACCCGGTCCACCGTCGATGCGGGCCGTTTTTGCGGGGGAACCCGTAGGGAGCCCATGGACGAACGGGAGGCGCTCGCGCTGCTCGCGGGCGAACTCGAGCCGGTCGGCGACGACGCCGCCGTCGTCGACGGGCTGGTGGTGACGACGGACATGCTCCACGAGCGGACGGACTTTCCGGACGGGACGACGCGCTACACGGCCGGCTGGCGGTCGGTGGCCGCCTCGCTCTCGGACGTCGCCGCGATGGGCGCCGAGGCGACGGCCGCCGTGGCGGCCTACGCCGTCCCCGAGTTCGACGGCGACGACCTGACGGCGTTCGTCCGCGGCGCGAGCGACGTCTGCGAGGCGGTCGGCGCCGAGTACGTCGGCGGCGACCTCGACGCGCACGAGGAGTTCACCGTCGCGACGACCGCCGTGGGCCGCACGGGCGACCTCGAGCCTGTCCTCCGAAGCGGCGCGAACCCCGGCGACCTCGTCTGCGTCAGCGGAACGCTCGGACGGAGCGCGGCGGCGCTCGAGTTCTTCACGCGCGCGGCCGACGAATCGGGCGATCGACGGACCACCCTCCTCGAGCGCGCCAACGACCTCTTCCGGTTCGAGCCGCGGGTCGTCGCCGGCCGGGCGCTGGCCCCGTACGCGACCGCGATGATGGACTCGAGCGACGGTCTCGCCCGGTCGCTCCACCAGCTCGCGGAGGCCGGCGGCTGTGGCTTCGCCGTCGACTCGGACGCGATTCCCGTCGACGACGCGCTCGTCGAGGCGATCGACGACGGGGACGAGGCCCGTCGGCTCGAGCGGGCGATCACCTTCGGCGAGGACTTCGAACTCGTGTTCACGATTCCCGAGGGAGCGCTCGAGGGCGCGCGAGCCGCGACCGACGTCGACCTCTCCGTGCTCGGCTCGGCGGTCGAATCGGACGAGGGGATCACGCTCGACGGGGAATCGCTCGCAGATCGGGGGTACACGCACGGCTGACCGACGGCGACGGACGAAGCGAATCTGACGGTCACCGCGGTCAGCCGACGATGGCGATCGGGACCGGCATGAAACAGAGGGCGCCGAGCCCGAACGTCACGACGCCGAGGAGGATCCGCCAGGGGTCGAGTCGCCGGTCGTCGACGGGTTGGGCGGGGCCGATCGAGGCGGCGATCGTCGTCAGCAGTCCCCAGACGACCCAGATCGACACCGCGTTGCCGCCGTGGCCGCGCACGTAGTAGAGGTACGCCGCGAGCGCGAACAGCGCGCCGGGGACGAGCGCGCCGATCGTCTCCTGAACGCTCCCGATCATCGCCCGGAGGATGTGGCCGCCGTCGAGTTGTCCCACCGGGATGAGGTTGAGGAACGTCACCAGCATGCCGACCCAGCCCCCGATGACGACCGGGTTCACCGACCGCCGCGGATCGTCGGTGTAGAGGGGCTGATCGACGACCGCGGCGATCGCCTCGAGCAGCGGCGGGAAGCCCAGCTGGTACTCGACGGCGTTGGGATCCTGAACGAGCGATTCCGGAGCGACGACCGGCGGGAGGTGGAGGCCGATGACGGTGACGACCCCCGTCGCGACCAGTCCCGCGAGCGGCCCGGCGACGCCGATGTCGAACAGGGCCTTCCGGTTCGGCATCCGCCCCTTCATCTTGATCACCGCGCCCATCGTCCCGATGAGCGTCGGGACGGGGATGAAATAGGGTAACGAGGCGTCGACGTCGTGGTACCGGCTCAGGACGTAGTGGCCCAGTTCGTGTACGCCGAGGACGCCGAGGATCGCGGCGGTGAACGGCCACGCGCGCCAGACCTCGCCCGGGTTCGCGAACGGGTCGATGTAGTACCACCACCACGCGCCGACGAACAGCGTCGAGCAGATTGTCGCGACGAACAGGAACAGGTTCGTCCAGGGGATCCCGTCGACGCCGACGCTCGTCGGCTCGGCGACGAGGACGTACCGTCCGTTTCGGACGGCCATCCGGAGTTCGTACCCCTCCGACCGAAACGCCGGCCAGAGCTCCCGGACCACGACCGCCGGCTTCGCCAGCGGCTCGCCGTAGTACAGCAGGTCCTCGCCCTCGCGGTCGGTCCCGTAGACGAGAAACGTGGACTCGATCCGGTCGATCGGCGGTCCCGACTCGAGGGCAGTCCCACTCGCCCCGAACGCGGGACGGTGACCGGGGTCGCGGGTCGGGCTCGAGTCGGACCGCTCTCCGCCGTCCATCACTCGCTGTTCACTCGCGAGTCGTATAAATCGCCTGCCGCCGGAGGGTCCCGGGCGGCGAATCGAGCTGGCACTGGGGCGGGAACGGGTGGGGAATCGGGGAGGGAAGGAGGTGCGTTACGTCCGCACCGGATGGCGTCGGGGGACGCGCCGGTGCGCGGGCGATACAGTCGTCCGTTCCCGCGCCGGAGACCGACTGAGCCCGTGTGGCCGGCGTCGAATCGAGCGTCCGGGAACGGTTGGTGCGGGGTGAGTGGCACGCGTCGCGCGTCGGTCATCGAGACCGATCGCCGAGCGCGCGGTCGATGGCGACGATCAGGCGGGGGCGACGCGCCAGGTGGTCGCGCTCGTGTAGGACCACTTCTCGACTTCCAGGTCCTCCGCGGACTCGGCGAGCTTGACCATGAGCGCGCCGATCTCTTTCGGGGACATGTCGACGTCGTCCGCGATGAACTTGCCTTTGAAGTACAGCTCTCCGTCTTTGGCACGTTCTCGCAGGTATCGCTTCAGGCGGCGTTCCTTGCTTTCCGTGGAGGGTTGGGCTGTCGTGCTCATCGACGTCTTCGCCTTCCGAGGGAGACGTGTTATAAAGGCAGGACCGTTAGCGGCGTTTCGCATGCGTTCAGGGATTTGAGGGGTAAGCGGCCGTTGGTTCGCTCCCTTTCTACCTTTCACGAACGACTCAGATCGCTCGAGACGTTTTACAACCGAAGCTAACGTATTATCTCGTAAAAAATATTCACGATGTCATTACTATCCGGAGTTCCCGACCGTTGTACAATTTTCCGCGGTCGTGTACGGTAATAAACGTCTTACGCTCGCTCGTGCACCCAGAACTCGTCCTCGACCGTGACCTCCTTCTTGAACAGCGGGACCTCGTCTTTCAACCGGTTGATGCCGTCTTCGACGGTGCGAAACGCCTCCTCGCGGTGTCCGGCGAGGACGACCACGAAGACGATGTCCTCGCCGCTCTCGACGACGCCCGTCCGGTGGAAGAGTTCGACTTCGAGTACGCCGTCGCGGGCCTCGAGTTCCTCCCGGAGCGCCGCCATCCGCCGCTCGGCGACCCCTTCGTACTTCTCGAACTCGAGGAACTCGGTGCGCTCGTCGTCGGGGTCGTCTTTCGCGCGAACGCGTCCGGTGAACGTCGCGATCGCACCGGCAAGGTCGGCCTTCGGCGAACGCTTGACGCGGTCGACGAAGGACTCGAGCGTCTCGTGAGGTTCGCTCGCGTGCATGTCGGCCACGAGGGTGTCTTCCTCGAGGTCGCCGGGGCCGTCGACGACGGCGATCACGTCGGTCTCGTCGGCTTCGCCCGCGTCGACCTCGGCGTCCCCGACGAGGAGCGTCGGGTACCGAAGCCCCGAGAGGCCGACGACGACGGCGTACTCGCAGTCGGTCGCCAGCGAATCGAGGGCGTCGGCGACCGTCATGCCGGTTCCGGAGGCCGTCCAGTCCCCGTCGGCGCCGAGCCCGTAGGTGACGTCTCCCCCGACGGTGAGCGATCCGTGGGTGCCGTCGGCGATCGTCGCGTCGTACCTGACGACCCCGACGCGCCCCTCTCGGGCGAGTCGATCGACTACCCGATCGACGACCCGCTCGAGGGCGTCCCGTCCCACCCCGCGGTCCACGCAGCCGAGTACGTACATACCTCGAGTATGGCGCGGTCGGACTTTGTAGCTGTCGCCGCGTTCGCCCCTCGCCGACCGGCGTCGCCGGGTTTCGGCGACGGGGGCTGGAACTTTGGTCCTCGGTATCGGAGCACACGATATGACCGTCCGAATCGGATTCGCGGGCGACGTGATGCTCGGACGGCTCGTCGATCGGCGTCAGGAGCGTCGCGCGGTGGACGCCGTCTGGGGCGACCTCCTCGAGCGCCTGCGCGGACTGGACGGCCTGATCGTCAACCTCGAGTGTTGCCTGTCGACGCGCGGGGAGCCCTGGACGCGGACCGACCGCCCCTTCCACTTCCGCGCTGACCCCGACTGGACGATTCCGGCGCTCGAGCGCGCCGGCGTCGACGTCTGCGCGCTCGCGAACAACCACGTGCTGGACTACGAGGAGGTCGCGCTCGAGGACACCCTCGAGCGCCTGGACGAGGCGGGGATCGAACGCGCGGGGGCCGGCCGGTCGCTCGACGAGGCGCTCGAACCCGCCGTCATTTCACTCACCGGCGGAGGAACCGCAGCGGGCGGTGAAGACCTCGCGGTCGCCGTCGTCTCGTTCACCGACAACACCCCCGAGTACGCCGCCGACGAGAATTCGCCCGGAACGGCGCGGATCGAGATCGACGTCGAGAACGAGGGGACGAGAGCGCTGGTTCGCGAGTCCCTCGAGCGAGCGCGCGAGGCGCTCTCGACGTCGGACGCGGACTCGAGCCTGCTCGTCGCCTCGCTCCACTGGGGGCCGAACATGGTCGAGCGGCCGCCCGACTCGTTCCGCGAGTTCGGCCGCTGGTTGGTCGAGGAGGGCGTCGGTGTCGTCCACGGCCACAGCGCCCACGTCCCGCAAGGGATCGAGGTCCACGAGGGGCGACCGATCTGCTACGACGCGGGCGACTTCGTCGACGACTACGCGGTCGACTCCCGGCTGCGAAACGACCGGAGCTTCCTCTTCACGCTGGTCGTCGAGGGGGGCGACCCGCGCGAACTCCGGCTGACGCCGACGGAGATCGACGACTGTCGGGTCCTCGAGGCGGACCCCGAAGCCGCCGAGTGGAGTCGCGAACGCGTGCGGGAGCTGTCCGGAGAGTTCGGGACGGAGTTCGAACGGGAGGGGGAAGAACTGGTCGTAGATTTGGGGCTCGAATAGTCCACACTCCGTAATCCCACGCCTCGAGTTCCCTGTCTCGGACGCCGTGCGCGCGAACCCGCGGCTCGGGTAGGCGTGGTACAACCTCGGCTTTCTCGAACTCGAGCGCGGGCGGGCCGAACTGGCCCTCGAGTGTCTGGACAACGCGATCCGGCTGGGCTTCCGGGCCGGCGTCGTCCGTTGAGGAGCGCGCGGGCGCTCGAGGAGCTGGGCGCCGAGGGGGAGTACGCCGAGGAACGCGACCGCGCCGACGCGGTCCGCGAGCGAGCCGAGAAGCGCCTGGCCGAGGAGGCGACGACGGGGTCGGGTTGATCGGCGCTCCTCAGTCTCGCGGCACGGATTCGTTCGGATTCGGGCCCGGAGCCGGTTGGCAACCCTTAAGATTCCGACCCCGCTACTGCGCGGTAGCATGAAAGTGGTCGTTTCTATCGGCGGCAGCGTGCTGGTGCCCGAGCCCGGCTCGGATCGGGTCGCCGCACACGCCGCCGTCGTCGAGGACCTCGTCGCGGACGGCTGTCGGGTCGGCGCCGTCGTGGGCGGCGGCGGGGTGGCCCGGGAGTACATCGGGGCCGCGCGGGAACTGGGGGCGAACGAGATCGAACTCGATCAACTGGGCATCGACGTCACGCGGCTGAACGCCCGGCTGCTCATCGCCGCGCTCGGGGAGGACTCGGTGACCGCCCCGGCGTACAATTACGAGGAAGCCGGGGAGGCGCTTCGGCGGGGCAACGTCTGCGTCATGGGCGGCGTCGCGCCGGCCCAGACGACCGACGCCGTGGGAGCGGCCCTCGCAGAGTACGTCGACGCCGACCTGCTCGTCTACGCGACGAGCGTCCCCGGCGTCTACAGCGACGACCCGAACGAGACCGACGACGCGACGAAGTTCGACCGCCTCACCGCCGCCGAACTGGTCGACGTCATCGCCGGCCTCGAGATGAACGCCGGCTCCTCGGCCCCCGTGGACCTGCTCGCGGCCAAGATCATCGAGCGCTCGGGCATGCGGACGATCGTCCTCGACGGCACGGACCCCGACCGGATCGCGCGCGCGGTCCGGTTCGGCGACCACGACGGGACCGACGTCATCCCCGAGGGGGTCGGCGACGAACCGACCTACTGGGCCGAGGGGGAGGCCGAAGCCGACCGGATCGGAGACGATGACTGACGAGACCGACTCGAGTCCGAAGACGGAATCCGAATCCGAGGCCGATTCCGAGAGCCCCTACACCCTCCAGCGAGTGCGCGAGGCGGACGCCGGCGAGGGCGAAGACGAGGCGTTCCACGCCTTCTGGGCCGACGAGGTGGCCGACCGCGTCGAGGCTCGAGCGGTCGACCGCGAGGACGCCGACGCGCCGATCGTGATCAAAGGCGGCATCTCGCCCTCGGGCGTCCCCCACCTCGGCAACGTCAACGAGATCATGCGCGGCTACTACGTGGCCGAGGTCCTGCGCGAGCGCGGCCACGAGGTCCGCCAGGTCTTCACGGCGGACGACCGCGATCCCCTCCGAAAGCTCCCCCGAACCCTCTGCGACCTCGAGGGCACTCTCGTCGACCTGGGCGACGTGAACGCCGGCGCGCTCGGGCGCAACCTCGGGGCGCCCTACACGGACATCCCCGACCCCTTCGGCTGCTGTGACTCCTACGGCGACCACTTCTCGACCATCATCGCCGACAGCGCCGACGCCGTCGACGTGCCGATCGACCTCGTCTCCACGACCGACCTCTACGAGTCGGGCGAGTTCGACGACGTGACGCGGTTCGTCCTCGAGCGCGCCGATCGAGCCCGCGAGGTCCTCTCGAAGTACCAGGACAAGGTCGACCCCGACGGCGACTACGTCCCGTTCAACCCGATCTGCGAGGAGTGCGGAAAGCTCACCGAGACGGTGACCGGGATCGACCTCGAGGCCGAACCGCCGACGGTCGGTTACCGGTGTACCGATATGGACGCCGGCGACCGCACCATCGACGGCTGCGGCCACGAAGGGACCGTCACGATCCGCGATGGGAAGATGCCCTGGCGCTTCGAGTGGCCCGGCCAGTGGCGGGTGCTGGGGGTCGACTTCGAACCCTTCGGCAAGGACCACGCCGAGGGTTCGTGGCCCAGCGGCAAGGACGTCGCCGAAAACGTCCTCGAGATCGAACCGCCGGTCCCGATGGTCTACGAGTGGTTCACCCTCGACGGCGAGCCGTTCTCCTCCTCCGAGGGGAACGTGATCCTCGTCTCGGACGTCCTCGAGTTGCTGGAACCCGAGGTCCTGCGCTACTTCTTCGCGAAGGATCCCTCGAAGGCCCGCGACTTCAGCGTCGAGCGCCTCGACCTGCTGGTCGACGAGTTCGACCGGTTCGAGGCGGTCTACTTCGACGAGGTCGAGGCGAGCGAGGACGAGAAGGCGTTCGCAGAGCGGGTCTACCCGCTCGTCGTCGAGGAACCCCGGGAGGAGCGCATCCGACTCCCCTACACCTTCGCCGCCGTGCTGGGGATGTTCGACGACCCCGATCTGCGCGAGGAAGTCGCCAGGCGCGAGGGCCACATCCCCGAGGACGCCCCCGAGTGGGCCGTCGAGGGCGCCCTCGAGCGCGTCGAGAAGGCGCGAAACTGGGCCCGACGCACCGAGAACGAGTTCGATTACGAACTCAAGCGCAGCGAGATCCCCCCGTACGACTTCGACGGGGCCTCCGAGGCGGCCCTCGACGACCTCGCCGACTTCGTCGAGGCCGGCGGCAACGAGGACCCCGAGGAACTGCAGGGCGAGATCTACGAGACGGCGAAGCGCCACGACGTTCCGGTCGGCGACTTCTTCGCCGCCGGCTACCGCCTGTTCTTCGACGAGGAACAGGGGCCGAAGCTCGGGCCGTTCCTCGCGAACGTGGACCGCGAGTTCGTCGTCGAGCGCCTTCGCCGAGAGCGGTAGGTCGCCGGGGCGTCAGGTGCCGTCGTTCGGACCGACGGCGAACGAGGGCGCCGAATCGACGGCGGACGCGGCCGCGAATCGGGAATCGGACCGCGATCCGCCGGGACGTCCCCAGACAAAAGCCATTTGATAGCCCCTCCCCTGAGAATGCACCAATGGCCTTCGGTCCCCCATCCGCGCCCGCCGTCTCGCCGACCGTCGCGTTCCTCGAGTGGTCGGCCGCCGAACCGACGACGTGGCTGTTGCTCGGCTTCCTCGCCTACTGGCTCGGCGTCACCGTCCTCCGCCAGCGCGACCTCCTGCCGGAGTACGTGGGCGGCCAGGGACCGATCCTGACGTTTCACACCGAGCGCGGGAAGGCGTTCCTCGACCGCCTCGCGCGACGAAAGCGATTCTGGCGCGCGTGGGCGAACGTCGGCGTCGGCATCTCGGTCGTCGTCATGGCGGCGATGTTCGTCTTCGTGCTCGTGAGCGGCTACGCGGGCCTCCACGTGCGCGAGCAGACCGCCGCGCACGCGCCGCGAAACATCCTCGCGATCCCGGGCGTCAACGACTTCCTCCCGCTCTCGGCGGCGCCGGAGATCGTGATCGGCCTGCTGATCGGCCTCGTCGTCCACGAGGGCGGCCACGGGCTACTCTGTCGGGTCGAGGACATCGACATCGACTCGATGGGCGTCGTCATGCTCGCGATCATCCCCGTCGGCGCGTTCGTCCAGCCCGACGAGGAGAGCAGTCGCGAGGCCTCCCGCGGCGGCCAGACGCGGATGTTCGCCGCCGGCGTCACCAACAACTTCGTGGTCACGATCGTCGCCTTCGCCCTGCTGTTCACCATCGTCGCGGGAGCCGTCTCGGTCGCACCGGGCGCCGCCGTCGGGGGCGTCGCACCCGGCTCCGCGGCCGAAGACGGCGGGATCGAACCGTACGACCGGATCACGGCCGTCGACGGCGAGCCCGTCGAGTCGAACGACGCCCTCGAGGAGCGGCTCGCGGCCGCCGACGGCGAGACGGTGGCGATCGAGCGAAACGGCGAGGAGGACGTCGAGGTCCCCAGGTCGCTCTCGGTCACCGGGGCGTACGAGGGCTCGCCGTTAGCGACCGGCGACGTGATCCTCGCCGTGAACGGCGAACCCGTCGCCACCGAATCGGCGTTCCTCGAGGCCGTCGGCGACGACGGGACGGCGACGGTGACCCTCGAGTCCGAGGGCGGCACCGAGGAGCGGGAGATCCCGATCGGCGCGACGGTCGTCGTCGCCGAGGACGGCCCGCTCGAGTCCGCGGGCGCGACCGCCGACGACGAACTCGTCGTGACGCACCTCGACGGCGAGCGGATCAAGTCGGCGAGCGACCTCCAGGACGTTCTCGGCGAGACGGCGCCCGGCGACGAGGTGACCGTCGAGGGGTACAGCGACGACGAGCGGGTGTCCTACGACGTTACGCTCGACGAGCACCCGGAGGCGGACAGCGGGTTCCTCGGCGTGCAGGTGGTTTCGGGCGTCTCCGGGCTGACCGTCGACGGGCTCGGGGTCTCCCTCTATCCCGCCTCGGAGTTCCTCGGCGTGATCGGCGGTGGCGGCGGCGCGGACACGTTCGTCGGGCAGATGGCCGGCGCGGTCTCCCTCCCGTTCGCCTCGCTCAGCACGGCCGCGGGCTTCGACTTCCCCGGGTTCACCGGCGGCATTCAGAACTTCTACGACGTCGCCGGACCGTTCGGCGCCGTCGGCGAGACGCTCGTCTTCTGGACGGCGAACGTCCTCTTCTGGACCGCCTGGATCAACGTCCTGCTCGCGACGTTCAACTGCATCCCGGCGTTCCCGCTCGACGGCGGCCACATCCTCCGGACGAGCACCGAGGCCGTCCTCTCGCGGCTCCCGATGCAAACGACCCGCGGTCAGATCCGCGTCGTGACGACGACCGTCGGCCTGGCGATGCTCGTCAGCCTCGCGCTCATGATGTTCGGCCCGACGCTCCTGTCGGGCTGATTCGGGCCGGTGTCCCACCTCGCCGACCGACGGCCCCTCTCCTCGGCCGCGGCAGCACCGGGCCGACCCGTGACGCTCGCGGCCCCACCGGAACACCGAACCCACCCCTCGCGGAGCACACCCTTCGCCGATGCGTATCGTTATGACACCGACCAGTGAAGTACGATCGTGAACCTTAGCAAAGGGAGCCTCCTCGCCCTGGTCGCCGCGTTCCTCGCGCTGTCGGTTCTGCTCGTCCAGCCGTTTTTGCAGTACCTCCTCGGCGCGGCCCTGATCGCCTACGCGCTCTACCCGCTCCAGGTCCGACTCGAGGAGCGCGTACCGTCGTCGGTCGCGGCGTTCGCCCTCGTGATCCTGACCGTCGTCGGGTTCGTCGCACCGTTCTTCGTGATCCTCGTGACCGTCGGGGGTGACGCGACGGACATCCTTCGGAATCTCGAGACGGACACCGTCCAGCTCAGGATGATCGAGTCCCGATTCGAGGAACTGACCGGGCGCGAGGTCGACGTCGCCGAAGAAATCGCCGGCTCGGGCCGAGAAATCGGCGTGGCCGTGGTCGAGCGGTCGACCGAAGCGTTCGGTACGATCACCCACTTCGTAATCGGGATCGCGCTGGCGCTCTTTCTCGTCTACTACCTGCTCGCCGAGGGGGACGACCTCCTCGAGTGGCTGTACCGAACCGTTCCCCTTCCGGCGGACGTCCAGCGGGACCTCTACGAGGAGATCGGCGACATGATGTGGGCCGTGCTCTTCGGTCACGTCTTCGTCGCCATCGTTCAGGGGGGCGTCGCGGGGCTGGGTTTCGTCGCGACCGACATCCCCAACGCGGCGTTCTGGACCGTCGTCATGATGGTGCTCGCGATGGTGCCGCTCGTCGGTGCGATTCCCGTCTGGGGCGGGGCCGTCCTCTACCTGTACCTCTCGAACGAGCCGGTTCTGGCCGTCGCGCTGTTCGCGTACTGCGTCGTCGTGGTCGGTCTCACCGACGACTACCTCCGTCCGTTCGCCGTCGACAGGTACGCCGAACTCAATCCCGCCGTAATCCTCCTGGGGATCCTCGGGGGCGCGTACGCGTTCGGCGTCATGGGACTGTTCTTCGGCCCGATCGTCCTCGGCGGGTTGAAGGCCACGCTCCACACCGTTTCCGAGAACTGGGACAAACTCGACCGAACCGACTTCGGCTGAACGCGTCGGTCGGCCGCGTGCGGGCCGGGGACCGGGCAAATGCGGCGCTCGTACCGATACGCCCGGGTCGCCACCGCCCGTCTCCCGGCGGTTCGGGAACTCACCGCCCGTCGACGCCGTGGCGCTCGTAGAACTCCTCGGCCGCGTCGTCGATTCGTTCGAACTCGGTCCCGAAGTAGCGCTCGTGGTGGCGGATGACCTGTTCGACGATCCAGGCGCTGAACGTCTCGTCGAAGCGCCACTCCCCTTCGAGCGCCGGAATCTCGAACCGGGCGTCGGTCGCGCAGGTCGCGTAGACGTGGAAGTACCCGAGGATGACGTCGGCGAAGTCGGCCGCCTTCTCGGCGCCGAGCGCTCGCCGCTCCTCGAGTTCCTCGACGCCGGCGTCGGTCAGCCGGAAGTACTTCCGGTCGGATTCCTCCGCGCGCTCGATCCGCTCGGCCCACCCCTCCTCCTCGAACTTGTAGAGGATCGGGTAGACCGAGCCGTAGGAGGGCTCCCAGTGGCCGCCGCTGATCTCGTTGATCTCCTTGAGGATCTCGTAGCCGTACCGCGGCTTCTCCTCGAGCAACTCGAGAACCAGGTAGGCGATGAGTCCCTTCGGCGGCCCGCTCTTCCGCATGTGGGGCGGAGATTGCGCGGGCGAACGTAAAGGGTTTTGGTCGGCGCCACCGCCGGCAAACCCCGCCGCCGGCCGGTTTCGGGCCGAGTGCGCCTCGCCGTCGGCGCGCGGTCGCGGTGGCGCGGCCGTCGTCGCCGCGCGGCGAAATCCGTTGCTTCTTCACGACCCCGACCTAACCCGTGGGCATGGAACGGCGGACACCACCGCAGACGGACGAAGGCTGGTACGTCCTGCACGACTTCCGGTCGGTCGACTGGGACGCCTGGCGCGAGGCCCCCGACCACCGGCGCGAGCGCGCCCTCGAGGAAGGGATCGAGTACCTCGCCGCGTGCGAGCGCCTCGAGGACGCCGAGGAGGGCGACTCGGCGACGTTCTCGGTGCTCGGACACAAGGCGAATCTGCTCTTCCTCCACCTCCGCCCCTCCCTCGAAGCCCTCGACGTCCTCGAGCGCCGGTTCGAGCACACGGAACTGGCCTCGTTCACCGAGCGAGCGGACTCCTACGTCTCCGTGACCGAGGTCTCGGGCTACACCGGCGCGACGGACTACTTCGACCCGGACGCGGAGGCCGACCCGGGGATCACGCGCTACATCGAGTCGCGGCTCAAACCGGAGATTCCGGACGCCGAGTACGTCGACTTCTACCCGATGGACAAGCGCCGCGGCCCCGACCACAACTGGTACGACCTCTCGTTCGAGGAGCGCTCGGAGTACATGTCCGGCCACGGCGAGATCGGCCGCAGCTACGGCGGCAAGGTCTCCCAGATCATCTCGAGCAGCATCGGCCTCGACGACCACGAGTGGGGCGTCACCCTCTTCGCCGACGACCCGACGGACATCAAGGACCTGCTCTACGAGATGCGCTTCGACCCCTCGAGTTCCCGCTTCGCCGAGTTCGGGCGCTTCTTCGCCGGACGGCGGTTCCCCCCGGAGAACCTCGGCGCGTTCATGGCCGGCGAGCCAGTGCCGCAGGAGGCGGCGAGTTCGGGGTCGCCACACGGTCACGGTCAGGGACAAGGGCACGGACACGGACGCGCTCACGGCGGGTCCTCGAGCGGCCACGGAGGCGGCCACGGCTCGGGCGGCCACGCCCACGCGAGCGTCGACGAGGGGGACGACTCGAGCGGCCCCCACGGGGGCGACGACGAGGTCCGGGACGAACTCGAGGACCTCGGCGTCTACGCGGGTCAGCCCCACGGCGAGGACGTTCACGCGGTCGTCCTCTACTCTGCGGCCGACCCCGACGACCTGTTCGAGGAGGCCGACGGCCTCCGGAAGAACTTCGACCACTACGATACCCACGTGAAGACGGCGGTGTACGAGGCCGGCGACGACGAAGACGAGGAGTCGGCGGTCGTCAGCCTCTGGGAGACCGACCGGGCGGCGAACACGGCGGCGGGCTTCCTCGCCGACCTCCCCGAGGTCGTTCGCCAGGCCGGAGACGACGAGGGCGATTCGTGGGGGACGATGGGCATGTTCTACACCGTGAAGCCGGAACACCGCGAGGACTTCGTCGGCACGTTCGAGCGGGTGGGCGAGGTTCTCGCCGACATGGAGGGCCACCGGAAGACCAGCCTGCTCGTCAACCGCGAGGACGAAAACGACATGTTCATCGCCAGCCGCTGGGACTCCCGCGAGGACGCGATGGCGTTCTTCCGCAGCGACGCCTTCTCCGAGACCGTCGAGTTCGGCCGGGACGTGCTCGCCGACCGGCCGCGACACGTCTTCCTCGCCTGATTCCGGGTTCCCGTTTTTCCGGTCGATTAGCGCGTTTCCGTCCCTCGATCGCGATCGTACTCGCTCTCGCTCGAGTCGGCGTCGGAGCGGACGTAACCCGCGACGCCGACGACGCCGAACAGCAGGGTGAGCGCCGGCCAGCGCCCGACCTCGCGATTCGTCGCGAGCGCGTGGGCGGTCACGAGCGTCGCCAGGCAGACGTGACCGACGATCGTCGCCGCGAGCACCGCTCGTCCCTTCATGCTTGCTCGAGCGATTCTCCGCCGCGGTGATAGCGATTTCGAAGCCGGGCGCCCGTTCGGCTCCTCGGACGGTCCCCGAAGCCGATCAGGGGAGCCGCCCGGTCAGCGCCTCGCTCGCCGGCGCGAACGGGATCGTCGACCCGAGGTCCGCCTCGAGCGCCCGCTCGTACAGCATGTGGGCCGCGGCAGCGGTTTCGATCCCCGTCCCGCCGCTGTCGAACACCGTGATCTCGTCGTCGCTCGTTCGACCCGGCGCGGTCCCGGCGACGACCTCCCCCAGGTCGGCGTGGACGTGCTCCTCCGTGACGGCGCCCGCCTCGAGCGCCGCGAGGAACGCGCCGGCGTCGAAGGTGGCCCGCTCGCGGATGTCCGGCACGTAGGTGGCCCGCTCGACCGTCGTCACGTCGATCTCGCGGCTCCCTTCACGGTACTGGCCCATCGCCGTCACGTGGGTCCCGGGCGCGAGGTCGTCGCCGTCGAACACCGGTTCGGTCGACCGCGTCGCCGTGATCACGACGTCGGCGTCCCGGACGGCGGCCTCGCTCGAGTCGACCGCGCGGACGTCGGCCTCGAGATGTTCGTCGAAGTCTCGCGCGAACGCTTCCCGGTTCTCGGGGGTTGGCGAGAACACCCGGACCTCCTCGAAGTCGCGGACGGTCGCGGTGGCGTGGACCTGCCCGCGGGCCTGGGCCCCGCTGCCGACGACCGCGAGCGTCGTCGCGTCCTCGCGGGCGAGTTCGTCGGCCGCGACGGCGCCGGCGGCGCCGGTCTTGAACGGGTTCATGCTCGCCCCGTCGAGGATCGCCAGCGGTTCGCCGCTCTCGGCGTCGAACAGCGGCGTCACGAACCAGCCGTCGCCCGCGCCGAAGCCGGCGGTGTACATGTAGCCGCCCACCGCGCCCGTCTCCGGGAGCAAGGCGGCGTAACTCGTGAACATCCCGTCGGGATCGGTCCGGAAGAACTTCTGGCGCGGGTAGGCCGGCGCACCATCGCCGATCTGCCGATAGCCGTCCCTGACGGCGTCGACGTAGTCGGCCGGCGTCGCGAGCCCCTCGAGGTCGTCGCTCGTGAGAAACAACGCGTCTGTCATACGCGCGCATTCCGCCTCCGGGGAGAAAAAGACCGCCGCCGCGGCGATCCGTGCGCCTCGGTCGACGGACGCCCGTCCCGCGAACGTACGGCGAGACCGTCTCGATCTCGAGGTTTACATACTATGGGGAGTATCAGACGGCATGTACAGTCAGCCAGCCCCGCTCTGGCTTCCCGCACGCCAGCGCGACCTCCTCGCGATCGGCGCCGCGACGGACGGCGGTTCCGCGGCCGAGATCGAGCGCGACCTCGAGGACGCCACCCGCCGAATCCGCACCGACGAGACGATCGCCGACGAGTTGACCGCCCTGCTCTCCGCGGGGTTCGTCCGGAAAACGCGGCCCCGTCGCGGCGGACCCTCGGTGCCGGCCACCTACGCAGTCACCGACCACGGCAGTCGAGCGCTCGAGGCCGACCTCGAGTGGCGGACGAACCCGCGGTCGTAACCGCCCGCGCCGGCGAGCGCCGTCACTCCTCGTCGTCGGGGTCGGGCTCTTTCACCACCGCCCCGGTGACGCGCTCGAGGACGATCGACGTGACGTCCGTCGGGACGGTCAGCCGGTGCTGGATGACGACGAGCGCGACGGCTACTCCGAGGAGTCCGGCCCCGAGGAGCGTCCGACCCTGGACGAGGAGGAACTCGAGTCCGGCGAGCGCCGCGGGGATCGCGAAGACGAGGACGCCCGCGAGTTTGATCGTGTCGATGATGCCGGCCATCGGTGGCTCCTAGGTGAAGCCGGCGGAAAAACCCCGCCGATTCCGGACGCTCGCGCTCCGTTCGCGGACGAGTTCCCACCGAGCCCCCTCTGAGTGTTCGTGGGCGGGGCTCGAGCCGCCCTCGAGCGGGGAGCCCCGGTGGCGAACCCGGAACGGCTTTGGCCCGCCGCGCGCCACCTGCGAGTAGACACATGTTCACCGGGATCGTCGAGGAGACGGGCGAAATCGTCGCTCGAGAGCGCACCGAGGACGGCCTCCGCCTCCGGATCGCCGCCGACGAGGTCGCGACGGGCCTCGACCACGGGCAGAGCGTGAGCGTCAGCGGCGCCTGTCTCACGGTCGAGGCGTTCGAGGAGGGCGCGTGGTTCGAAGTCTTCCTGGCCGCCGAGACGGTCGAGCGGACCTACCTCGGCGACCTCGTCGAGGGCGACCTCGTCAACCTCGAGCGGGCGATGCCCGCCGACGGCCGGTTCGACGGCCACGTCGTGCAGGGTCACGTCGACGCGGTGGCGACGGTGCGCGAGGTCGAGTCCGTCGGCGAGGACTGGTTCTTCCGGTTCGACCTGCCCGCGGGCTACGACCGGTACGTCGTCGAGAAGGGATCGATCACGCTCGACGGGATCAGCCTCACGGTGGCCGACCTCGAAGCGGGCGGGGACGCCGGTGGTGGCGGGGACGACCCCCGCGACCGCGACGGTCCGACGGTCACCGTCGCCATCATCCCGACGACCTACGACCTGACGACGCTCTCGGAGAAGGAACCCGGCGATCCGGTCCACCTCGAGGTCGACGTGATCGCGAAGTACGTCGAGGGGCTGCTCGAGGGCTACCTCGAGTCTGTCGACGCGCTCGAGTGAGCGACGGGCGATCTTCTTCACCGGTTCGGTGGATCGAACTCGGTCGCGTCCGGCGCCCGGGTGGACGCGTCGTCGTCCCTGATTTCTCGGTAGGCGCGGCGGTAGCGGGCGATCTTCCGGTAGAGGTAGTACCCCGCGGTCGCGTCGAACGCGATCACGTAGCCCACGAACGCCGCGCCGGGGCCGAGGGGGGTGAGGTCCGCGACGACCCGCGGGACGAACCCGACGGTGACGTTGTAGGTGGCGTGGATGATCGCGGCGAGCAGCAGCCCCTTCACGACGAGCGGGCCGGCGAACCGCCGGTTGAACTTCGCGAGGCCGAGGTAGTAGCCGGCGATCGCCGAGTAGATGACGTGGCCGGGGCCGGCGAGGGCGCGGGTGGTGGCGATCTCGCCCGCCGCGAGGAGCAACCCGGCCTCGGGGTTCGCCTCGCCGAGGTACCGCCCGATGTAGATCGCGTTCTCGATGGCGGCGAAGCCGAGCCCCGCGACGGCGCCGTAGACCGCCCCGTCGATGACGGCGTCGAACGCCTCGTTTCGGTAGGGCAGCACCCGGACCGCGAGCAGTTTCACCGTCTCCTCGACCGGCCCCACGATCAGGAAGAAGAAGGCGAACGAACCGCCGACGGTCGCGGTGTCGAACACCGTGCCGCCGATGCTGTTGATGACGGCCGCGAACGTCGCGAAGAGGATCGCCAGCAGGAAGGTCCCCACGAGGAGGGGAAGCGGCTCGTGCGTCGTGATGTCGGCGTACCAGATGTACGCCGCGAGCAGCCCCGCGGGGACGATCGAGAGGCCGAAGAAGACGCTCAACACCGGATCGTCGAGGACGACGACCGCGGGCGAGACGAGCAGCGAGAGCGTGATGAGCAGGGCGACGCCCAACACGATCGCGCCGAACCCGTAGTTGATCGTCCGGTGGATCGCGTACGACAGCCGATCGACCGCCGTTCTGGGTTCCCACGTCGACACGTCGTAGAGGTCTGCCGAGTCGTCGGCGGCCCGTTCGACCGGATCTCGCCTCGGCTCCATGTTCGCCGATACGGGAGCCACGAACGAAAGCGTTCGGTAAACTACGGAGAACGTACGCTCCGAACACACGACGCGAGCGCGTCGGGTCCCGGTCGACGGTGACCGAACCCGCCGCCGACGATCCTCCCGGCGGTCGCTCGAGTCCTCGACGGCGACTCGGAATCCACAAAGGCGTTCCCCGCGAATCACCGCCCGACGCATGCACTTCGATCAGCGAACCCAGCGGGCGCTTCGCGACGTCGGCCTCGGGACCGAGGACCTCCGGGCGGCGTCGGCGGCCGTCGTCGAGGCCGTCGAGGACGACGCCGCGGCGCTCGAGGCGTTCTTCGACGACCACGACACGGTCTACTCCGATATGGACATGGCTCACTCGAGCGCCGAGTACCCCGAACACGCCGTGGAGTACCTCGATATCACCACCCACGCGGCGGACATGCGCGGCTGGCTCCGGTTCGACACGTGGGGCGCGTACGTCGAGGACGGGCGGATCCTCGGAGAGGACTCCGTCGAACTCACCCTCGGTCCGACGATCGACGGCCGGGTCCGGTTCGCGGCCGAACGGGAGCCGCTCCGGTGATCGTCGTGCACTCGAGCGATTTCACCCCGGCGAGGCGTCGGTCGGCGGGTGGCGAGCGATGACCGCCGGTGAGACGAACGCGGACTCCGGTTCGGAGCCGATTCGCGTCCGCGTTCGCGGCATCTACACCACGGCGCTGACGCGGTTACTCTCCGCCTCGTCGGCCTCGAGCGGCGGGTTCGAGGTCGTCCAGCCCTCCCAGCCGATCCGCGAGCGCTTC
Organism: Halovalidus salilacus; assembly: GCF_031852275.1. Classification (GTDB taxonomy): domain Archaea; phylum Halobacteriota; class Halobacteria; order Halobacteriales; family Natrialbaceae; genus Halovalidus; species Halovalidus salilacus. The sequence goes on along the minus strand of NZ_CP134700.1, from coordinate 3,568,635 downwards.
GACGAGGCGTTCGACCACCGTCCCGCGGACGTCTCGATCGAGACCACCCGCGACCGACAGGGGCTCGAGGTGTCGGGCGATCCCGAGGCCGTCGAAGCGGTCGCGGCCGAACTCGAGTCGGTCGGGATCGACGCCTTCCGCTGGGACGGTGGCATCCCCCGCGGCGCCGCGTTCGACGCCGAGGTGCTCGAGGCCGGCGGGGGGAGCGGCGCCGTCGTCGGCCTCGGCGAGGGCCGTCGGGGCTACCTGAAGTACGACGACGTCGACGGCTACGTCGACGCGGGGAACCGCTACCGCGTGCAGGTCGCCGAACCGGCGCCCCCGTGGGACGACGACCGACCGCGAGTTCGCCCGTCGCTCGCCGTCGAAGGTGGACTCTGCACCCTCTCGCGGGACCGGACCGGCGTCTCGGCGGCCCTCCGCGGCGACCGGGCGAACGAACTCGTCGGGATGACCGACCTCCTCGCGGTCGACGTTCCCGAGGGCTGGGGCCTGCGGTGGGAGCGGGCGGCCGCCGACGCCGACCTCGAGGCGATGGGCGAGGCGCTGGAGCGGGCGGTTTCCCGGGTCGTCAGCCTCGAGAACGCCCTCGAAGGGGCGGACGACGAGCCCGGCGAGCCGTCGCTCCTCGCCGCGCCGGCCGGGACAGCCTGGCTCTGGTTCGGCCGCGAGTCCCGGTTCGCCCTCGACGAACACCGCCGGCGGGTCGAGACGACGATGCCCGGACACCACCGGACGAAAGCGACGGCGCGCGCGGCGAGCGCGGCGGTCGACTTCGCGGAGGCCGTCTGCGCGTCGCTCGAGGGCGACGCGCTCGAGTCCGGGTCGCTGGGCGACGCCGAGTTCCCGTTCGCAGCCGTCGCCCGCCAGTACGGACCCCGGGAAGGCGACCGGCTCTCGCTCGGCCACGGCAAGCCCGACGGCCGGCTCATCACCCTCGGGACCGGCGACGTGACCGCGTGGGACGCCGACGGGACCGTCACCCTCGAGCGGACGCTTCGCGGCGGCGGCACCTACGACGCCCTCGGCGTCCCCATCGAGGAGGGCGACGTGGCGGTGACGAAGCTCCGGGAGGGCCGGTGGTGGTACCCGACCACCTACAAGCGCGCCGACGGGTCGACGGCCGGAACGTACGTCAACGTCTGCACGCCCGTGGAGCTCTTTCCCGACTGCGCCCGCTACGTCGACCTCCACGTCGACGTGGTTCGGCACGCCGACGGCACCGTCGAGGTCGTCGACGAGGACGAACTCGCCGAAGCCGTGGAGGAGGGCCACGTCTCCGACGAACTGGCCGCGAAGGCCGAATCGGTCGCTCGAGCCGTCGAACGCGCGCTTTCGAAGTGAGTACGTTCGCGATCGATTGAGGTACGATGTGTATCAGCCGGGGATGGAAGGTATCCTCTTTGAGTTAGGTATCGTCAGATGATAGCTAGCGGATCGAGTGCTGGTACAAACACGGTGAAAGCCCCCGGCCGGCTCGAGTCGGCTGCCGACGTGCGCTCCTCGGCCGCCGGCCTGCGGTGCTACAGTCGGCAGCCTCCCCGACCCAGCCGGCCCCTTTCAGTCCGACCCAGACGACCTCGCCCTCCCCAGCCGACTCGTTCGCTCGTTGCACTCGCTCACTCGCCCCTCGCGGATCAGTGAGGCGTCCTCACCGAATTCGGTGAGGACGCCTCACCAGCGCGCCAGTAATCACGGCCGGGAGCGCGTGCCCGCGCCGATGCGGCGCGGGCCGCGTGACCCAACGGAAGACGCTTCGCGTCTTCCGAGCATCGCGAACGCGGAGCGTTCGCTCAACGGGGAAGGGCAGGTACCTGGCGGACTGAAAGGGCGAGCCGCCGTCGTGCCCGCTCAGGCGGCCCTATCCGAACGGAGTGAGGATATCCGGCTGAGCGGGCACGAGGGTGGTGAGGGCTTTCGCCGTGTTCATGTTGGTTGGCAAATCGAACTAAAAGCCAAAAAATTCGTATTGTCCGTGAGTTGCATCGCAGATGGGTCGCTCGAGGGAGGGTGAACGATCGGAATCGACTCGAGACAGCCCACCGGTCAGCCGGAAACGATGTTCTTTTGAGCGCAGGCCGTTTTCCGTCGGTTATGGCAAGTTTCACTGTCGTCGTCGGCGACCCGGAGACCGGGTTGGCACACCAGCTCGAGGCGGAGGGACAGGACGCGAACCGATTCCTGGGCAAGTCGATCGGGGACGAGGTCGACGGCTCGGCCGTGGGGCTCGACGGCTACACGCTCGAGATCACCGGCGGATCGGACGACGCGGGTCGACCGCTCAACGAGACGGTCGCCGGCGGAAACCTCAAGGAAGTGCTGATGAAGGGACGCCAGACGGGCTACCGCCCCGCACGCGAGGGGGAGCGCCGCCGCATCACGGTTCGCGGCCGCGAGGTTTCCGACGCCGTCGCGCAGATCAACGCCACCATCACGGAGCGCGGGAGCGCCGACGTCGAGGACCTGCTCGGCGAGGACGGCGACGAGGACGAGTAACCCGACGGTCTTTTCGATGGCAGACAGAATTTCGAGCGACCATCCGTCGGTTCGCACCGTGCGAGCGACGCTTGCGGAGACGCCCTCGGGCGTTCGCGTCGAGATCCCCGCGGACGAACGCGACGCCGTTCCGCTCGAGGAGGTCGTCCGGATCGTTCTCGACGGAACCGAGCGGTTCGCGCGCCCCGAGCGGGCGCTGACCGGCGACGAGGGAATCGTCCCCGGCGTGTACGAGACGCCCGACGGCGCGCGAGACCCCGCGGCGGGAACCGACGCGCTCCCCGAGTGGATCGACGAGTCCGACGTCAGGCGCGGGGGATCGGTCCTCCTCGACGTCGTCGAACCGGACTTCCTCTACGGGCTTCGCGCTCCCGGCGAGACGGCCTACTACGACGCGCGCGAGCCGCCGAGCGACAGCCTGGCGCGGATCGCGAAGGATCTCGAGAGCGGGAGCGGGAACGCCGACGAGACCGACGAGTAGGAGGGTTTTCGTCGTCCGACGCGGTTTTCGAGGGGCCCGTCAGAACTCGGGCGGCGCGTCACCGACGCTCGACGGAGCGGACGCGCCGCTCGCGATCGGCGGACGGAGGACACGAGTGTGAGTGGGGACCCGGCGGACGTTACAGTCGAGGTAAGAAGGCGTAGAGGAGGAGGCCGAACGCGAGGTGTTGGACCATCGCCCGTTCGACGGTCCCGCGGACGTACCCCTCGTCCGCGATGGAGTACTCCTTCGTTCGCACCTTCGCGTGCATCGAGAGGACGCCCTCCTCCTCGAGGCTGTGGAGACACGGGTAGACCGTCCCGGGGCTCAGTTGCGCGTCGAAGAGGTGCGTCAGGTCGGAGAGCAGTTCCTTCCCGTGGGTTTCGCCGTGCAAGGCGATGAGCATCAGGAGGATTTCGTCCAGGTTCTCCTTGACGATCGCCTCGTCGAAGGCGACCTCGTCGGTCGGGAGCGCTCCGTTGACGCGTTCCATCAACTCGTCGAGTTCGCGCTCGACGGCTTCGGCGCGCGTTCGTTCGTCGGCCGTCCCGCTTCCGAGCGAAATTTCGTACGGCTCGGACCGGTCGGGCCCCGTGGTCCCCGTCGAGGCGCTCCTCGAGAGCTCCTCGAGGATGGACGACGGGGTCGTTTTCGTATCGGGTGGATCCTCACGCATTGTCGATCACCAGTTTGGGGGTGGTCGTGATTGGAACCGACCGACGCCGACGACGGTTCGCCGACGCCGTCGATCTGAAGCGGCTCCCACTCACGAGTATTGAAGCTCATGAACTAATTCATCTTAAACGACATGGAACCGACCACTCACTGATTGGATAAATCAACGATGATAGGTGGATATCCTAATGTTTATCTTAACGACTGTCACGCTATCAGTACTATTGGAGCAGATTTATGGCCGACTGTAGAACGTTTAACCATCTAATGGTGAATATGGCGTTTTCATCGCGTTAAAAACGCTATTTGATATGGCTTACGGCCGTGTCGGCGACTGAACGATCAACCCGACTGAGACGGACCGTCACGAATTACGCTCACGCGGTCGGTCGAATCGCCGGCCGCAGCTTCGGTTCGTCGATCGACGCGGCGGTCGGCCATCCGCGCGATCATCACGTGTTCCTCGAGGTCGTCGTCGCAGATTCGGGCGATGTAGGCGAGCGATCGCGCGTGCGCGCTGAACAGCGTCCCGCTGAGCGACTCGAGGGTGGTCGGTTCGTCGTACCGCTTGTTGTGGATCTCGCCGAGGGAGAGGCCGCGGAGGTACGAAACCATCTGGGTCCGGACGCGGGGGCTGATCCAGCCGAGGTCCTCGTAGTACCGCAGGCAGTTGAGCGCGCCGGTCGCGCCGAAGGTCTCGCCGAGAAAGCGCGCCCACTCGACGGTGACGTCGATTCTGCCGGCCGATCGATCGAGCGACTCGAGGTACGGTTTTGTCGGTGACATGGTGGGCGGAGCGACTCGTCCCCTCTATCTCGGTGAACTCCACGTATCAACGTTCGCGTCGTTTCGAGCGGTGAGTCGTCCGACGGCACTGATCGCCCGGCCGGTCCGAACGCCGGCCGAACGGCGTGATCGACCCTCGACCCGTTACTCCGCGTCGTCGAGTTCGGCGACTTCCCGCTTCGCCTGGTGGACCTCGCGGAGCGTCCTGATGTAGGCGTAGCTGTCCGCGTGATCCTCGGCGGTCAGCTCCGGGGGCGTCGTCGTCGGATCGACGTGGATGTCGAGGTCCGGCCCCGAGAGCACCCGCTCGAGGTGGACCTTGACCTCGTTCGCGATCCAGCCGACCTCGGCGTAGTACGACACCGCCCGGAGGGCCGACGCGGTCCCGCCGGCCCTGACCAGGTCGGTCAGCCACTCGAAGACGATCACGTCCGTCGCGTACGTCTCCGGTAACGACTCGAGCGTGATCCCCTCCGCCCCGTCGCCCCCCTCGACCGAATCGCCGCTTTCCGTTCCGCCTCGGTCTCGGGTCTCGTCGTCGCCCGTGGTGTCTTCGGTCACCGTCTTCTCGCCCCGGGCCCGCTCCCCGTTCCACACCCGCTGCTCGCCTCGAACCCGTCCCTCGTTCCGCACCCGTCGCTCGTCGTCTCGAACCTGCTCTTCGTCCGCTCCGGGCGCGCGTACGTCGACGTGTACGTCATCGTCCATCGGTCGGCTCACCGCACCGCTCGGCCCGCCTCGCCCTCGGTCGTCGACTCGATACCGCGCTCCCCGCAGCCCCCCCGCCAACTCGATCTCGGTCCGAGGCGTCGGGGTGCGCTCTCGGTGCGTTCACACTCGTCTCTCATTGTGTCCGTCTAGCGCGACTACGCGCTTAGGTGTCCCCTCGAGTTCGACGCTCGACTCGAGATGTGAGTCGTGCGCGGAGTCGAGGGGTCGAATCGCCCGACAGTCTCATGTCGGAACGGACGAGACGGTACCCGTATGACGCGGATCGACGTCCGAGACGGCTTCACCGTCCACGACTACCGGACCAAGCTGAAGCTGCTGAACGACACCGGGGACACGCGAACCCTCGAGAACCGCGAGGAACTGGGCTGCCCCGCTTGCGGCCGCGCGTTCGACCGACTCTACGTCAGCGAGCGGCCGACCGAGACGTTCTCCTCGCCGCCGGAACGACCGTTCTGTCTCGCGCGGACGGACGACAGGCTCCTCGTCCTGACGCACTGATCTCGTTCTCGTCTCTCGAGGTGTCGTTTCCGTCCAGAAGATCCCGCTCCCGTCCACAGGGTCCCGCTCCCGTCAGCCGTGGTGTCCGCTCAATTGCGAAACTGCCCGATGGTGATCCCTTCCGGGGCGTAGCGGATTCCGACGGTGTCGGTTCCGCTCTGGAACACCTCCGTGTGGGCGGTGATGTCCTCGACGCCGGTGCCGACCTCGAACTGGCCCGACGCCGGGAGGCACTCGATCACCCGCCGCTCGCCGTCGCTCAGGTCGAAGTCCTCGAGGAAGACGACGTCCGAGTCGGTCCGGATGCTGATCCGGACCCTCACCGGCCTCGGAAGCGCGTTCTCGACCACGACGTTCCCGTTCCCGCCGAGTCCGAGTCGATCTCGAACGACGGCCGGGAGGCGCTGGAGCGCCGCAGGCAACCCACGAAGCGCCGCCTGAATCCTCGTGACGGCTTCCTGCGGGTCCTCGAGGGCCGACCGGAGGGCGTCGATCCGATCGCCGACCGCGGACGGGTCGTTTCGGTAGGCGACGACCGCCCCGCCGACGCCGATCAGGCCGAGCAGCGCGAGAACGAGCCACGGCGGCGGGAGAGGGAGCCCGTCGAGTACGCCGGAGGAGCCCGACGCCGTGTCGGATTTCTCGTCCGGCGGCACGGCCGACTCCTCGACCGTCACGACCCCCTCGGTCGCGTCGTTCTCCGTGCCGATGGCGTAGGCGTACGCTCCCGGTTCCGGCGTGGGATCCACGGTCGCCGAGACGGTCTGCTCCTCGTCCGGCTCGAGCGCGACCTCCTCGGTGCTGAGCGACTCGTCGTCGAATTCGAGTTCGACCTCCTGGGTTCCCTCGCTCCCGCCTTCGTTTCTGACGGTCGATTCGATCACGAGCTCGTCGTCTTCGTCCTCGACGTCGTCGACGGTGGTCTCGGTGAGGACGAACCAGGGATCGTCCGTCCGAACGTTCACGGTCTCCCTCGCGTCGTCGTCGGACGTGCTCGCTCGCACCTCCACGTTCGACGGCGTTCCGGAACTCAGATTGAACGACACGTTCTCCGTCGTCGACTCGCCGACGCCGAGTTCGAGGTCCCTCTCCCAGGTCTCGCTCGATCCGATGCCGACCGCGTCACGCGCTTCTACCTCCAGCGTGTCTCGCCCCGGCGTCTCGCCCCGATTCTCCACCTCGATCGTCGCGTTCACCTCGTCGTCGCGCGTCACCGGGTTCGAAACGTCGACGACGTCGACGGCGAACTCCCGCTCGAACTCCACCGAGTCGTTTTCGCCCGGCGTCTCGAGTCCGACCTCCGTCACCGGTCGTTCGCTCTCGTTGAGCGCGTGCGCGAACGATTCGTTCACCGCCGACTCGTTGTCGATGGTGACGTTCGTCCCGTCGACGCGCTCGCCGTCGACCGTGAAGTTCGCGGGGAACGACGTCTTTCCGCCCGGCAACTCGCCGTCGTACTCGAACGACGCGTCGACCTCGAGTTCGTCGCCGTCGACGGTGGCGTTCGCGATCGACGCGCGGATGCTGTCCTCCCACTCATCGCGCGGGACGACCGTCACGTCCGCGGAATCGGAGTCGTCCTCGCTCGAGAGCTCGGCCTCGATCTCCGGCACGTCCTCGCTCGTGGTCTCGTACGTGAACGTCCTGTTCAGCGTCTCGCCCGGCTCGAGTTCGACGCCGACGTCGTCCCCGCCCACCCGCTCCCCGTACCGGTCGTAGGTGCGCAGGCCGAAGACGTACTCGTAGGCGCCGTCGGGGACGTTCCCGATGCGCTCGAGTTCGGCCACCAGCTCCAGGTCCTCGCCCTCGACGGGCGTGTTCGTCTCGATCACCTCGACGGCGACGCCGGCCCTCGCGACGTCGACCTCGGCCGAGTCGGACGCCGATCCGATCTCGACCTCGACGTCGTCCATTCGGGAATCACCGTCGCCCGTCTCGTACTCGAACGTCTGGTTGGCCCGCTCGCCGCCGTCGACGGAGACCTCTTTGGTCACGTTTTCGGTGCCGTCCGCGGTCGGGAGCCGAAGGACGGCTTCGTCCGACGCCGGACCGTACCCGTCGTTCCGAACCGTCACCGGAACCTCGAGCGTCTCGCCCTCTGCGACGGGGTCGACCTCGCCGATCTCGATCGAGTAGTCGGTGTACTCCTCGTAGACGACCGAGTGATTTCCGACCGTCACCGGCTGGCCGCCGTCGACGGTCTGGACGATTCCCTCGTCGCGGTTCACCTCGAGTTCGTCCAGGACGCGCCCGTCTTCGACGATCACCAGGTCGGGATTCCGCTCGGAGAGGCGTCTGATCTCCCGTTCTTCGCCGTCGTGTTCGACCGTCGCGACGTCGCCGTCGGTGGTCTGGACGACGTCGTGACCGTCGTCCCCGTGTTCGTCGACGACGAGCCGATCGTCCTGCAGCCCGCTGTCGTTGACCCTCACGTACGGATCCGAGGGAACGTCGTCCGCCCGCTCCCCGCTGACGACGTGCTCGTCGTCGTAGCGGACGGAGACGAGGTCGTCCTCGTCGTGATCGTCGCCGAAGTTCTGGGCGCGGGCGGCGTCCGTCCCGCCGATCGATCGCTCCAGCGTCGCTTCCTCGTTCCGATCCGCGTCGGCGACCGCAGCGTCGACGGGTTCGATCGAACCGCTCGAGCCGTCGGGACCGAGATCGCCGACGCCGCGGGTGCCGACGCCGACGTCGCCGGCCGGAACCGAGAGCGATCCGGCGGCGACGAGGAGGAGCGCCGAGACGAAGACGCACGTCGCCAGACGACCGGTTCGCGTTCCGATGGCGTCGCTCGGTACTCCGATCGACGCGCGCTTCCACAGCGTCCTCGCGTACGCTAAAACCGTCGTCGCGCACGCTCGAAGTGACTCTACGACGCGTGCGTCGACGGGTGAGGGGAGTGGCGGTTTCGCGTTCATCGAGGCGGCACCAGGTATCTGTCCGGAATTGTTCGTAAGGGGCTGTAATATACTCTCTGGGCAACGGAACCGGCCAAAACAGTAATATAGGGCGCTGAGACGGCCGACGCGCTTTTCACGTATTGGTTCGACGGTGTCGTAACGATGCCACGTGATACTGGGCGATCGGACGCCCACGGCGAGGACGTCACTCGGGCGCGTCTCGACCCGGAATCGGACCCGTCGAGCCGGCGGCTCTCTCGCCGACAGGCGCTCGCGACGGTCGGAACCCTCTCGCTCGGCGCGACCGCCGGGTGTCTGGACGCCGTTCCACTCTTCGGCGGGAGCCGCGTCGCCGTGGAACCGGAAGCGCCGGGCGAGCAACCGGAGGGGACGCCGGGCGAGTTTTACCATCTACTCGAGAAAAACGACGTCGTCGTCGACGAACTGTACCACGACAAAGAGGACGACGATCTGATCCTGTTCTACGAGTCGAACGCGGAAGAAGCGGCCGAAAGCGACGATCGAAAGGCGCTCGAGGCGGCCTCCGACGAGGAGATCGCGTTGATCTATCGGGTGTTTAGCGAGGGTCTCATCGATCGCGGCTCCGACGTCAATAACCTCTTCACGGAGGTGACGAACCGGTTCGACGGCCAGGTGAAAGGGTGGGGTGTGAAAACGACGTGGGCGAAAAAACACCTCGACGGCGAGTACACCGACCTCCAGCTCTGGAACATGATCTACAAGACGAAGGAGTACGGCGACGACGGGCCACCGGAGGACGGTGCGAACGAATCCGACGCCGGTGCGACCGGTACGAACGATTCCGGCGACGGTGACGATGCGACCGACGACGATCGGAACGCGTCCGACGACGGTTCCGACGACGACGGTTCCGACGCGTGACGGTTCCGTGAGTCGGCGTCTTCCGGCCGATTCCGGCGGCGTCGATACGCGTCCGGCGCGGGATCGATCGCGAACGGCGGCCGGGGAACCGGAGACGTGCGGAATGAACGGCGAGGAAGAACACGGGTGCGCGGTCGAGGGGCGACGAACGGTACGACGCCGGGGTTCCGCGTCTCTCTACGCAGGTGATCTAGCAACAATGGCGCTATTCGAACTGGAGCGAAATGCGGACTTCGAGGGGCTCATCGCCCACCTGGAGGAGAGTTCGAACCCCCGCATTCGACAACGAGCCGCCGAGATTCTGGGAAGCCTGGAAGCGCAGGCCGACGACGAGCGCTTCTCCAGGGACGAGGTCGTCGAAGCCCTCATCGAGGCCTCGAAGGGGGACGACCACGACGACGTCCGAGCGGCGGCGATCGACGCACTCGACCAGTTCGGCCAGCAGGCCCTGGAACGGTTCATCAGCGAGATCTCCGGGGAGAACATCGACGACGTGGCCGAGTGGAAGAAGGCCCAGCTGCTGGCTCGGGGATTGAACGCGAACCAGCCGGAACTCCGGATGGCGGCCGCGAGCGGTCTCGGACGCATCGGGGAGGACAACGTGACGGCGGTCCTCGTCCAGCGGCTCGACGACCCGGATCCGCGGGTGCGAAAGCGCGTCGCTCGAGCGCTCGGACGGATCGGATCCCCCGAGAGCGTGCCGGCGCTGGCCCAGAAGCTGCACCAGGACAGCTACGAGGTCCGCGTCGAGATCGCGTACGCGCTCGCGGACGTCGGCACGCAGAACGCGTTGACAGAACTCGCGAGCGTCGCCGGCGACGACGACGAAACGCTCCGCCGGATCGCCGTCGACGCGCTCGGCCGCCTCGGAAGCGTCGACGCGGTCGAGATCCTCGCGGAAGCGCTGCGGGACGACACCGAATCGGTCCGCCGGACGGCCATGTTCTCGCTGGTGCAGCTGCTGTCGGAGGCGCCGGCCAACGCAAGCCACGCGATCCGGGAGAAGATCGTCGGCGAACTCGCCGAGGCGAACGAACGGGCGGCGATCGGCCCGCTGCTCGAGATTCTCGAGCGCAGTTCGGAGACGGCACAGCGTCGGAACGCGGCGTGGCTGCTGGGCCGGGTAACGCACTCCGAGTACGAAGAGGAAGTCCAGGAGACGCTGATCGAGACGCTCGGCGACGACGACGAGATGACCTCGAAGTTCGCCGCGACGAGCCTCTCGATCCTCGACGGACCCCTGCTGGAGCGGCGGCTCCTGAAGCTGGTGGAGAACGAGCACCTGGACGTCGACACGCGCGAACGGGCGCTGTTCGTCCTCGGATCCGTCGGCGGCGACCGCTCGAGGGAGCGCTTGTCGCGGTTCGTCGATCGTACAGAGAGCGACCGACTGCGAAAACGCGGGTTCTCCGCGCTGTCCAAACTGGGCGGCGTCGGCGTCCCGAGTGGTGACGTCGCATGAGCAAGTCCGAACAGAAACTCGCGGACGTGACCGGCAAGTTCACCCAGGTCGTCCGCGACGGCCGAAAGCTCTCCGATACGAACTGGACGAACGGCCGGATCGTCCTCTCCAACAAGCGGCTGGTGATCGTCGGCAACGACGGCAAACACACGATCCCCCTCGCGAAGGTGCAGTCGATCCGCGGGCGGTACGACGTCAACCAGACGATCGCCAAGGTCTCGAACTACATCAGCGTCAACTACGGCGCGAACGTGTTCCTCGTCTCGATGGCCGAGGTCGAGGAGTTCGAACTCAAGATGCAGCAGGCGATCCTCGACGGGGAGATCGTCCTGATCAAACACCCGGCCGTCAAAGGCGGCGTCGTCCAGGACGCGTCCTGGGAGAAAGCCCGCGTGAAGATCGGCCACGGGGTCGCCAACTTCGCCGTCGAGAGCGGCCACCTCGTCCAGATCGAGGTCGACGACGTCGGGACGGTCGAGAGCGACGAGCGCACGATCCGCTCGGCCGAGCGGCCGGTCATCGAGGCCGAACACACCGACGACGGTACGAGCGTCCGGACCTACCTCTCCGGGTCGCCGCAGAACTGCGCCGTCCTCAAGTCGGTGCTCGACCGCGGCGCGGAGAAGAACGCCTCCCAGATCGACCTCTCGAGCAAGGAGCAGGAGGTGCTGATGGCGATTTACTCCGGCGTCTCGCCGTTCGAGGTGCCCGAGTTCCTCGACATCGACACCGACGAGGTCGAGGAGATGTACGAGCGCATGATCGAACTCGACGTCCTGGAGGAGGTTCGCGTGCGCCGCGAGGTCGCGCTCAAACCGCGCGGGCGGAACATCGCGAGCGAAGCGATGAATAACAAGTGACGTCTGAATTTTGGTTTAATTTCAAAAGTTCACGGCGATGGATCCGCCGACGCCGTCACCCGTCAGTGACGGTGCTGCGGTAGAGAGGCGGTACAGGGTGGTTTTCTCGGGTGTTGACGCGCGTTCAGCCGTCCGAGCGCAGCGCCGGGGGAGTCCGTCCGATCAGCGCTTGAGGTAGCTCGCGTCGCGCTCGAGTTCGTAGCCCTGCGGGACGCCGACGAGCTGTAGACAGTCGTCGCAGAGGGGTTTCGCGTAGGTCTTGTTGTGGGACTTACCGAGAATGTTCGCGTCGTCGAGGGAGATGAGGTCGTCACAGCGGCTACACTCGACTTTGTCGCCGTCGATGATATTCATCCGGTAAGGATTGTGGAACCGCGGTGATAAGCGTCTCGGCCGTCGGCGGTAGCGGATCACTTAACGTCGACCCGTTCGGCAAGTAGAGTTAAATATAGGTACTGAAACTCGGCCAGCAGCTTTAATATGCATAGTATTTGGCGATCAAGGTTAAGTAATGTAAATTACGGCGAATAGACTTAATAGCGGATGGTCGGTATCTGGGTCCACTGCCCCGGGGGACCCTCCGGGTGCATCCATACCAATGTTTGCAAGAGATACAGGCAACGAACGCGGTCAAGTGGGGATCGGCACGCTCATCGTGTTCATCGCGATGGTGCTGGTCGCTGCGATCGCCGCGGGCGTGCTGATCAACACGGCCGGCTTCCTCCAGACGCAGGCGGAAGCCACCGGTGAAGAGAGTACCGAACAAGTGTCGAACAACCTCGAGATCGTGAGCGAGACCGGGACCGTGGCCGAAACGAACGAGGGGCCGATCAACGAATCCCGAATGGTCGCCCAGATGTCCGCCGGTTCCGACGACATCGACCTTTCGGAGATGACGATCCAGGTCCTCGGACCCGATGGATCCAGCGACCTCACGGCTAACGAGTCCGGTGATGGTGTTGAGCCCGAGGCGAACGAATCGCACTTTGGCCTCGAAGAAGTGACTGATGGGACCTCGGAAGATGTACTCCAGGAACGAGAAGACCGGGTCGAGATCATCATGGATCTTGAGGAGATAGATGCGACGAGTGAAGAGGACGGTCTTGAAGAAGGAGAACAAGCCGACGTAACCCTCACACTGCAGTCCGGCTCCCAGACAACGACGGTTCTTAACGCACCGGACTCGCTAAACGGTGAGGAAGAAGGCGACGACGTCCAATTGTGAGTGACCGAAAAATGATTAACACAACGAAATCAACTACCGAGCGCGGTCAAGTGGGGATCGGCACGCTCATCGTGTTCATCGCGATGGTGCTGGTCGCCGCGATCGCCGCGGGCGTGCTGATCAACACGGCCGGCTTCCTCCAGACACAGGCGGAGGCCACCGGCGAGGAGAGCACCGAACAGGTGTCGGATAACGTCCAAGTCGTGAACTCGATCGGCCTGACCAATAGCTCGGACGACATCAGTAATGCGAGTTACTTCGAAGGTGACACCACACCTGACGAGGACGAAGTCGCACACATCGAATTAACGGTGCAGAAGAGCGCCGGCTCGGGGGACATCGATCTGAGCAAATCCACGATCGAATACAGCCACGACGAGGCGACGACGCTCACGTACAACAATTCGGTGAGCGACGATCCCGAAGTCAACGGCTCGGAGAACTCCTTCGCGACGGAAGAGATCAGAGGTGAAGGCAGCGAAACGCTGACCGGAGACGACGACCGCGTGGCGATCCACATCCCCCTTGGGGAGGTGACTGACGAGCACACGTACGCCGACGCTGACACCGATCAGCCCGCCTTCATCGAAGAAGGTGAGCAGGTCGACCTGACGATCTCGACGCCGCAAGGCTCCCAGACGTCGGTCTCGCTAGAAGCTCCCGAAATCATCGACGAGGACGAACCCGCAGTCCAACTCTGAGTGGCGACAGGATGAAAACAACGAAATCAACTACCGAGCGCGGTCAGGTGGGGATCGGTACGCTCATCGTGTTCATCGCGATGGTGCTGGTCGCCGCGATCGCCGCGGGCGTGCTGATCAACACGGCCGGCTTCCTCCAGACGCAGTCGGAGGCCACCGGTGAGGAGAGCACCGACCAGGTATCGGACAACGTACAAGTTGTGAATTCGATCGGTCTGACAAACAATTCGGACCAGATCGAGGGTGACCACTGGGTCGGGGATGGCCCTGGAGACGACGACGTCGCGCACATCGAGCTGACGGTGCAGAAGAGCGCCGGCTCGGGCGACATCGACCTGAGCAAGTCGACGGTTGAGTACCGCCACGACGAGGCGGCGACGCTCACGTACAACGGTACTAAAGGCGACACTGAAGTACTCGAAAACAATTCGGCAAACGAGTTCTCGACGGAGAGCATCCGTGGAGACGGCGACAACACGTTGACCGAGGACGATGACCGCGTGGCGATCCACATCCCGCTCGGTGAACTCGAAGACGCCAACGACCACGACTACGTTGATGACGAAGCCGACCAGCCCAACTTCATTGAGGAGGGCGAACAGATTGACCTGACGATCTCGACGCCGCAGGGCTCACAGACGTCGGTCACGCTGAACGCGCCGGACATCATCAACGACGACGAACGGGCGGTCGAACTCTAACTCGAGCGGTTAGAGGAACCGCTTCGCACAGCTTTTCATTTCTCGACTGTCGGAGAGCGACGCCTCTCTTCGAAGGACCGACCGCTCTTCGCGCCTTCGAGGCGCACCGTCCGACGGACGGCCAGAGGGCTTTTGACGGTCGGTTTCGTCACGAGTTTCTAATGGGGTTCAGCACGAGTGGCGCGGTCGCCATCATGCTCATCGGATTTTTGCTCTCGGCGAGCGTCATCTTCCCCACCGTTTTCGCTACGAGCAGCGACACCGGCGAGGCGTTCTCGTCGCAGGCGGACCAGAGTCGCGAACGGACGAACACGGACGTCGACGTCCGGTTCGCCAACGAAACCGATGACGCCGTGACCATCGACGCCACCAACCGCGGAACCACCTCGGTGGACCTCGAGTACACGGACGTGCTGGTCAACGGCGACTACGTCGACTCGAGCGAGACGAACGCGACCGTGATCGTCGACGGCGACGAGCGGACGGACACGGACATCTGGCCGCCGGGGGCGGACCTCGAGCTGGAGATCGACGCGGACGCTGTCGACGATCCCGTCGAGCGAGTGCAGCTTACGACGCCCAACGGCGTGTCCGACGCGACGGAGGAGGTCGAGTAGATGTCGGGCACGTCCGCGACCCACCTGATCCTGTTCATCGGCAGCCTCGTCGTCGCGTCGGCCGTCACCGGGACGGTCGTCCTCGAGGTCGGCCAGTTGAGCGACGCGGTCGACGCTCGAGGCGACGGCGTCAACGAGGAGATCGAAACGGAGATCGCGATCATCAGCGACGAGGCGCACAACGAGTCGATCGTCGACGACGACGGTAACGTGACGATCCTGGTGAAGAACGTCGGCTCCAGGGGGCTCGACGTCCATCCGACGACCGTGGACGTGTTGATCGACGGCGGATACGTTTCGAACGATCGCACGTCGGTCGAGCGCGTCGACGCCGCCGGGGATTCGTGGCGTCCGGGAGGCGTCGTGGCGGTCACAGTCGAACCGGAGACGGAGCCAAGCGGCGATACGGAGATCGCGGCCGTCGTCAACGGAAACAGGGACGACATCGATGTGTACGCGTAACCGAACACCCGGGAGGCAGAACGACCGATGATACTACTGATGGGATTACTCGGCGGCGACGACGAACCGAGCGACGAGTCCGACGACCTCGAGGGGGGTGACGACCTGTTGGGCGGCGGGGACGATCTGATGGGCGGCGGCGACGATCTGGTGGGGGACGACGCGCTGTTCACCGACGACGGCGGCGGTGACGGGGGCGCGAAGGACGAGGACGAGCTCAACTACCAGCTCGACGAGATCGAGAAGGAGGTCGACTCGCTGACCAACAAGGTCGATACGGTCCGCGGAGAGAACGAGAAGATCAGCGAGTCGATCTCCACGGTCGAGCGCAACGTCGACAAACTCGTCGAGCTCTACGAGATCGTCACGCAGGGGATCAACCCCTTCGTCGGCGACCAGGAGATCGGGAACGCGTTCGAAACGGCGGCCCAAGGGGGCGTCTTCGGCGGGGACGATCCCGAGGACGACATCGACGAGGACATCATCGGCGCCGACGCCGAGGACTTCCTCGACGACGAGATGGACGACGACGACGAGGAGTTCGACGACTTCGACGAGACCGCGGACGACGGTGACGCGTTCGACGAGGCAACGGACGACGGCTTCGACGAGTTCGACGACGACCTCGAGGACGACACGACCGCGGACGACGAAGCCGAGTTCGACGACGACCTCGAGGACGACACGACCGCGGACGACGAAGCCGAGTTCGACGACGACCTCGAGGACGGGCAGGTGGATCCCGCCGGCGACGGGGACGATCCGCTCGAGGCGCTGGCCGACGAATCGACCGCCGAGACCGACGGGGTGGCCGTCGACGGCACGGATCCGGCCGCCGAATCGGAGTCCGCCGTCGGCGGACCCCTCTCCGGCGAGAACGGCGAGATCGGCGACCCGCCGTACCTCGTACGCGTTCCGTCGAGGACCGACGCGGAGTTGTTGACGCTCGAGTGGGTCGACTTCCTCGTCGAGGCGGCGGGCGTCAGCGGAGCGGCCGAGACGTTCGCGTACTACGAGTCGATCGAGTGGATCTCGGAGCCGGTGGCGACGTACCTTCAGTCGATGCTTTCCGGGTTCGGCGACGGCGGGGGCGCGGAGCCGGAGGACGACATCGAGCCCCGGTCGGTGCTGAGCACGGTCGAGCACAAGCGCAGCCTCCAGTACATCGCGTGGATCGCGACGCCGGAGAAGGCGCCCGATCCGTTACTCGACGAATCCGACGACGCCGTTACGTCTCCGATTTCGTAAGTCGCGCTGCCAGAAGTTTTGTATGGTGAGCATCTGTACGGGGCGTACGCATCGCCGTTCCGCCCGTGGCAGCACCAGCCCCGACGGCCGGTGAGCGACCGGACGTAGCATGGTATCCCGCCCGAACACCGCCGCGGTAGCCTCCCACGCCGAGTCCATCGTCCGCGCTTACGAGGAGATGGAGCTTCCGGCGAAGATCTACCTGCCGGTCGTCCTCCTGCCGGCGTTCCTGCTCTTCCTCGGGACGATCGTCGCGGCGTTCGTGGTGGACGGGTTCCTCCTCGTTCGGCTGCTGATCCCGGTGTTCGGGTTGCTGATCCTCGGGGCGGCGGTCGGCTACCCCCGGATCGCCGTCGACAGTCGCCGGATCGAGATGGAAAACCGGTTCCACCTGGTCGTGATCCACATGATGATCCTGGCGACGACCAACATCGACCGGATGGAGGTCCTCCGGGAGCTGGCCAAGGAGGAGGAGTACGGCGAACTCGCCGACGAGATCCAGCGCGTCGTCGACCTCGTCGACGTCTGGCACCTGAGCCTCGGCGACGCGTGTCGCCGCCGGGCGAAGGAAGTCCCGAGCGAGTCGGTCACGGACCTGTTCGAACGGATGGCCTACACGCTCGAGGCGGGCCAGAGCTTAGAGGAGTTCATGAACCAGGAGCAGGGGGTCCTGATCGAGAAGTACTCGACGGTCTACCGGCAGTCGCTGAGCAACCTCGGCGTGCTGAAAGACCTCTACCTCTCGCTGATCATCTCGATGACGTTCGCGCTCGTGTTCGCGATCGTCCTCCCGCTGCTGACCGGGAACGATCCGACGGTGACCGCGAGCATCGTCATCGTGCTGTTCGTGTTCGTCCAGATCGGGTTCGCGTTCGTCATCCGGGCGATCGTCCCGGCCGATCCGATCTGGTACCTGGAGGAGGGCTACCGGACGCGGACGAAGAAGCTACTGCTCGGCTCGACGATCGCCGGCGTCGGACTGTGCGTCCTGCTGGTGTTCACCCTGGCGTTGATGTTCCTCGGCGCGCTCCCCGGAGGGGGGCTCCTCCAGTCGATTCCTCACCTCATGTACATGCCGATCGTGACGACGCCGCTTTTGATCCCCGGCGTGGCCTTCATGCTCGAGGAGCGCAAGGTCGTCAGCCGGGACGAGGAGTTCCCGAACTTCATCCGCGCGCTGGGGACGACCGAGAGCGCGCGACAGGCGACGACGTCGGAAGTCCTCCAGACGCTTCGAACGAAGGACTTCGGCCCGTTGACGCCGAACATCAACGACCTCTATCGGCGGCTCAACATGCGTCTGAGCACCGAGGAGTCGTGGCGGTACTTCACGGGCGACGCCGGCACGTTTCTGATCCAGAAGTTCAGCGAGATGTACCTGATCGGCCGGAAGATGGGCGGCGGACCGAAACGCCTCAGCGAGCTCATCAGCACGAACATGAACGCGATCGTCAACCTGCGCGAGGAGCGTCGACAGGAGACGACGACGCTCGTCGGCGTCTTCTACGGGATCACAGTCGCCTCGGCGTTCGCCTTCTTCATCGGGCTCGAGCTGGCGGTGATGCTCTCGAGTTTCGACATCGACATGGGCGGGCAGATGTCGATGGACTCGCTCATCCACACGAACCAGTACGACATCCCGGTCGTCCGGTACCTGATCGTCCTCGTGTTGGTCTTCAACGCGCTCGTCTCGTCGCTGATCCTCCGCCTGGTCGACGGCGGTCACTTCGGCAACTCGTACGTCCACTTCACGGCGCTGCTCTGGCTCGGCGCGATCACGGGGACGATCACCCAGCGGCTGATCGATACGATCATCACGGTCGACCTCTGAACCGCCGCTCGCGTTCTGCGGTCGGTCGGGCCGTCGACGGTGAATCGACGACCGGCGGCCGTAAGGCCAATAGTGTGACTGGTGCGAATCCCCTCGTACATGTCTACGGATCGCGAACGCACTCGAGTCGGCGCCCAGGTTCGCACCCGCGGGGCGAACGCCGTCGGGCCCGCGCGCCGCGCGGACCGTGGGATCAATACGGTTTACAGCGCGTTGTTGCTGACCGGCTGTGCCGTTCTCCTCTCGTTCTTCATGGCGGGCGTCCTCTTTCTGTTCTGAGCGAGCCGCGGCGCCCGCCCGGCGGTGACTGCGGGAACTGTGAGCCTCGAGCGTTTCGGGATCGACGTGGACTGTGGGGCCGATGAGAACCGGGAACGGGCGACGGTGGCGATCGAACGGGCGTCGCGCTCACTCGAGCGCTTCGAGGAGTTCTTCGATGGTGCTCGATTTCGTGAGGCCGTGTTCGCTCGCGGCCGCGCGGATCTGGCTCGGCGAGAGCCCCGCGGTGAACTCGGAGTGGGCGAGCAGGAGGGAGGCGGCCCGTTCGGTGGGCGTGTTCTTCGAGACGTTCTGGGCGTACCAGAGGATGAGGCTGTCGAAGGTGCCGACGACGTCGTCGGAGGCCGTTCGGTGGCGGACCGTTCGGCCGTCGAACCGCGAGATGATGTCGATCGCGAAGCGCGCGTCGACGCGCTCGAGTTCGCTCGCGAGGACGGATCTCGCCTCCTCCGGACTTTGATACCCGTATCCCCCTCCTCGCGGGGTGCCTGCGTCCGAAGGTGACTGATCGACGTCGAAGCGAGCCTCGGGTTCCGACGGCGACTCCGAGCGCGCTTGCGGGCGTCCGGCCGACTCCGACCGGGTGGGTAACGAGTCGTTCTTGCCGGGGACGTTCGGCGGGCTCCGATCGGCGGAGACGACGTACCGCCCGTCCTCGATCTCGGCGACGTACGGGCTGTCGGTGAAATCGAGGTCCTCGGGCGAGAGGACGCCTCCGGCGTCGGACGTCGACGGCCGCTCGTTCGGCAGGGTCGGCGGGACGTCCGCGTTCTCTTTCGGATCGCCACCATCGGTACTGTCGGTCATGGCTTGGGCCGTTACTCGTGGCTTCGACGCCGAACGAGAAGTAACCTTTGCCCGATAGTGACTGTCACCCGCGCCGGCCGATCTCGAGGCCTCCGAACGAGTGACGGCCGAAGTGGCAGTCGATCCGCGAGGGGGGTCGGTCGACTCGGCTGCCGTTGCCGTGGAAAACGCCTGCGTAAAATCGGTCGAGGGCTCGCATGCACCTGGACGCGATCGGATTAAATTTTCGGCCGGAAACTCGAACGTTAGCTCGGTCAGAACGATCTGTACTCTCGAACGTGATCGAAAGAAAGCCGGTTGGCCAGAATACCTTAATAACACGTTCACTTAGTGGTGCCTGATGACTGCTCGTAGCCGCCTCGTACGGCAAGGGACGACTCTCCGTCAGCGACGTCGATTCTCCGTCGGTGGGCTACGAGAACCCGCGGGAGCCAATTAGAGTGATCAGTTCACCATGCTACTATCCATAATCGGGGACCTGTTCGGAGACGGTGGCGACGAGAGCGACTCCGGGAACGACGGTGAGGGGTTGATGGGCGGTGAACTGTCGGGAAGCACGAGCGACGAGGGCCTGATGCCGGGAGCGCCCAGCGGCGACGCGAACGGTGGCGGGATGAGCGGCGACGGGATGGGCGGCGACGACCTCCTCAGCGGCGACGGCGGCGACGACTTCCTCGGCGGCGACGGGATGGGCGGGGACGGAATGGGCGGCGACGAGATGATGGGCGACGCGGGCGCCATGACCGCGGAGGCCGGCGCCTCGAGCGAGCTCCAGTCGCGCATCGAGGACATGGAAAACGACGTCGGGTCGCTGGCCTCGACGGTCAATACCGTCCAGAGCGAGAACGAGAAGATCGGCGAGTCGCTCGAGGACATCGAGGACAACATCCGAAAGCTCCTCGAGGTGTACGAGATGGTCACCCAGGGCGTGAACCCGTTCGTCGAGGGCGACTCGCTGCGGGACACCTTCGGTGGCGGCGAGGGCGCCGCGGCCGGGTCCGGCGACTTCGGGGGTAGCCTGTTCGACAGCCCGGGCGGCGACGAGTCGGCGGACGACGAGGTCGGCGACGATATCGCGAACGCCGAGGCGGAGGACTTCCTCGACGAGAGCATCATCGACGACGAGGGCGACGACTTCGCCGCCGACTTCGAAGACGACCTCGACGGCGAGGTCGCCGACGCCGGCGACGATTCCGACGCCGGCGGCGAGGCGGACGGGGACCTGTCGTTCGACGAACTGAAGTCCGAGTTCGACTCCGGCGAGGCCGACTGGGGCGACGGCGACGACGCGAGCGTCGACGCCGAACCCGAGGGCGCCGACGAGTTCGCGGACGACTTCGAAGGCGACCTGGCGGACGACGCCCCCGCCGGCCTCGAGGCCGAACTCGAGGGCGACGCGGGTGGGAACGAGGACGACCCGTTCGACTCGACCGCCGCGGATCCGCTCGGCGGGGAGCCGACGACCGGCCTCGAGGGCGACCTCGAGTCGGAGGCCATCGAGGGCGAGGCCGACGGGGAAGCGTGGAACAACGGTCGACCGTACCTCTCGGCGATCCCCTCGGAGTACGACACGGAGTTCGTCGTGATGGACTGGCTCGAGGAACTGGTCGAGACGGTCGGGCTGAACGGCGCGGCCCAGACTCTCACGTTCTACGAGTCGATCGACTGGGTGGGTCCGGAGGTGGCGGCGTACCTCCAGACCATGCTGAACGGGTTCGGCGGCGGCCCAGACGTGGAGGATCCGGAGCCGCGGTCGTCGCTCGGGATCGACCACAAGCGCAGCCTCTGGCGGATCAGCCAGCTCGCGACGCCGGAGAAAAAGCGCCTCCCGTACGACGAGTGGCTCGAGACCGAGGGCATCTCGGGCGAACCGCTGCTCGGCGAGTCGCTCGAGGGCGAGGATCCGGCGGCCGAAGACGGCGAGGTGCTGACGTTCGTCGAGGGGAACGAGGCCGAGTCCGCCGACGACGATGGCGACGCGGCGGTCGACTCGGACGAGGTGGTCGACTCGGACGCGGCGGTCGACTCGGACGAGATCCTCGAGGCCGCGCTCGAGGCGGAAATCGACGTCGAACCCGAGTTTGACGTGGACGACGACGGCGAACTGAACCACCCGGCAGACTCCGACGCGGGCGAGTCGGAGGTGGGCGCCGAGTTTGTGGACGAGTCGGAGGATGACGAAACGGAGGGAGACGTATCGGAAGGTGACGAACCGGAGGAGGGCGTGTCGGTAGCGGACGAATCAGTGGTGGACGCCGAGTCCGAATCGGTGCCCGAACGGGAGTCCACGGTCGACGTCATCGAGCCGGAGGTGACCGAGTTCGAGCCCGACGTGGGCGGGGCGCCCGTCGACGTCGACGACGCTCCGGCGGGCGACGAGTTCGAACGGGACCTCGAACTCGTGACCGCTGGCTCGTCCGCGAGCGGACGCGAGTCAGCCGAGGACGGCGAACCGGATCGGTCGGGCTCCCGTCGGATCATCATCGACGAACTCGAGCGCGAGGTGGACGACGAGCCCCGCGCCCAGACGGTCGACGCCGACGGCGGCCGGATGATCTGGGTCGACTCGGAGGTCGTCGCGACGGATCGAGGGCGAGAGGACGACGCGCGCTCGTCGCGCGAGTACTACGAGCGCGAGCCCCGAAACGAGTACCTCGAGTCGGTGCTGTTTTCCGACGAGAACATCGACCTGAAACGGTGGCGCGACGAGTACCTCGAGTCGCTGTTCGTCTCGACCGACGATCACGACCGGGAACGGTGATACGATGAGCCAGTTCAAGAACATCTTCTCGATCGGCCTCGACGAACGGGACCGGCTGAACAAGGAACTCGGCGGCGGCATCCCGACCGGCAGCATCGTCCTGATGGAGGGCGACTACGGCGCGGGTAAGAGCGCGATCTCCCAGCGGATGGCCTACGGCCTCTGCGAGACGGGAAAGTCCGTCACCTTGCTCTCGACGGAACTCGAGGTGAAGGGCTTCATCGATCAGATGGACTCGCTGAACTACAACGTGGAGGAGCACCTCCTGTTCGAGCACATGCTCTTCCTTCACGGCGACCTCGACAGCGGGGGCGTGCTCTCCTCGTCGGCGGAGAAGAAAGAGCGCCGGGACCTGCTGACCCAGCTCATGAACGAGGAGACGATCTGGACCGCGGACGTGATCATCATCGACACGTTCGACTCCATCCTCCGGAACGACCCCAAGTTCGAGGCGCTGGTGCGACAGAACGAGGAGCGCCAGGCGGCCCTCGAGATCATCTCCTTTCTGCGGGACGTGATCTCACAGGGGAAGGTCGTCGTCCTCACGGTCGACCCGTCGACGGTCGGCGAGGAGGCGATCGGGCCGTTCCGGTCGATCGCCGACGTCTTCATCGAACTCGAGATGATCGAGGTCGGCAACGACGTCCGTCGACAGCTGTTCATCAAGCGCTTCGCGGGGATGGGCGAACAGGTCGGCGACCGGATCGGGTTTTCGGTCCGGTCGGGCGTGGGCATCGTGATCGAAAACCGCAGCGTCGCCTAGGACGGTGATGGGCAATGACTGAGATGGGGACGCCGAAGCCGTCGGAGGAGCTTCAGGAACTGGCGGCGCGTCGACCGCACCTCAGAGAGCACCTGAAGAAGTTCAGGCAGATCACCGGCGAGTTTCCGTTGCTGATCGACGAGCCGACCTCGGAGTACGAGACCAATCACCCGAACGTCCTCTACCCCGTGGGCGGTCCGATCTACAGCCACATCTACGGCGACGTCGGGACGAAGATGCAGTATTTCGCGGTCGAGCCCACGCTCTCGGAGGAGGAGCAGGCGGTTTTCGAGACGGTCAAAGACTCCCTGCTCCGTCGGAGTTCGAGCAAGAAGGCGCCCGAGAAGGAAGCCGAGTACACCGACCGCATCGAGGAACTGCTCGAGGAGACGACCCACATCAAGGGCCAGGAGATCGAGAACGTCCTCGATCGGCTGAAGGTGAAGTTCCACCCCGGTATCCAGGAGATTTCCCAGGAGACGTTCGAGAACATCCGCTACCGGCTGAACCGGGACATCGTCGGCCTCGGGCCGCTCGAGCCGGTCATGCGCGACCCGGCGAACGAGGACATCCACGTCATCGGTCCGAACGAGTGTTACGTCGACCACGGCGTCTACGGGATGGTCGAGACGACGGTCGACTTCGGGACCCCGGAGGAGTTCGACCAGTGGCTGTCCAACATGGGCGAGCGCATCGGCAATCCGATGACGGACGCCGAGCCGATCATCGACTCGACGCTGCCCGACGGATCGCGTCTGAACGTCATCTACAGCTCCGACGTCAGCGTGAAGGGGCCGAGCCTCACCATCCGTCAGGGCTCCGAGGTCCCGCTGTCGGTCGCCCAGATTACGAACTGGGGGACGCTCTCGCCCGAACTCGCGGCGTACCTCTGGCTCTGCCTCGAGAACGAGCGGACGGTGTTCGTCGTCGGCGAGACGGCGTCCGGGAAGACGACGACGCTGAACAGCATCATGTCGTTCATCCCCCGGGACTCGAAGATCTACACCGCTGAGGACACCGCCGAGGTGCTCCCGCCCCACGACACGTGGCAGCAGCTGCTGACCAGGGAGAGCGAGAGCGAAGACAGCGTCGACGTCGACATGTTCAAACTGGTCGAGGCCGCGCTGCGTTCCCGCCCCGAGTACATCATCGTGGGTGAGGTTCGTGGTGAGGAGGGTCGCATGGCGTTCCAGGCCGCACAGACCGGTCACCCGGTCATGCTGACGTTCCACGCCAGCGACATCGTCTCGATGATCCAGCGATTCACCGGCGATCCGATCAACGTCCCCGAGACGTTCATGGACAACGCCGACGTGGCGCTGTTCCAGAACCGGGTGAAACAGGGCAACGACGTGCTCCGTCGCGTGACGAGCGTCCAGGAGATCGAGGGGTACTCCGACCAGATGGACGGGGTCGTCACCCGGCAGGTGTTCTACTGGGACCCCGTCGAGGACGAGATCGTCTTCCAGGGGATGAACAACTCCTACGTGCTCGAAGAACAGATCGCGACCCTCCTGGGGTACGCGGACACCCGCGACATCTACGACGACCTGCGGTTCCGCGCGGACATCATCGAGCGGATGATCCAGGAGAACATCCTCGAGTACCACGAGGTGAACGAGACGATCGACGCCTTCCAGCGCGACGGCGTCGAGGGGCTGCCGTTCCACATCACGCGGCCGGACTGATCGTGGCCGGGCCGATCGGGGCCGGTGTCGGACGTCCGGTTCGGCGCCCCACTACGTCGCCCCTCGAGGCAGTTTCGTGCCCGTCTGGCGGCGATCCGTCGTCGGCGCCGAGGCCGACCTCGAGTCTCGTGTTGCCCTAAAGGGCTAAGACGGTTCACTCTATAGAGGTGAACATGCCAGAGGACGTCGTGGCCGATATCACCGGTCGGTTCTTTCTCAGCGGTGACGACGAGGACGGGGGTTCGGGAACGCCGACGACCGGTCGGATCATCATGACGAAGCGTCGACTCGTCCTCGCGACGGGCGACGGGAAGGTGACGATCCCGCTCTCGAGCGTGATCGACGTCAACGTGAGCAGCGCTCCTCAGCACGTCAAGCGCTTCTTCGACGATACGGTGACGATCGGCTACGAAACGGACGGCCGCGTCCGGAGCGCGGTGATCGAGAGCGCGGGAGAGACCGTCGAGACGTTCGTCGCGATCCTCTTTCGGTGCCTGCTGAACGGTCGATCGGTCGCGGTGAAACACCCCGCGCGAGTCGGCGGCCGCGTGCGGGATACGCCCGTCGTCGAGGGGCGGCTCCGGATCAAGGCCCGTCGGATCGAACTCGTGACCGACGGCGAGACGGTCGGCATCGACGTCGAGGCCGTGATGAACATCGATCGGGGGAACAACCTCGGCGGTTCGAGCCGGACGACGCTCGTCGTCAAGCACGTCGACGACGCGGGACTGTCGACGACGACGCTGATCGCCCCGGAGGAGAGCCGGTACGTGAACCTGCTCGCCCGCTACCTCCGGATCGAGTACGATGAAGTCCGCGAGGAGGTGGAGGAGATCGAACTGACGAACCCGGAAAAGCGCGTGCTGGTCAGCGTCCACGCGACGGGCGGCGACATCGACTTCACCAACATGCTCGACGGGGACCCGGCGTACGTGACGAACGTGTTGAACGCCGTCCGGAACAAGGACCTGATCGTCGATACCCCCGACGGGGTGGCGTTGACCCCGCAGGGTCGGATCATCGTGAGCCAGCGGATCGAGGACGTCAACGCCTGAGCCGGCGGTGGAATTATTTCTCGAGGCCGGTCTCACCACACTATTCCAACGCGAACACTCATGGCGGTGGGGATCTCATCATCCTAAATGCTAGATAATGTCTCCCAATGATGGGCGGAACGGCGAGCGGTCCGACGACCGCGCGAACTCGTCCGTCGACGACTCCGAACTCTCGTTAAACGCGATCCTCGAGGTGCTCGCTCACCACCACCGGCGGGAGATCGTTCGGATACTCGCCGGCGATCCGAACGAAACCGCGAGCGTCCGATCGCTCACCGAACGTCTGCTGGAACGGGAACGAGAGCGAACGGGGGTGATTCCCGGTCGACAGGGGATCGAGACGAGCCTGTACCACGTCCACCTTCCGAAGCTGGCGGACGCGGAACTCGTCGAGTACGATCCCCCACGCAAGACGGTGCGCTATCGCCCGAACGAACGGGTTCGGGAGATCCTGAAACACCTCCGTAAGGCGGAGTCGGAGTGATCGACGCGGCGTCCGTTCCGGATCGGACCCGTCGTTCGGTCGTTCGCACCGTGACGTGTGCCGACGCGAGTCGAAGCGCGCGTACCGCCAGGAACGCGAGCGAGTTCCGGTGAAAACGCGACGGCGAACGCGCGCCGATGGGTCAGAAGAGATCGTCGGGGTCGACTCGCGTGTTCTGGGAGTTTTCGACGAGCAGTTCCTCGAGCGCCCGCTCGAGATCCGCCCGCCGGGGGAGCGCGAGCATCTGGCAGGTGAACACCTGGTCGCTGTTGGTCTCGATGCTCGAGTCGAGCAGGAACGCGTGGTCGTCGGTGCGGGCGATCTGGGCCGTGATGGGGCTCATAATCGAGGAGCCGACGTCGGCGACGAACTGGGGCGGGGTGTGCTTGATCTCCGCGTTCAACACGTTCGCCCAGCCGTCGACGAAGCCGCTGGTCATGATGTTCCCCAGTTCCTTCAGCGCGCCCTGTTCGATGTCGCCCCACTGCTCGTCGGTCTCCATCGGGACGAGCGAGTCGACCACGGCGCGACCGGAGGGCTGGTCGAAGAGGATGGCGAGGTAGCCGTCGAGCACGCCCTCGAACTCCATGACGGTGCCGACGTACCGCTTGTGCCCCACTTCGGCGGGGATGTCCTCGATGGGGACGAGGCTCAGCCGGCTGATGTTGACGGCCGTCTCGATGCCCGTCATGGAGGTGATGTTCGCCGCGGCCTTCTCCGCGCCCTCCTTGGTCATGTCGTTGAACACCTCGAGCTTCTCGACGGAGATGCCGTCCTCGGTCTGCGGTTCGAACGCCCGGGCGAGCGTGTCCGACTCGGGGACGAGGAGGATGCGGAAGTCGACGGGTTCGTTCACCGAGTCCTTCGAGGCTTCGACCCGACTGCGGAAGACGAACAGGTGCTTCTCGCTGTCGGTCGCCGACTTCGGGAGGACGTCCGTCCCGGAGCCCTCGATGTACGTCGGCGGGTGGCTCTTGATCTTCGCGCTCAGGTGGTTCGCCCAGCCGTCGACGAAGCCGCTGGTCATGATGTTGCCGACCTCCTTGATCGAACTCTTCTTCATCTCGGGGTCGTCGGCGGGGACGAGGACGTCGGTGATCGCCTTCCGTCCGCTCTCGTCGAACGCGAGGACGGCCTCGCCCTCGATTTCGCCGGAGAGGTCGATGCTGACGCCGGCGAACTCGTTGCCGATGAACTCGTACTGGAGGTCCGTCGAGGACATCAGCGACACGTCCGTCACCTGAACGTGGGTCGAGATGCCCGTGAGCTGGGAGAGGGAGGCGGCCGCGGATCGTGCGCCGTCGTGGGCGAGTTCCTGGTAGGTCTCGAGCGCGTGAATGTCGATTTCCATGCGCGGGTTACCCGGTGATGCTGTTGAGCTCTTCGAGCACGCTCTCCTTCTGGAAGGGCTTCGTGATGTACCCCTCCGCGCCCGCCTTGATCGAGTCTTTCATCTGCTCGGCCTGCTCGACGCTGGTGCACATGACGACCGTCGCGTCCGGGTCCATGTCCGTAATCTCGTCGGTGGCCTCGATGCCGTCTTTGATCGGCATCACGATGTCCATGAAGACGATGTCGGGTTGCTTCTCCTGGTACAGTTCGACCGCTTCCACGCCGTTTTCGGCCTCGCCGACGACGTCGTGTTCCTCCTCGAGGATTTCCCGGAGAAGGTTCCGCATGAACCCCGAATCGTCAGTTATCAGCACGTCCATGGGGAGGGCAATACGCCGGATTCACTTAACGATGTTGACCAAAACGGTGACATCCGTTCGATCGGCCGTCACGCTTAATACTGGCCAACGAGCTCGTTCGCCCGGGCCGTTTACTCGACTTTCTTATAATAATTTCGGCCGATTCGGTAACGGCGGCGTTCGGGCGTCGCCCTCGGCCCGCGTCGTGGTCCGAACGCGGGAGCAGGTCGTTCTCCGGCGATCCCCTCCCGGGAGCACTTAATGGATGCGAACGGACAGGGGCGGCTATTTACGAATTCGTTTCGAGAAGATACTCGTGACTTACAGACAGTCACGGTCGAGGATACGTTTGGGCGTGACGATTACCGTCCGAACGGCGGCCGCCTCGCTGGTCGCCGGGACGGTTCTCGGGGCGGTCCTGATGGCGACCGGGAGGTTCGACTCCCTCGTCGAGGTGTACGGGCTGTCTGGCGTCGACGAGTGGCACCTGCTCTACCTCCACAGCGCGGTCGCGACGGCCGGGTTCGTCGCGGTCGTCTCCCGTCTCGCCCGCAGCCGATTCGCCCCGCTCCCGTTGCGGGACGCGGTCCGATACTCCTTCCCCGGAGCTTGCATCGGCCTCGCCTACGGCACCGTGCTCTGGCTGGTCGTCGTCGCCTACGGGGTGCCCCTCTGGTTCGATATCGTCGGCGGTCAGCGCGTCCCGATGCCCTATCACCACCTTCCCAGCCTCGACGCGCTGGTGGCGTTCGGAACCGTGTTGGGGGCGTCGTACCCGATCGTCCGCCGCCTGACCGACTGGGGGTGAGCGTTCGGGTACGGACAGGGTTCCGCGTGGTCGGCGTCCGTCGGCGCGTCGGACTCCCGTGACGCGGCTTTTATCCGGTTCGAACGCCGACCTCGTGGTACGATGACCGATCGAGACCCACGGGAGGAGTTCTTGGCCGGCGAGCGCCCGGACGACGTCGCCCTCTTTCTCGCGGATTCGTTCGTCGACGACGACCGCCTCGCCGAGTTCGGCGAGCGCGTCGAGGGCGGCGTGCTGATCGTGGTCGACGGCGAGCGGGGCCGAAACGCCTTCCGGGCGGCGACCGGCACCGAGGCGATGCAGTTCGCCGGTTCGGCCATGGACGTCGACGGACTCGTCGAGAGCGACCTCACCGGGGGCACCTGCCCCGACGAACCCGACGGCGGCGACCACGAGGTTCGGTTCGTCTTCGCCTTCTCGGAGGAGCAAAACGAGGACGTCGGCGGCATCTACGCCGAGGGCGACGTCATCCACGCCTACGCCCGGTGCGCCTGCGGGACGGCGTACTCCGATCGGTGGACCGTGACGCGCTGAGCGCTCTGATCGCCACTACTCGCCTCTCGCGTACGCGCGCGATGAAACAACTATATGGCAGTTGCATGGGCCCGCCTTTTGCCGCTGAGGCCGTTACCGTCGTACATGAGTTCCTTCGAAACCCCCGCCGAGACCGAGCGGGGGTTCGGCCTCTCGAGTCGGGAGGCGCGGGTGATCGGCGGGGCGAGCGCGCTGATGGCGCTGAACGTCCTGTTGATGTACGTCTTCGTCGAGACGCCGCTCGCGGCCGTCAACGACTACCTCTTTTCCGTCCCGATCCTCGGCGTGATCGTCTACGGCGCCGCGATCACCGGCGGCGAACTGGTCGCCGAACGGGGCGTGCGAAACGGCGACCTGGGGATCGCGTTCGTCGGCACCGTCGTCTTGCAACTCGCCTTCGGCGTCTTCGGCGCGGGCGTCCTCTCGTTCGCCCCTCGAGGGAGCCACCTCGAGATCCTCGCGATCACGGCGGTCGTCACCGCGCTCCTGACGGCCCTGATCGCGGGGTACGTCTTCGCGCGCTCGAAGTCGTTCGAGAGCTGGGGTCGCTACGCGACGTACTCGTTCCTCGGAGGGCTCGTCGCCGTCCTCATCGGCACGTTCGTCGCGCCGGTTCTGCTCGCGGGGTTCGTCCTGATCTTTCTCGGCTTCCTGTTGCGACTGGGCTACGAGATCTGGCAGGTGCGAGACGAACGGAACGCTTCGGTGGGCGTCCAGACGATCGGCGTCTACGTGGCCGTCGCCGGCGTCTTCGTCCACGTCCTCCAGCTGGCGATCAGGGCGTTCGCTCGAGAGTGATCGTTCGAACGGTCGTGCTCCAGAAGACCCTCGACCCGGTCGAGAGCGCCGGCGCTCGAGACGGGGAGGCGGGGGTTCGCGAAAACGTCGACGTTACGTGGTTCGGCTCGAACCGTTGTTCTGCGAGTGGATGAACTCCTCGGTGGTCCGCGTGCGACGCTCGAAGTCGAACGCGTGCTCGATGAACGGTCGCGCGCGTTCGAACGCCTCGGCCGGAACGACGTCGCCGCTTCGAGCGTCGTAGTCGACGATCCCGTGGTCGGCCAGTCGGGGGAGGTGGTTGTGAACGAGGGCGACGGAGACGCGATCGACGGCCGACTGGTCGACTTCGTCGACGGAGACGCCCCGCTCCCAGGCGGCGATCTGGGGCGCCAGTTCCTCGGCGCTCCCCCGCTGGTTCTTCAGGAAGTGGTACAGGACGTACCGACGGCGCGCGTCCGCGAGCAACGCGTGGATCGCATCCAGTTGTTCCGGCGTCATCGTTTACGGCCGTACAATTCCCGAAGGGGACGACAATACTTGCTCCAAAAGGATTTGGGCCGTCGGTGAGTGACAGTGGCGTCCCCCGATCTCGTTCACCCTCCGCGGGACCGGTGTCGGCGGGGTTTGCCCTCGAGCGCCGCAACTCACGCGGGGTTCGACGCGCCGTCGTCCGGTTCGTCCTCGACGACCGCCCGGAAGGCGTCGAGGATGACCTGCTTCGTCGTCGCGCCGCGGGTGGTCCAGTGGTGGGCGTAGTCGAGCATGTCGTCGTAGATGTCGGGCTTACAGCCCGCGGCCTTCGGGTGGCCGCCGCCGTCGACCAGCCCGGCCACTTCGTGGCACCGGTCGAAGGCGTCCGTGCCGCGGATCGACGCCGACCCGGCGGGCTTGACGATCACCGACGCGTCCGCGCCCGCCTCGCGCATCGCCTCGGCCACCTCGTTCTGCGAGCAGCGGCCGTAGGTGACCCCGACCGTGTAGCCGCCGATCTCCCGGTACTCCGCCCGGGCGACCGCCCGCTCGATCAGCGCCTCCTTCTCCACCCGCCGCTCGGCGATGAACTCCTCGACCCACTCGGGGAGGTCGGCGCCGTACTCGCGGACGACCTCGGCGTACTCCGCCGGATCGGTCCAGTAGGAGTAGTCGGCGAGGTCGTCGCTCCGGGGGTCCTCCCGCAGCCACAGGTCGTGGTCGCGCGTGACGGCGGCCAGTTCTTCGAACCGCTCGTCGAAGTCGTACTCGAGCGACCGGAGCGCGACGTCGGCAGTACACTCCTCCTCGGAGTCGCCGACGACGAGGTCGACGCCGGCCTCGCGGACGGCCTCCGCCACGTCGTCGTCCCACTGGTGGTGGTCGTACCAGGAGACCCGCTCCGCCGTTTCGACGGCCGCCTCGAGTTCTGCCTCGACGTACTCGTACTTGTCGGGACAGAGGTCGCAGACGTAGAGGTCGATCCCGTCCTCGGCGTGCTCGGCCACGCGGGCGAGCGCGTCCTCGAAGTCGTGGGGGCTCGCCGGGATCAGCGCCACGCGGTGGGGGGTCGGGGCCGGAAGCTCGAGCGATTCGTCGTCGTCGAGGCCGACGGTCTCGGTCTCGGCCGCGTCGGGGTCGGTCTCGACCTCGGCGTCCGCCGTCGCCGCTTCCTCCGCCGGATCCGGGACGGTCCTGACGTCGTCGTAGGCCTCGCGGAGCAGCGCCACGCAGGCCAGCCCGTCGGCGTCGGGGTCCGCGACCACGGCGACCTCCGCACCCTCGAGCGCGGCCTTCGTTTCCTGATCCTCGAGGTCGTCCTCGAGGGAATCGGGCAGGAAGAAGCCGGTTCCCGGCAATACTGACTTCCGGGAGATCGGCAGCTCGCCGCTGTCGATGAGTTCGTCGTACATGCTCCGTTCTCCGGGGCGGGACGGGAAGAAAGCGCCGGTCCGCGCCGCTCGGCGGGCGGTTCCGGAGGTCACCCCGACCGGGGATCCCGACGGTCGGCGGGACTCAGGCGGCCTCCGCCTCGCCGGTCTCGAGTTGCCGAACGGAGAGCACGGGGACGGGCGAGATCCTGACGACGCGCTCGGCGACGCTGCCGAGCAGCAGGCGGTTCTCGCCGTGGCGCCCGCGGGTGCCCGTCACCACGAGGTCGGCGTCGACTTCGCGGGCGTGCTCGCAGATCTGCTGGGCGGGTCGCCCCTCGCGGACGGCGGTCGTCAGGTCGCGGTCGGCGCGCGACTCGACCGTCGAGAGCGCCGACTCCGCCTGTGACTCGAGGGCCGCGCGGAGGTCGTTCCGGAGCTGCTCGGGCGAGGCGTCCACCTCGCTGACGTCGATCACCGAGAGGGCGTGGACCTCCGCGTCGAACCGGGCTGCGAGATCGAGCGCGACGTCGACGGCCCGCTCGACGCTGTCGGAGCCGTCGGTCGCGACGACGACCGTATCGAACATGCCCGGAGGTTCGACTCGAGGCGGTTAAACTCTCCCGGATCGATCCGTCCCCGTCCCGGTCGGATCGTCGCTCGTAGCGGACGGATTCGTCGCTCGAACCGGATGGATTCTTCGACCGCACCTGGCGAACTCGTCGTCTCGGCGAGGGGGGAGGACGTCGCGGTTCGAGAGAGGGTCTTTTTTAGCGTTGCACCGCACACTCACGATCATGGCCGAACGCGAGCCGTTCACCGTCGACACCGTGTTAGCCCCGGTCGACGGGAGCGAGGAGTCCGCGACCGCCGTCGAGTACGCCGTCGCCGTCGCCGACCGGTACGACGCCTCCCTCCACGCCCTGTTCGTCCTCGGGCGCGGCGTCGTCCGGGGGATGGACGCCGGGACCGTCGACGAGGACGACGTGGCCCAGTCCACCCGCGAGTTCTTCGAGGACGTCGAACGGCTCGCCAACGACGCCGGCGTCGAGGTCTCGACGTCGACCGCACACGGCTTCTCGAGGGTCAGAAAGACGATCCACCCCGGGAGCGTCGTCCTCGATGCAGCCGACTCCGTCGGCGCCGACTTCATCGTCCTCCCGCGAGAGTCGGTGACCGACGCCGACGCGGAGGTGCTCGAGCAGGCCGCCGAGTACGTGCTCGCGTACGCGAGCCAACCCGTCCTCTCGGTCTGATCGAGGGGGCGCGAGAGAATCGAGCGTCGCCCCGTCGTGACGTTTTCACCGCGTTTCGATCCGCGCGCCGACCGACTCACCCGAGTCGAATCGTCATCTCCTGTTCGAAGCTCTCGTTGCCGGTCGGCTCGAAGCCGACGCGCTCGTAGAGGGCGATCGCCGGGTTGTTCCACCGCTCGACGGTGAGCCACACCCGCTCGATGCCGAGGTCGCCGGCGTGGCCGAGCAGGTGCTCGAGCAGCCGCGTGCCGATCCCCGCCCGCTGGTAATCCTGGAGGACGAAGATGGCCAGTTCCCAGGCGATCTCGCCCGGGTCGTCGACCGCGTCGGGGTCGTCGGCGTCCGGAACGAGCGTCGCGTGGCCGACCACGTCGCCATCGTGGCGGGTGAGCACGTTGACCCCGTGCTCGATGATGGTCTCGAGCCAGCGGCGGATGCGTTCCTCGCCGGTCGGGGGGATCCCCTGCGCTCGATCCGACGGATCGAACTGCACGTACATCTCGACGACGTCGTCGAGCTGTTCGTCGGTGAAGCCGTTCGTCGCCTCGACCTCGATCGCCCGGCCCTCCTTGTCCTCGAACGTCGTCGGCGGGGACGGGAACGGTCCGGACGGTTCGTCGGAATACGTGCGCGTATCGCCCATGTTATCGAACCAGTTTGACGGTCGTCGGCGCGTTCAACAGGACGAACTCCGTGATCGGCCCGAGCCGGATCTTCCCCATCGGGCTCAGCGTGCCGCCGCCGATCACCAGCTGGTCGAACGCCCCCTGTTCGGCGTAGTCGACCAGCGCGCTTCCCGGATCGCCCTCGAGTTCGATTACGTCGGCCTCGACGCCCGCCTCCTCGAGGCACTCGACGGCCTCCTCGTACATCTCGTCCTGTGACCGTTCCGCTTCGGGTTTCTCGACGACGACGACGGTGAGGTCGTCGCCGACGTCTCGGGTCCGTTCGACCGTTCGTCGGAGCGTCTTGACCGACTCCTCGCTGCCTGAAAGACCCAGCAACACGTTCATACTCTCGTGTGGGACCCCACGGAGGAAAATTATTGCGCCCTTCCCGACCGATTTCGCGCTCGCAGTCGCCGGTTCGGTCACCCGCTCGCCGGTGCTGCCGGTCGCCGTGGCGGTCACCTCGAGCGCGTTTCGCTCGCCCCGGCGTTCAGTTCGCCGCGCCGGTGGAGGCGGTCCACTCCCGGGATCGAAATCGGGGTCTCGAAACGTGAAACACGCGTTTTAGCTAGCGGTACGTTTAGTCGGGTGCCTGGAGTTGGACGTCGCATGACGTACACGCGACGACGAGTACTCGCCGCAGGATCGCTCGCCGGCCTCGTGTCCGTCGCCGGCTGTCTCGAGGAGTTCGACGCGGACGCGGGCGCGACGAGCGACGATCCGAACGGAAACGGCGACGGGAACGGAAACGACGACGCCGACGGGAACGAAAGCGACGACTCCGATGGGGACGACCCGACCGACGGTACCGACCGGGGAGAGACGGGCGAACCGGACGACGAGGCGCTGCCGGACGGAATCGACGGTTACTGGGTGTACTCGTACGACGGCGGCGGAACCGACGAGACGGACGCGGCCGTCTTCTCGGACGCTGCGGAGGCGGAGCGAGCGCTCGAGGACGAGGACCTCCCCGACGACGAGCGGTCGGACGTCGAGGCGTTCGTCGACGAGACGGCGTTCGAGACGGACCGGCTCGTGTGGATCCACACGGTCGGGTCGAACGCGTGTTACGACCTCGAACTCGACCCGCTCGAGCTCGACGACGCGGACGAACTCCGGGTGAGCGCGGCCGCGGTCGACGCGTCGTCCGAGGACGAAGCGTGCGCCGAGATGTTGACGCCCCTGAACGTGCTCGTCCGCGTCCGCTTCGAGGACGAGATTCCGAGCGAGGGGTCGATCACGGTCACCGACGGGAACGGTGACGAACACGGGTTCGCGTACGCGAGCGAATCCGAATCGGTCTCCGAGGACGGGTCCGATAGCGAGTAGCGGTGCCGACGGAGCGCGACGAGTGTGGGGGATCGCGACGGATTCCGACGGAAGTCACACGTGCGAGCCGTCGACCCGGAACCCGTCGCAGTCGTTGTGCGTGACGACGCCGTTAAGGCGCTGTGGTGGTAAGGTCCACGGAATGAGTGACGCGGCGCTCGACGTGGTCGAGTTTCTCCTCACGACGAGGGTGTATTCGGACGACCGATCGCTGGACGAGAACGACCTCCCGCCCGAGTACCGCCGGGTCTTCTGGACCGGCGGAGGCGACGACGACGGGAGCGGCGCCACCCGTGGGGGGATCTCCAGGCCCCTGTCCGCGACGAACAGCACCGTCCGCGAGGCGACCGACGTCGACCAACCCTGGCAGGCCGTCTCCGACCTGATGTTCACCGACCGGGACGACTTCTCCGGAACGCTCACGCTCGGCCAGCAGGAGATGGCCGAGAAGTGGTTCGCCGAGCGCGCCGACGACGAGCGGATCTTCGAGAACCCGACGCTCGCCAAGCACTTCGAGGACCACGACGAGTTCGCCGACGCCTTCGACGTCGACTACGAGGAATCGCGGGACGCCAACCGTCCGATCCAGGCCGACCGCGTCTGGATCGACGGCCTCCTCGAGGAGTACTTCGACGACGAGGACGACGAGGAGATGCTGGACCTCGTGGAGGTGCGCGCCCCCGAGGAAGTCGACGTCACGCTCGACGATCTCGTGCTCACGGAGGATCAGGAGGGCGAGATCGACAAGATCGCGAAGGCGATCGAGCACCGCGACTACCTCGCGGACATCGGCCTGCGCGAGATCGGAAAGCTGCTGTTCGTCGGCCCGCCGGGAACGGGGAAGACGTCGACCGCCCAGGCGCTGGCCCACGACATGGACCTGCCGTTCGTCGAGGTCAAACTCTCGATGATCACCTCCCAGTACTTAGGCGAGACGGCGAAGAACGTCGACAAGACGTTCGAGGTCGCGAAACGGCTCTCCCCGTGCATCCTCTTCATCGACGAGTTCGACTTCGTCGCGAAGACCCGCCGCAGCGACGAGCACGCCGCCCTCAAGCGCGCGGTCAACACGCTGCTCAAGAGCATCGACAACATCTCGCTCATCCAGGACGACGTGCTCCTGATCGGCGCCACGAACCACCCCGACCAGCTCGACGCCGCCGCCTGGCGCCGGTTCGACGAGATCATCAACTTCCCCAAGCCCGACTTCGGCATGCGCGCGGACATCCTCCGGGTCGTCACGCGCACGATGGACATCGAGGACTTCGATCCGGAGTTCATCGCCGACGTCACCGAGGGGCTGACCGGCAGCGACCTCCGGATGGTCATGCGCGAGGCCGTCCTCGAGGCGCTGACCGAGGATCGAACGACGCTGACCCAGCAGGACCTGATCGACGCCGTCGAGGAGTTCGAGGAGCGGGACAATCTGAAGAACATGGACATGATCGACGGCGACCACGACGCGCTCGTTGCCGGCGGGAGCGTCGGCGGCGGCAGCGGGGGCGGCAAGGCGAGTTCCGACGGCGGGCACTCGCACGGCCACGACCACGACCACGGTCACGAACACTGATTTCGGCGGCTCTCGTCACCTCGTCCGCGCGTTCCATTCAATCCGCTCGAGGCGGTAGCGCGGCGACCGCCTCCTCGACCTCCTCGCGCGGTAGCGGCGAGATCCAGTCGTCGGCGACGAAGGCGTAGCGCACCGTCCGGGCCGGGCCCACGACGAACGCCGAGCGCCACGGCGTCGAGACGCCGGCCATGTGGTCCCTGTCGACGAGCAGATCGAGCGCCTCGCCCGCGGTCCCGTCGACGTCCGCGACGAACTCGAAGTCTGGTCGCCCGAGTTGCCGGAGGAACTCGTTCTGGCCGTACGGGCCGTCGCGGCTCACGCCGATCACGGCGACGTCGTCGAACTCGTCCCACCCGGCCCGGACGAAGCGCGTCCACCAGTTCTGGGCGATGGCGCTGAACGCGAACCCGGTGCAGACGAGGACGCCGCCCCTCGGCTCGAGCGCCTCGGAGAGCCGTCTCGAGCGGAACGTCTCGCCGTCGCAGAACGCTGCCTCGAAGTCGGGGAGCGTCTCCCCCTCGGTTGGCGGCATGCGCGATACTCGTTCGCACGGGCCAAAAAAGTCGGTACTCCGGCGAACGGCCCCCCGGCTCGGCGGTTCGGGCAGCGAACGGACCTTTTTGTCCCTCGCGCGCGAACCGCCTTCCATGACCGCGATCACGTTCTACCGACTCGAGGGCTGTCCGTACTGCGAGGTCGTCGCCGACCGCCTCGACGACCTCGAGGTCGACTACGAGAGCGTCTGGGTCGAGGGACTCCACTCGAAGCGAAACGAGGTCAAGCGGGTCTCCGGCCAGCGGCAGGTCCCGGTGGTCGTCGACGAGAATCGGGGCGTGACGATGGCCGAGTCGGAGCGCATCCTCGAGTACCTCGATCGGTCGTATCGGTGAGCACCGGCGCTCGAGCGCCTCGCTTTTTCGCTGCTGAGCCGATCGGTGTCATTAGCCTCGGGTGGTTACGATCCCGTCGTTCACGGTGACGTCGTCGGCCTCCGGCGGCACGTCGAACTCGTACTGCTCGTCACCCACGACGACGATCGCCGTCCCGTCAACGACGTCGACCGACGGCTCGCCGACGGGGCCGAAGTCCACGGCGATGACGCTCTCGTCCTCGTACTCCTCGTGGCTGATCGCCATCTCGTCGTCCGTCTCCGCGGTCCCCTTCAGGTCGGACGATCTCCTTGTGCGGTCTCTGACCGATACCCGCGGTAAGCGTGGTGCACGAGAGTGCTCGTATCCCCGAACGACGGCTCGAGGCCACACTCGACGGCCGTTCGAGCGCGTCTCAGGTCGACGTTCGCGATACATCTCCGATCGACGTCGAGAACGCGTTTCCGATCGACGCCGGCGACGCGGAACGGACCGCGGCGGAGGGCGGGGGATCAGTCCTCGAGCGAGTGCGGATCCAGTCCCGGATCCTCGACCGCGGGGGCGCCGATCGCCAGCACGACGCCCCGCTCGTCGCCGACGTTCCGGTGGCCGTGGCCGACCTCCGGCTTCGCGATCCAGAACGTTCCCGGACCGGCCTCGACGTACTCCTCCTCGCCCGACCGGCCCAGTTTCAGGGAGAACTCCCCCTCGAGGACGTAGAAGATCTCCTCCTGCTCGTTGTGGGCGTGGTACCCGATCTCCTCCCCCGGCTCGAAGTACCAGAGCTTCAGCCTGACGTCGTCGATCTCGAGGACCTCGTCGAGGGCTCCGACGGTCAGGTCCGGCGGGATCTCGTCGTTCTCGGAGAGGTCCGTCAGCGGTACGTCGTCGGCGTGAACGACCTCGTACTCCATGGTGGGAGGACACGACGAGGTCCGACTAAAGCGTGCGGGTGAGTGGCACTCGTTGCTGGTGCTCGGGGAGTTCGGGCGCGTGCGGGCGGGGCGGTCGCTCCGGTGTCCCAACGTTTTTATCGAGGTCTTGAGAACCCGAAGGCGTGCAGTTCGGTCCGTTCATCGCCGGAACGACGGCGGTTCCCGACCTCGAGGTGCTCGTCGTCTTCGCGCTCGTCGCGGTGACGCTCGTCCTGTTCGTCACCGAACCGGTTCCGGTCGACGTCACCGCCATCGGGCTGCTCGTGACGCTCGTCGTCCTGGGCGACTGGACCGGCGTGAGTCCGGAGGACGGCGTCTCGGGCTTCGCGAGCCCGGCGACGATCACGGTGCTCGCGATGTTCATGCTCAGCGAGGGCGTCCGCCGGACGGGCGTGATCCAGCTCCTGAGCGACCGCGTCGGGGAGTACACCGCCGGCAGCGAGTCCCGAACGCTCGCGGCGACGCTGGGAATCGCCGGCCCGACGGCGGGTTTCGTCAACAACACCCCGGTCGTCGCGATCATGCTCCCCGTCGTCCGCGACCTGGCCCGGCGGGCGAACACCTCGCCATCGAAGCTGCTCATCCCTCTCTCGTTCGCCTCGATGCTCGGCGGCACGCTCACGCTCGTCGGCACCTCGAGCAACATCCTCGCGAGCGACGTCTACGCCGCCCTCGGAGGGGAGCGCTTCGGCATGTTCGAGTTCACCGGACTCGGCGTCGTGGTGCTCGTCGTCGGCTGCCTCTACCTCCTCACCGTCGGTCGGTACCTCACGCCGGCGCGGATCCCGGCCGACGACGACATCGCCGCGGAGTTCGGCGTCGCCGAGTACCTCACCGACGTGGTCGTCCGCGAGGGGTCGCCGCTCGTCGGCCGGACGATCCGGGAACTCCGCCGGGACGACGACGTCGAGTTCGACGTCTACGAACTCGTGCGGGGGAGGCGTTCGATCACGCGCGCGCTGGGCCGCGAGCGCGTTCGCGCCGGTGACGTCCTCGCCGTCCGGGCCGACCGCGACGCGCTGGCTGACCTCCTCGAGGCCGATTACCTCGACGTGCTCCCGGCGTCGGACCTGGACCCCGAGATGGAGGCGGGCGCTGCGTCCGATCGACCGGTGGTCGGCTCCGAACCCGCTTCCGAGACGGACCCCCTTTCAGCCGGCGCGGCGGCTAACGGGGGCGAGACCGACCTCGAGTCCGTCCCCGCGGACGACCGCTCGTCGC
Source organism: Halovalidus salilacus (assembly GCF_031852275.1). Taxonomy (GTDB): domain Archaea; phylum Halobacteriota; class Halobacteria; order Halobacteriales; family Natrialbaceae; genus Halovalidus; species Halovalidus salilacus. The sequence goes on along the minus strand of NZ_CP134700.1, from coordinate 3,528,718 downwards.
TCGTCGAACTCGTCCTCCTGCGCGGGTCGCCGCTGATCGGGCAAACCATCGAATCCGCCGGCATCCGTCGCCGGTTCGACGTCACGGTCGTCGCGATCCGGCGCGGGGACAGCGTCGTCCGGCGGCGGATGCGCGAAATCCGGTTGCGGCCGGGCGACGCGCTGCTCGTCCAGGCGAGCGACCGGGCGCTCGAGCGGCTGACCGCGGAACACGAGCGGACGCTGGTCGTCAACGAGCGCCGGATCGAGGAGTACGAGCGGTCGAAGATCCCGGTGGCGATCGGCATCGTCGCCGGGGTCGTGGGGCTGGCGGCGCTCGACCTGCTGGCGATCCACGTCGCGGCGCTCGGGGGCGTCGTGGCGATGATCGTGGCGGGCGTGCTCGCCCCGGACGAGGCCTACGGCGCGGTCAGCTGGGACGTCGTCTTCCTGCTGGCGGGCGTGATTCCGCTCGGCGTCGCGATGGACGAGACGGGCGCGGCGGAGTACCTCGCGGGCTCGCTCGTCGTGAGCGCGGAGGTGCTCCCGGTCGTCGCCGTCGTCGGCCTGTTCTACGTCGTCACGGCGATCCTCACGAACGTGGTCTCGAACAACGCGGCCGTCATCCTCCTGATTCCGGTCGCGATGGACGTCGCGACGCGCGTCGGGGCGGATCCGTTCCCGTTCGTGATGGCCGTGACCTTCGCTGCCAGCGCGGCCCTGTTGACGCCCGTCGGGTACCAGACTAACCTGATGGTGTACGGCCCGGGCGGCTACCGCTTCTCCGACTTCGCGCGCGTCGGCGCGCCACTGCAGGCGCTGCTCGCCGTCGTCACGACGCTCTGCATCGTCCACTTCTGGCCGCCCTGACCGGGCGACCGTCGACGACGCTCGACGATCACTCCCACTCGAGGAAAACGGCGGTCCCCTCGTCGGGAACCGTCGCCCCCTCCTGGCCGGCGAAGGCGGCGTGCACGCGGTCGTAGGTCTCCTCGAGCGCCTCGACGATGACGGACGTGTCGCTCAGGACGGGCATGAAGTTGGTGTCGCCTCCCCACCGGGGGACGACGTGCGTGTGGAGGTGGTCGCCGATCGAACCGCCGGCGCCCTCGCCGAGGTTGAGTCCCGCGTTGAAGCCGTCGGGCTCCATGGCCTCCTCGAGCGCGCGGAACGTCCGCCGTTTCAGTCGGGCGTGGTCGAGGAGATCATCGTCCCCGAGGTCCGCGTAGTCGCCGGTGTGGGCCCGGGGGATCACCATCGCGTGGCCGGGATTGTACGGGTAGTTGTTCAGCATGACGAACGCGCGCTCGCTGCGGGCGACGATCAGGTTCTCCCGGTCGTCGTCCCGCTCGGGGAGTTCGCAGAAGACGCACTCGTCGACGTCGGGGTTCTTCTCCTCGCGCCTGATCCACTCGATCCGCCACGGTGCGAACACCTGCTCCATACGCGTCCCCACTCGAGCCGGCCTATAGAACCGCTCGGAATCGCTCGCTCGCCCCGACCGCGTTCATCCCCGGTGCGCGTTCGCGCTGTTCGATGCGACCGATAATTCGAGGCCGACGCCGCCGGGAATCTACTGTACCCGAGGTAATAACGCATTAAATCGTTCACTGAACCGTCTAGAACGATCTCGTCCCCTATTTCATCGAAGTCGCCGCAGTCTTGCGGTTTTCACGACTCAGAATTCGTAATGAAGCGGGCCTTTATGAGCTTTCTGTTGCAAGCACCGATTAATGGCAACGACAGACAACTCATTCAACGGAATGACCGAATTCTGCGAGGAGTGCGAATTCGACACCCTCCACGAGGTGACCGTCCAGATCCGAACCGAGAGCCTGAAGAAGGAGAACGCGCAGTTCTCGCGCGAACCCTACCGCGTGACGGAGTGTCAGCGCTGCGGACACCGTTCCAGCCAGCGGATGAACAACGCCTGAACCGGCGACACGAGGGCGGTACCCCCCGCCTGCCACACCCCCACTTCATAACCGTTTTTGGCCGTCGAGACACCGTCTCGGCGGTCGCTTCCGCGCCCGCGACGAGCGCGTGCGGCGCCTCGAGAACCGAGATCGAACCGCCGAGAGAAATCGAACGAACACGGGCGTCGAGACCTCATCAAACCGATCGAGTCGACAGGACCGGGTGCCGTCCGGTCAGTCGGTCGTGACCTCGCAGCCGTCTTCGGTCACGATGATCGTGTGCTCTTTCTGGCTGACGAGACAGCCGTCGTCCTCCTTGAGCACGGGGTAGCCGTGGAGGATGCCGTCGCGCTTCAGCCGGCGAACCGCCATCTTCGCCCGGTCGGTCTCGAGCCAGCGCGTCGCGAAGGGGAGCGTGCGGAACTCCTCGGTGATCTGGTTCAGGGCCTCGCGGGCCTGTCGGTTGCGGACGTTCCCCTCGCGCTGGAGGGAGAAGATCTCCTCTTTTCCGCCCTCGGAGACCTTCCCGCCGCCGTCGGTCGCGAACGGTTCGATCGCGACCACGTCGCCGACCTCGAGGGTCGTCCCCTGCGAGACGGCCCGGTTGGGGATGTTGGGGCTGGTGTGTTGCTCCCAGTGGCCGAGGCCGTGTCCGGTGAGGTTGACGACGGGGTTGAAGCCGTGGCCGTCGATCACGTCCTCGATCTCGGCGCCGATCTCGCCGGTGTCGATTCCGGGCTCGATGACGTCGATGGCGGCCTCGAGCGCCTCCGCGGGCGCTTCGGCGAGTTCGGGATTCCCCGAGAGGTCGACCGTGATCGCGGTGTCGGCCAGCCAGCCGTCGACGTGGACGCCGATGTCGAGGTTGATCATCTCCTCGCCGAAGGTCGTCTCGTCGTCGATGCCCGGCGTGGCGTGGGCGGCCTCCTCGTCGACGGAGATGTTGACCGGGAACGCCGGCCGCCCGCCGAGTTCGCGGATCCGCTCCTCGGCATACTCGGCCACCTCGAGGTGGCTGACGCCGACCTCGACGCGTTCGGCGGCCTCCTCGCGCACTTGCGCGAGGATCTCACCCGCCTCGCGGTGTTTCTCGTACTGTTCTCCCTCGAGGTCGACCTCGGTTTCGGCCATGCCACGGGGTTGTATCGGTCGGCAAAAAGAGGTTCCGCTCCGACCGATCGGCGGACGAACTCGAGGGCTCGCTCCGCGCCCGGTCGGCCGAGACCCCGACCCGTCGAAGCGGAACGCCGACGGTCCGATTTCTCACTCCGCGGTGGTTCGATCGCGACGGTCGACGGGGTCGCTCGTGCCGTCGACGATCGCGCCGCAGGCCGGACAGGCGGCGAGCCCCTGCACGTTCGACAGCGTCTCCTCGCACTCGACGCACCGTCGGGCGGCGTACTGTGGGGGTTGGAACATGGTTCGAGCTGACGAATACGACGATAATAAAACTACGTGACGACGATCGTCGATACCCGGGCGCGTTCGGGTGCCGCCGTGTCGGTCGCCGCGTCGACGGTCGGGCCCCGACGGCGGAAATCCGGCGAGAGATCGCGAGAATCGCACTGAACCGATCGGTAAAGCCGTGTGAAGGCGGTGAAACCGATGAAACGACCGACACCGATTATGTGGGGCTCGACCGTACCGACGATCGGCGTGAGAGACGCCACGACGCCGAGCGCACGGACCACGCGAACCCGCTCGTACGCACCGTCCGGGACGCCGACTACCTTGGCGGGGTGGACCGATCGTCCCGGACGTCCCGATTTCTCGCACCCGTTCTCGAGGCCGCGGCGGTCTGCATCGCGTCGCTGTTGAACGCCGAGCCGTAGCGACCGTCCGCGTCGACGACGATGACGCCCGCGCTCGAGCCCGTGAGTTCGGCGAACTCCTCTATCGCGAGGTCCGCGGCCGCCCCGGCGTCGAGCCCCCGTTCGACGTGGGAGGCGGTTCGGCGGGCGAGGGTCGTGCGGGCGATGTCCTCTCCGGCGCCGGTCGTACTCACCGCACACGCGGGCGAGCAGTAGAACCCGGACCCCACCTGCGGGACGTCCCCGACGCGGCCCGCGAGAGCCCCCCAGCGGCCGCCGGTGGACGTCGCGGCCGCGAATCGACGACCGTCGAAGGCGACCGCGCCGACGGTGTCGTGGTCTCGGTCCGTTACCCCGTCCGAGTCGCGACCGTCGGGATCCGTGCGCCCGAACCGCTCACGGACCCACTCGAGTTGGTCGGCCGTCGCTGCTGGGTCGGGTGCGTCGATGGCGTCCCACCGCTCTCGAGTGCGCTCGGTCCAGCAGTCGACGTCGGTCTCGACGCCGACCGCCTCGGCGAGGGCGACGGCGCGGTCGCCGGCGACGAGGACGTGGGGCGTCTCCTCGAGCACCGCCCGCGCGACGCTGACGGCCCGTTCGACGCCCGCCATGGAGCAGGCGGCGCCGACCCGCCGGTCGTCGGTCATGATCCCCGCGTCCGTGCGGATCACGCCGTCGCTCTGGACGGCGCTTCCGACCCCGGCGTTGAACCGCGGGTCGGCCTCGAGTCGGTTGATCGCCGTTTCGACGGCGTCGAGGGGTACCTCCTCCCGCGAGCCTGCGTCGGCGGCGTCGACGAGGACCGACCGTCGCCCCTCGGGGTCGTCGGGACGGCTCCCGGCGCCACCGTGTACGAGTACGCGCATGGGCTGGGTGGGGTCGAGACGGTCGTAACTCTCACGGTCGTTCTCGCTCCCCCGACCCTTCTCGTCTCGAGTTCGTTTCGACGGCGCGCCGCCCCCGCCGAAGCACGCCCCCGACGGCCGCGGCGCGGAAATCCCACACACTTACGCCGCCCGCGCGATTACCGACGGCGAGATGACCCCGATCGCGTTCGTCACCGCCTTCTGCACGGCGTTGGCCCTGGCCGACGCCGTGCGCCTGGCTCGATCGGTCGATCGGACGCGCGCCGACGTCGGTTCGACGGCCGTCGTGGTCGGCGTCACGCTCTGGACGTGGTGGTGGGCCTCGCTCGACGCGGCGTGGCTCGGCTCCCTCGCCCACACGGTACTCGCCGTCTGCGGTGCACTCTCGATCGGCGCCGGACTGGCGGTGATGTGGCGCCACTGGGACGAGGTCTCGGTCGACGCGCCGTGACGCGCTCCGTCGCGACGCCACGTGAGACGGCGTGATGGCGTGATCGAGCGCGGTGCGAACGTGCCGTCGAATTCGGCGGTTCGATCCGGAATCGTCGACCGGGCGACTCCTCCGGTCCCCGCACCGTCCCGCAAATGGAGGGTTCTTCGAGAATAATCCGGAAGAAAATGGTAGCCCTTTTACCCCCGTCTACGAACCGTACAGACGAGATGAGCTACGACAAGATCGAGGTCCCGGACGACGGGGAGAAGATCACGCTAAAAGAGGGATCCGAGACGGAACTCGAGGTTCCCGACAACCCGATCATCCCGATTATCTACGGCGACGGCGTCGGCAAGGACGTCGGCCCCGCCGCCCAGACGGTCCTCGAGGCGGCCGCGGAGGCGACCGGCCGCGAGATCAACTGGATGCGCGTCTACGCCGGCGAGTCCGCGCGCGAGAAGTACGACGAGAACCTGCCCGAGGAGACCGTCGAGGCGATCAAGGAACACCGCGTCGCGATCAAGGGCCCGCTGACGACGCCCGTCGGCGCCGGCTTCCGCTCGCTCAACGTCGGCCTGCGAAAGCTGCTCGACCTCTACGCGAACGTCCGACCCACCTATCACCTGGACGGCGTCCCGTCGCCCGTCAAGGAGCCCGGGCAGATGGACATGGTCACCTTCCGCGAGAACACCGAGGACGTCTACGCGGGCATCGAGTGGGAGGCGGGCACCGACGAAGTCCAGCAGGTCAAGGAGTTCGTCGAGGAGGAGATGGGCGAGACCGGCGTCATCCACGACGGCCCCGTCGGCATCGGCGTCAAGCCGATCACCGAGTTCGGGACCAAGCGCCTCGTCCGCCGCGCCATCGACTACGCCCTGGAGCACGACCGCGACTCGGTCACGCTCGTCCACAAGGGGAACATCATGAAGTACACCGAGGGCGCCTTCCGCGACTGGGGCTACGAGGTCGCCGAGGAGGAGTACGGCGACGAGGTCATCACCGAGGACACCCTCTGGGAGGAGCGCGACGGCGAACCGCCGGAGGACGCCGTGGTCGTCAACGACCGCATCGCGGACAACATGCTCCAGCAGATCCTCACCCGCACCGACCAGTACGACGTCATCGCGACGATGAACCTGAACGGCGACTACCTCTCCGACGCCTGCGGCGCCCAGATCGGCGGCCTCGGCATCGCGCCCGGCGCCAACTTCGGCGACGGCCGCTGTCTCGCCGAACCCGTCCACGGCTCCGCGCCAAAGTACGAGGGCCAGGACAAGGTCAACCCGACCGCCATGATCCTCTCGGGCCGCATCATGCTCGAGTACCTCGGCTGGGACGACGCCGCGGACCTCGTCGTCGACGCCGTCGAGGAGACGATCTCCTCGGGCAAGGTCACCTACGACCTGGAGCGCCAGCTCGAGGACGCCGAGAAGCTCGCGACCAGCGAGTTCGCCGAAGCGGTCGTCGAGAACATCGAAAGCCTCTCGTAGAGGCTTTCGCGCTCTCGCGGCTGCGCCGCGAGAAGATCGAGTCCCTCTCGTAGCGCGGTTCTCGCGTTTTCTTTCCTTTGCTAAGTTCCGTCCGTCTCGTTCGGTTTCCGCGCTCGTTCGCCGCGAACGACTCGTAACCCTCTCGGTGTCGGCGTCCGTAGCCCGCCTCGATGGAACCGGACGAGGATGCGATCGAGGTCGACGTCGAGGTTCGCGTCGCGACCACCGATCGCGACCGCGAGGACGCGTTCGCGGTCCGACGGAGGGTGTTCGTCGAGGAACAGGGCGTCGACGAGGAGATCGAGTACGACGAGTACGAGGACGAGTCGGACCACTTCGTCGCCTCCGACGGCGGGGAACCGATCGGGGCGGCGCGACTCCGGAAGTACGAACCGGGCGTCGGGAAGGTCGAACGCGTCGCGGTCCTCGAGCCCCGCCGGGAGGCGGGCGTCGGCCGCGCGCTGATGGGCGCCGTCGAGCGACGCGCCCGGGATCGGGGTCTCGAGGAACTCAAACTTCACTCTCAGACCCGAGCGGCCGGGTTCTACCGCGGTCTGGGCTACGAACGGGTGGGCGACGAGTTCGATGAGGCGGGCATTCCGCACGTCGAGATGCGGAAACTCCTTCGGTGAGCCCTCATTCAACCGGGGCAGTTCCCCGGTCCGCTCCCTTCGGATCAGATCGCGAACGAACAGCCGGCACTGTCGCTCGAGGTCGTTCCGATCCTCGTAGGCGTACACCCTGGCCTTACGACGGCGATAGCGAACACGCAGGTTGCCTCGACGACCGCCTCGAGTTCGCCCGCGAGAAATCGCGTCAGCGGAACTGCATCCCGCCGTTGACGCAGAGGATCTCCCCCTGCACGTACGGGTTCTCGACCAGGTACTCGACTGAGTGGGCCACGTCGTCGGGGTCGCAGGCGTACTGCGGCAGGTGGGTGTCGATCCCCTCGTGGCCGCGGAAGTCGACCGACTCGAGGTAGTCGACGATGACCTCGTTCATCTCCGTCTCGACGGGACCGGGGGCGACCGCGTTCACCTGCACGCCGTCGTCGCCCAGTTCCCTCGCGAGGGCGCGCGTGAGGCCGTGGAGCCCCGACTTGCTGGCCGCGTAGGAGGCGTCGACGGTGCCGGCCGTGCCGCCGATACTCGAGACCATCACGACGTCCCCGGCGGTCTCTCGCAGATCGTCGGCCGCCCCTCGGGTCACGGAAAAGGCGCCCGCGAGGTTCGTCTCGAGGACCTCGAGGAACGTCTCGGGCTCGAGATCCTCGAGCGCGGCCGGGCGAACGATGCCGGCGTTGTTGACGACGACCTCGACGGGCCCGAACGCGTCGCGGGCCTCCTCGACCAGCCGCGTGGCCTCGTCGGAGTCGGAGACGTCGGCCCGAATCGCGGTCGCAGAACCCGCGTCCTCGTCGGCTTCGATCCGCTCGACGGTCTCGTTCGCCGCGTCCGCGTCGCGTCGGTAGTTGACGACCACGTCGCGGTCGGCCGCCAATCGCTCGGCGGTCGCGCGCCCGATCCCTCGACTCGCGCCGGTGACGATGACTGTCATCACCGGTCGTACGCCGTCGATAACGTAAACTCCACCCGGTATCCGGGTCAGCCGGGCGTCACTTCCAGCTCGGATTCTCCCGCGGCGGGCTGAAGATGTCGACGCCGCGGACCGTCTCGTCCCCCCTGTTCTCCGCGGCGTGGGGCTGGTCGCCCGGAATCGCGTACGAGTCTCCCGGACCGCAGACGATCTCTTCTCCGTCGACGAGGAACGTCAGGTCGCCCTCGTAGATGTAGCCGGTCTGCTCGTTCGGGTGGCTGTGCTCCTCGACGACCGCGCCGGGTTCGATCGCGAAGTGCTGGACGTTTATCGACTCGCTCCCGGCCAGCAGCGCGAGGCGGACGCCCTCGGCCGCTTCCGACGATTCCGTCTCCTCGAGTGAAACGCGTTCCATACCGGCCACGACGCCCCGGGGTCCCTTAGCTGTTGTATTCGACCTCCGCCTCGCCCGCCGCCAGTGTCGCTCGGAGTCGCCGCCGCCGGCCGATCGTTCACTTTCACTCCGCTAGGAGAAGCTTAAACCGGACGGGGCCATCACGTCCTCGTATGTACGCCGTCGTCGGCTGCAGCGAGTGCTCCCACCTTTGGCTCATCGAGGGGCGCTCCGAAACGACGCAGTGTCCCCGCTGCGGGACGCGCCGCCCCTACGAGAAGCGAAAGAAGTTCGTCGAAACCGACGATCCGGACCACGCCCGCGAGGTTCGCGCGTCGATGCTCGCGAACCGGCAGGGCCACGGCGAGGCGTTCGCCGAACTCGACTCGTTCGCGGAACTCGAGACGCGCGTCGACGGCGGAGTCATCTCCGACGAGGAGTACGTCGCGGCCGCCGGGCTCGACGCCGCCGAACTCGAGGCGACGGGCGAGCGCGACCCCCGCGGCCCGGTTCGCGACGGCAGTAAGAAGGACGTCGTCGAGCGCGCCCTCCGCGAACTCGACTCGCCGACCGAGGAGGACGTCGTCGCCTACGCGGCCGACCGCGGCGTCTCCGCCGAGTACGCCACGAAGGCACTCGAGAAGCTCTCGAGGCGCGGCGAGGTGAGCGAGAGCGGCGGCGAGTACCGGCGACTCTGACGGGTACGCGTCGTTCGCCGCCGGGCGGCCGTTCGGCAGTCTCGATCCTCCCGCGAGACGGACCGCCACGACTAACGTCGCGGACGGGGAACGTGCGCTATGACCGAAACGGTCGACCTGCAGGGCGAGGTCATCGGCCTCGGCACGCTCGCCGCGATGGCGGTGCTACTGTACGGCACGTTCGTCAGCACCGAGATCGCCGGCGTCGCCGCCGTGGACGTCGCGACGGTGATCTTCGCCGGGACGTTCGTCGTCGTCGCGGCGCTGCACGCCTGGATCGGCCAGTACAACCTCGCGTGGGGCCACGGCGGCGCCGGGGCCGGCCTGCTGTTCGTCCTCCTGGGAGAGAGCCTCCAGCGGGTTGCGATCGGACTCCTCCTGTTGTTCCTCTCGGGCGCGTACATCGCGCTCGTCGTCCGTCGTCTCCACCGCGAAGCCGAGGCGGCGGCCGCCGGCGTCGACGCCTGACCCCTCCGACTCGTTACCGCCCCAGTTCCTCGTGAGCGCTCGCCAGGTGTCTCGAGGCCAGCGCCGCGAGCAGGGAGAGTTCGCCGGCCAGCGCGCCCGTGGCGATCACTTCCGCCAGCGCGTCGGCGTTCGAGCCGGCCGGGTCGCCGCCGCCGCGGAGGCCGATGATCTCGAGCGCCTCGGCCTGGGTGGGGAGTTTCGTCCCGCCGCCGACGGTGCCCACCTCGAGGGAGGCCAACGAGACGGAGGCGTAGAGGTCGGTCGTGCCGTCTTCGCGCTCGCGGGCGTCCATCGTGGTGATGGTGTTGGCGCCCTCGACGACCTGGGCCTCGTCCTGGCCGGTGGCGAGGAAGGCTGCGCCGACGACGTTCGCGGCGTGGGCGTTGAATCCCAGGCTGCCCGCCTTGGCGCTGCCGATCAGGTTCTTGCGGGTGTTGGCCTCCGCGATGGCCTTCGCGGTGGTGTGGAGGCGCTCCTCGACGAGTTCGCCGGGGATCACCACGTCCGCCGTGACCGAGCGCCCGCGGCCCTCGACGGCGTTGACGGCGGCGGGTTTCTTATCGGAACAGAGGTTCCCGGAGAGGGCGACGAGCGAGGCCGGGGTTTCGGCTTCGACGACCTCGCAGGCCTTTTCGGTGGCGATGGTGGCCATGTTCATCCCCATCGCGTCCTTGGTGTCGTAGGCGAACCGGAGGAAGACGGAGTCGCCGACGACGTAGGGCTCGATTCCCAGCAACTCGCCGTGGTTCGTGGTCGATTCCGCCGCCTCGGCCAGCGCCTCGAAGTTCTCCTCGACCCACTCGACGGTCTCGGCGGCTTCTGCCACGCCGTCGACCCGGAACACGGGGGCTCGAGTCATCCCGTTCTTCGTCACCCGGGCGGTCGAACCGCCGGCGGCGTCGATCACCGAGAGGCCGCGGTTGACGGAGGCCAGCAGGGCGCCCTCCGTGGTCGCGAGCGGGAGGTAGTACTCGCCGTCGGCCGCCCCGCCGTCGACGGTGACGGGGCCCGCCACGCCCATCGGGATCTGGGCGGCGCCGATCATGTTCTCGACGTTCGGTTCGGCGGCCTCGGCCGGGAACGCGTAGTCGCCGATCGTCTCGAGGTCCGCGCCGGTCTCCGCCTCGACGACCAGCCGTCGGGCCGCGGCGGCGGTGTCGTGATCTGCGCGCTCCTCGAGTTCGTGAAATCGAAGCTCGCCCTCGCGAACCCGCTCCGCGAGGGTTTCCGGGTCAGCATCGGTCATGTGCACTGGGTCGCAGCCGCGGGTGCTAAGGGTTGCTGTTGACGCTCACCGCGCCGGATGCCCGCGATCGACGGGTATCCTGCTCGAGACCGCCTTGCAGGGACGCGCACCGGGCTCTTCGAGCCGGGCCCGGTGTTCTCCCGCCGCGGGCGCCGGGCCGCAGATCCTCGCGATACGGCGACGCACGATCGGCGCGGACAGTGAGCGATCGGACCCAACGGTTTTGCCCCCCGGCCGCGCTCACTCGAGTATGACAGCGGCGGCCGACCTCCTGCTCGTCGACGGGGAGGTCCACGCGATGACGGAACCGGACGAGGTCCACGAGGCGCTCGCGGTGCGCGACGGCGAGATCGTCGCCGTCGGACGAACGAGGGAGATCGAGTTCCTCGCGGGCGTCGAGACCGGGGTGATCGACTGCGAGGGACGGGTGATACTGCCGGGGTTCATCGACGCCCACACGCACGTGGAGCAACTCGGCCAGCACCTGGTCCACGCGAACCTCTCGAGCGCGGGGAACCTCGGGGAGTGCGTCGACCTGCTCGCACGACACGCGGAGGACGAGCCCGACCGCGAGTGGATCCTCGGCTTCGGGTACGACGAGAGCGAGTGGGGCGGCGGCGAGAGCGAGCGGGACGGCGACGAGGGCGGGGGCGACCGAACGGGCGAGTCCCGCCGCCTGCGCCGCGAGGACCTCGACCGGGTGAGCGAGGAGCGGCCGGTCGTCGCGATGCGGGTCGATCTGCACACCGCTTCGTTGAACTCGGTCGCGCTCGAGCGCCTCGCCGACGACCTCCCCGGATCGGACCTCCTGCGCGACCGCGACGGTAACCCGACCGGTGTAGCCGTCGAGGACGCCGCCGAGACCGTCCGGAAGACGATCACGGCCGGGCCCGACGAGATGCGCGAGATCCTCACCGCGGCGACCGAGCACGCCGTCTCGCTGGGGGTCACCGGCGTCCACGACAAGGTCCGGGGCTCGAGCGCCCCGCGGGTTTACCGGGAGATGGCCGCCGACGGCGACCTCCCGCTGCGCGTGCGGATCGACTACTGGAGCGACCACCTCGAGGGGCTCGTCGACGTGGGCCTGACGACGAACGCGGGGAGCGACTTCGTCCGCACGGGGGCGATCAAGTCGTTCTCCGACGGAAGCTTCGGGAGCCGAACGGCGCGGCTGTCGGAGCCGTACCTGGACGCCGACGGGGGCGAAACAGAAGCGGAGGACGACGACCGCGGGCAGTGGGTCGTCGACCCCGACGACCTCGCCGACCTCGTCGAGCAGGCCGACGCCGAGGGCTTCCAGGTCTGCGTCCACGCCATCGGCGACGACGCCATCGAGGGGGCGCTCTCGGCGCTCGAGGCCACCCCCGACCCTGAAACCGCGCGCCACCGGATCGAGCACGTCCTACTCGCGACGGACGACCAGATAGCGCGCATGGCCGAGGCCGGGATCGTCGCCTCGATGCAACCCAACTTCCACCGCTGGGCCCAGGAGGGGGGCCTCTACGACCAGCGGCTGGGGGAGGAGCGCCGGAAGCGGACAAACCGCCTCCGGCGGGTGCTCGAGGCGGGTGTCCCCCTCGCCTTCGGTTCCGATTGCATGCCCCTCGACCCGCTGTTGGGGGTCCACCACGCCGTCAACGCCCCGACCGAGGCCCAGCGGCTGACCGTCACGGAGGCTCTGCGGGCGTACACCTACGGCGCCGCCTTCGCCGGCTTCGACGAGGACCGGTTGGGCACCCTCGAGGTCGGGAAGAAGGCCGATATCGTCGTGCCCGAGGAGTCCCCGTGGGACTACCCCGACCACATCGACGAAATCGACGTTTCCACCACCATCGTCGACGGTCGAATCGTGTACTCGTCCGACGATTGACCGACAGACCACCCGATCCGGACGGCCGTGCAAACCGCCGCGGGGTGGGACTGAAAGGGGCTGGCGTTCTCGGGGAAGGCGGACGACGAAAGCACCGCAGGTGAGGAACGAACCGAGGAGCGCAGCGAGTCCTCCGAATCGAGAACGCCAGGGGCTTTCGAAATGGTAGTCGGTGCTGTATCGGTGAACGCTTCGAAAGCCCCTGGCGCCGTGAACTCCCACGACTCGCTGTCGTTCGAAACGGCGAAGCCGTTTCGTGATGACGAAAGATCGAAGATCTTTCGAACCACGCTCCTCGGCTCACTGCGTTCGCCTGCGGTGCTTACTCCGCGAGACGCGAAGCGTCTCGCTGATCCCTCGCTCGCTTCGCTCGCGAGGACGTCGCCGGGGTTCGTCCACGACGCCAGCCCCTTTCAGTCCCACCCGCGGCGGTCGGTGGGGGTGTCATCGCGACGGCGGACGGTAGTGGCCGGGAGACGAACGATTTTGGGGTTATATGCGAATGTGTGTCTATGACCTGTCCCTACCTCGAGTACCACGAGTCGGTGAACGGGCAGTCGTTCGATACGGCTCGAGCCTACTGCACGGCGGCCGAGCGGTTCGTCCAGCCGATGCGGGCCGACGTCTGCAACGACCGGTACGACCTGGCGCACGATCGGGACTGCGAGATCTACCTCGAAGCGGCGGGCGAGGCCGGCGAGACGAGCGCCGACTCGAGCGGAGGCGACTGAGATGGCCTACGAGGACTACCTCGAGGGGGAACCGGTGATCGTCACGGCGGCGTTGACCGGCGGGGTGCACGGGAAGGAGGCGAACCCGAACGTCCCCGAGACGCCCGAGGAAATCGGGCGAGCGCCGGCGGCCGCGGAGGAGGCCGGCGCGTCCGTGGTCCACCTTCACGCCCGACGGGACGACGGCGAGCGAGCCTTCTCGACCGAACGATTCCAGGAGGTGACCGACGCGGTTCGCGCGCACGCCGACGACGTAATCATTCAGCACTCGACGGGAGGAACGGGAGCGCCGCTCGAGGTGCGCCGCCAGCCGCTTCGAACCGATCCGGCGCCGGAGATGGCCTCGCTCGACATGGGGCCGCTCAACCGGTACGACCACCTCACGAGCGAGAACCCGCGCGCGATGGTCGACGACCTCCACGAGGAGATGCGCGAGCGGGGGATCAAACCCGAACTCGAGGTGTTCAACGACGGCCACCTGAACGAGGTCCACGGCCTGCTCGAGCGCCGCGACCTCGAGGAACCCGTCTACGCGACGCTCATCTTCGGCGGCGGGACGCTGAGCCGGCCCCATCCCCGGAATCTGCTGAACGCGATCGACAACCTTCCGGAGGGGGCGCTGTTCAACACCCTCGGGTTCGGCCCGCACCAGCTCCCGCTGACGACGATGGGGGTAGTGATGGGCGGGCACGTCCGGGTCGGACTCGAGGACAACATCTACTTCCGGCGGGGCGAACCCGCCGAGAGCAACGCCCAGTTGGTCGAGCGGACGGCCGAAATCGCGGAACGACTGGGTCGACCCGTCGCGACGCCCGCGCAGGCGCGGGAGATTCTCGGACTCTGACCGTCGACCCGCCTCACCGACACCGTCCGACGCGACCCTACAGGCACGTCCGACGTGACCCACTGACATCGTCCGATGCGACCCCATCGGCACCGTCCGACGACTCCGCCGCGCTCGAGCGACGGTCCGTAACCGGCAGCCCGTTCGTACGACGAATCGATTTTTCCCGCTGGGCGTGCACCTGACCGGCATGGCTCTCGACACCGACGTGGGACTGATGGTCACGGCCTTCGGCGACGTGGACCTCGGCGAGGTCGCCGAACGCGCCGAGGGACTCGGTTACGACGCGGTCTGGGTCGGCGAACTCTGGGGCGCGAGCGGCGTCGTCCAGGCGACCGAGATGGCGTGCCGAACCGAGGATATCCGGATCGGGACGGCGATCCTGAACGTCTATTCGAGATCGCCCGCCGTGCTCGCGATGACCGCGGCGTCGCTCACGGACGTCTTCGACGACCGGTTCACGCTCGGACTGGGGACGAGCACGCCGAAGGCGGTCGAAGACCTCCACGGGATGGACTTCGACCGGCCGGTCCGCCGAGCCCACGAGACGATCGAGGTGATCCGGTCGTTCACGGGCCGCTCCACGGATCCCGGCGACCGGGTTTCGTACGACGGCGAACTGCTCGAGGTGGCCGACTTCCCGGCCGTCGACGCGCCGGTACCGATCTACCACGCGGGGCTGGGGCCGGCGAACCGCCGGGTCGTCGGCCGGCTCTGCGACGGCTGGATCCCGCACAACATCCCGTTCTCGGAACTCGCAGACGCCTTCGAGGTCGTCGCGGAGGCGGCTCGAGAGCGCGACCGCGACCCCGACGAGATCACGATCGCCCCGTACGTTCCCTCGGCGGTCAGCGAGGACCCCGAGGAGGCCCGGGAGGTCATCAGGGGGCACGTCGCCTACTACGTGGGAAGCGGCGAGGGGTACCGCCGGGCGGTCGCCACGCGGTTCCCCGACGAGGCCGATCGGATCGCCGAGGCGTGGCGGAACGGCGACCGGCGCGAGGCCGCCGACGCGGTGACCGACGAGATGGTCGACGATCTCGGGGTCGCGAGCACGCCCGACGAGGCCGGCGAACGGCTCGAGACCCTCGTCGAGGATGCGGGGATCGACCACCCGATCGTGGTGATCCCGGAGCCGGCCTCGCGGGAGCTCACCGAGGCGACGATCGACGCCCTCGCACCCGGTTCGCACTGAGGGAAGGGACGGCTTCGGCTGCCCATCGCGCTCGACCCCCTCGGGGGCGGTCCCGACCCGAACCCGCAGACTTTGCGGCTCCCGGTGCAGCCATTTTCCGCCCGAGCAGTGAGAATCACGGTGAGGGGGAGTCCGCCCCCGGTGATCACAGATGGCTGAAACCGACACGACGAGTTACAACGACTTCGTCGGCGAGGTACAGCATCGAATCGAAGCCGGGACGCAGGCCGAGGCGATTCCAACCACCCGTTCGGTCCTCCAGACCCTCGGCGAGCGAATCCAGGAGGGGAGCGCGACGGACATCGCGGGTCCGTTGCCGATGGAGGTCGACCGGTACCTCCTCGAGGTCGAGCACGGCCAGCAGTTCGACTTCGACGAGTTCGTCGACCGGGTCGTCGAGCGGATGACCTCCGAGGGCCTCGATCTCGAGACGCCGTACGGCCAGCCGTCGGCGGTCGACGAATCGGAGGCGGTCTACCGGAGCGAGGCGGTCGTCGCCCTCCTCGGCGAGGTCGTCCCCGGGGGCGAGGTCGCCAACGTCGAGGAGCAGTTACCCGACGACTTCGACGACCTGTTCGAGTTCGTCGACGCCGAGACGAAACCGTGGGAGGAACGGGAAGCGTAGTCCGTTGACGCCCGTGCTCCGAAGGTACTCGAGAGTCCGGGGTCACCCTACCTGGTTTCGTCGTCCCCGAACTCGAGCGACGTTCGTCGGCCCGTCTCCGCGGACTCGTAGGCGGCTTCGATCACCCGCAAATCCTCGATGCCGTCCGCGCCGTCCGGTTCCGGTTCGGTCCCCGTGAGGGCGCAGTAGCCGAAGTAGTCGAACTCCTCGCGGACCTCGTCGACCGGCGGGCCGGTGTACTCCATGCGCACGTCGCCGCTCTCGACGACCATCTCGTGGGGGACGATCCCGCCGAACGGCGAGGCGATCCGGATCTTCCCCTCGGTACCTACCAGCTCGAGCTGGCTGCTCGCGTGGGCGTCGAAACTCGCCGTGCACGAGGCCGTCGTCCCCGTCGGGAACTCGAGCAGGAAGGCGACGTGCTCGTCGACCGCGTCGAAAGGCTCGCCGCTCGAGTGGGTCGTCGCGGAGACGGCCGCGGGGTCACAGCCGAGGACGAACCGAACGGTGTTCAGCGGGTAGATCCCGAGGTCGACCAGCGCGCCGCCCCCGGCGAGGTCGGGGTCGAGCCGCCACGTGTCGGGACCCGCGTACTCGAGGAGCGGGTGCGAGAAGCCGCCGTGGACCTGGACGACCTCGCCGATCACGCCCTCGCGGACGAGTTCCCGCGTTCTGCGGACCGTCGGCTCCGCCTGGAGCCGGTAGGCCGTCATCAGCGTCACGCCCGCCTCCTCGCAGGCGCCGGCGACGTCCCGTGCCCGATCCGCGGTGGTCTCGAGGGGCTTCTCGCAGATGACGTGTTTTCCGAACTCCGCCGCGGCGGTCGCGTACCTCCGGTGGAGGGCGTTGGGGGTGGCGACGTAGACCGCGTCGTACGCGTTGCGGTGCGCGCCCGCGAGGAACTCGTCGTAGTCGATCACGTGCGGGACGCCGAACTCCTCGGCGACGTCCGTCGTCCGGTCGGGCGAGCCGCTCACCAGCACCGTCGTCTCGCAGTACGCGCCGTCGTCGATCGCCGGAATCGCCCGCTCGCGCGCGAATCCGCCGACGCCGATCACCGCCAACCGGACCGTCCCCTCGACCGTCTCCCGTTCCCAATCCCGTCGAGTGTAGTCGCCGAATGCGTCCTCGAACGCCATGTGCTATCTTTGCACTGGGGGAGGATCAGTGCACCGCCGCATGGACGTCGTCCATCCCGCGACGGGGACAGCGGAAGCGTCGTTCTCACGCTCGACGAGCGGGGCTGGACACCGTTCTACGACTTCGTGGGTGCGGCCGAGCGGAAGTACGACTGGGCTCGCCCGGACGTGAACCCGCCGACCCGACGTTCGACGGTCGTTTTTCCAGTCGATGAGCGCGTCCGCCAGCGCTCGAATGTCGTCGTCTGTATTATGAATCGAAAAAGATATCCTCTCCCATCTATCGATGAACGAATCACTACACTGTTTATAACTCCACTATCAAGAAAATATATTTCTAATACGGTAAAAGTAGGTCTGGATACGGAAACATATCCGATACACCTATGTATTGTCGCTCAGAATTCCCCCCTGTAGGAGAGTTACGCCATGATTGAGGAAACACCGAAATGCGGGCGAGGCGACGTCGGGTCGCCACCCACGGAGGCGGCACCGCAGCCGAACGGACGGCGCACTCACGACGGACGCACGGAGGGTGTCTGACGATGCGAGGCGAAAATCACGACTGGTGGCCGGAACGGTTGGAACTGGAGATTCTCGACCAGAACGCAACCGACGTCGGTCCGTACGACGAGGACTTCGACTACGCCGAGGAGTTCGAGAAGCTCGACCTCAACGAGGTGAAAGCCGACCTCAAGGACCTGATGACGAACTCGCAGGACTGGTGGCCGGCGGACTACGGTCACTACGGCCCGCTGTTCATCCGAATGGCGTGGCACAGCGCCGGCACGTACCGCACGACCGACGGCCGCGGCGGCGCCTCCGGCGGGCACCAGCGGTTCGCACCCCTCAACAGCTGGCCCGACAACGTGAACCTCGATAAGGCGCGGCGTCTGCTCGAGCCGGTCAAGCGGAAGTACGGCCGCAAGCTCTCGTGGGCCGACCTGATCGTCCTTGCCGGGAACGTCGCCCTCGAGTCGATGGGGATGGAGACGCTCGGCTGGGCCGGCGGCCGCGAGGACGACTTCGAGCCCGACAAGGCGACCTACTGGGGCTCCGAGACCGAGTGGGAAACCTCCGATCGATTCGACGAGGACGGCGAACTCGAGGACCCGCTCGGCGCCACCGTGATGGGACTCATCTACGTGAATCCGGAGGGCCCGGACGGCGAGCCGGACCCGCTCAAGTCGGCTGACCGAATCCGAGAATCGTTCGGCCGCATGGCGATGGACGAAGAGGAGACGGCCGCGCTCATCGCTGGCGGCCACACGTTCGGCAAATCTCACGGCGCGGCCTCCCCCGAAAACCTCGAGGCCGAGCCCGAAGCGTCCCCCATCGAGGAGCAGGGCCTCGGCTGGAAGAACAACCACGGCTCCGGTAAGAGCTCCGACACGATCACCAGCGGCATCGAGGGCGCCTGGAACGCCTGGCCGACGATGTGGGACACCTCCTACCTCGACAACCTGCTCGACTACGAGTGGGAGCTGACGGAGAGCCCCGCCGGCGCGAAGCAGTGGGAGCCGAAAGACGAGTCCGCGAAGGAGACCGTGCCGGACGCCCACGATCCGTCGAAGAAGCATCCCCCGATGATGATGACGACGGACGTCGCGCTCAAGCGGGACCCCGAGTTCCGTGAGATTATCGAGAACTTCCGGGAGAACCCTGACGTGTTCCAGGCCGCCTTCGCGCGGGCGTGGTACAAGCTGATCCACCGCGACATGGGCCCGCCGGAGCGGTTCCTCGGCCAAGACGTTCCCGAGGAGACGTTCATCTGGCAGGACCCCGTCCCCGACGCCGACTACGACCTGATCGGGGAGCAGGAAGCCGCCGAACTCAAGGAGACGATCCTCGACTCCGAACTGTCGGTTTCTCAGCTGGTCAAGACCGCCTGGGCGGCGGCGTCGACCTACCGAGACAGCGACAAGCGCGGCGGCGCCAACGGCGCCCGCATCCGCCTCGAGCCCCAGCGCAGCTGGGAGGTCAACGAGCCGGCGGAGCTCGAGACGGTGCTGTCGACCTACGAGGAGATCCAGGAGGAGTTCAACGGCTCGCGCACCGACGACGTCCGCGTTTCGATCGCGGACCTCATCGTGCTGGGCGGCTACGCGGCCGTCGAGCGGGCCGCGGCCGACGCCGGCTACGACGTCGAGATCCCGTTCGAGCCCGGCCGCACCGACGCAGCGCAGGAGCAAACCGACGTCGAGTCCTTCGAGGCGCTCAAACCGGAGGCCGACGGGTTCCGCAACTACTTCGGCGGCGAGTACGAGGTGCCGTCCGAGGACCTGCTGATCGACGAGGCCGACCTCCTCGACCTGACGGCCTCGGAGATGACCGCGCTCGTCGGCGGCATGCGCGCGCTGGGCGCGAACTACCAGGGCTCCGACCTCGGCGTCTTCACCGACGAACCGGGGACGCTGACCAACGACTTCTTCGTAACCCTGCTCGACATGGGCTACGAGTGGGAACAGGCCTCGGAGTCCGAGGAGCGCTACGACCTGCGCGACCGCGAAACGGGTGAGGTCGAGTGGGAGGCCAGCCGCGTGGACCTCATCTTCGGCGCGAACTCCCGACTCCGGGCCATCGCGGACGTCTACGCCGCTGAGGAAGAGACGTTCGTGGAGGACTTCGTCGACGCCTGGCACAAGGTGATGACCCTCGATCGCTTCGACCTCGAGTGAGCGTAGCCGAGCAGTCGCCTGACGGAGGCGACTGCTCGCCGTTCGTGGTCGGCCACACGCGCCGACGTGGGCACTCCACTCTTTCTCCTCGTGGGGACGTTCTTCACCGGCACGTTCCTCGGCAAGGCGCTCGACGAACACCCGGCGTTCGACGCGGCGTAGGTGCCACCGGTTCGAACCACGCGAACGTCCGCTCGCCGATCGGCCACAGCGTTATCCCGCTGCCCCTCCTAGTACGCCGGATGGGAGACACGAAATCGAGCAGAGAGAAACAGGCGGCCGACGAGGAGCGGCGTCAGCGCGAGCGGGAACTCGAGGAGGCCCTCGAGCGCGACGACGAAACCGAGCCGACGCGGGCCGATCCGGACGCGGATCACCGACTCGGCGACCTCGACGACGCGTTCGACGATCTGGACTACCCCGTCGCGAGCGACGAGTTGCTCGAAGCGTACGGCGACCGCACCGTCGAATCCCGGGACGGCTGGACGTCGGTCGACGAGGCGTTCGAACCGGTCGACGACGAGACGTACGACTCCGCCGCCGACGTTCGCGATCGAATACGCGAACTGACGAACCGCGAGTAGGCGAGCCTCGGCTCGCGTCGTCTCCTTCGGTTCGCAACGTCGGATCCGACCGGCACCGACTGCACCGCTCGCTCGACGCGAACCGGACGAAAAACGGGTGGTGGACCGTCGTTACGCTTCGATTTGGCAATTCCACCGTTTCGAATACGCGCCTCTCACGATCGTTCGAGTCGGTATACGAGGGATGGGATTCGAACCACGGTCGTAGCGGAGCTACTCCCTGATTCGAATCCCACGTTCGATTGCCGCCGCTCGCGGATCGCTCGCGGCGACGATGCGAGGGATGGGATTCGAACCACGCCCGAGAACCTGCTCGCGCTGCTCGCAGAACCTCGGTCTACTTCGAATCCCACCGTCTCGCATACACGACTCTCACGGTCGTTCGAGTCGGTATGCGAGGGATGGGATTCGAACCCATGGACCCCTACGGGAGCGGGTCTTAAGCCCACCGCCGTTGGCCTGCTTGGCTACCCTCGCGCAGAACTGTACGTCTCCTTGTGCGCTCTTAAAAAAGTGCGTTTCGATGTGCGGACGTGCTACAGTACCGCGAACGAGCGTCGCGAGTGAGCGGGCCGACGAACCCCCGAAGGGGGTGAGGAAGGCTTTTGATGGAGCTTTTGCCAGTGGAGTGAGCGCCAGCGAACGAAACGCAGCAAAAGGTCCCGGCGTGGTAAGCCCACCGCCGTTGGCCTGCTTGGCTACCCTCGCGCAGAACTGTACGTCTCCTTGTGCGCTCTTAAAAAAGTGCGTTTCGATGTGCGGACGCTGTTACAGTACCGCGAACGAGCGTCGCTCGCTCCCTCGAGTTCCGACCGGCTCACCAGTCGACGCTCAGCGTCCCGTCGCCGTGGGGGTCGGGCGCGATCTCCTCGTCCGTCCGGCGATCGATGACGTGGATGCAGCCGTCGTCCTTCTTCGCCGGGCAGACCTCCGCCGCGCGCACGTTGTGCTCGAGGTCCTCCTCGCCGACGAAGTACGATTCGGGCCTGGCCATCCCGGAGGTGATGTCCATCGTCCAGTTGTCGGAGACCTCGGCGCACTTGCCCGCGCCGAAGCACTTGTTGGCCTCGAAGATGATCTTGTACGGCTTCTCCTCGATCGACGGCGCGTCCGCCGACCCCACGTCGCTCGGCCGCCGGATCTCGCCGTCGGTGTCCGCGTCGGAGTCGTCCTCGCTCATTACCTTCCCCTGGGGTCCGGTCGACCTTTCCCGTTACGGTCCCGGCCCCGACGTCGATCCCAGCCCGGTCACAGCCGTACGGCCTCGTCCTCGACCGTCGTCGGCGCTCGCACTCGAACCTCGGTCGTCCCGCCT
The DNA here is from genome assembly GCF_031852275.1 of Halovalidus salilacus. Taxonomy (GTDB): domain Archaea; phylum Halobacteriota; class Halobacteria; order Halobacteriales; family Natrialbaceae; genus Halovalidus; species Halovalidus salilacus. Next base: position 3,506,901 of record NZ_CP134700.1, on the reverse strand, counting down.
CCGGCGACGTCGACCGTAATCGTCGCCGTCTCGTCCGCCTCGAGGCCGACCGCGTCCGTCCGGGCGCGCAGCTCTCCGTCGTCGTTCTCGAGGACCTCCGTGCCCCGAACCGCGGCCGCGTCGATCTCGAGGTGGATCCGATCGCCCCGCTCGGACAGTCGCGTTTCGTCCCCGACGACGCCGGTCGTCGCGAAGGCGTCGCCGTCGGCCTCGTCACCGCGCTCGAGCGTCCGAACCGTTTCGCGCCCCTCGTAGCGGACCGTCGCGTCGGCGAGGTCGACCGGATCCGATCCCGGCGCGCGCGCGACCGTCGCGCGCACGTCGTCGACGGTCCGCACCGTCCGCTCGTCCGTCTCGAGGACGGTGACGTTCACCTCGTTCCCCTCGGTCGCCGTCACCGGGTCGTCGGTGGCGTTGAGTTCGTCCGTTTCGACGGCGATCGTCCCCCGGTCCGCCGCCGCGGCCGAGTCGACGAGGCTCGTCCCCTCGAGGTCGATCTCGTCGACCGTTAGCGTTCGCGTCTTGCCGTCGCTGGCGACCGATTCGCCGTCCTGAATTCGGACGGTGAGCGTGCTCACGACGGTCGATTCCGTCGTCCCGCCGGTGGTCGACTGGACGTCGACTCGGCCGGTGAACTCCGAGAGCGTCTCCGCGCCGAAGCTCATCGCCGTCACGTCGAGCGACGTCGCGGCGGCGAGGGCCACCCCCGCGCCGGTCGCCGCGACGAGGACGACCCCAGCGTAAACGACGAGCGTTCCCACTCCGATTCCTCCGCGATCGTCCCCGTGGCGCGTGCGAGACATCTTCGGTCCACCGACCGAGGCGCACGGCGACCAGGCTTGTCGCGTCGACCGGCCAGTCCGGGCGTTCGCCTCGACCGTGCGATTTCCCGGTTCGAACGCCTATTAGAATCCGCTCCGTGTCCTCGGGGTAGGCGGTGGATACTCTCCCGTGACGAGGTGTACCTGCGAGGGGGTAGTCGAACCGAGGCTCGAATTTTCGGAGCCGACAGCTGGGGGAGGTCAGTCGGGAAGACGGTCGGCTCGAGGACGGTCGATTCGAGAACGGTCGTTCGTCGACGGTGGCGTCGACGGTATTCGAGGAAACGAATCGCGTACCGATCGAGGTCGTCGGATTACCGGTCGTCGTGGACCGTGACGGACTCGAGCAGGACGTCTTCTTCCGGGCGGTCGCGGGCGTCGGTCTCGACGGAGCCGATCTCGCGGACGACGTCCATGCCGTCGATCACCTTGCCGAACACCGAGTGGCGGTCGTCGAGGTGGGGGGTGGCGTCGAGCGTGATGAAAAACTGCGAGCCGTTCGTGTTGGGGCCCGAGTTCGCCATGCTGAGGATTCCTTCGTCGTCGTGGCGCAGGTCCTCGTGGAACTCGTCGTCGAACTGGTAGCCGGGGCCGCCGCGGCCGGTTCCCGTCGGGTCTCCGCCCTGAATCATGAAGCCGTCGATGACGCGGTGGAAGAGCACGTCGTCGTACAGCGGCTCGTCCGTGACGCGCTCGCCGGTCTCCGGGTCGGTCCACTCGCGCTCGCCCGTCGCGAGGCCGACGAAGTTCCCGACGGTCCGCGGCGCGCGTTCGTCGTAGAGTTCTACCTCGACGTCGCCCTCGCTCGTGTGCAGGGTCGCGGTCAGGTCTCCCATAGGCACGCCGACGGCGCGGCCGGTGAAAACGGTGGTGGTCTCGGGCCGTCGGCGCGGCGGCGACGCCCGCAGTGGCCGCCCCCAGGTACATACCCGCGGACGTGGAACCGCCGCGTATGAGTTCCGGGCCAGGGTTCGATCCCGAGACGGAGCCGAAATCGGGGTCGGAATCGGAGACAGAGGCGGTGTCGGAAGCGGAGACGGAGACCGAGGCGGGAACCCACGTCGCGACGGAGGTGACCCTCGCGAGGCTCCCGTCGGGAATGGAGATCACGACGACGGTCCACACCTACCGCGGCGCGAGCGACGGCCCGACGCTGTACGTCCAGGCGGCCCAGCACGGCCGAGAGATCAACGGCACCGAGGTGCTCCGGCGCTTCCACCACCGAATCCCTCTCGAGTCCCTCTCGGGGACGATCGTCGCCGTCCCCGTCGCCAATCCGCTGACGTTCGACCGCGTCTCGTACACGACGCCCGAGCAACTCGACAGCATCAACCCGAACATGAATCGAGTCTGGCCGGGCGACTCCGAGGGGACCCTCCACCAGCGGATGGCCGCTCGCCTCTGGGCGTACGTCGAGGGGGCCGACGCCGTCGTCGACCTCCACACGGGCAGCCCGGACATGCACCCGCACGTCGTCTTCGCCGAGGACGAACCCGGTTCCCGGCCGCTCGCGGAGGCCTTCGGGACGGACCTCCTCCTGGTCGAGCCCGCCGACTCGTCGGAGTGGCACCGTCGCGGCTTCTCGGGCAAACTCCGCGTGGCCGCCGCCGACGAGGGAATCCCCGCGATCACGCCCGAACTCGCGTTCAAAGAACAGATCATCGAGGACGTCGTCGAGGACGCCGTCGAGGGCCTCGTGAACGTCTGTCGGCACCTCGAGATGCTCCCCGGGAGCGTCCCCGAGCGGGACCAGACGGTGGCCCGCAACCACCTCGGGCAGGTGACGGCCGACGAGTCGGGGCTGTTCCGACCGGACCCGACCCTCGAGGTGGGCGAGGCGGTCTCGGAGGGAACCCCCCTCGGAACGGTCTACCACCCGACGACGTACGAGGCGCTCCACGAGGCAGCGGCGGACCGCGACGGGATCCTCTACGCGATCACGAAGGAGGCGACGGTGACGGAGGGCGATCAACTCGCGAGCGTGGCGCTCGTTCGGGAACGCGGATAGGCGACGGGGAACGGCGGCCTACATCGTCGAGAACCCGCCGTCGACGACCAGGCCGTGGCCGGTGACGAACGAGGACTCGTCGCTGGCGAGAAAGAGGATGGCGTCGGCGATCTCCTCGGGCCTGGCGAGGCGCTTGAGGGGGTACTGGTTCGCCATCGCCTCGCGGGCCCGCTCGGGATCGTCCTGCTTCTCGAGGTACCGATCGAGCAGCTGAGTCTCGGTGAAGCCGGGGCAGACCGTGTTGGCGCGCACGCCGTAGGGGCCCGCCTCGGCGGCGACCGTCCGGGTCAGGTTCAACACGGCCGCCTTGGTCGTCGAATAGGCGGCCTGCTTCGGGAGGCCGAGGATGCTCGCGAGCGAGCCGACGTTGACGATCGAGCCGCGGCCCTGTTCTTTCATGTGCGGCAGCGCGGCGTGGCAGCCGTTCCAGACGCCGTTGAGGTTGATATCGACGACGAAGTCCCGGACCTCCTCGTCCAGTTCCTCGAGGCTCCCGCCGGGGTGGCCGACGCCGGCGTTGTTGACCATCACGTCGAGGCCGGACGCCTCGGCGACCTCGTCGACGACCTCGTGGACCCGGTCGCTGTCGGTCACGTCGAGTTCGTAGAACTCCGCCTCTGCGCCGTCCTCCCGGAGGCGCTCTGCGACGGCTTCGCCGCTCTCGACGTCGACGTCGGTGACGATCACGCGCGCACCCTCCTCGGCGCACCGCTCCGCGGTTTTCTCCCCGATTCCCGACCCTGCTCCCGTGATGACGACGGTCCTGTCCTCGAGTCGCATGATAGCGCTATCGGCGGATAGTCACATAAATTCGTTCATTGTTTACGATGTAGGAGCGTGAGCTGTTTGCAGAATAGGGGACATCTCGAACAGTGGTAAGAAAAGGGGCACAGGGGAGCGGCTGACTCGCCGACTCGAAGGGAGCTATCGCCGGTGAGATTCGAACGACGAATTCGAGGACGAACGCTTATCCGGCATTCGGCCGTATCTCCCCTATGACCGCCATCGAGATTCCGGAGGACGTCTACGACGCGCTCCGGCTCCCAGAAGACGAACGAGAGGGAGTGATGCGCGAGGAACTCGCGTGTTTGTTGTACGACCGGGGCGTCCTTTCGTTCGGAAAAGCGCGGGAACTCGCAGGACTGTCGAAACGGGACTTTAGCGAACTACTCGGCGAACGCGGAATCGAACGCCACTACACCGACGAAGAGTTGGACGAAGACCTCGATTACGCCCGCCGATGACGTCGTCGTTACGATCGCTCGCGTGCGATCAGAACGCGCGCAGTTCCTCGAGCACCGACTCGGCGCTGCCGTCGTCGATGACCTCGCGGGCGGTCTCGAGGCCTTCTTCGAGCGAGTCGGCGTCGCCGCCGGCGTAGATGCGGAAGGCGCCGTTGAGCGCGACGGCGTCGGCGAAGCCGTCCTCGCGCTCGCCGGCGAGCACCTCCTCGGTGATGTGGGCCGAGTCGGCGGTGACGTCGTCGACCGCGAGGTCCTCGCGCTCCACGTCCATGCCGAAGTTCGCGGTCTCGATTTCGTAGTCTGTGAGATCGTCGTCCTCGGCGTTCCACTCGACGACCTTGGTGTAGCCGGGGCGGATGTCGTCGTAGCCCTCCATCCCCTGGAACATGATGACGCGGGAGAAGTCGGTACGCTCGCTCTCTTTGACGAGGTCGGTCATCTTCTTCGCGAACGCGAGGTGGTAGAACGAGCCGAGGTGGACGTCGGCGTTCGCGGGGTTGGCGACGGTCTCGATCGTGTTGACGAACGTCCGCACGCCCATCTGGTCCCGCCGGTCGTACAGCGAGTGGATTGCGGGGTTGAACGCCGGCTGGTAGTAGAACCCGAAGCCGGTCTCGTCGACCATCTCGGCGCTCTCTTCGGGCTCGAGTTCCGTCCGGACGTCGAGTTCGTCGAGGACGTGCTTGTAGGCCGTGGCCTTCTGGGTGGGGACGCGGTCGCCCGAGTGGGTGACGACCGGCGTGCCCGCGGCGGCGGCGACCAGGCCCGCGCCGACGCCGAGCAGCGCGGAGGTGTGTTTGCCGTCGTAGTTCGCGCCGCAGTCGACGGGGTCGCAGTCGGGTTCCGCCGTCACGACGCCCTCCTCGTACATCACGTCGGTGAACGCCGCGAGTTCTTCGGGCGTGTTGTGCTTCCACCGGTTGGCGAGCCAGAACGCGCCGAGGGTGGTCGGGTCGGGTTCGCCCGCGAGAATGCGCTGGAACGCCTCTCGGGCCTGTTCGCGCGTCATGTCCTCAGCGGACTTCGTGCCGGTGCCGACGACCTCCGTCATCAGCCGCTTCAGCGGCCACTCGCCGAACTCCTGGGATGCCTGAGCCATGTGCGCTCGTTGGGACGGACGGCGCAAAAGCCTCCCGTTTCCGGCGGGAACGCGACCCGCCGTACGACGGTTCGGCCGGTTCGCGGGCCGGCTCTCCCTCAGAGTTCGATCGCCATCATCACCTCGTCGATGTACTCCTGGTCGAGTTTGTAGTGGTCCTCGCGGACGGCCTCGACCGCCCAGCCGCGAGCGTCGAAGAAGTCGATCGCCTCCTCGTTGGTCGAGGGGACGCTCTGATACACTTTTTCGAGGCCGTTCGAGCGGACCCACTCGAGGGCGCGGTCGAGCAACTCGCTCCCGATGCCCATCCCGCGGTACCCTTCCAGGATGCCGACGGTGAGTTCGGCGGTGTGTGAGAGCTTCGCGAGGGTCGGGATGTGGAGGTGAGCCCAGCCGACGACCTCGCCCTCGACGGTGGCGACGAAGAACATCCGGGATTCGAACTCGTTGTGGCGCAGGAGGACGTCCTCGTGGTCGAGTTCGTCAGCGACGGTCTCGGCCTCGATGTAGGTCATCTCCTCGGCGACCTGCCGGATCGCGCCGACGATACCCGAGAGGTCCTCCTGCCTGGCCGGCCTGATCGTGACGTCGAGGTCTTCGGTAGTGAACGCCGCCTCTTCCTCCTCGACGTCGATCGCGATGCGCAGCGTGCCGTCGTCGTCCTCCTCGAGGTAGCCGTCGCGCTTGAGGATCGCGACGTCGTGTCTGAACGCCCGGGAGTACTGGGGATCGCCCGGGGGATCTTTCGGAAACAGGTCCTCGCGTACTCGTTCGCGGCGGACCGCCCCTCGCGATTCGACGTACTCGTATATCTGCGCCCGCTCGTCGCCGTCGATCGAGATCGGCTCGGTGAGTGCCATGTGTGGTGATAACATTGTTCGAGGTAATAGGCGTTACAGTACCGTCACGAGAACTGATACGCGGGGCTAGACCACCGATTCGCTCCGACCGTCTGGCGAGTCCGCATTCAACGTCCGGACGCGACGGGTGTTCGACCGGGACCCGAAAGCGATACCTTTCGACCGACCTAACCTCGACCAATGAGCACCCTCTCGGGGGACTGGCGGGAGGCCATCGACGAGGTGGACGCGGCCCTCGTCGACGGCTATCAGAGCGGCTTTCCGATCGCCGAACGGCCGTTCCGCCGCGTCGCCGACGACCTCGAGATCGAGGAGGACGAGGCCGTCGAGCGCGTCCGCACGCTCCTCGAGCGGGGGATCTTCCGGCGGTTCGGGCCGGTGCTCAACCCGCCGGTGATCGGCTCGTCGACGCTCGCGGCCGTGAAGGCGCCCGAGGGCCGGTTCGACGAGATCGCAGCGGTGGTCAACGGCTACCGGCAGGTCAACCACAACTACGCCCGCGACCACGAGTGGAACATGTGGTTCGTCGTCACCGCGGGTTCGCGGGACACGCGCGACGAGATACTCGCCGAGATCGAAGCGCGAACGGGCTGTACGGTGTTGAACCTCCCGATGCTGACCGACTACTACATCGACCTCGAGTTCCCCGTCGTCAACGCGGATCGGTTCGCACGGGAGTCGTTGCGCGAGGGCACCGACGCCTCCGCGACCCGGATCAGCGAGGAGGCGGCGGGCGACCTCTCGCGGTTCGAGTGCGACCTGTTGCTGGAGATTCAGGGGGGATTTCCCCTCTCAGCGACCCCCTACCGCGACCTCGCCGAAACGCTCGAGGCCGACGTCGCCGACGTTCTCGAAGCGATCCGCCGGCTGTCGGACCGGGGCTGCATCAAGCGCATCGGCTGCGTGGTCAACCACGTCGTCACGGGCTTCACCTCGAACTGCATGGTGGTCTGGGACGTGCCCGACGAGGAGCTCGACGAGCGCGGCGAGGCGGTCGGGGAACTCCCGTACGTTACCCTCTGTTACCACCGGCCGCGTCGCCTCGACCTCGACTGGCCGTACAACCTCTTCACGATGATCCACGGCCGCGACCCCGAGGCCGTCGACGAAAAGATCGACGAACTGGGCGCCGACCACCTCCCCGTCCCCCACGAGCGCCTCTACTCGACGGAGACGCTGAAACAGACCGGCGCCCGGTACGAGGACCTCGTCCCCTCGAGTTCCAACGCGGACTCGGCGTAAGCCTCACTCGAGGGCCCTCGCGACCATCTCGATCGGGGTCGGCGGACTTCCCTCGGCGCCGGGACGAGTTTCGAGTTGCGTGCGACAGGAGGCGCCGGGGGCGACGACCCGTTCGCCGGGGCTCTCCTCGACCTGTTCGTAGAGGGTATTCGCGATGGCGTCGCTCATCGAGGCGTGTTCGGCCTCGTAGCCGAAGCTGCCGGCCATGCCGCAACACCCCGAATCGAGCGGATCGACCGCGTAGCCCGCGCGCCGGAGGACGGCGACGGCGTGGTGGTCCTTCGCCGTCGCCTTCTGGTGGCAGTGGCCGTGGTAGACGAGCGAGTCGCGGGGATCGCCGCCGGTCGCCGCGTCGGCGCGTCCGCCGTCGGCAGTCGCGCCCCCGCCCACGCCCGCGGCCCCGGCGGCCGTCTCGGGCCGCTCGACGCCCGCGAAGTCGATCTCGGCGTCGAGGCCGAAGACGTCGATGTACTCGCAGGCGCCGTAGGTAGCGTTCGCGACCGTCTCGGTCTCCTCGCCCGGGAGGAGGTCCGGGTAGTCGAGCTGGAACATGACCGCGTCGGAGGGCTCGATCACCACGACGTCCCACCCCTCCTCGACGAGCGGCGCGAGCGCCCCGACGTTGTCGGCCGCCCGGTCGCGGGCCGTCTCGAGGAATCCCTTCGAGAACGCGGGGCGGCCGGTGTCGCCCAGTTCGCCCGGGACGGCGACGTGGACGCCCGCGGCCTCGAGCACCCGCACGGCCGCCTTTCCGGCCTCCGGGTGATTGTAGTTGGTGTACGTATCGGGGTAGACGACGGCCTTACGAACGGCCGTCGACTCGGATACCCGCGCGCCGTCGCGCTGTTCGAACCAGTCGCGGAAGGTCCGGTCGTGGAACGTCGGAAGCGGCCGGTCGCGCGCGATGCCGATGGTCTCCTCGAGGAGCCAGCGCGCGCCCGGCAGCTTCGGGAGGGCGTTCGATGCCGGCGCGAAGCGGCTACCGAGCGCCGAGAGGGTGGCGACGTTCGCGAACAACTTATCGCGCAGGCTCGAGCCGTTACGCCGGTGGTACTCGTGGGTCACTTCGGCTTTCAGTTTGGCCATGTCGACCTCGCTCGGGCAGTCGATCGCACAGCCCTTGCAGCCGATGCAGAGGTCCATCACCTCCTCCATGAACTCGTCCGTGAACGCCTCGTCGGGGTCGAGGTCGCCGCTCATCGCCTGTCGGAGGGCGTTCGCCCGGCCGCGGGTCGCCGTGATCTCCTCCCGGCTCGCCCGGTAGGTGGGACACATCACGCCGCCGGTCGTCGACTGCTCGCCGCGACAGCCGCCACAGCCGTGGCAGAGCTCGACCATCCCCCGGAATCCGTTCTCGTTGGCCCACTCGAGTTCGGGCTCGAAGCCGGCCTCGAACTCGTAGTCGGGGTCGAACCGGAGGTGTTCGCGCAGGTCCGTCGGATGGTCGTCGCGGAAGACGACTTGCCCCGGGTTGAGGAGCCAGTCGGGGTCGAACGCCGTCTTCAGGTCCTGGAACGCCCGCCAGAGGTCCTCGCCGTAGAGCTTGCGGTTCCACTGGGTGCGGGCGCGGCCGTCGCCGTGCTCCCCCGAGACGGAACCGCCGAGGTCGACCACGAGGTCGGTCACCTCGTCGGCGATGCCGTACAGCTGCTCGAGGCCGAACTCGGTCTTCGTGTTCACCAGCGGGCGGACGTGGAGCACGCCCGGCCCGGCGTGGGCGTAGAACGTGGCGTAGGTGTCGTAGGACTCGAGGATCTCCTCGAACGCCTCGACGAATTCGGGGAGGCGCTCGGGCGGAATCGCGGTGTCCTCGATGAACGAGATGTGCTTCTCGTCTGTCGTCCTCGAGAGCAGGATCGGGAGGCCGGACTTGCGTAGCTTCCACAGCTTCGCGCGCTCGGCCTTGTCGTAGGCCTCGAGCGCCTCGATCGCGGACCGCTCGGCGTCGACCGTCGGCGCGTTCGCCGGCGGGTCGGCGGCCGGCGTCGCCGAGGGACACCGATCGGCGAGCAGGCCGGCGACCTTCTCCCGGCCCTCGTCGGCGTCCTCGGCGTAGAACTCGACGAGCAACACCGCGTTCGTTCCCTCCGGGAGGATCTCGGTGACCGGCCCGAACTCCGCCGTGTCCCGGGCGAGGTCGATCAGCACGTCGTCGAGCACCTCGACCGCGGCGGGGTCGTGCTCGAGGATCGGCGCCACGTCCGCCATGGCGTCGTGGAGCTCGCGGTAACACAGCAGCGTCACCGCCTTCGACGGCGGAATCGGCTCGAGCGAGACGGTCACCTCCGTCACGACGGCGAGGGTGCCCTCGCTGCCCGCGAGCAGCCGCGCCAGGTTGACGGTTCCGGGCTCGCCCGTCTCCTCGCCGCCCGGCAGGGTCTCCCCGCGGGCCTCCGCGACGAGGCGGTCGAGGTTGTACCCCGAGACGTTGCGCTTCATGTCGGGGTAGGCCGCCTCGATCTCGTCCGCGTCCTCCGCGAGAATCCTCGAGACCTCGGCGTAGATCCGCCCCTCGAGATCGCCGTCGGGATCCGCGCGCTCGTCGATCTCCTCGAGGGTCACCTCGCCGAACCGGGTGACGGTCCCGTCGGCGAGGACGACCTCGGCCTCCTCGACGTACGCGTCGGTCTTGCCGTACTGCAGCGAGTGCGCCCCGGTCGAGTTGTTGCCGACCGCGCCGCCGATCGCGCTCTTGTCGCCCCAGGCCGGATCGGGGGCGAACTTGAGCCCGTGGGGCTCGAGCGTCTCGTTCAGCGTCCCGAGGATCGTTCCGGGCTGGACGGTCGCCCTCTGCCCCTCGGGGTCGACTTCGAGGATCTCGTTCATGTGCCGGGTGAAGTCGAGGACGACGGCGCGGTTGACCGTCTGTCCGGCGAGGCTCGTCCCGCCGCCCCGCGGGAGCACGGGGATCTCCCGCTCCGCGCAGTACTCGAGGACGCCGGCGACGTCCTCCGTCGATCGGGGGAAGACGACGCCGATGGGCGTCACCTCGTACGGGCTCGCATCGGTGGCGTACAGTTCGCGCGAGTAGGAGTCGAACCGGACGTCGCAGTCGACGAACCGTCGAATGTCGCGCACGAGCGCCGGTCGGTCGACGTCGTCGCTCTCGTAGTCGTACCGCGCGCGCGGATCCGCCGCCGGATCGTCGTTCGGGGTCCGCTCCGTGGCCATGTCTTACACTCACCCGTCGGAAGCATAAACCGTCGGCTTCCGGTCGGACGTCGTCGTCGATCCGGGGCGGGCGATCGCACCTCGCGAGGCCGAATTCGGTCGCCGGGGAGTTCGATCGCCGAGCGTCGCGGAAAGGGGAGGGGGGGAAACCCGGTGGGAGACCGGTGTGGAGGGGATGGAACGTCGGTCGGACGAATCGTCGTCCTCGCGCGCCGCCGGGGGTGGGCTCGCGAATCGACGCGTTCTGGGGGTGCGTCTCCGGGGCCGTCTACCTGTCAGACGGCGTCGGTGGCTTCCACTGGCAGGTAAACAAATACTTTCCCAAAGTAGTTGGGTATCGATTCGCCCGTCGGTGATCGGTTCGTCCGTCCGTGTAGACCTGCAGACGTGATCGATCGAATTTTATATCGAAATTTTATCATACGACGGTGACGAGAACCGATCGCCCTCGTTCGATACGGATCGAACGTCACGGGACTAACGATCGGCACGACCCCTCAGACTCCCAATTTTGCACGGGGGCTCCTTACTTCACCAGCAAAAATTCCAGCTGGAGCTATTCGACGATCGAGCACAGGAACCTGTCCCTAAACCGTTCAAATGCCAGTAAACGGTCGAGCGAATTCTCGAGAGCACACGACGGAAGACGCGACCGATACCTATAAAATGATAGACTAATATACCGAACTGTCGTACAGATAAACAGTAATTATCGGCAACGGACCGTCGCCGATCGACGATCACTCGCCGGTGAATTCGGGGTCGCGCCCCTCGAGGAACGCGTCGATCCCCTCGTTCTTGTCGCGCGTGGCGAACAGCTGGACGAACAGTTCAGACTCGTGGTCGATGCCGTCGTCGAGCCCCATTCGGGAGCTGGCCGTGATCGCCTCCTTGGCGAGCTCGAGGGCCAGCGGGCTCTTCTCGGCCATCTTCCCGGCGAGGTCGTAGACGCGCTCGTCGAGGTCCTCGTCCTCGCAGACCTCGTCGACGAGACCGATCTCTTTCGCCTCTTCGGCGTCGATCAGTTCGCCCGAGAGGATCAGGCGCATCGCCTGTCCCTCGCCGACGAGGCGGGCGAGCCGCTGGGTGCCCCCGCCGCCGGGGATGATGCCGAGATTGATCTCGGGCTGGCCGAGCTTCGCCCCCGATCGGGCGATCCGGACGTCGCAGGCCTGGGCGAGTTCGCAGCCGCCGCCGAGCGCGTGGCCGTTGATGCGCGCGATGACGGGGATCGAGAGGCCGTCGACCGTCTCGTAGACGCGCGGGCGGGCGCTCGCCTCGCGCTGCTCGACGAGGTCGCGCTCGCGAAGTTCCTTGACGTCCGCCCCGGCGACGAACGAGCTCGATTCGTCGCTGCCCGTGAGCACGAGGACGCGCACGTCCTCGTCTGCCTCGGCCGCGGCGAGGGCGTCTTTCAGCTCCGTCCGAACCTCGGCGTTGAGCGCGTTGCGGGCGTCCGGCCGGTCGATCGTGATCGTGGCGACCCCCTCGACGTTCTCGCCGACCTCGACCGAGAGTAACTCGTACTCGTCGGTCAGCGTCCGCTCACTCACCGTCACCACCCCGGTCGCCGCTCGTACCGACGCGCTCGCCCTCTTCCCAGACGTAGAACCCCTCGCCGGTCTTCTTGCCGAGCTTTCCGGCGCGGACCTTCCGGCGCAGGTTCTGCGGCGGCTTGAACCGCTCGCCGAGTTCCTCCCGCAGGTGCTCGGCGATGTGCAGGCGTACGTCCAGCCCGACCTGGTCGGTCAACTCGAGGGGCCCCATCGGGTGGCCGTAGCCGATCTTCATCCCCTCGTCGATGTCGGCGGGGCTCGCCACCCCTTCCTCGACCATCCGCATCGCCTCGAGGCCCAGCGCGAGGCCGAGTCGGGAGGTGGCGAAGCCGGCGGTGTCGCGGACGACGACGTCCTCCTTCTCGAGGTCGCGGACGCAGTCGATCGCGAACTCCTCGGTTCGCTCGTCGGTCTGCTCTGCGATCACGATCTCGACGAGGTCCATGATGTGCGGCGGGTTGAAGAAGTGGAGGCCGACGACGCGCTCGGGGTGCTCGAGCGCGCTGGCCATCTCCGTGATCGACAGCGAGGAGGTGTTCGAGGCGAGGACGGCCTCCTCGCTCGCGTACGTCTCGACGTCCGAGAAGACCTCTTTCTTGAGGTCCATGTCCTCCGGGACCGCCTCGACGACGAGGTTCGCGTCTGAGACGGCTTCCTCGAGGTCGATCGTCCCCTCGATCCGCTCGAGGGTCGCCTCCATCTCCTCCTCGGTGACCTTCCCGCGGTCGACGCCGCCCTGGAGGTTCTCGCGGATGCCCTCGATGCCCTCCTCGACGAACGACTCCTGGACGTCCCTGAGGACGACGTCGTGTCCGGCCATCGCGGACACCTGCGCGATTCCGTGGCCCATACTCCCGGCTCCGAGGACTGCGATCTGCATGTGAGTGAGGACCGAACTGAGCGCAAAAAACGTTCCTGTTCGCCCGATCGCACCGTCGCCGATCCCGCCGCCTTCCGTCGGCCCGGCGGGGCTCGCGGTCCGTCGGTGATCGGGACGCTTACTTTCCGGCCCCGCGTGGTATTCGGTATGACGGAGCAGCACCAGCCGGTGGTCGTGCAAGCGGTGCGGACGCCCCAGGGCAAACAGGGCGGCGTCTACGCCGAGATGGGCAGCGAGGAACTGTCGGTTCCGCTCGTGAACGAGATGCTCGAGCGGACCGGTTTCTCCGGCGACGACGTCGACGACGTCCGCTGGGGGTGTGCCAAGCAGGTGAACGAGCAGAGCAACAATCTCGCGCGCGTGATCGCCCTCTGTTCGGATCTCGGCGAGTCGGTCCCCGGGACGACGATCGACCGCCTCTGTGCCTCCTCCGCGGAGGCGATCATGAGCGCGACCGACGCCATCCGCTCGGGGCAGCGCGAGGTGATCGTCGCCGGCGGCGTCGAGAACATGACGCGCAACGAGCGCCGACACGGAATCGGCGTCTACGACGGTATCTCCGAGCAGTACGACGTCGCCGGCCTCCGGATGGGCCAGACCGCCGAGACGGTCGCGCGGGAGTACGACATCGGCCGCGAGGAGCAAGACGCATACGGCGCCCGCAGCCAGCAGCGTGCCGTCGAGGCCACCGAGGAGGGGCGCTTCGACGACGAGATCGTCCCGATCGACACGGGTGGTGCGTCGGGGAGGCACCGAGCAGACGGCGAAGCCGTCGAGGACGAGGGGGTCGTCACCGAGGACGAGGGCCTGCGCCCCGGCACCACGAAGGAGAAGATCGCGAAGCTGCCGCCCGCCTTCGAGGAGGACGGCACGGTCACCGCCGCCAACGCCTCGCAAATTTCGGACGGGGCCGCCGCCGTCTTGCTCACGAGCCGTGCGTTCGCCGAGGAGCGCGGCCTCGAGGTGCTCGCCGAGGTGGGCGACCACAACGTCGCCGGCGTCGACCCGCGCGTGATGGGCATCGGACCCGTCCCGGCGGTCCGGGGCCTCTGGGAGCGCAACGGTCGGAGCGCGGACGAGTACGACCTCGTGGAGCTCAACGAAGCGTTCGCGAGCCAGACGCTCTACTGCCAGCGCGAACTCGGCTTCGACGACGAGACCTTCAACGTCAACGGCGGCGCGATCGCCATCGGCCACCCCCTCGGCGCGTCGGGTGCGCGCCTGCCCGTCACGCTGATCCACGAACTCCGACGCCGGGGCGGCGGCCGCGGCCTCTCGACGATGTGCGTCGGCTACGGACAGGGCGCGGCCATCGAGTTCGTGGTGGACTAACGCGGTCGCTCGAGGCGTCGCGCGCTCGAAAATTTGGATCGACGTTCGGAGTTCGGAGTTCGGAAATCGGAGTTCGGGACGCGCCCGCTCAGAGCAGGCGGTCGGCGATGATGTTCTTCTGGATCTCGCTGGTGCCCTCGTAGATCTTCGTGATGCGGGCGTCGCGGTAGTACCGCTCGGCCGGGTAGTCCGAGACGTAGCCCGAGCCGCCGTGCACCTGGATGGCCTCGTCGGCGACGTCGACCGAGATCTCGGAGGCGAACAGCTTCGCCATGCTCGAGTACTTGGCGGCGATCTCCTGGTTCTCCTGTTCGACCTGGGACGCGGCGCGGTAGGTCAGCGAGCGGGCGGCCTCGACCTGCGTCGCCATCTCGGCGAGCTTGTGCTGGATGGCCTGGAACTCGCCGATCTTCCTGTCGAACTGTTCGCGCTCGCCGGCGTACTCGATCGCGGAGTCGAGCGCGCCCTGGGCGGCGCCGACCGCCTGGGCGGCGACGTTGGTTCGGCCGGAGGCGAAGAACTCCATGAGCTGGTAGAAGCCCTTGTCGACCTCGCCGATGACGTTCTCCTCCGGGATGCGGACGTCGTCGATGATGACCTCCGCGAGGTCGGAGGCGCGGATGCCCAGCTTGTTCTTGATCTTCTCGGTCGTGATGCCGTCCCAGTCCATCTCGACGAGGAAGGCGGTGATGCCGCGGTGGCCCTCGTCGGGGCTGGTTTTGGCCATCAGGACGCCGACGTCCGCGACGGTCCCGTTGGTGATCCACATCTTGTTGCCGTTGGCGACGTACTCGTCGCCGTCTTTCTCCGCGACGGTCTCGATGCCGG